>NVVY01000036.1 GCA_002749135.1 Alphaproteobacteria bacterium | reverse complement strand
TGGATCATGAATGATGTGATCTGGAACAAGACCAATCCGATGCCGAATTTCCGTGGCACACGTTTTACAAACGCGCATGAGACAATGATTTGGGCAACTAAATCTGCGGACCAGAAAAAATACACGTTCAATTATGACGCCATGAAGGCTCTTAATGAAGATATTCAAATGCGCTCTGACTGGGTTCTGCCCATATGTTCAGGTAAAGAACGCCTGAAAGTAAACGGCCATAAGGGGCATTCCACCCAAAAGCCTGAATCCTTGCTCTATCGTGTCCTGCTGGCCTCTACCAATGAAGGGGACGTGGTTCTTGACCCCTTCTTTGGCTCCGGCACAACGGGGGCTGTGGCCAAAAAACTGGGCCGCAATTATATTGGTCTGGAAATGGAAGACAAATATATCTCCCTCGCCACCGACCGGATTAACATGGTGGAACCTTTAAGCCCCGAAGCGCGGGAAATAACCCCCGCCAAACGTGCATTGGCCCGTATTCCTTTTGGCAATCTGGTAGAGCGCGGCATGATCAAGCCCGGTACAATTTTACTGGATTCCAGCAAACGACACAGCGCAAAGGTACGCGCCGACGGCACCATCATCAGCAAACAGGATAAAGGCTCCATTCATCAGGTAGGCGCGCGGCTTCAGGGCGCACCGTCCTGCAATGGCTGGACCTTCTGGCATATGGAAATACAGGATAATCTGGTCCCCATAGACGCCCTGAGACAACAGATGYRGGSKSMWYKGCAWWSAWSAAWTWRAAAWMAKWWTAAANWYCRGKMMRWMKRMMYMRWYKYSYYYGSKWARWYRKKTKYTWWTRSSWMWMGWGTCTWMTGTTTAATAAGTCAATTTTTCGTGAAAAATTTTGGGCTAACCGACTTTCCTCAGCGCGGTTGGCAAGGCTCCGATCAGGTCTTCCAGAATATCATCGAYATTTTCCAGMCCGATSGACAGGCGGATCAGGCCYTCGCTGATGCCGTGGGCGGCCCGTTCTTCCGGCGTATAGGTGGAATGGGTCATGCTGGCCGGRTGCTGAATYAAGGTTTCCGCATCGCCCAGACTGACGGCCCGGTGGATCATGGTCATCCGGTTCATGGCTTTGATGCTGGCCGGGCGACCTCCGGTGATTTCAAAAGCAATGACGCCGCCGAAATCGGCCATCTGTTTTTTGGCCAGATCATGCTGGGCRAAATTYTCAAGGCCGGGGAAGAATACATTTTCAACGGCAGGATGGRCGTCCAGCTCCCGGGCCACTGTCATGGCACTTTCACAATGGCGGGCCATRCGCAGTTCCAGCGTTTTCAGGCCACGAGTRACCAGCATGGCATTRAAGGGGGCCATGATRGAGCCYGTCATATCTTTCATGCCYTCCATACGGATGCGCAGAATGTCGTCATGGCTGCCRATGACCARCCCGGCTACAAGGTCGCCGTGACCGCCCAGATATTTGGTSGCTGAATGCACCACAATGTCCGCGCCCAGCTCAAGGGGCCGGGTGAGCAACGGCGTGGCGTACGTGTTATCCACCACCACCTTGGCCCCGCCCGCCTTGGCAATACGGGCRGTTTYGGCAATATCCACCAGCCGCATATTGGGGTTGGCGGGGGTTTCAAARAAAACARTTTTTGTTTTRGCCGACATGGCYTCAACCAGATTTTCCGGATCGGACATATCCACATGGGTGATGGTGATGCCGAATTTGCGCAARCCRTGATGCATGAARGCAAAGGTACAGCCATAGAGGGTCTTGTCCAGAATGACCTCATCCCCCGGCTCRAGRAAWGTCCAGARCACSGACGTGATGGACCCCATGCCCGAKGAATTGGCYARKGCCGCTTCGCCGCCTTCCAGATTGGCAATCCGCCGTTCCAGCAGGTCCAATGTRGGGTTTGATATGCGGGAGTAAATATGTCCGGCGCGTTCCCCCTGAAACATCTCGCCGCCTTCCTCTGCGGTGGCAAAGGCAAAGGTGGAGGTCAGGTGRAGKGGCGGYGTCAGCGCCCCATGTTCATCCTGTGGATCATAGCCATGATGGATRGCRCGGGTGGCAAARCTGTTGGGRRWRKTKTTTTTCGGGCCTGTCATGGTCGTTATCCTGTTGCTGAATTTATAAGNSTAATTATAGCATGTATATRYTGATATTTGTTGCYAAATTACCCCRKATATGYATAGTTATTGGTATATTATGCCAATAAAGKATAARAAATGGATAAAAAAGACCAACAKATYATYCGYGARCTMCAGCAGAATGGCCGGCTGACCAATAATGAGCTGGCGGACCGGGTGAAYCTGTCGCCGTCCCCTTGCCTGCGCCGGGTGCGCAATCTGGAACGGGCGGGAATCATCACCGGTTATGGGGCTATCGTGGATCAGGTGGCTTACGGGCTGCCGGTGACGGTGTTTGTCCGTATCCGGCTGGAACATCACAATAAGGAGGCCGTGCAGGTCTTTGAGGAACATGTGAACCGGATAGATGAAATACTGGATTGTTATCTGATGACCGGCGGCAACGATTATCTGTTGCGGGTGATTATCCGCAATCTGGAAGACTATGAAGTCTTCATCCGGGAGAAAATYCACCAGATACCGTCGATTTCATCCATTGATACCAGTTTTGCTTACGGCACCGTAAAGCAGAATCGGGCCTTTGCACCTGTAATATAATGATGATTTAGGACTGGATAATATTACATTTAAGCCTATATAATATTTAACAGACCCCAGGGTCTGTGAACAATTATGGTCAGGGTGTTGGTTTGGCCATAATGGCTCAATTTTAAGCAGGAGGACGCAGGACATACTGGTATATTCAAGGACGACTGCTGTAAAAGTGGGCCATTATGGCCAAATCCTGCGGACGATCCATATTTTATCACTGGACAGCGTTACAAAATGCTTGAAGTGAATAACACTACGGCGCATTCTGTGCCTCGCCAGTGATAAAATATGGACCGCCAACATCCTGACCATAATTGTCCACAGACCCTAACATGGAAATAAGCAGATGACACAGAGCAGAAAAAAGATCAGAGCAGCAATTTTGGGCGCCAGCGGCTATACCGGGGCGGAGTTAATCCGATTGCTGGTGCGTCATCCTCATGTGGAAATTGCCCTGATAACGGCGGACCGCAAAGCGGGGCAGGCCATCGAAAGTGTCTATCCCCATTTGACGGGTCTTGGCCTGCCGGACCTGATGGCGATCAAGGATGTGGAATGGCCGGGGCTTGAACTGGACGTGGTTTTCTGTGCTTTGCCTCACGCCACATCGCAGGAAATTATCAARGGGATTCTCCATGAAACGGGYCATGGCTTCATTGATGAAATGATCATTGAACGCCCGGCGGATTACGCCAATGCTATCAAGGGATCGGTCAAGGTCATTGACCTGTCGGCGGATTTCAGGCTGCGGGATACGGACGTCTATACTAAATGGTACGGCGAATATCATCAGGCCCCTGAATTGCAGAAAGAGGCGGTTTACGGTCTGACCGAACATTATCGGGACGCCATAAAGGCGGCGCGTCTTGTGGCCTGCCCCGGATGCTATCCGACGGCGGCATTGTTGACATTGATCCCCTTGCTGAAGGACGGGCTTATTCAAAAAGACGGCATCATCATTGACGCCAAGTCGGGGGTTAGCGGCGCGGGCCGCTCCCTGAAAGAGGCCAATCTCTTTACYGAGGTCTCCGAAGCCATACATCCCTATGCCATWGCCGCCCACCGTCATTCGCCGGAGATWGAGCAGGAGCTTTCCCGCGCATCCGGYRATGACYTGATGGTGACYTTYACCCCTCATCTGGTTCCCATGAACCGGGGCGAGCTGGAAACYATATATGTCAATCTGACGGACGGTCAGACCGTAGAGGATTTGCGGGCCGGGCTGATCAATGCCTATGCGGATGAGCCTTTTGTSCATGTGGTGGCTGAGGGGGTTGTTCCGGCCACCCGTCATGTGCGCGGGTCCAATCAATGCCTGATCGGGGTCTTTGCTGACCGGGTGCCGAACCGGGCCATTTTGGTGGTGGTCATTGACAATCTAATCAAAGGTTCATCAGGGCAGGCCATACAGAATATGAATATCATGTTCGACCTGCCGGAAACATTGTCACTGGAACAGGCTCCCCTGTTTCCTTAAGNGRAAGAKNAKAANNTGRCWTCAGACTATTKCRGRCGCGCSSCYGGCGGCGGTAAGCTCTATCGTTTTAACGGTATCTGGCCCGAATTGGGCGCGGGCGTATTCATTGCCCCCGGCGCCCGTATTATCGGAGATGTGAAGATCGGCGCGGGGTCCAGCGTCTGGTTCAACTGCGTTTTGCGCGGCGATGTCAATAAAATCCGCATTGGCAAAGGCACCAATATTCAGGATGATACGGTGGTCCATGTGGAAGGCGGCGGCGCGGCCACCCTTATCGGGGATGAGGTGTTAATCGGCCATAGYTGTATGATCCACGGCACCATCATYGGGGACCGGGGCTTTGTGGGCCTTGGGGCCGTGACCATGGATGGTTGTGTCATAGAGGGCGAGGGTATGCTGGCCGCAGGAGCCTTGCTCAGCCCCGGCAAAAAGGTTGGCAAACGGGAACTTTGGGTGGGCCGTCCAGCCAAGAAAATCCGCGACCTGACAGAGGCGGCTCTGGAAGAAATGATGRTCGGGGTGGWAAATTATCAAACTTTGGCCCAGAAATATCTGGCGGAATTTRMGGNTTAATCGGTAACGGTYGCCTTTTCAAGGGCKGCKGCGGCCTCRCCCAGAATACGGCCTTCCAGTGATAATTCCAGAAAGCGGATATASTCCTCCGTRCGGGTGATTTTTTGCCGAGCCACGGGGATAATATCCAGCGCGTTTTTGGCATCCAGATTATATTTCTGAATAAGTCTCATCATYTCCGCGCTGATGCCCTCAAGCTCTTTTCGGATATTCGTAATGGTTAAATCCTGTGAAGATAACATTTTTAGCCTCGTTTTTGATCAGACTATGATACGGTATTTATCGATAGAAGGCTAAATTAATTTCAAAGAGGGGACCATATGACCTGGATAAAAACCATTTCATATAAGGACGCCACGGGCCGGTTGAAACAGATGTATGACCGGTTAAGGGGGCCGGGCGGACAGATTGATAATATTCTGGTGGCCCACAGCCTGCGGCCTCATACGCTGGACGGGCATYTGGCRCTCTATAAAWCCGTGTTGCATCATTCGGCCAACCGTCTTGACCGGTGGCTKCTTGAGGCCATTGGCACCTATGTGAGTATGCTGAATAATTGCAATTATTGTGTGAACCACCATTATCACGGCATGAAAAATCTGCTGGCAGATGAGGCAAGAGCCGAAGAAATTCGGCGGGCTTTTGAWGMGGRYAATCTGGCAGAGGCTTTCACGGATAATCAGGTAACATTGCTTGAATATGCCAAAAAATTAACCCTTCAGGCGKCGGTAGTCGGGGCGAYAGACATAGAGCGCATGCGSGRCGGCGGTTATGATGATGGTGAGATTCTGGAGGTCAATCAGGTCACGGCCTATTTCAATTATGCCAACCGGGTTATCCTTGGTCTCGGGGTTACGCTGGATGGTGAAATGCTTGGTCATTCACCGGGATGAAACCAAAATAGCTATTGGACATTTAAAGTATGCCGTTTAAAATTCTGATCATTGTTCTGTTTTCTCTACTTTCCGGCTGTGCGACCATGCCGCCGAGCAATATTAATGATAGTTGCGCGATCTTTAAGGAGAAAAGCGGCTGGTATAAGGCCATGCGCCATGTGCAAAAACGCTACGGTACGCCGATTCACGTACAGCTGGCCATCATAAAGCAGGAAAGCAGTTTCAAACATAACGCCCGCACCGAACGCACCCATATATTCTGGATTATCCCCTGGGGCCGGAAATCCACGGCTTATGGCTATGCACAGGTCAAGGATGGCACTTGGGACTGGTATAAAAAGAAAACCGGCAATCGCGGCGCGGACCGGGATAATTTCGCTGATGCGGTAGATTTCATTGGCTGGTACACGGATGTGAGCCAGAAAACGCTGGGCATTTCCAAATGGGATGCGGAAAAGCAATATCTGGCCTATCACGAAGGCCACGGCGGCTATAAACGCCAGACCTACCGCAAGAAAAAATGGCTGATGAAGGTGGCGAAAAAGGTCAAGGCCAACAGCCTGAAATATGCCGCACAGCTCAAAAAATGCGAAAGCAGTCTTGATCGTGGCTTCTGGTTCTGGCCGTTTTAACGCGCGTGCAGGTTTAGATTTGCGGCGGCGTTCCTTTACGCAGCCATCCGGTGATGGCATAGCGGCCACCTTCGGCGTGGGGGACCACATAGCTGACCGAATGTTTTTGCGGTATTTTCAGGATATTCAGGGCGTTGAAACAGGGGGTTATGCCTTGCGTTATATGCTCGTCCTCGTCGATGAACTGTAATATACCGCCCCAGTCCGGGCGCCAGTTGGGGGTGAAATTCATCACCATGGCCACCAGCCGGTTCTTGCCGCCCACATCATCCAGATGATCAGTCAGGAAATGACCGGGGCGATAGAGGGTGCATTGGGAATCCGCAAAGCTGGCTTCTTCAAAACCGGTGACGGCGCGCATAAAAGCCAGATAATCTTCTGAATTTACAAAATCAAGAAACTGATTGATGAAAAGCTCCTGATGAATACCCTGCTTGCGGGCATCGGATAGGGAAAAGGCGTTAAAGACATATTGAAAGTCATGTTGGGCTTTTTGGTTGATGTGAGTGGTGAGCAGGTCGCGCTGAACCGCCGTCATGGCCTCAATCTGATCCTGATGCAGGGTATGGCCATTCTCGTCATCATTAAAATTTGTCTGCCACGGCACTTCGCTGGTCAGGGCCTCATAGATGCAGTTTGCGCTTTCGGGCGTTAATATTTCCGGGATATGAACCCGGCCAACCTCCCGGAATATGCGGGCATATTTTTCAGGATCAAGGTTTGGATTTAGCTGAATTTCTTGGGACATTTTTACACCTCCGGTTTTTCAAAAGAATATTCCCGCTCCACCTTGGCGATACGGGTGGTKTWSMKWYYATACYMKCKCTYSCGGCCCAGYTTTTGAGCGGTGATATGGTCGGTGACGGCCTTCCATGATTTGATGCTGTCAAGGTCCTTCCAATAGGATACCGAAATGCCCTGATCCCCTTCGCTGACCGTTTCCAGCCCAAGGCAACCGGGATGTTTCAGCCCAATGTCCATCATATGGTCTATGGTTTCTTTATAACCGTCGTTATCATCGGTCCGGGTGCTGGAAAAGATCACCGCATAATAGGGGGGTGTGGGTTTCATAGATTATTCCTCTATTTCTGTTTTTTCGCCGTCCGGTGCTTCCATATTTCTCTAAATCCTTTTGGAYCATRGTTAAAAGAARGCGAACAGGATGATGACGATGACTAGGGCGGTGCCCAGAAGCCAGATGGCGCGTTTGTCTTGYCYCGWAGTGTGCTTCTTCTTGTTGCGGTGAAATTTGCTCATTRTSNNATGCCTCTTTTACTTGGCGGTCCAGCCCCCTTCCACGGGTAGGCTGATCCCATTGATGGAGCCYGCCGCCGGGGAGCATAAGAATAGCGCAATTTGGCCCAACTCATCAACCTCTACGAATCTTTTATTGGGCTGGGCRATAAGGAAAATRTCATTRATCACCTGYTCCCGGGACATATCATGGACCGCCATCTGATCGGCAATCTGGCCTTCCACAAGGGGCGTGCGCACATATCCGGGGCAGATGGCGTTGCAGGTGATCTGACTTTCGGCAATCTCCAGCGCYACGGTTTTGGTCAGGCCCACAACCCCGTGTTTGGCGGCAACATAGGCACTTTTATAGGGYGAGGCCACCAGACCATGGGCCGAGGCCAGATTGATGATTCGGCCCCAATTCTGCTTTTTCATGGCCGGCAGGGCGGCCTTGATGGTGTGGAAATTGGAGACAAGATTGATATTTATAATCGCCTGCCATTTGTCCTCGGGAAAATCATCAATGGCCGATACATATTGTATCCCYGCATTATTGACCAGAATATCAACGGCCCCGAATTGCTCAAYGGCACCACTCACCATGGCCGCTATWTCAGCAGGYGCCAGCATATTSGCSCCGTTATAGACAACCTCMACATCATGGCTGGCCGCCATCTCACGGCGCAGAAYYTCTATYTCAYYYKSGTCGCCCAGACCGTTGAGGACGATATTGGCCCCGGCACTGGCCAAGGCCTGTGCCATGGCAAGGCCAATGCCGCTGGTGGAGCCGGTAATCAGGGCYGTKCGGCCATCAAGAGCGCGTTTTTCCATCTGTTTTTCCAAATATMYATTNCATGTNAAAGKNTTATTTTACATATTTTATGTTGCGGTGCAACTAAGCTTGTGYCTARTATGATTTTAYAARAAATTATTCCTATATTAATRAAAYCATWGGAATATCAGGCGATAGAGKYAAAAGGGACAWCAATATGCTGTATCATATGTACGAGTTTCAGCACAGTTTATTCGCACCTGCGAGATATGCGGTGGACATGACACAACAGGTGTTGAGCAATCCGCTGAACCCCMTGTCTCATATGCCCATGGCCAAGCAGGTTTCGGCVGCCTGYGATGTGATGGAGCTGVTNNWCBCGNCGTTACGRCAAGCNHAWWVTTYDGCCTGAHTGNARHBATYDTTGACGVYGAWSTNGYBGBTATCGAGGAACATAACATCCTTGAGAAGCCCTTTTGCAATCTGAAATATTTCAAGCGGRACATTAAAAATAAYGAYCCKAAACTGTTGATTGTGGCYCCYATGTCCGGCCATTATGCCTCCCTCCTGCGCGGTACGGTWGAGGCCATGTTGCCGGAYCATAAGGTCTATATTACYGACTGGAATGATGCSCGCGATGTRCCTTTGTTTAARGGCAAATTCGATCTGGATGACTATATTGAYTATATCATTGAGATGTTAGAGGCCDTGGGGCCGAACACCCATATTCTGGCGGTTTGTCAGCCTTCGGTTCCGGTKYTGGCGGCGGTGTCATTGATGTCGGCMGAAGACCAYGCTTGCGTTCCGGCGTCCATGACCCTGATGGGCGGTCCCATTGATACCCGCGAATGTCCGACCGAGGTCAACAAGCTGAGCGCGGAACGTAGTTTGTCATGGTTCAAGCAGAATGTGACCTATCATGTACCCTGGCCCAACAAGGGTTGTATGCGCATTGTTTATCCGGGGTTTCTCCAGCTATCCGCCTTCCTCAATATGAATATGGAGGACCATGTGGAGGCTCATCGGAAGATGTTTGACCATCTGGTAGAGGGGGATGATGAGAGCGTTGATAAACATCGGCTGTTTTATGAGGAATATCTGTCGGTCATGGATCTGACCGCTGAATATTTTTTGCAGACAGTAGATGTGGTGTTTCAGAAACATCTGTTGCCCAAGGGGGAATGGGTCACTAATGGCCGACCGGTGGACCCGTCCGCCATTACCAAATGCGCCCTGATGACGGTGGAGGGGGAACTGGATGATATTTCCGGTATCGGCCAGACAAAGGCGGCTCATGACCTGTGCGTTAATATTCCGGCGGCCAATAAAACCCATTATGAGCAGAAGAAAGTCGGCCATTACGGCATCTTTAACGGCAGTAAATGGCGTAATAAAATCGCCCCGAAAGTAAAAGCCTTTATTCGCCAGCAAAATTAAGTTATTCATGGCTTTATGACAAAAATTACCTGCTTTAAAGCCTATGACATTCGGGGCCAGCTGGGCCCCGAACTGAACGAAGATATTGCTTACCGCATTGGCCGGGCCTTTGGCCAGTTTCTCAAACCTGAAAATATTGTGGTTGGCGGCGACATACGCCTGACCTCTGAGGGCCTGAAGGCCGCCCTGACCGAGGGGTTGCTGGACAGCGGGGTCAATGTGACCGATTTGGGCATGACCGGGACCGAGGAAATCTATTTTGCCACATCCTATCTTAATATGGACGGCGGGGTAGAGGTCACCGCAAGCCATAACCCCATGGATTACAATGGCATGAAGCTGGTGCGGGAAAATTCAAAACCCATTAGCGGTGATACCGGCCTGTTCGATATTCAACGTCTGGCCGAGGAAAATGATTTTCCGCCCGTGGCCAACCGGGGCAGCCTGATCAAAACATCCGTGTTGCAGGCCTATATTGATCATTTGCTGACCTATATTAACCCGGCCAATATCACGCCGCTTAAACTGGTGGTCAACAGCGGTAACGGGGCGGCGGGTCATGTGGTTGATGCGCTGGAAGCGGCCTTCGCACAGAAGAATATTCCCATTGAATTTATCAAGGTCCATCATAAGGCCGATGGGACTTTCCCCAATGGCATCCCCAATCCTTTGCTGGTTGAAAACCGGCAGGATACGCGGGACGCGGTGTTGAAACATGACGCTCATATGGGCATTGCCTGGGACGGGGATTYTGACCGCTGTTTTCTATTTGATGAGCATGGCGATTTTATCGAGGGCTATTATATTGTCGGCCTGTTGGGGGAAGCTTTCCTGAAAAAAAATCCCGGGGCCAAGGTCGTTCATGACCCGCGCATGACATGGAATACCATTGATCTGGTCCGCGAAGCCGGGGGCACACCAATCCTGTCCAAAACCGGTCATGCTTTCATCAAGGAAAAAATGCGTGAAGTGGATGGGATTTACGGCGGCGAAATGAGCGCTCACCATTATTTCCGGGATTTTTTCTATTGCGACAGCGGCATGATTCCGTGGTTGCTGGTGGCGGAGATGCTCTGCGTCAAGCAGATGCCCCTGTCTGAAATGGTGGCCGAACGGATCAAAAAGTTCCCCGCGTCCGGTGAAATCAACAGCAAGTTGGACGACCCCAAGGCGGCCATTGCCCGGGTCTTGGCCCAATATGAGGGTGCTGCGGAAAATATAGACCATACGGACGGGATTAGTCTTGAGTTTGCCGATTGGCGGTTTAGCCTGCGCTCCTCCAACACCGAACCGGTTGTCCGCCTGAATGTAGAAAGCCGGGGCGATATCGCCCTGATGCAGGAAAAGACGGMRGCWATMTTGGACCTGTTACGGTCATAGAAGGTTTAAKAAAGACGTAGAATCACGCCCGKCCATATTTATCCTCGAAYCGGACAATATCATCTTCACCCAGATAGCTACCGGATTGAACCTCTATCATTTCYAGCGCGATAACACCGGGRTTYTCMAGSGCRTGGATGGTGCCGATRGGGATGAAGGTGGATTCATTTTCGTGAACCATGAAGGTTTCTTCCCCCTTGGTCACCCGGGCGCTGCCCTTGACCACGATCCAATGTTCCGCYCGGTGATGATGCATCTGAATGGAYAGTTTCGCGCCGGGGTTTACCGTGATGCGTTTCACCTGATCCCGGTCGCCGTGACCRATGCTGTCATATTTGCCCCACGGGCGGTAAACTTCCCGGTGGATGACGGCTTCGGGKCGGTCTTGKGCTTTCAGGGCMYCAACGATTTTTTTCACATCYTCTGATTTATTCTTATGRGCSACCAGAAGCGCGTCCTTGGTGTCCACAATGATCAGGTCTTCAACCCCGATGGTGGTGACCAGCTTRTCCTCKGCCAATATATAACTGCCTGTCGTATCCTTGGCAATGACRTCCCCGGTTAAKGTRTTGCCGTTGTCATCCTTGTCGCAKATRTCCCACAGGGMYGCCCATGAGCCAATATCGCTCCAGCCCGCATCAAGGGGCACGACACGGGCATCGTCGGTATGTTCCATAACCGCATAGTCAATGGATATGGCCGGACATTTGGAAAATATATCACCGTTCAGACGGGTAAAGTCAAAATCGGCGKCGGCTTCCTCATAGGCGGCCTTGGCATGGCGCAGAATTTCCGGCTGGAATTTCTCCAGCTCCGCCAGAWAWCGRCTSGCCCGGAACATGAACATGCCGCTGTTCCACAGAAAGTCYCCGCTTTTCAGGAATTTTTCAGCGGTTTTCCGGTCCGGCTTTTCAAYAAATTTTTCTACATTATAGCCGCCGTTGGTGGCTTTTGCACTGCGCTTGATATAGCCATAACCGGTATGAGGCTGATTTGGTACGATGCCAAAGGTGACAAGTGCGCCTTTTTTGGCCAGTTTTTCAGCGGTCATGATGGCTTTGTGAAAGGCTTTGGTATTTTTAATGGTATGATCCGCAGGCAGAATCATCAGTACAGGGTCATCCCCGCCTTTCAGGGCCGCCATAGCCGTAACCGCAATAGCCGGGGCCGTATTGCGGCCCATGGGTTCCAGAATGATCTCTTCCGGCGTAACCTCAAGCTCCCGCAGTTTCTCAGCGGCCAGAAAGCGATGTTCCGCGTTGCAAATGACAATCGGGGCCTTGTGGTCAAGGTCCTTCAGGCGGCGCAAAGTTTCCTGAAACATGGAATAAGTGCTGTTCATAGCCAGAAATTGCTTTGGGTAGGTGGCACGGGACAGGGGCCAGAGCCTGGAGCCGCTACCGCCGGAAAGTATAACTGGAATCATTTTTTTCTCATTTTCTTATTAGTTTTCTMGCATTTAGCCGCAAAAATGCTTATTTTATATTAACAGTGTCGGGCTTTTCTTGACGCTTACTATATTACTGGTTACCAAGTCACTATAAATAAGATGTATAAAGGTATTATGAAACCATGAAAAGAGATAGCGGRCAAAATCGTGAGGTAACCTCCAAATGGCGGCTTCAGACCCAATTGGTCAGGGGCGGCACATGGCGCAGTGAAATCGGCGAGACATCGGAAAGCATGTATATGACATCCGGCTATGCTTATGACTGCGCCGAGGATGCGGCGGCGCGCTTTGCCGGGGAGCAGGAAGGCTATACCTATTCAAGGTTACGCAACCCTACAGCGGCCATGTTTGAGGACCGTATGGCCCTGATCGAGGGGGCGGAAGTGGCCCGCTCCACCGCCACCGGCATGGCGGCCATATCCTCCGCTTTACTGTCTCTGGTCAAGGCCGGGGATCATGTGGTGTCCAGCCGGGCACTCTTTGGTTCCTGCCGTTATATCATTGAAACCATCATGCCCAAATTCGGCGTTGATTTTACCTTTGTCGACGGGGCAGACCACGCGGCATGGACGGCGGCTTTCCGGCCCAATACCACGGCGGTTTTTCTGGAGACTCCGGCCAAYCCGACGCTGGATRTGGTGGATATTGAGTTCGTCACCGCCCTTGCCCATGAAMAYGGGGCCATWGTGGTGGYGGATAATGCCTTTGCYTCGCCCGTTCTGCAAAARCCCTTGACCATGGGSGCGGATGTGGTGGTCTATTCAGCCACCAARCATATYGACGGACAGGGGCGCTGTCTTGGCGGCTGTATCCTGACCAATGAGGCMTTGATGGMGGAAACCATTCTGCCCTACCTGCGCCATACGGGACCAAACATCAGCCCCTTTAATGCCTGGGTAATGCTYAAAGCATTGGATACCCTTGATATGCGGGTGACACGCATGTGTGAGAATGCATCTGCGCTGGCCGATGCGCTGGTGGATATGGGCGGCTTTGATTATGTGAAATATCCGGGCCGAACGGATTTYCACCARCATGATCTGGCCATGAAACAGATGTCTATGGGCGGYAGTATGGTGGCCCTTCACGTGCCGGGCGGGCGGGATCAGGCCTTTAAATTCCTGAATGCGCTGGACATTATTGATATTTCCAATAACCTTGGCGATACGAAAAGTCTGATTACCCATCCGGCCAGCACCACCCACGCAGGGGTCAGCGAAGAGGCCCGGCTTGAGGTTGGCATCACAGAGGGCATGTTGCGCCTGTCTGTTGGCCTTGAACATCCAGACGATTTAATTGAGGATTTGCACAGGGCGGCCCATATTGCCGGAATAACATGAGCGACGATACGGCTGATTTTATAAAGATGGATAAGGGGGCCTATGAGGCCACGACGGAGGGCGTGCGTATTTCAGTGCAGCCCTTTTATCTGGAAGGCGAATCAGACCCGGAAGAAGGCCGWTATTTYTGGGCCTATCAGGTTCAGATTGAAAATATCGGCGCGGAAACYCTRCAACTGAAAAGCCGCTATTGGCGGATCACGGATTCCACAGGCCGRACCGAAGAAGTACTTGGCGAAGGTGTTGTAGGCGAACAACCGGTCATAGAACCCGGCTTTACTTTTGAATATACCAGCGGCGCGCCCCTCAGCACCACCTCCGGCTTTATGACCGGGCATTACAAAATGTATAAAAAAGATGGCAGCTCATTCGAGGCGAAAATCCCGGCATTCTCGCTGGATAGTCCCCATGAGTCTCCCACATTAAATTAGGGCCGAAGTCATGACAGAAAATATCAAAGCACATAAACCCACACAGGCYGAGGCCGAGGAGGCGGTCCGCATACTTTTGCGCTGGGCCGGGGATGATCCGCGCCGGGAAGGCCTGCTGGACACGCCCAAACGGGTGGTCAAGGCTTACGGCGAATTTTTCCGGGGCTACGGCGAGGATCCAAAACAGATATTATCCCGCACATTTGAGGAAGTCTGCGGCTATGACGAGATGATTGTCCTGCGGGATATTCCGTTTGAATCCCACTGCGAACACCATATGGCCCCGATCATTGGCCGCGCCCATGTGGGCTATCTGCCCGATAAAAAAGTGGTGGGGATCAGCAAGCTGGCCCGGGTGGTGGAAACCTATGCCAAGCGGCTTCAGGTGCAGGAAAAAATGACGGCCCAGATTGCCGACTGTATTTGGGATGTTCTGGCGCCGCTGGGGGTTGGGGTCATCATTCAGGCGACCCATGAATGTATGTCCACGCGCGGGGTTCATGCTCACGGYGTCTCCATGGTCACAAGCCGCATGGTCGGTGCCTTTCGCAATGATGAGAAAACCCGCCGTGAATTTCTGACCGTTGTCGGGACTTTTGAGCCTCATAAGGGCTGATAAAAYATCGCGMAWAGGCGGAATTTATTGGTTGAYCTTCGTCYCATTCTTTTGATACATGGCCTGATTATGYGCTKTCTTCTTCGATGATCCCGATTAACAKCTGRCGTTCATGGGCCAGAAGGGAAAATTGCTTGTCCAGTTTTTTGATCAGGTCGCGGGCTTCCTCCGCATCAATATARCCGGGCGTKTCGCTTGATGCGCTGATGCTGTTCAGAATACCGCCGATGTTGGTGGCGTTTTTCAGACTGGCGCGGCTGGCCAGCGAATGCCAGTCCACATCCTCATCCAGCGTTTCAATGGGCAGGAACACCCCGCCCGCCAGAAAAGAAAAATGTTCCGCGATGGCCGGGGCATTTGTTTCCCGTGCCAGTTTTTCCGCCCGCTCCAGCGTCAGGTCCGCATCGCTGTTGGGGTCGGTGAAGTCATAGGCSCGGGTGCGGCCAATTTCCAGAATCTCCATCACCGACGGAATACCGCCCGCCTGTTTGAACAGTTCCGAAATTACCGCCTTGGTCGAGCCGTATTTACGGCGCTTTAAAGGATTAAAYRTCATAGAATTWTTCCCCATTCCCTTTGTTTTTATATTTTCCTGCTGTAAACTATACTTYAAAAAACACAGGGCCGTAAATGAAAGATTTTTCCGCAACAGAAATGCTGGCAAARCTGGTGTCTTTTGACACCACAAGCTGGAAGTCAAACCTTGACCTGATTGACTTTGTYACGGCCTATCTGAAAGACCAYGGCATAKCRKYSCGGRYCTTCTAYAATGAKGRCAARACCAAAGCYAATCTGATGGCCACCATTGGCCCGGAKGACAGGCKGGGRATCATGCTGTCCGGTCATACGGATGTGGTGCCGGTGGCGGAACARAAYTGGTCCCATGATCCCTTTGACATGGTGGAAAAGTCAGGCCTKCTYTATGGGCGCGGSACYTGCGACATGAAAGGTTTTATCGCCTGCGTCCTTGCGGCGGTGCCGGATTTTGTGGCRGCTGACCTGAGGGARCCGCTYCATCTGGCCTTTTCCTATGATGAGGAAGTGGGCTGTACCGGGGTCATGAGCCTTGTGGAACATGTGCGGGAAATGCCCCACCGGCCAMGGGCCTGCATTGTCGGCGAACCGACCAGCATGAAGGTGGTCAATTCCCACAAGGGCATTTTCCATCTGCTGACCCGCATATACGGGCTAGAGGCCCATTCCAGCACCGACCGGGGACTGAATGCGGTCATGTATGGGGCAGAGATGATCAGTTTCCTGAACGGGCTGGCCCGTGAAATGGCGGCGCGCACCCCCATGATTGACGGTTTTGACCCGCCCTATACCACGGTCCATGTGGGCCGGATCAAGGGCGGGACGGCGGCCAATATCACCCCTGCTTACTGCGAGTTTGAATGGGATTTCCGGCCCATTCCCGGCGCGGATCAGGATGAGGTGCTGATCCGCTTTAATACCCATGTAGCAGAGGTCATTCTGCCTGCTATGACCGCCAAAGCAGCGGATTATGCAAAGGTGGAAACRGATATATTGGCYCWTGTGCCTTCTCTTTTGCCGCAAAGCGGGTCGACGGCGGAAAGYCTYGTGCTGGCGCTGGCCAATCAGAATGCGGTTGAGGTGGTATCCTACGGAACRGAGGCCGGATTATTTCARGCMACCGGCGGCGTGCCYACGGTGGTCTGTGGKCCGGGCAGCATCCTTCAGGCCCATAAGCCTGACGAATATATCGCCCGATCAGAAATAACCGCCTGCACAGAATTTCTGGACCGCTTGCGGGCCGTGATGAAAGGTCAGGAATAATATGTCCATAATTGASGYCATAAAAAAYCGYAACAGYCATGCKTTTATGTCGGAACAGGATATTGACCCGGCGRTCMTTCGCCRCCTGTTGGATGYGGCGGTTTGTGTGCCGGTGCATCACCGCACGGACCCGTGGCGTTTTCTGGTGATCCGGGGGGCGGGCCGCGCCAAACTTGGTGACGTCATGGCGGCCCATCTGGCCAAAGACATGGATGATCCGGGCTGTCCRAARAATRYAAAAYTCCTTGATAAAATCMGGAAAAAGCCCTTTCGCGCCCCGGTGATCATTGCGGTGGGGGCGGCAAAATCCGACTGTAAGCAGGCTTTGATGGTGGAGGATGTGGCYGCTGTTTCAGCATCCTGYCAGAATATTCTGCTGGCKGCGGCGGATATKGGGCTGGCGGCCATATGGCGTACGGGCAGCTTTAGCTATGCGGCGGAGACGGCGCAGGCTTTGGGTTTTGACAAGGATACACAATTGGTTGGCTTTATTTATCTGGGCCATCCGGCCAAGGAAATACGGCAGAAAGAACGCCCGTCAKSRKMKWKSKTTACCCGCTGGCTGGATAATTAGGAGGATTTTATCATGGATTTGAATATCAACGGACGGACGGCTTTGGTCACCGGGGGCTCTAAAGGTCTGGGCTATGCCAGTGCGGCGGCCTTGTCACAGGAGGGCGCCAAAGTCGCCATTGTTGCCCGTAACGCGGCGGTGTTGCACAAGGCCGCTGAGACCATTGACGCGGTTCCGGTCATGGCTGACCTGTCGGATCGGGCCGGGGTTCTGGCCTGCGTTGACAAAAGCCGGGCGGCGATTGGCAATCCGGATATTCTGGTGATCAATACCGGCGGCCCGGCCCCGGCGACTTTTGCCGATACCACGCCGGACGGCTGGCGCACGGCGGCGGATCAGCTGTTTCATTTTACCATTGAAATGTTAAGCGCYTTTCTGGACCCCATGAAAGCCAARGGYTGGGGCCGGATCGTTGTCATCACCTCTTTTGCCGCCGAGGAACCGGTGGCGAAYCTGCTCTATTCCAATGCGCTCCGGGCAGGCATCCATGGATTGATCAACAGCATTGCTACGGAGGTTGCCGGAACCGGGGTTACCATCAATGCGGTGATGCCGGGCTTTATCATGACCGACCGCATGACCGGCCTTGGCCTTGATCTGGATAAGGTGGCCGCCAGTATCCCGGCGAAACGGCTGGGCCAGCCGCCGGAGCTTGGCGACCTTGTGGCCTTCCTCTGCTCGGACCGCGCCGCCTATATCACCGGCCAGGCCATCGCCTGTGACGGGGGATTGATGAAGGGGATATGATCAATTGATCAGTTTTTTCAGCTCGAACTTGTGATCGGTCATGCAGAATTCACAGGTCATGGTGATGATGCCGTCCTCGGCGCAGTCCTGTAATTCTTCGGCGGTGAAGCTGGTCAGTACGGACCGCAGTTTCTTYTCRGAACAGCGACAGCCGGWSSKCAWTTCKGTRGWSGTGAATACCCGGACCCCGCTTTCATGAAACAGCCGCAGCAGAATATCCTGCAGGGACAGGCTATTATCCAGAAGCTCCGTCTTTTTGATGCTGGACAGAAGAATCGTGGCCGTGGCCCAATGGTCGCGGGCCTGTTCGTGGTTGCCTCCCGCCAGATGCTGTATCATGATCGCCGCCGCCGTCCAATGACCGCCCGCGTCCCGGTCGCAGCTTATCATCAGATGAGTGGGCAGCTGTTCAGAGGTCTGAAAATATTCCTCGGCGGATTTTTTCAGAGAATGATCCTGTAAGGCGACAATACCCTGATAGCGGTCCATATACTGGCCCTGATCCATGGTGATCATAAGCTGACCCGCGCCCAGAAGGGGTTTGCCGTCCTCGTCCGACAGGCCGCAATAGCCGCGCACCACGCCGCTGCCGCTGCCATCGGTGGAAAAATCGCTGACCAATGTCTGGATTTTACCGTCGCTTTTCAGTTGCAGGGTCAGGATGCCATCATATTTCATCATGCTGCCCAGCAGGGCTGAGAGCGCCATGGCCTGCCCCAATTTCCTCTTCACATCATCAGGATAATCATGGTTGCCCAGAACTTCATTCAGGCAATGGTCCAGCCGGATGATCCGGCCTTTTATGTCCTGCCCTTCGATCTGAAAGGCGAGGCAACTGTCATGGTAAAGCGGGGGCAGGGTCATTTGCCAAAACACCACATCAGGATGCTTTTCTGGATATGAAGGCGGTTTTCGGCTTCTTCCCAGATCACGGACCGGGGGCCGTCGATAACCTCGTCGGTGACTTCCTCGCCCCGGTGGGCGGGCAGGCAATGCATGAACAGGCTGTCCTTGTTGGTGCGCCGGATCAGCTTTCGATTGACCTGAAAAGGGGTCAGAATGGCAATGCGGTCCTCTACATCTTTATCCCCCATGGAAATCCATGTGTCGGTGATAATACAGTCGGCGCCGTCTGCGGCCTCATTCGGCTCGTGGGTCAKGCGCACCTTGCCGCCATTGTTTGTCGCCCATTCCAGCACTTGTGTCGGCGGCGAAAATTCTTTCGGACAGGCGAGGGTCAGTTCACAGCCAAACAGCACCGCCGCATGAATCCATGATACRGCCACATTATTACCGTCCCCRRMCCARGCAAKKYKCWWGCCCTTGATGGACCCGCGATGTTCCTCAAAGGTCAGCACATCGGCCATCACCTGACAGGGGTGGGAAAAATCGGTCAGGGCGTTGATCACCGGTACCGTCGCATGTTCGGCCATTTCCAGCAGGGATTCGTGGCTGTCCGCCCGCAACATCACCGCGTCCACAAAGCCGGATAGCACCTGCGCGGTATCGCTCACGGTTTCGCCCCGGCCAAGCTGCATATCATTGCCCTGCAACACGATGGCGGTGCCGCCCAGCTGATGCATGGCCATTTCAAAGGATACCCGGGTTCGGGTGGATGGCTTTTCAAAAATCATGGCCAGACTTTTGTCCGCTAAAGGCCGGTCAGGATGGACAAAGCCCTTGCCATGGCCTTCTTCGGTGGCGATGGCTTTCAAGGATTTGGCCATATCAATGAGCTCCCGCGCGGCGTCAGGGGTGAGGGCGGCGAGGTCAAGAAAATGACGCTGGGGATGTTTCAGTTTGAAATTGCTCATTCTTCTTCTGCCTGCGGATCGGGCAGCTCCCTGTTGATTTGGGCACATACTTTGGTCAGCTTTTCAAGGGCCTCGGTGATATGCTCTTTCTCAATGATTAGCGGCGGCAGAAGCCGCACCACATTATCCGCCGCGCCCACCAGCAATAATCCCTGTTCCAAAGCCTTGGCCACGAAATCTGCCGGCGGCGTTGCTTTCAGGCGCAGCCCCAGCATCAGGCCGATACCACGCACCAGCTCAATCACATCCGGGAAATCATGGCGCAGCTTCATCAGGCCTTTTCTCAAATCAAAGGACATTTTTTCCACATGGCCCAGAAAACCGTCGGCYAGCAATATGTCCAATACCTTGTTGCCAATGGCCATGGCCATGGGGTTGCCGCCGTAGGTGGAGCCGTGACTGCCCACCGTCATGGCCCGTCCGACTTTCTCGGTGGCCAGGCACGCGCCAAGGGGAAAGCCGCCGCCAATACCTTTGGCGGTGCAGAGAATGTCGGGGCTGATCCCGCTATGCTGATAGGCGAACAGCTTTTCGGTCCGGCCCATGCCGCATTGGACCTCATCAAGAATCAGCAGGAGGCCGTGTTTGTCACACAGATCGCGCAGGATTTGCATGTTATCGCTGGACACAGGCTTGATGCCGCCTTCGCCCATGACCGGTTCAATCATAATGGCGGCGGTTTTATGGGTGATGGCCTGTTCCACCTTGGCCATATCCCGGTAAAAAGGCACCTGATCAAAACCGTCCAGCATGGGACCAAAGCCCTTGGTCAGCTTTTCCTGACCCGAGGCGGCAATGGTCGCCAATGTGCGGCCATGAAAGCAGCCTTCAAAAGTGATTACCCGGTAACGCTCCGGCGTGTCATTCTCATAATGATATTTCCGGGCCATTTTCAGGGCGCATTCCACGGCCTCCGCACCAGAATTGGTGAAGAACATGGTGTCGGCAAAGCTATGTTCCGTCAGCCTCTCCGCCAGCCTTTCCTGTCCCGGAATGCGGTAGATATTGGAGGTATGCCAGACTTTTTTCGCCTGTTCGGTGATGGTTTCCACCAGTTCCGGATGGCAAAAGCCCAGATTATTAACCCCGATACCACAGCCAAAATCCAGATATTTTTTGCCGTCCTGATCATAGGCATAGACACCTTCGCCGCGCTCAATCGCCATATTGGTTCTGGCATAGGTGGGTAAGACGGGGGGAATGATGTTTTCTTCCTCAATGTCTGTGCGGCTGTTCTTCATCTTWAGGTCTCTTGTTTTTCTTAAAAAGGGCGCAGAATATCTCTTTTCTGGGCGTTTATGTCAAGGCCGCAGCTTATAGCCGGAACTGAACATGCGATAGCAGGCCAGCCCCAACAAGATATTCAGCACCGCGATATAGATTACTCCGGTCATCAGGTTGCCGTCCGCATGATCAATGATGCCGTAACGAAAACCGTCAATCAGATAGAAAAACGGGTTGAGCTGGCTGATCTGATGCCAGATACCCGGCAGCCGGTCAATGGAATAAAAGGTGCCGGACAGGAAGGACAGCGGTACAATGACAAAATTGGTGATGCTTGAACTCTGTTCCCATTTATCCGCCCAAATCCCGGCCATAATACCCAGCAGAGCCAGCATCACCGCCGCCGACAGGCCGAAATAGAGCAGGGCCCAGATATGGGGAAAGCTTAAGCTGGTAAAGATAAACATGGAAGCTGTGACAAAGCCGCCCACCAGAACGGCCCGGGTCACGGCGGCCAGCGTAAAGGCAAGCGTCATCTCACCGGGACCAAGAGGGGCCAGCAACAGGTCAACAATATTACCCTGCATTTTGGAGGTCATCAGGCTTGAGATGGTATTGGCAAAGGCATTCTGTAATATCGCCATGATCACCAGCCCCGGTGCCAGAAACAGCTCAAAGGGAACATCCCCGATATAGCGCCTGTTGCCGCCAAGGGCGATGGTGAAGATGGTCATGAACAGGGCCGTGGTTATCACCGGCGACAGCACGGTCTGACCCACTACTTTAAAGAAACGGCGCACCTCTTTGGTATAAAGGGTCCAGACGCCAAGCCAATTGATGGCACCAATGCGTTTGGTGCCATAGGCAGGGAGATTCTGACCAATTGATCCGTTACTATCCATGAAATATTACCTTGTGATTCTTTTGTCTTTCGTCGGAAGTGTTTTTACAGTAGAAAGGCCCCCACGGCAAGACTCTGGACAATTGTTCTGTCGTTGAGGTAATATGGCAAAAAATCGGACTGACTAAAAGGATTAATAACGATGGCATGGACAGATGAACGGGTTGCAAAATTACGCGAGCTTTGGGACAAGGGCCTGAGCGCCAGCCAGATCGCCGCCGTTCTTGCCGAGGGCGTGACCCGCAATGCTGTTATTGGCAAGGCCCACCGGATGAATCTGGCCTCCCGGCCCTCTCCGGTGAAAAGCGACCCGAAAAAGAAGGCTAAGAAGGCGGTTGAAAAGAAAGCTACCCCGGTAAAGGCCAAGGCCCCCGGTGGCAAGGTATCCTTGTTGGAGCTGACCGAAAGCATGTGTAAATGGCCTATCGGTCATCCGGGTGAGGTGGATTTTCATTTCTGCGGCAAGCCTTCGGCTCAGAAATTTCCCTATTGTCCGGAACATTGCGCCCAAGCCTATCAGGTACAGCAACCCCGCCGGGACCGCCGCGCCAACCGGGGACGCATTTCCGCAACGCCGGTAAGATAGGCTATATCTTTATTTCCCAAGTGGACATGATCTCGCAGGCAATGTTGGCGGGCAGGGAATTAGTGCCAATTGCCGCCCGCGCCGCAAGGCCCCGCTCACCAAAAACATCCCGGAACAGCTCTGACGCGCCGTTAATGACTTTTGGGCTGTCCGTATAATCATCGGTACATTTGACGATTCCCTGAATCTGTACGCATTGAACAACCCGGTCCAGATCACCGTCGCAGGCTTTCTTGAGCTGGGCCAGAATATTCAGTCCCGTGGACCGCGCCGCCTGATAACCCTGTGCGGTCGTCAGGTCTTTGCCGACCCGGCCAAAGGCGGGATTCTCCGGACTGTCAATAGGGCCTTGGCCGGCGATATAGACCAGATTTCCGGAAATGCGGTAGGGGGTATAGGCCGCCTTTGGGCCCGGCGCCGGGGGCAGGCTAATGCCGAGTTCTGCAAGCCTTTTGTCTATTTTCCCCATGGATGCCGCCCGGACAGTTCCTGTGGCCGCCGCCAGAAAAGCACCGATTCCCATGACGCTGAAAAAGCTTCTTCTTTTCATATTTTGATTTCCTTTTTTGCTATTTGCACTTTTATCATAGTCTGTTATCTTGCCGTTGGGTAGGCGGGAAACAAATCAAATTAATGACGGGGATATTCCATATGTTAAAAACCCGAAAGTTGACTTGCTTCAGTAAAGTAGAGAGCAATCCCTGTATCTATGCGGGTTGATTTTCAAACTGCATAGGGGTTACGTAGTTCAATGTTGAATGTCGACGTTTGGGACTATAAAACCCATCGATATATTGTCCAATCATATTTTATGCTTCCGCATCTGTTGCGCGCACTTGTATCAGAAAAACATAAAGCGGGCGGTTTTCGTACAATTGAAATATAAGAAAATGGTGGGCGATACAAGATTTGAACTTGTGACCTCTTCGATGTCAACGAAGCGCTCTACCCCTGAGCTAATCGCCCTGATATGACAGGTTTGTGAAGCGAGTTATAATCATTTTCCCCTGCTTGGCAAGGCAAAAGATTAGATTTTCGTTCATAGTCAGTTCAGAAGTTTTTTGGTATAGTCTCCCGCAAACTACATATCAGAAAGAGGTGAAATAATGCAAAAATTCTGGCAAAATATCCGGATGGTTGGCCCGTTTCTCATCATCCTGTCGCTGACCGGCTGTAGCAAAGACATTGTCAGTGACGTGACGCGCTTTCACAATCTTCCCGCCCCCAATGCCGAAACAATAGAAGTCGTATCACTGGACCCTGCCTTGCAAAACAGCCTTGAATTTGGACAATATGCCGAGCTTGTTGGCCGTCATCTGGGCAGTGTTGGTTACCGGCCTGCAAAAAATAAACCATCTGACCTGATTGCCAGAATTACTTATGGTGCGCGGCCAGTGGACAGTTTAACTGATAATGGCCCCCGGTCTTCCGTTGGCGTCGGTGTTGGCGGCGGCGGACATCGCACCGGCGTCGGGGTCGGGCTGTCATTTCCCATCGGGAACAGTACGCCAGAACAGGAATATATCCTTCTGTTTTCTCTTGAAATTACCCGACGTTCCGACGGTGTCAAGCTCTATGAAGGAAGGGTTTCAAGCCGTGGAAAGGAAAGTTTGGCCCTGACCATGCCTTATCTTGTGGATGCCCTGTTTCGGGATTTTCCAGGGAAAAGTGGCACGTCCAGCAGGATCAAGGTCAGCCCTTGAGCCTATTCTCAATAGAATAGAATTTTGTGCGCTTCTCGACAGGGAACTGGTAATACATGCCAAACATCAACATATTGACATCCTCACCATTTTCGGACAGGGGAAGCCCTAGCGCATAATATTCCAGATAGGTTTTGCTCGACCATTTTAACTTGTCAAAATTTATGTAAGGCTTTTTTTCTTGAACCAGCCAGTCATAATTCTTCTTTAGCAAAGCCTCAACCTGTGGCATTTCATCAAGATATTTTCCGGTCACATCTATCCCCATGGCTTTGACAGTTTCCGTACCAATTAGCCGCATTTTATAACGACCGGTATGAGTGTCCACATCGATAAGGCTTATATATTGTAACAATCCCGCAATTTCCGTAGGGTTCAAATCTGCGCGCGACGGTATAAGCCGGTTGCCTTTCATGCTCAGCCAATATTGATATATTTTCTGTAATATATCATTAGGAAGGTCTTCTATCTGAAAATCACTGTTTAAAGAATTCACAATCATTTGCCCAAATTATAATAATCAGTTCTTGGCACATTAGGAAATTGATAATAGGTACCAAATAAAAACATCGTCACATCTTGCCCATTTTGGGACAATGGAAGTCCAAGCACATAATAATCCAAATAAAATGTTTGTGACCATTTCAGCTTGTCAAAAATAAAGTATGGTCTTTTCTCCCGAACCAGCCATTCATACCTTACCTTTAAATAACGTTCTACTTCCGGCATTTCATCCAAATATTTTCCCGTCACGTCTTTGCCAAATGTTTTTACAGTTTCGGTGCCGATTAACCTGAATTTATATCGACCTGTTTTTTCTTCCACATCAACCAAAGTCAAATGAGGTAACAACCTGACGATATTCTCCGGAATTAAGTCCGCTCGGGACGGCATATTTCGATCACCCCTGATATCCAGCCAATACTGATATATATCCCTCATAATACCATTGGGCAAATCGTCCATACCAAATGCCCTATTCAACAAATTGTCTGCCATTATGCCTCATTACCAAACTGTAAGTAGAAATACTCTTTCAGTCCACAGGTTACCATATCTTTGGCAGAACCGCAAAATTATACAAGTTGTTCTTTGGTTTTCAGGAAACGTATATCAGGATTATCCTCTTTGGCCTTGTCCAGCCGCCAGGCGTTCCGGGCCAGAAATACCGGCGAACCGCTATGGTCCACGGCCATATTAACCTTGTTATTGTCGATAAAGGCTTTCAGCTTGAACTTATCGTCACATTCGACCCAGACCGCCGTATGAAGCGATGTGGTTTCAAAGCGGCAAGGCACATCATATTCGGTGCGAATTCGGTCGCCCATAACCTCAAACTGCAACATGCCCACCACACCTACATACCATTCTGAGCCGATGGTCGGCTTGAATACCCGCGCCGCGCCTTCCTCGGCCAATTGTTGCAAAGCCCGGCCCAGATGCTTGGCCTTCATGGGATCTTCCGGGCGAACGGTCTGAATATATTCCGGGGCGAAGGACGGAATACCAGTAAAGCGCAGTTCCTCGCCCTCGCTCAGGCTGTCGCCGATACGCAGATTGCCGTGGTTGGGGATGCCGAAAATATCACCGGGCCAGGCCACCTCGGCCAATTCCCGGTCCTGAGCCAGAAACATCACCGGATTATGCAGGTTGACCATCTTGCCGTCCCGCACCTGTTTTAATTTCATGCCGCGCTTGAATTTACCAGATACCAGACGGAAAAAGGCGATGCGGTCCCGGTGCTTGGGGTCCATATTGGCCTGAATCTTGAAAATAAAGCCGGATACCTTGCTCTCGTGAGGGTCAACAGGGCGGCTGGTGGTTTGAAAGGTTCCGGGAATGGGGGAGCGACTGCCGATCCCTTCCAACAGCTCCCGCACCCCAAAATTATTGATGGCACTGCCAAAATATACCGGCGTCATGGTGCCATCAAGATAAGCCTGCGCATCAAATTCAGGGCAAAGCGCGCGCACCATGGCGATCTCTTCCCGAAGCTGGGCCAATTGATCCGCCGGTAACAGGTCGTCCAGGCGGGGGTCATCAATCCCCTCACAAGTGATGCCCGCGTTCGGACGGTCATTCTTGCTTTTCTCGATCAGGATCAGCCGATCATTGATCAGGTCATAACAGCCCTTGAATTCCCGCCCCATACCGATGGGCCATGTGGCCGGGGTCACGTCAAGGGCCAATTGTTGTTCAATCACATCCAGAAGGGCGAACGGGTCCAGAGATTCCCGGTCCAGCTTGTTGATAAAGGTGGTCACCGGCATATCCCGCAGGCGGCAGACCTCAAAAAGCTTCCGGGTCTGGCCCTCGATTCCCTTGGCCCCGTCCAGCACCATGATCGCACTATCCACGGCGGTCAGAACCCGGTAGGTATCCTCGGAAAAATCCTCATGACCCGGCGTATCCAGCAGGTTAAACATCAGTCCGTCATATTCAAAGGACATGACGGAGGAGGCCACGGAAATGCCGCGCTCCTGCTCCACCTTCATCCAGTCGGACCGGGCGCGCCGCCGCGCGCCGCGTGCCTTGACCTCACCGGCCATCTGGATCGCCCCGCCGAATAGCAACAGCTTTTCCGTCAGGGTAGTTTTCCCGGCGTCCGGATGGGCAATGATGGCAAAGGTCCGCCGTCTGTCGACTTCGGTCTGTAACAGGCTCATGGAATGATCCGCAATATCAAAATGTCTCTATAGCGGCGGAATTTACGTGCCCGGCCCCAAGAAGTACAGAAAAATATTTCATTAACATAAGGCATCCGTTGTAATACAGGATTAAAAACGGGTTGTTTTGAGAAAAAGAGGTTATTAAGGGTAGGGATAAAATTGTTTAATGGCCTTGCTGAGCAGACTTTCTATCTGCATCTGAAAGATAGCAATGCGTTGCGGGTGATGGTGGAGAAATAGGGGGTTTTAGAAAAGTATGATTAGTTAATACTATATGCTATGGGAAAATAGGGACATAGCGTAATTGAAGTAGGATCATTCTCCGTATGATATAACGGGGTCGGTTTTGATGAACAAAGCTGCCCCAATGATAGGAGAATGACCCAT
>NVVY01000004.1 GCA_002749135.1 Alphaproteobacteria bacterium | reverse complement strand
ACCAAAACCTAGCGGGTTCAGATATCGGTGATGCTCATAAAGGTTACTTCTCTGGTGATAACGCGCTTAAAGCTGGCGGCGAAGATAACACGATGAACCAGTTCTAATAATCGTTAGACACGCATTGTTTTAGATTCATCAGTTAATATGAAAAAACCAGCTTCGGCTGGTTTTTTGCGTTTTGTAGATTATATATAAATAGAGACCCCCTCCCAGCCTCCCCCTAAAGTTAAGGGGAGGAGCAAAAACAAAAGCTAGCTCCGCACTGCTCTTGTTCCCTCCCTTCTATTTTCTATAAAAAGTAGGGGAGGGTTAGGGAGGGGTCTATGTCATTCTTCATCTTTATTTTTCGATATTTTCCCCGGCATTAAATTGGCAAGTAATTCGGTTGGCATTGGAAATAAAATGGTCGAGTTTTTCTCGCTGGCGATCTCGGTTAACGTTTGCAGATAACGTAGTAGGATTGCATTTGGCTCTTCGGCTAGTYTCGCTGCGGCTTGTACCAATTTGTCGGAGGCTTCCATTTCCCCTGATGCATGAATGACTTTTGCCCGTCGTGTTCTCTCTGCTTCCGCCTGCCGTGCAATCGCTCTGATCATGGTTTCGTTTAAATCAACGTGCTTTATTTCKACGTTAGAWACCTTGATCCCCCAGCCATCGGTGCGTGAATCTAAGATCTCTTGAATATCGACATTGAGCACCTCTCTGTTGGCTAACATTTCATCCAGCTCATGTTGACCTAATACCGAACGTAATGTGGTCTGTGCGAGTTGTGATGTCGCCTGCAGGAAGTTTTCGACATTGATAATGGCTTTTTGTGAATCAATGACTCGAAAATAAATTACCGCATTTACGCGCACAGAGACATTATCTCGACTGATCACATCCTGGCTCGGTACATCCATGACYACGGTACGTAAATCGACGCGTACCATTTGCTGAATGAGTGGTATCACGATGATCAAACCGGGTCCTTTTACTTTTTCAAAACGACCGAGAAAAAAGATAACCCCACGTTCGTACTCACGTAAGATCCGAAACATGCTGATGATTAACAGGAGTAATAAGAATATGATTGCTCCGGTAAATAACATGCCGCTACTGAGGATTGCTTGCATCATTAACCTCCAACTCTGTGATTGGCAATAGGATCAGGGTCAAGCCATCAATGCCATTGATTTGCACCACTTGTCCTGCGATCAATTGCTGTGGGCAATAAGCCGCCCAACGCTCACCATTTATATTAATATAACCTTGACCAATGAACCCTGTATCTATGGTGGCTTCAGCGCCAATTAATGCTTCTTTACCACTGACTAYTTTGTTTTTGCGTATATCCCACAAATAGCCAAATATAAAGATAAAGAACAGCAATGAGACGACKGCAAGGGCGGCAATAAGTTGTATGGATACTTGAAATTGCGGTAGATCAGTATCAAATAAAAATATGGAACCTAGGGTAAAAGCAATGAGACCGCCGAGCCCAAAAATACCCACGCTCGGCGACATTGATTCTGCGATGAGCAATGCAATGCCCAGTAATAATAACGCCAGTCCGGCATAATCGAGCGGTAACAGTTGGAAGGCATAGAGTGCAATGAACAAGGAGATCGACCCTGTTACACCGGCGATACCAATTCCTGGGCTGTAGAATTCGAGTAAGATGCCGTATACCCCAATTAACATCAGTATATAAGCAATATTTGGGTCGGTGATAGTGCCGATAAAGTTGCTGCGCCAATTGGGTTTACGTAGCTCCAGTTGGACGTCGGTTAATGTCAGTAATCTTTGCTGTTGCTTGATGGTAACGAGTTGACCATCAAGTTTTTTTAATAGATGTTGTGGCGATTGTGCTAATAGATCAATGACGTTTTTATCTAATGCTTCAATGGCTGTGAGTGTTGCTGCCTCTGTCACCGCTAATTCTGCCCATTCGACATTACGGTTACGTAGTTGTGCTAAAGAACGGATATAAGCAACGGCATCATTAAGTACTTTCTTTTCCATGGCTGTTTTTTCAGCCTTTGGTGGAGAGTCTGATGGCGCGGGAGAGGGTTGCGGCTCGTTAGCATCAGGATCAGATTCATCTGGCTGGGTATTGGGYTTATTATCCGAGTTTGGTGCCGGTTGGTAAGGGTTAGCTGGTTTCTTGTCACCAGAGGGTAATGGATTACCAATACTGACTGGGGTTGCGGCTCCTAAAGTGGTGGTGGTCGCCATCGCTGCGATATGACAGGCATAGAGAATATAGGTACCAGCACTGGCGGCTCTTGCACCGGGAGGATGAACCAAACAGGCAATCGGAATATCTGAGTTTAAGATAGCTTGGTTAATATCTCGTAAGCTGGAGACTAACCCCCCCGGGGTGTCGATAGTAATGATGATTAACGGTGCGGTTGAATTACTGTTGTTGCCCGCATCAGTATCGCTTTGCTGATTCGCACGGCTAATTTCGCTGGTAAGATAATGGCTAACAGCAGGGCCGATAGCACCTTTGATGGTTAATACGGGCACAGTAATAACGACGTTGTCGGTGACGGGATCCGCAGGTTCAACTACGTTAGCATTTAACATACTGCTGTAAATCAATAGCATGCTTATCAGCAAGTAATACATAGGTAACATCTCACAATCATGTTACCTATTATTCTAGTTCATTAATACCGTGCCCGCGTCTTTGTGCATGGTAATTGTTCATGGCAATCATCGCGGACAGATTAATATCATGCTTGTGCTACGAGAGCTTGAATTGGCTGAGCAGAGTTTCTAATTCTTCGCCAGCTGCGGATAAGTCAGTGGAAACTTGTGTTGTTTCATGACTTGATGCTAATAATTGGGTAACCACATCTCGAATGTTGATCATGTTACGGTTTATTTCATCGGTTACTGAACTTTGCTCTGTTGCGGCGGTGGCAATATGCGTTGTCATATCATTAATCACATCAACAGCATCGGTGACGGCTGACAAACTCCCGCTGATTTGGGTTGATGATTGCATCACGTGAACACTGGTTTCTTGGCTGGTTTTCATGGCACTAACCGCTTTCGCGACAAATTGATGTAAGCCATCAAGCATCACTTTAATTTCTAATGTGCTGTCTTGTGTCCGACTTGCTAAGCTGCGCACCTCATCAGCTACGACGGCAAAACCACGGCCTTGCTCGCCRGCTCTTGCCGCTTCAATCGCGGCATTCAGTGCTAATAGGTTAGTTTGTTCGGCAATCGCGCCAATCACTTGTAATACATGGTCAATTTTTTGTGATTGCTCATGCAGTGAATTCATATGGCCACTGGCTTGCTCAACTTCATCAACGAGGTTAGTGATCGCGGTATTTGATGTAGCAACATTATCTTGTGCTAATAAAGAATCTTGGGTTGCTAATTGGGTTGCGTCAGCGACCTGGGTGGCATTTTCAGCGACATCATTAGCCGTGGCATTCATTTGTGTAACAGCGGTAACGACTTGGTCAGTCTCATTATTATGAATGATGAGTTGTTCGGTGGTTTTTTGGGTTTGCTGGCTTAAACTACTCGCAGAGTCAGAGACTTGATGGGTCACGTCAGCTACAGCACTGATAATGCGCTGTAATTTAGACGTGAAACGGTTAAATGCAGCGCCAAGCTGAGCTATTTCGTCACTGCCTTTAATATCTAAGCGACGCGTTAAATCACCCTCTCCGTCAGCAATATCATTGAGTGTGTGGAGCATCTCATTAATGGGTTTTGCAACGCGTTTGGCGATCCATAACATCAGTAAACTGGTGAGAATAACCAGCACAATCGCACTGCTAATAACGGATTGTATTTGAGTATAAAGTTGTTGCCATACTGACTCACTGAACGTCACTAAATCTTTTTCAATATCATCAATATAAACACCTGTGCCGATAAACCAATTGGTACCAGCAATGGGGGCAGAATAACTTAACTTGGGTTGTAATGTATCAGTACCAGGCTTAGGGTAAACATATTCAACAAAACCGCCACCGGACTGGCTGGCCTTGATTAATTCTTGGATCAGCATTACGCCATTTTTGTCTTGCAGTTCGAAGCGATTTTGACCGTGATTTTTTTCGTTGCTCGCATCGGCAATATTGTAACCTTTGCTGTCGTAAATAAAGAAATACCCGAGGTTGTTATCGCCATAACGAGCACGCTTAAGGAGATCGCGAACTGCGGCCAATGTTTGCTGTTGGGTTTTATTTTGAGCCGCTGCGTTGGTGATTTCTCGCTGTACTATGTTCTGGGTTATTTTTACCACGTTACTGAGTTGTGTCTGACGCTCTGAACGTAAAAGTGAATAATGATCACTGATCATGCTTGTTACTGCGTTAGCCTGTAAATTAGTGATTATTGCTAATGCCACTAACAATGCAATGACCATGGGAACTATCGCAATAAGTAGTAGTTTATTCTGCATTTTCAAGTTATTCATGAGCAACCTTATGATCCAGTAAAAATAACAATATGTCTTATTAGCTCATTTTTTTATCCATATTTATATATTCTTGTGTCTAAATTGTTAACTTAGTGTTTATTTTTTTTGGTTTCTTTGTTGTAGCTATCGATAGTGGATATAACAGGGTGTTATTTTTGTTGGAGCCTGTTCTGATGCGGCTTTAACGTGTTTTTTTATGATCTTATCAATGAAATTATGAGATTGTGATGGCGGGATATTTTCACGGAATATAATGTTTTGTTCTTTTATGTGAGCGATATTTGGTGCATGTTAATCGGTTGTAGGTATTATGTTTGTCTGTTTGTNTGWWTRWKKAAYMMGNTAATGTACGTGCGCATTATCATAAATCTAAGGGAAGGAATGTTGATGGAAGCTTTAACAAATTTTATTTCTGCGGTAAATAGCGTGGTATGGGGTGTTCCTATGCTAGTCATGATCCTCGGGGTTGGGTTATACCTATCTTTGGGACTGAGATTAATGCCTATTTTRAAATTAGGTACTGGTTTTAAGCTACTTTGGGCCGGACGTTCTGCTGGWGCTAAAAGCGAAGGTGAAATTACSCCGTTTAATGCGTTRATGACATCACTTTCTGCCACGATCGGTACCGGTAATATTGCCGGTGTCGCAACGGCGATCTTCTTAGGTGGTCCGGGTGCACTATTTTGGATGTGGTGTACTGCGTTAGTGGGCATGGCGACTAAGTTTGCTGAAGCTGTTTGTGCGGTTAAATACCGTGAAAAGGATGCTAATGGTAACTTCGTTGGCGGCCCGATGTACTACATCAAAAATGGTTTAGGCCGTAAGTGGGCTTGGCTAGGCACTGCGTTTGCTGTCTTTGGTTCTATCGCTGGTTTTGGTATTGGTAACACAGTACAGTCAAATTCGGTATCCGCTGCATTATCGAGCAGTTTTGGTATACCGCCATTGGCTTCAGGTCTGGTGATGATGGTATTAGTGGGTCTGGTCTTAATGGGCGGCGTAAAGCGTATTGCTGATGTCGCTGGTAAATTAGTCCCGTTAATGGCGATCTTCTATATCGGTGCTGGTTGTGTGGTTCTATTCATGAATGCGAGCGAGATCCCAGCTGCATTTGCCTTAATCTTTGAAAGTGCATTTACGCCAGTTGCTGCCGAAGGTGGTTTTGCTGGTGCTGCGGTTTGGGCTGCTATTCGTTTCGGTGTCGCTCGTGGTGTGTTCTCGAATGAAGCCGGTTTAGGTAGTGCGCCAATTGCACATGCAGCTGCACAGACTAACGATCCGGTACAACAAGGCCTTATCGCGATGTTAGGTACCTTTATTGATACCCTTATCGTTTGTACTATTACTGGTTTGGCGATTATTGTTACTGGTGCTTGGACATCGGGCGACACGGGCGCGGCATTAACATCGGCTGCTTTCGCCAGCGCGTTGCCAGGTATGGGTAACTACATTGTTGCTATTGCCCTGTCGGTATTTGCGTTCACTACGATCCTTGGTTGGAGCTTCTACAGCGAAAAATGTGTGCAGTATCTATTTGGTGTGAAAGCGATTGTACCTTTCCGTATCTTGTGGATCATTGCCGTGCCAATCGGTGCGACAAGTTCACTCAGCTTTGTGTGGTTACTTGCGGATACATTAAATGCGATGATGGCGCTGCCTAACTTGATCGCATTGGCACTGCTTAGCCCTGTAGTATTCAAGTTAACCAAAGAATACTTTGCCAAGCAAGGTGAGTCTGCTAAAGAATCGTAAGCAGTAACTTTCTCGTCTAGAGAGCCTCTGCTAACAAGTACGATTAAACCCCGGTTTGATTTTCTTTGGAAAATTGGCCCGGGGTTTTATTTTATCCAGCCACAACGAATATTATTCATTGCCTGCCACTCTATCTTTCGCTAATGTGTTTTTATAGATCACCATTTTATAAAAATACAAATGAGCAGGGAAAGACATTAATATGAGTTCAGATAAATTAGCCACACAACTTGTCTCGGCAGGACGTGATAAAAAATTCTCACACGGTGCAGTGAATCCTGTTGTGCAGCGAGCATCCTCAATTGTATTTGACTCAGTGAAAGCGAAAAAAGCGGCAACAGCAAAACGCGCTGACGGTGCACTATTTTACGGTCGTCGTGGCACTCAAACTCATTTCTCTCTGCAGCAAGCAATGACCGAGCTTGAAGGTGGCGAAGGTTGTGCGCTTTATCCTTGTGGCGCAGCTGCGGTTACCAATTCGATCTTGTCATTTGTAAGCGCGGGTGAGCATATCCTCATGACCGGTGCGGCCTATGAACCAACGCAAGATTTTTGTAATGTCATGTTAGCTAAAATGAACGTAGCGACGACCTATTATGATCCTATGCTAGGCGAGGGCATTGCAGCGTTAATGCAACCGAATACCAGCGTGGTATTTTTAGAATCACCAAGTTCGATCACGAYGGAAATACAAGACATTCCTGCGATTGTAAAAGCGGTGCGCGCGGTAAATCCTGACGTGAYCATCATGATCGATAATACCTGGGCTGCAGGGGTATTATTCAAAGCCCTTGAACATGATATTGATATTTCAATTCAAGCCGGTACTAAGTACATCATTGGCCATTCTGATTACATGTTAGGCACGGCAGTGGCGAATGAACGTTGCTGGGCACAATTACGTGAACAGTCATACCTAATGGGGCAAATGGTTGACGCTGATACTGCCTATATGGCGAGYCGTGGTTTACGCACTATGGGTATCCGTTTAAAGCAGCATGAACTGGCCAGTATTAAAGTCGCGAACTGGTTAAGCACACGACCAGAAGTTGAACGTGTTAATCACCCTGCATTACCAAGCTGTAAAGGTCATGAGTTCTATAAACGTGATTTTAAGGGTTGTAATGGTTTATTCTCATTTATCTTAAAAGACAAACTGAGCAATGAGCAATTAGCTAACTATTTAGATAACTTTGCCCATTTCAGTATGGCGTATTCATGGGGCGGTTATGAGTCATTAATCTTGGCTAACCAAGCTTCAGAACTAAACCGTATTCGTCCAGCAGGTGATGTTGATTTCACCGGTACCTTGGTACGTTTACATATCGGTTTGGAAGATGTTGAAGACCTGATTGCTGATTTAGATGCTGGTTTTTCTCGATTAAAATAACCAATACTGGTAAATATCCTGTTGTAAGCGCCATTATCACTTGCGGTTAATGGCGTTATATTCAAGTTAGTGGCGATGCTAATTATGTTGATTACTTAGCTAGTTGCTGCAATACCTTGGCCAATTTAACTAATCCATTCTGGTCTGGTATGCCAAACCGTAACGCATTCTGTTCATCACACAAGCGTACATAAACCCCTTGTTGACACAATAATATATATACCTCTGGCGCGTTGTCTAACCGTATGGTTTTAAATAACGCAGACCCTGCGACAGGACAATCAAACGTAGTCATCAACAATAGCTCTAGTGTGGCCGATAAAGCCGTGAGACTTAATAATTGCTGCTGTTGCCATTGTCTGTCCATTAACGCGATTTCGGTAATATATTGTGCGGGTCCATTGACTTCCCACGGACTAGATAATTTCTCCAATGCTTGCAACCACTGCGGATGTGCACTTAAAAAACCCAGGCGGATCCCGGCTAAACCAAAAAATTTACCCACAGAGCGCAATACCAATAGGTGCGGATTATCTGTGTGCGCGATAATAGATTGACTGGGCTCGACGACATCCATAAAGGCCTCGTCAAGGATCAACCATCCTTTTAGGGTTTGAATATTATCAAGTAATGCCAGTAGCGTATTACGGGTGAAAAGTTCTCCCGTCGGGTTATTGGGGTTGATCACCACGACAATACAGTTTGCTGTTAATTGCGCGCTAGTCGGTAGTTGAGTGTATTGCTGGATCGTAAAACCTTGTTCACGCCATGCTCTTTCATGTTCTTTATAACCGACTAGCGGTAACCACACTGTGCTAGTACCTGTGCTTTGTTCTGATATGARTTGCTCAGCTACGTGTTGTTTAAATATGCTGGGTAGTTGCTTTATCACGGCTTGACTACCACTGGTCGCAACAATATTGTCAGTACCGTAATAGTGTTTGGCTGCAGTGATGAGTGACTGACTCGGCTGTGGTAGCTGCTGCCAAACAGACGTTGGAATGGACGGTATCGGATAGCTAGTTGGACTGATACCAGTGGAGAGATCTAACCACTCAGCAATGGGTCTGGCATATTGCAGTGCAACTTGTTGCAGTTGCCCGCCGTGTACTAATGTCATCTAAAAGTCCTTGTTTGCTCTTTTTTGACTATTGTTGATGAGTCAGTGTTTACTTGAATAAGCGCTTATTCATTATTTGAATCTAAGTTTAAATAAAATCGGTTATACAGCGGCAATCAAACTAACGAATAAACAGCTGATGATAAAAATAATTGCGGCATTGCGGACTAAATTTAGGCTGGGAACAATATCTGCAGTAGTAACCTGCGGACCTTGACCTAGGGTGACAGATTCAACAACTTTGCCATCATAAATACCTTGTCCACCCAATGATACATTCAATACGGTTGCACCGGTTGCCATTGCCCAACCACCATTTAAACTTTTATATTGTCGACCTTGGCGCAAGCCGTTGCGCAGCGCGTTGAACATGCTGGTATGGCGACACCATAAGGCCTGACTTGCATACAGTAAACTCGATACTTTCGCGGTTGGCCAGCCGAGTAAATCGTCCATCCKGGCTGCGCACCAGCCAAAATATAAAAACTGTGGATTTTTGTATCCCCACATAGCATCTAGAGTATTCACCAAGCGATGTAAGATCACTAAGGGCGCACCACCAATCGCAAACCAGACTAAAGAAGCAATGACTGCATCATGGCCATTTTCTAATACCGACTCTGTGGTCGCGCGCGCAATTTCTTGTTCGCTCAGATTGCTGGTATCACGGCTTACTATGTAAGAACAAAAATGCCGTGCTTGTTGAATATCATCATTCATTAAAGGCGCAGCTATCTGTTTGGCATGTTTAACCAGACTATTATAACCAATAGCAGAATAGACAATGACAGCGTCGAGGCACCAGAATAGCAGTGTATCTTGATGCAACCAAAAATATCCCAAGGGCAGGGGAAGGGTGAGTAAGGCCCAGCCACAGATGCCTACTAATCTGGCTTGCCAAGGTTTATTGTGTTTGTTGTTTAACAAGCATTCTAACTTTTTGGTGATATTACCAAAGCCTACCAAGGGGTGATAACGACGTGGYTCACCCAGTAATATATCAAGTATAAATGCGGCGATAAGGATCACGCTGACGGTTATATAATCATTCATGCTTGCAGTGTACCGCTAATAGAAAAAGACTGCTTAAGRTGATCAAAAGCGGTGGTGGACACACAGCAATTCGCATATAACGGCAATTCATCATTGGCAGAGGCTTGATTAACCTGCGCTAAGAAACAGCGTAAAATATCACCGTGGGTCATGACTAAAATGGTTTGTTGTGGATAGGTTTCGGCAATTTCAATCAATGCATTTTTGAAACGCWGGGCACAAGCTTCGCCWGTTTCACCATTTGGCGGTGCATCTGCGGTYACTTGCAAAAATATATTATTGTAATCGGAATGTGTRCTGACSTCAGWAATGAGTGAGCCTTGCCAGTCACCAAAGTGTCGTTCGATGAGTGCTGGRTGTTGCTGTAGTGGCAGRCTAAGCGTTTGATTAATTATATTGGCGGTCATYTCTGCCCGTGGCAGTGGCGAACTGATAATACGATCTATGGCTGGTGTTGCTAATAGCWSGGCGAGTTGCTGGGCTTGCAATAGRCCRGCTTCGGTCAGYGGACTATCTAACTGACCTTGGAGTTTTTGTWGCTTATTCCAYWGGGTTTCACCATGACGGGCGAGAAAAAATAACGTTTTCATGATTAATAGGTTACATATTGCGAGATATAAKAAGTCATRATTTTATCATGATAGTGAAACRCTGAACAATCGTTAGGTTYGGSTTTGGAGTTTTGAATTGGATGRYATTTKAATTTAAGTKTTTAAATTKGMATTTTACTTYMYMGTTGGTGTTTAATRCTTTAAAMGTKGATTATCTTGTTGATAGTGGATGAGTTTATATCGTTAGCCARCGTGGCGACTRGCTTGCTTGTTAGCGACTATAATAGTATTATTTTGCCGCTATAAAGGATGATATAAGTGTCGTATTTACGATCAGRTTGATCATGGTWGTAAAGTACTTTTGAGCCYTTTTTAAACATTATCTACATTAGATCTTTATTCATCATCAGCACAATGACGTGCCTAGGGTTTTTTATGCCAACATCAGTGACGACAAATCAAGYAATAAATTCTACTCAAACAACGCCTTTAACMCGYTCTGAATCATTACAGCATGCTGCTATATTTGCATTTGGTGCGTTAATCATTTTTGCTGTTGGCTTTGCWCCGATGCAAATAGTACATAACGCTGCGCACGATACGCGTCATTCAATTTCATTCCCTTGTCATTAATTTAATTATTCAGTGTTGCTATTGAAGGTTGTTATTGATTATTTAGTGATGAATTTATTGGAGCGTGTTTGATGTTTTTTCGTCGTATTATGTTTAGTGCCGTGATKATCGGTATGCTTACTGGCMTATTATTGAGTGCAAYCCAAGTCATTGGTGTTACTCCGATCCTGTTAGATGCCGAAGTATATGAAGTGGYTGRTGAGYCGGCWCRAATAATGCCKGSACATATGGATGCCGRATCACATCACAGTGATGAAGCGTGGGGACCCGAAGATGGTGTTGAGCGTGTYGGTTATACTGTGTTGGCGAATGTATTAGCWGCCATTGGTTTTGCGTGTATGYTGTTAGTTGTCATGAGTCAGTTTGAATCWCGTGGTTTGGTTAAACTGACTAAGYTGCARGGTATACTCTGGGGATTAGCGGGGTACTTTATCTTTTTTGTGGTGCCAGGTGTCGGTTTACCACCWGAGGTACCGGGTTCTTCTGCYGACTTACTTGAGCATCGTCAATCTTGGTGGTTGTTGGCCGTTTGCGGCGCAGCAATTAGCTTGGTTACGTTTGTATTYGCCCCAGTTAAATTCAAATTATTCGGTTTACTTAGTCTGGCATTRCCCTTCGTTGTSGGTGCGCCGCACTTTGATGGACCACTGTTTTCGAATCCTGATGCCAATGCTGTCATGGCGCTGACTGAATTACATCAGCAGTTTATTGTGGCGACGACGGTCAGTAATTTTATTTTCTGGATAGCCCTCGGGATATCTTGTGCGTGGATGCTGAAAAGTTCGTTGCACGCTAGATTATAATAAATAATAAATAATAAATAATAAATAATAAAGGTTAAATATTGCTGATGTCCCGAGTTAACTTTCCATTTACGGCCGTATCGGGTCAGTCACTGTTTAAGACTGCACTGATCCTGGCGGCGATTAATCCTGGTATTGGCGGGGTATTGGTGAATGGCCCACGCGGCACGGCTAAATCTACGTTAGCCCGCGGTTTTGCAGACATATTACCGAATGAATTACAAAACTTTGTGACCTTACCTCTATCTGCGACAGAAGAGATGCTAGTGGGCACGCTGGATTTACAATTGGTATTGAGCGAGCAAAAAGTTAATTTCAAACCGGGTATTCTGGCCAAGGCTCATCAGGGCATTGTGTATGTTGATGAAGTTAATTTATTGGCAGATTCACTGGTGGATCTGTTATTAGATGTATCGGCCAGTGGTATCAATTATATTGAGCGTGATGGGATCAGTCATCAACACGAATCCCGCTTTATATTATTAGGTACAATGAACCCTGAAGAAGGCGAATTACGTGCTCAGCTATTAGACAGATTCGGCTTATCTGTTGAGTTATCAGCGCAATATAGCATTAACGAACGGGTTGAAATTGTCTGCTTACGTGAAGCGTTCGATCAAGACCCTAGCGCATTTATAGCGAAATACGCAGACCAACAGCAGCAGTTACAGCAAGATATAACTAACGCGCAGGCCTTACTTGGGCAAGTGAGTTGTCCGCTGGCATTACGTCAGTTTATTGCCCAACGTTGCCATGATGCGAATGTTGACGGTTTACGTGCTGATATCGTTTGGTTTAAAACCGCGCTTGCCCATGCAGCTTGGCAAGGTCATAGCGAGGTGACGAAAGCGGATATCCTCGCGGTTGAAGAATTGGTGTTAAACCATCGCCGCAATGCGGGACAATCTCCATCACAATATCCACAATCACCGCCGCCAGTAGAAAATAATCAACACCAGCCGCCATCATCGACATCACCATTTTCTCGACCAGAGTCGACATACCCACAAACGTCACAATTTTCGCCGCCATCGACTTCAGCAGAACCGTCTTCATCAGAGCAAGCTGATTCAAATATGCAGCAACAAAGCGACAGTAGCGAATGGGGAAGTATGCCTGCGGTTTCTCAGCCTATAACCAATATTCAGGCCGTAGAGCTACCGATTAAACAACAAGACGCTAAAAAAAAACTAATCGATAAACTTGCCTTAGCATCAAAAAATAATCAAGGTGCGGTGTTAGGTGGGCAAAAATATAGCAAGAACACCACCGCTTCTCCCGATTGGTTTGCTACTTTGGTTGCGTCATTAGGACGTTGGCCGCCAGCGGGTTTACGCTTTAAAAAATCCAAAACCGGCCAGCCAATATTACATGTTATTTTATTGGATACCTCGGGTTCGACATTAAAAAAGCTACAATTATCGCGTGCCAAAGCTGCCATCATGCATATTGCTGAGCAGGCTTATAAACAACGTGAGTTGTTGTGTATTTTTGGTTTTGGTAACGATGTGATTGAAGCGGTTATGCCAAAGCAAAAAGCACCAAAATATATTCAGCATCTGCTTGATAGTATTACCGCTGGCGGTGGCACCCCAATCCGGGAAATGTTAACGCAAGTACGTGCCTATCAAGCTAACAGCCAAAAACAACAAGGCGGGTTAGCGTTTCGCAATTATTTACTGACTGATGGGCGTATTAGCCAAGATGTGGATGATCTTAAATTAACGGGTCATACCGTGTTGATAGATACTGAAGACAGTGCCATTAAACGTGGCCGTGGAGCTGAAATTGCCCAGCAGCTCGATTGTGAATATTTAGTACTACCGACTTAAATCTATTTGTAATTGGACGTAAATAAATAGCTGTATTTCCTAACATCACCATTTGTTGTAAGAGTTGTAATCAATGACCAGAGTTCTTTGTCCTGCACTAATATTAGCAGCACCTTCGTCTAGCCAAGGTAAAACCACGATCACTGCCGCATTGGCTTCCATGTTGACCAAGCAAGGCAAACTGGTTCGGGTATTTAAGGTGGGTCCAGATTATCTCGATCCACAAATACTACGTCAGGCATCCGGGCAACCTGTTGAACCGTTAGATTTATGGATGGGCGGCCCTGAGTATTGCCAGCAAAAAATGTATGAAGCGGCGCTGGTGGCCGATATTATTTTAATCGAAGGGGCGATGGGGATTTTTGATGGTGATCCATCCAGTGCCGATCTTGCTGCGCATTTTGGTATTCCAATTGCGATTGTGATGGATGTAAAAGGCATGGCACAAACTGCGGCCGCAATCGCAGTGGGTTTAGCTAATTTCCGCGATGATTTTGATGTTGCCGGACTGATTGCCAATAATTGTGGCAGTGAACGCCATGCGCAATTGATCCGTGATGCGCTGCCGGCAAGTTTGCCGTTACTGGCTACATTAAAGCGTACCGATACGATCACGTTACCCGAGCGACACCTTGGTTTGGTGCAAGCTGAAGAGATCCAAGCGGAATTGAAGCAAAAATTAGCGGCTGGTATCGACTGGATTGAAGCATCGGACTTAAAGCATATTCTTGATGTGGTCAAACCGATTGAGTTTCATCCTGTTGCGAAGGACAAATTATTACCCATAGCGCCTGAACTGGCTGGAAAGACCATTGCGATCGCTAAAGATACCGCGTTTAGTTTTATCTATGATGCTAATTTACGCTTGCTAACCGATCTGGGCGCGAGTTATGTATTTTTCTCACCTATGTATGACGAAGTGATGCCAGAAGCGGATGCGTTGTGGTTACCGGGCGGTTATCCAGAACTGCATGTCGATAAATTGACAAGTAACTTATCTATGTTGCAATCGATTCGTGACTTTGCTCAAACCGATAACGCTATTTTGGCTGAATGTGGTGGATTCTTGTATTGCCTTGAGTCGTTGGGTGACTTGCAAGATAACTCATTTACCATGTTGGGATTACTGCAAGGTAAAGGTCAAATGCGTGAGCGTGGTGGCTGCCAAGGCATGCAAACCGCACCGTTACCGGAAGGTGATATTCGTGGTCATTCTCATCACCGTTCATTGAGTTTTGATACGCCAGAGCCGATTGCCACCGGCCGTCGCCCTAAACACCCAGCACCGGGTGAATCTATTTATCGCGTTGGCAATATTACCGCGAGCTACTTACATTTATTTTTTCCATCAAATCCACAGGCTATCGCAGCACTTTTTAAGGAATTATAGACTTATGTTAATTGAACAGTTACCGATTATTTTATTGGGTTTTACCCTCGGTATGATGCATGCGCTGGATGCGGATCATGTGATGGCGGTTTCCAGTCTGAGTAATCAGAAACCAAGCCTACGCCGTACGGTATTGTTCAGTGCTRATTGGGCCATTGGTCATGGCGGTGTGCTGGTGGTTAGTGGCTTGCTGTTATTTGGTCTTGGTATTGCAYTGCCAGAAGCGCTTATCCATGTTGCTGARATGAGTGTTGGCGTAYTRCTTATCGTGCTAGGTTTGTATTCATTTTGGCAGTTTAGACAACAAAAATTAGTGAKAACTAAGCATCGTCATGGCGATGTAGAACACAGTCATTGGCACCATGATGAACATGGTAAAGATGTAGAACAAGCAGCGACCAAAGACGGTCATTTACCGGTAATGGTTGGCGTCTTACATGGATTAGCGGGGAGTGCACCAGCACTGGCGTTGATCCCTGCTATCGGACAAACCGAGTTATCTGTGGTTATCGGCTATTTACTGATGTTCTCGATTGGCGTGATGTTATCTATGATGGCATTTGGCCTTGGTCTTGGCTCACTGCAAGGGTTATTAAAACAGCGTTACGACATGTTATTTTATTGGAGCCGTCGCGTGATCGCGTTAGCTTCAACCGTGTTAGGCTGTTTCTGGTTGTATCAGGCGGTTTAATTTTATGTGGCCAGAGAGTGATGAAACCAATAAAAAACTAAGAACCGGTTTAACAACAGGTTGTTGTGCAACTGCCTGTTGTGTGGCTGCTGCGCATCATTTATTTAGTCAAACCACCACTGATACGGTTAATGTGACGTTACCTAAAGGTCTGATTGTTGACCTGAGTATTATTCAATATCATTTTTTGTCACCTCTGAGCACGCGTGCTGATGTGACCAAAGATGCGGGTGATGATCCCGACGTGACGCATGGCGCGACAATATTTGTTGAGTTAACGCTAACGCCGCAATCGGGCATTGTGTTTAAAGCCGCGCAAGGTGTTGGTATTGTTACTCGTGAAGGACTTGCTCTGGCAGTGGGGGAACCGGCAATTAACCCGGTTCCGCGTCAAATGATGACGGAACACTTGCAATTCATGGCCGCAGAACACGATTATCAAGGTGGCTTTGAAGTCGCGATCGGTGTTGAAAATGGTGAGGAAATAGCATTAAAAACCATGAATGGCCGCTTGGGTATCGTTGGCGGTTTATCAATTTTAGGCGTATCAGGGATTGTTCGACCCTTTTCCTGTTCTGCCTATATAGCCTCTATTTTTCAAGGTCTGGATGTGGCCACGACGAATGGTCATACCCACATTGCCGCCTCCACAGGCAATCGCAGTGAAGATGCAATTAAAGCGTATTATCAGCTGCCCGATATCGCGCTAATTGAGATGGGCGACTTTGTTGGTGCGGTAATAAAACACCTTAAAAAAGTGCCTGTGAGCAAACTGAGTATTTGTGGTGGTTTTGGAAAAATAAGTAAACTAGCCATGGGTAAATGGAATCTGCACAGTAAGGTTTCTGCTATTGATCTACCTTTTTTAGCGGAGCTCGCCCAGCAACAGGGTGCAAGTCCTGAGTTAATGACATTGATGGTCAATTCGAATACCTCGATTGAAGCGTTAAACCATTGTTATACGCATAAAATTGATTTGGCGACCGCTGTGTGTCAGGCTGCATTTACACAGGTGCGCAGTAAAATACCTGCACATACAGAATTAGAAATATGGGTTATTAACCGACAGGGAGATTTGATTGGCTTTGCTGATCATAACTAAGTCAAAATGAAATTATTATTACTCGGTGGCACTGCCGATGGCCGAAAACTGGCAACACAATTACATGCCAGTCATATTCCCTTGATTTACAGCGTCGCGGGACTCGTACGAGTACCGAATGTCGGATGTGAAATCGTCAGTGGTGGTTTTAGCCAGTTTGGCGGATTAGCGCATTATATTAATGCGCAAAACATCACGGCAATTTTAGATGTGACCCACCCTTATGCGCAACAGATGAGTAGCACTGCAGCGCAAGTTGCCAAAGATTGTGGCTTACCTTATTGGCGTTTTCATCGGCTGCAATGGCAGCAAGGAMGAGATGATAATTGGCAAACATTCACTMGCTGGCCACAATTATTAACCTTGTTACAAGCACAAGCSAGCGTTGAATCAGAACAGGCTAGCCAGCTCTGTCCTTTCTTCACTGTCGGGCAACTAGAGCCGCAATTACTCCGTTTAATMGCGGATTCCTCATTGCTGTCATTACCGCAATTAGTGCGTACTGCAGTCAAACCCAAAACCGCATTATTACCTGCCATGCAGTGGCTAAAAGCMATCGGGCCATTTGCGGTTGACGACGAAATGTCCTTATTYAAGYATTACGGTATCAATGCGCTGATCACRAAAAACAGTGGTGGYGATTCRACTATYGCGAAGTTAACTGCAGCGCGGATATTAGGMATACCGGTATTYATGCAAACACGGCCAAGCTTACCGCCAGCGGATGTTGAATTTACCAGTCGAGACGAATGTCATGCGTTTGTTTGTCAGCGATTTTTAACCTTTTAACTTATTAGCCTTTTAACAGATTAATTGGTTTAACCAATTAACAAGAATAGTAGCAGTATTATATGGATTATAATTAYGAAGTTMGACCACAGAAAATTGAGCAAGAAAGCTTTCGCCAAATACGCCAATTAACYGCATTAGACCATTTGAGTAAAGAACAGCAACAAGTGGTGATGCGYATTGTGCACAGTGTTGGTATRCCTGAGGTRAGCGAGCAAGTGCRYTTTAGYCGTMATGCTTGYGMRARYGGKMTSSAMGCWATCAATGCRCARGCRCCYATTYTATGTGATGTAGAAATGGTGCGCCACGGTATTACCAAACGCATGATCTCACAGCCGCCACTTTGTTATCTTAACGATCCGCGCGTGCCTCCTCTAGCCAAACAAAGAGGTGAAACCCGTACCATGGCGTCGTTAGAATTTTGGCAGCAAGATCTGGCCAACAGCATCGTCCTCATCGGCAATGCACCAACCGCATTGTTCAGATTATTAGAAATGATCGCCAATGGTGCACCAAAACCAGCATTGATTATAGGTATGCCGGTGGGCTTTGTTGGTGCCGCAGAATCAAAACAAGCATTGTGGGATGCCCATGAGAAATTGGGGATTGAATGTATCACCTTGCTTGGTCGTCAGGGCGGTAGTGCAGTGACTTCTGCTACCTTAAATGCCTTGTTACGTTGCGTAAATGGCGAATGGTATTAAATGATGCAAGATAGCGATAAGGACATTAATAAGAAAGGTCGCCGAACCTGTATTGATGTGATTGGCTTGGGTGTTGCAGAACACGCATTGTTAACACCTGCTGCGCAGCAAGCCATACAGCAAGCTGAGGTGATAATTGGTTCTGACCGTCAGTTAGCCGTTATTAGCCAATTGTTGACGGGTAATATTGACGAGCATCAGGCTCAAGCGAAACCTGAACCAAAGCAAGTGATCTTGCCGCCACTATCTCAGTTACTTGCGTTATTAGCGACGCATCAGCAACAGCGTGTGGTGATATTAGCGTCGGGCGATCCGTTACATTATGGTATTGGTCGTTGGTTGCTGACTAAATTTGGCAAAGATAATTTACAGTTTCATGCGGGTATTTCGAGTATTCAAGCGGCTTGCCATGCATTAGGTTTTGCACTGCAAGATGTTGAAGTATTAAGTTTGCATGGCCGACCCCTGGCCAAAATTCGTACCCGTCTTAAAACCAGACAAACCTTAGTGATACTGACTGATAAACACAGTCAGCCTCAGCATTTAGCCGAAGAATGTATTAATGCCGGATTTGATCAATCGATTATTTGGGTGTGTGAATTATTGGGTTATGCCCAGCAGCGTATACGTGCATTTACAGCTACGCAATTAATCGCGACACCGGAATTAAGCTTTGACCCATTGCACGTATCTGTGGTTGAGCCACTTGGTACTGGCGGCATATTGCCAAACTTTCCGGGCATTGAAGACCAATACTTTGTCACCGACCGTGAAGCGGGTAAAGGCATGATCACCAAACGAGAAGTGCGTCTGCAGATCTTGTCACTGATGCAGCCTGCTAAAGGCGATGTAATCTGGGACATTGGTGCGGGTTGTGGTGGTGTGGCGGTTGAGTTGGCCTATTGGCAGCAAGACGCACAAATATATGCCATTGAACATCATCCTGCCCGGTTAAGTTGTTTAGCCGCAAATCAACAACGCTTTGGTGTGGTGGCTAACTTAGCGATTATTGCGGGCCGTGCGCCTGCTGAATTAGCGACATTACCAGTAGCGAATAAAGTATTTATTGGTGGCAGTGATGGTGAGTTAGCGTCGGTGCTAGCCCTAAGTTGGCAGCAATTACCTGCTGGTGGGGTATTAGTTGCCAGTGCGGTAACGGAAACCACCAAGTACCAATTACAGCATTTTGCCCAGTCGTTGTCCGATCAACAAACGGAAACCTTGCAAGTAGCGATTAGCAAGGGCACTAAATTAGCGGGTCAGTTAATGTATAAACCTAATCTCCCAGTGACCTTATTTAAATTTACCAAACATGAAGAAGTCGATAATGAATAATAACCAGCTAGGTAAATTAATTGGTGTTGGCGTCGGCCCTGGTGATCCTGAATTGATGACGTTAAAAGCCTTTCGTTTGCTGCAGCAAGTGGACGTGATCTGTTATTTAACTAATAACGATAATGTCTCGCAGGCCAAAATGATCGCCAGTGATGCCATTGCCGCCAGAAAGTCACCTGCCATTGAGATCGGCATTGTAATGCCAATGAGTAAAGACCGTACCTTAGCTAACCAAGCTTATGATGATGGTGCGGCGCGTGTGCAGCAGCAATTAGCGCTAGGTAAGGATGTGGTTTTTATCTGTGAAGGTGATCCGTTATTCTTCGGTTCATTCAGTTATTTGTTAGAACGCTTACAAGATCAGTTTGTCTGTGAAGTGGTACCGGGTATTTCGTCGATTAATGCCGCCGCGTCCGCATTGGTGAGCCCTCTCACGGCATTAACAGATTCTTTTGCTGTGGTGAGTGGTCGGCATAGCGATGAATTCTTACGCCAAACCTTAACCGAACACAACAGTGTGGTGATTATGAAGGCGGGTCAATCTCGTCCGCGTATTTTAACTGCATTAGCGGCAACAGGACGCACCCAAGATGCTAGCTATTTAGAATATATCAGCCGTGAACAACAAATTATCGAGAAAGACGTGACTAAGCTGGCGCATGAAGCCGGGCCGTATTTTTCTTTATTTGTGGTTCGTCATAACGCAACAACGAGGTAAACCATGATCCGTATTGTGGCGTTAACGGAAGCGGGCGAAAAGCTAGCGAAACAAATCCAGCAAGTACTGCCTGAGCAAAGCGACATCTGGTTTAAACCAAAACCGTTCTCGGCACAGGTGCAGCAGGCATTTCAAGCCGGAGAACGGCTGATCTTGATCTGTGCGACGGGTATTGCCGTGCGGACATTAGCGCCAGTATTGGAACATAAAAATACTGATCCCGCCGTCTTGGTATTAGATGAAGCGGGGCAGTTTGTGATCCCGTTATTATCCGGTCATGAAGGTGGCGCTAATGACTGGGCTGATAATGTTGCCAGTTTGATTGAGGCGGAATTAGTGATGACCACCGCTAATCCTTATTTAGCTCCGGTCTACAGTGTTGGTATGGGTTGTGAACGACATTGCCCAGTGGATAAATTACATGAATTATTAATGACTTGTTTAGCGCAAGCTAATTTAACCCTCGCGCAAATCAGTCATATTAACAGTATTGATATTAAAGCCGATGAACTCGGTTTAATTGCATTAGCAAAACAGATTGATAAACCTTTTCTTACTTGGGATAAATACCAGTTACGAGAAATGGAAGACTTATTAAGTACCAAGTCAGATTATGTATACAGTGTTGTTGGGGTATATGGGGTCGCAGAATCGGCCGCCTTATTTGATGTACAGCAGATCACACAACAACAAGGTGAATTAGTTTTAACCAAGCAAAAATCAGCGGTAGCTACCTGCGCAATAGCCAGAGCATATCCAAGCAAAAATAGCGCAGTAACAAAGGTGATGAAATGAGTAAATTATTTTTAATTGGTACCGGTCCAGGTGATAAAGACTTGATTGCACCAAAGGCGATAGCCGCTATTAAAGCCAGCACAGATTTAGTGGCTTATGGCTTGTATCTGGATTTATTAGGTGATGTTTGTGATGGTAAAACCCATCATGATTTACCATTAGGGCAAGAAATTGATCGTGCTCGTTTAGCATTGAGTTTAACCGCCAGTGGCAAAGATACGGCGTTAGTATCAAGTGGTGATATCGGTATTTATGCGATGGCTACCTTGGTATTTGAATTATTAGATCGCCAGCTGCAAGGCCTAGAAAATCACCCTGAGTGGCTAGATGTGGATATTGAAGTGGTACCCGGTATTTCGGCAATGCAAGCAGGCGCGAGTCGGGTTGGCGCTATGCTCGGTCATGATTTTTGTACTATCTCGTTATCGGATTTGTTAACACCTTGGGAAACCATTGAGAAACGTATCCATAGCTGTGGTACCGGGGATTTTGTGGTGTCGTTTTATAACCCAAGATCGAAAAAGCGTGATTGGCAGATTAATACCGCGCGAGATATTTTACTGCAATACCGTCCTGCCAATACGCCAGTATTATTAGGACGTCAACTTACCCGTGAAGATGAAAGTATTACGATGACGACATTAGACAAGCTACATTCTGATGATGTTGATATGTTCACTATGGTGACGGTTGGCAATAGTCAGTCTCGTCATATCATCAACGGCCAAAAAGAATGGATTTATACACCGCGAGGATATAATAAAAAATTATGACAGTTTATTTCATCGGTGCAGGACCGGGTGATCCCGAGTTGATCACGGTCAAAGGGCAGAAACTAATAAATAACTGCCCCGTTATTTTATATGCAGGATCATTGGTGCCTCGGGCATTATTTGCGGATGTGGAAGAGACTGCGGAGCAGATTATTGATACCGCGCCAATCGCTTTAGATGAGATCATTGAACATATCCGTGTCGCGGATGCAGCAGGTAAAGACGTTGCTCGCGTGCATTCTGGTGATCCTTCTTTATACGGCGCGATTGGCGAACAGATCCGCCGCTTAGAGCAATTAGATATCGATTATCTAGTGATCCCAGGGGTGACTGCAACGGCGGCATCGGCAGCGTGGTTACGTAAAGAGTTAACGTTATCTGGGGTATCACAAACTATTATTTTCACCCGTTATGAAGGCAAAACCCCGTTCCCTGAGCGTGAGCGTTTACCTGCATTAGCAGCCAGTGGCGCGACACTCGCGATCCATTTAGGCGTGACTAAGATTGCTAAAATTGTCGATGAACTTATTCCGTTTTATGGTGAAGATTGCCCTGTGGCCGTTTGCTACCGTACATCATGGCCTGATCAGGACAAAGTGATTGGTACGTTAAAAGATATTGTCGAAAAGGTCAGAGCGAAGAAATTTACGTTAACTTCCCTTATTCTGGTCGGTCATGTATTAGGCACGGAGAAGTTTGATGATTCGTATTTGTACGATAAAGACCAGCCACATATTTATCGCCCACCAGTGAAATAATAGCGCTGTTTTTTATTGCCGTGACTAAGCCAATTAAGCGTATATTAATTGGCTTTTTTTGTGTTTTAATTAAAACGAGAAACAAAAAAACGAGCCATTAGGCTCGCTTCAATATGACGTTAAAAAACTTGGCATTCAGCAATGTAATTGTATCGCTGAATCTAGTTTTTCTCACCCGCCGCTTTTTCTTCGGCAATCACTTGTTCTGGCAATTGGCTCATGAAGTAACCGCAGATATTGTCATTCACCATGGTACGTGGTCCATGTGGATGGGCAATATGTTTGTAAGGTGCATGATGATGACCGTGGCTGTGGCCATGGTCGTGCGAATGGTCATGACTATTACTGTGTTCATGACTGTGCTCACCTTCAGCTTTAAATTCGGCATGATGGTGATGAACATCTACTTCGCCACGTGCTAGGCGCGCCTGGAAATCGGCCATTAGGSWAATRCTTGGYGCTGGTTCSGCAATGGTTTCATTGATACGTARYTCAAAAGTATTGATCACATGGTCTTGCGCRCGCAGGTAATCMGCTTTKAAAAAYGTAACRTCAGGGTTTTCATTRGCCACTTTATCAACGTAATTGTAGATACGGTCGATTAGCTTGCCACCGAATAAGAAATAAGGTGCMACCACGATCTTTTTGAAGCCGAGYTTYARWGCCATTTCTAAACCACGSCCTACAGAYGGGAAGGTRACRCCAGAATAAACYGTTTCTGACCAACCAAAACCCAGRTTTTCACAAGCGATACGMGTCAGTTTCGCGGCATCGGCATTMGCATCAACAACCGAYGTACCACGACCAACCACAACCARCATGGTATCGTAAAGTTCACCCGCAGCTGGGATCGTGTCGTGACCRAGTGCATTRAGAATACGCTGTTGRAACGCYAWRATCATTTCWTCATGYAAGCCTAGTTCTTTTCCGTATTCGATAGTCAGATTMGGGTGCTTGGCTTGATACGTCGTTAATACCGATGGAATGTCATTTTTAGCATGGGTTGCCGCAAATAGCATGCCTGGTACTGCATGGATCTTAGTGACACCTTGGGCCACTAAACGATCYARCGCGGTATGCATATTCGGCGCMGAATATTCCAGAAAGCCATATTCAACTTTCAATTCCGGATGACGTTCTTTTAGTCCCTTTGCTAATAAAGAAAACTCTTCTTCAGCGATTTTCGCACGGCTGCCGTGCCCACAAATAAGAACACCTGAAGTTTCAGGCAATGTTGCAATTGYTGTCATGATWAATACCTCTGCGCGCAAGTATACGACAAAATAGTTAAACACTGATAATGCTTTATAGCGTTWWSCTSCAACTTATAACAATAAACAAACATTGTAATAACCCAGGACTCAAATTATAATTTCAGCACTTTTCGCTCAACAACATGGCMGTTTGGAGCTATACATGCAATTAAACAAAATYCCCGTTACCGTRGTTACTGGTTTTCTTGGTAGTGGTAAAACCACCTTACTTTCTAATATTTTAAAACAAGCCGCGGGCAAACGTATCGCRGTTATCGTTAATGAATTTGGCGAACTGGATATTGATGCGGATTTATTACGCAGTTGCCCACTCGATTGTGACGATGAATCGACMYCGSMAMGTCAGGGSRWGAACGGTATTTATGAATTAGCCAATGGCTGTATTTGCTGTACGGTAGAAGAAGAATTTTTACCTGTGATGAAAGAGTTAGTCGCACGTCGTGATGATATCGACCAYATTCTGATTGAAACCAGTGGYYTGGCATTACCTAAACCYTTGGTTCAGGCATTCAACTGGCCGGAAATAAAGCAATATTGTACGGTAGATGCGGTKATCACTCTGATYGATGGCCCGGCTGTTGCTGCGGGTCGTTTTGCYAATGATACCGACAARGTACAAGCACAACGTTTGGCAGATGAAAGCTTAGATCACGATCCAAGTTTACAAGAATTATTGGATGATCAATTAAGTGCGGCAGACTTAGTGGTGGTCAGTAAAAAYGATTTACTRACCGACGCWGAGCGTGAACAGGTTAAAATYGTSGTCGCTAACCGRGTTCCGGATGCCGTTAAAACAATTTATGTCGACAATGGTGACATTGCCCTAGACGTTATYATGGGCTTAGATGCGGCTGCAGAAGAGCAAATTGATCATCTGCATAACCATCATGATCATCATCATGCSCATGGCGCACATCACGACCACGCKCACGACCACTTCGATTCWTTTGTRYTGAAGTTTGGTGAAGTRGATGGTCYGCGTTTACAACAGATCTTAACGCAATTATTAACTGARCATAATATCTTCCGKGCCAAAGGTTTTGCGGCCTTACCRGGTAAACCTATGCGTCAGGTACTACAAGCTGTGGGTGAACGCCTTGATGTGCATTTTGATCGTATGTGGAATAGCGATGAAGTACGTCAAACTCAGTTGGTGGTGATTGGTAAAAACCTTGACCGTAAYGTGCTRGAAAGTGCRTTRCAACAAGCCGTTATTGGCGCTGATGATGCTGTAACTGCCTAATGCATTTATTGGCGGCACAACCCGGTGGTTTCACCGATGACGAAGGTATCATTGATCTTGAGCAATCACCTGCRGACATTGTTATTTTGTCAGCCGCCGATAGTTCATTGGCGGCAYTGGCSAGTGCCGCTGAAGCATTAGACCCTGATTTCCCCTCCATCCGGTTAGCCAACTGGATGCAGTTATTAAAACCTGCCGCATTCGAYCTYTATCAAGATAAAGTACTCGATCAYGCCAAAGTKGTRGTGGTGTCTTTATTGGGYGGCGAAAATTACTGGCAGTATGGTTTTGCGCAATTRCAGGMWTGGTTAGCGGCGGGTTCRGTCMGAAATCCTCGCCAATTAATCATAGTGCCGGGAGATGATACWSCTGATGARGCATTATTTTCGGCATCAAGTGTCGCTCGTGATGACGCGGTTGCAGTGTGGCGTTATTTGCGWGAGGGTGGCGAAGCCAATATAAACAACCTGTATCATTATCTKGCCAGCCAATACCTCAACCACAATTATGCATGGCGGCCACCACAAGTRYTGCCCAATTGCATGTTGTATATGCCCAAMGCGATACAGGCAGCGCTGAGRCATGATAAAAAATCGTATCAGCAAGTCAGTTTGAAYGAYTGGCAGCARCGTTGGCWGCAAGTCTCTGAKCGCGCTGATGTGAGTGAATYAGATCGACCTATTTGTTTATTGCTGTTTTATCGCAGTCATTTACAAAGTGAYAATACCGCGATGTTTGATGGTTTAATCGATTGTATTGAGCAGCAGGGCATGTTGCCATTACCRATCGCGATCCAATCATTGAAAGATGATGAATCTATTGGCCTAGTKAATGAGTTGYTWTTACAGACGCAAGCGAAARTSATYATYAAYACCACKGGTTTTTCTTGYAACCGCGCCGCCAGTCCCGATTTAAGCGCTGAACCTAGCTCATTCATTTCACCGTTTAGCCTTAACATTCCAGTATTTCAGTTRGTRTTATCCAGTAGTACCGAACAAGATTGGCTGGATTACAAACAAGGTTTACGCAGTCGTGATATTGCSATGCARGTGGTATTGCCAGAAATGGATGGTCGTATTCAGACGCGGGCGGTGAGCTTTAAAACCGCCGCTGATTTTAGTGAGCGTTGTCAAACCGCCATCGTTAAATATCAGTTACACCGSGAACGGGCAGAGTTTGTGGTGACCTTGGCCTTTAAATATTGCCAGTTATCGATAAAAGCCAATCAAGACAAACGCATCGCYTTGATTATTGCTAATTATCCCACCAAAGATGGGCGCATTGGTAATGGCGTTGGTTTAGATACCCCCGARTCAACSGTGAATATYTTAACRGCRTTAGCCGCGGCCAATTATCCGGTCGARAATATTCCTGAAAAYGGYACCGCGCTGATTAATGAGTTACTCGGCTCTATTACTAACAACCCGGATACTTTACATCATTTAGGCTGTTGGCAAAGTATCGCGGTKGATGAATATATGCAGTATCTGCAACAGTTACCGATTGARAAYCAACAGGCKATTTGGGATAAATGGGGTGGGCCAGAACAGGATCCTAAATATCGGGACGGTCGCTTAATGTTATCTGGYATTCGCTTAGGCCAAACCTTTGTGGGMATTCAGCCTGCGCGGGGKTTTAATATTGATTTAGCCGCAAATTATCACGATCCCGATTTAATTCCGCCACACAGTTATTTRGCGTTTTATTTTTGGTTACGTCATAGCTATCAAGTTGATGCCATTATTCATGTGGGTAAACACGGTAATTTAGAATGGTTACCGGGCAAGGGTAATGCATTATCAGAGAAGTGCTGGCCTGATCTGGTATTGGGGCCGATGCCGAATTTTTATCCTTTTATTGTTAATGATCCCGGGGAAGGCGCACAGGCTAAGCGGCGTATTCAGTCGGTTATTATCGACCATTTAATGCCGCCGATGACCCGCGCGGAAGTCTATGGCGAACTGGCTGAACTCGAAGGGCTGGTGGATGAATATTACCAAGCCATGGGCATGGATGAACAACGCGAACTCTGGCTGCGTGAAGCGATTGTAGATGCGGTGAAGAATTCGCATGTCGCCGAAGAACTCGGTGGTAATAGTGATAGTTATGGTAATAGTTATGGAGATAGTGATAGCAGCGATGACATGTTTGCTGAACTCGATACTTATTTATGTGACATTAAAGAAGCGCAAATACGTCACGGTTTGCATATTCTTGGGGTATTACCGCAAGCGGATAAACTCAGCGATACCATCGTCGCCTTGTTACGCTTACCACGCGGTAAAGAACATCACAGTCAGGGCATATTACATAATCTGGCGTTAGATCTTAATCTACAACAAGCGGGTGAGGCATTCGATCCGTTGGCTGCCAGTAGTGATGTTTGGCAAGGGGCGAAACCATCGCTGTTAGCTGAGCTCAGTGATGACAGTTGGCGAACAGAGTTTGATACCCATGAACGTCTAGAACTGCTCGCCATGCAGTTAGTCAGTGAGCTGGTATTAGTGAATGAAGCGACAATTGCACCGGCAATTTCGCCAACAATTGCAGCCGATAAATATAATACTCTAATAACAGCGTTGCCACGCACGATGCAGCAGCTGAGTTACGTCAAAAATACGTTATTAACCGCACTAGAACAAAGTGTAGAGAATGAAATTTCAGCCTTGTTAGATGGCTTAGCAGGCTTGTTTGTGGAGCCTGGACCGAGTGGCGCACCCACGCGAGGTCGATTAGATACGTTACCGACGGGACGTAATTTTTTCTCGGTAGATAACCGCTCGATACCGTCACCTGCCGCATGGGCAATTGGTCTGCGGTCAACCCAAGCTGTGATTGAGCGTCACTTACAAGAGCATGGTGATTATCCTAAACARYTWGGWTTRTCKGTMTGGGGCACGGCCACTATGCGTACGGGTGGTGATGACATTGCSCAGGCATTTGCATTAATGGGCATTAAACCAATTTGGGCACCAGGTTCACAACGGGTTATCGATTTTGAAATCATTCCCTGTGCATTATTAGGTCGTCCTCGTGTGGATGTGACGTTRCGRGTCTCTGGWTTYTTCCGCGATGCGTTTCCCAATGTGATGAAGTTGTTCGATGCTGCRGTATTGGCATTAGCGRATTATGACGATCCCGGTGCACAAAATACCATTCAACAAAATATTAAGCRSCGAGTACAWGAATTATCWRCGCAAGGCCTGACSGWRRMTGAMGCRAAACGYCAAGCGTCCTATCGGGTATTTGGCAGCAAACCGGGTGCTTAYGGTGCKGGTTTRCARGGRCTGATTGATGAGCGTTGTTGGCAGCAAGAATCAGACTTGGCCGATGCCTATTTGAATTGGGGTGGTTATGCTTATGGCAGTCTTGCCGAGGATGTTGATGGTGTGGTTGCCAGAGGTGCATTTGCAAACCGTTTATCACAACTTGATGTGGTGATGCACAATCAGGACAACCGGGAACATGATTTATTGGATTCTGATGATTATTATCAGTTTCAGGGCGGCATGACCAATGCGGTKCGGGTATTAAAAAATGAAATGCCGGTGGTATATCACAACGATCACTCTAATCCRGCAATGCCAAAGATCAGAACYTTAAAAGAAGAATTAAACCGGGTKATYCGYTCKCGGGTATTAAATCCGAAATGGATYGCYGCGATGCGYGAACATGGTTACAAAGGCGCGTTTGAAATGGCGGCCAGTATTGATTATATGTTTGCTTATGATGCGACAACYAATTTGATTGATGATTATCAATATGAAAAAGTRGCGGATGCATTAATTTTTGATCAAGAAAACCAAGCCTTTATGCAGGAACATAATGTTAATGCGTTAGAGGARATGGCCGAGCGATTATTAGAAGCAACGCAACGGGGATTATGGCAGGAACCGGGTGACTACAGTGGCAAGTTACAATCGTTRTTGTTAGAYCTCGATGCCAARCAAGAAAGCTCGAATTAAAAYAGATTTTATTTAYAGGGATGAAAGGTACCGTATGTTTGATGTTAAAACGCTGGATCGCACTGACCAAGAATTTATTCARAACAAGATCAATAATAAAACCAAACCACCGGGCGCATTGGGTGCGTTAGAATCGCTAGCGCTGCAATTAGCACTTATCACGGGCAAAGAGACTATCAGTCTTAAGCAACCGACGATATTAGTGTTCGCTGGTGATCATGGCATTGCCGAAGAAGGTATCAGTATTGCGCCGTCAGCGGTAACGCAGCAAATGGTGCTGAATTTTCTTAACGGTGGCGCGGCAATCAATTGTTTTTGTCGCAGTAACCAAATCGCCATGGACGTGATCGATGCCGGTATTTTATTACCGGTGACGGATGAACGCTTAACCATGCAATCACTAGGTAATGGTACGGCTAACTTTACTAAACAAGCGGCGATGACATTAGCCAGCGTTGATCAAGGTTTACAGCTTGGTGCTGATGTTGCGATTAAACATTTGGATAATGGCAGTAATGTATTAGGTTTTGGTGAGATGGGCATAGGTAATACCTCGTCTGCGGCGGCGATCATGTCTGCTATCACTAAGTTACCGGTGGTAGATTGTGTTGGTCGTGGTACCGGCATTAGTGATGACGCTTATGCCAAGAAAGTCGCATTGATTAAACAGGCAATGGCATTGCATGAAGGCAAACTTGATACTGCGATGGATATCATGGCCAGTGTTGGCGGCTTTGAAATTGTGCAGATAACCGGTGCTATGTTAGCAACGGCGCAGCGTCAAAGCATCATCCTAGTCGATGGGTTTATTACCACAGCAGCGGCGATGTTAGCGGTGATGATAGAGCCTAATTGCCAGCAATACATGGTGTTCTGTCATAAATCACAAGAGCAAGGTCATCAGTTAATGCTTAAACACCTTAATGTTGATGCACTGCTGACGTTAGGTTTACGTTTAGGTGAAGGCACTGGTGTGGCGTTGGCTTATCCATTATTACAAGCGGCAGCCAGTTTTTATAATGACATGGCAAGCTTTGCAGCAGCAGGTATTGACGCGGTATGATGAATCGACTCAAAGTTGAGTTAGAATTGTTTTGGTTGGCATTGGGATTCTTTTCTCGTATTCCGGTGCCCGCTAATTTAGATTTTAGTGCCAAGAAGTTAAATCAATCTTGTCGTTATTTTCCGGTGGTGGGCTGGTTAATTGGCGGTTGTTGTAGCGCGGTATATTACTTTACTCAACTCTATTTCAGTGTCGAAATTGCCATCTTGTTTGCCATGCTTACTGGGGTATTGCTTACTGGTGCGTTTCACGAAGACGGTCTGATGGATTCGGCGGATGGACTCGGTGGAGGTTGGACGCGCGAACAAAAACTCGCGATCATGAAAGATTCACGAGTCGGCAGTTACGGTTCTATCGCAATATGGTTTGTATTAACGCTTAAATTTGCGTTGTTATTGAGTTATAGCAACATCAGTGTCTCTAGTTATAACAGTATTATGTTGGCACTGCTTATTGCCCATCCACTCAGTCGGACAGTAGCAACTGTGATGATGTTTATCTCACCTTATGTACGTGAAACCGCAGATACTAAGTCTAAATCCGTCGCTGAGCCCAAGCAACGCAATGATTTAGTTATCAGCTTAATATTAGGATCTTTACCACTATTACTGCTGCCTGAATTAATCTTGCCTATGCTATTTGCATTAGTGGTGTTTGTATTTTGTTTTCGTCGTTTTGTGCATAAACAAGTGGGTGGTATTACCGGTGATTTACTTGGTTTAGCGCAGCAACTCAGTGAGCTATTAATTTATATGGTATTAATTATAGGACTACAAGGATGATCCATTTAGTCATTGGCGGTGCTCGTTCGGGCAAGAGTGTTCATGCTGAAACCCTCGCGGGTGAATTAAGCCAAAGTACGGGTAAAAAATTAATTTATCTCGCCACTGCAACCATCTACGACGATGAAATGCAGGAACGCATTGACCTGCATAAGCAACGTCGTGATCAGGATTGGTCGCTGGTGGAAGAGCCTTTGCAACTGGCGAGTTGTTTGCAAACATTATCGGGCACCAATGCCGTGGTACTGATTGACTGCATGACCTTATGGCTGAGCAATTGGATCTGTTCTGAAAATTTTGCTGAATTTGAATCACAACGCCAGGCATTTATCACTGCGTTAACGACGTTCGAGGGTGACTGTGTGATCGTCAGTAACGAAGTCGGTAGTGGTATTGTGCCGATGGGGGAGTTGTCCCGCAGTTTTGTTGATCATGCTGGTTGGTTAAACCAAGCGATAGCTAAGGTGTCTGATAAAGCGACGTTAGTAGTAGCAGGGTTACCGTTAGCATTGAAAGGGGGGTAGATGCAGACTGAATTGTATTTAGTGCGTCATGGTGAACCGCAGATCCGTAATGCGTTATTAGGTCGTACTAATCCGGAGTTATCTGAATTAGGTTGGCAACAAATGCTCGACAACAGCGCCAATCTTACTGACATTGATGTGATGATCGCGTCACCTTTACAGCGTTGTGCGTTATTCGCTGAATACATAGCAGCGCAACAACAAGTGCCTTTGCATATTAAACCTGACTTTGCTGAGTTTGATTTTGGTGATTGGGATGGGCGTTCTTATCAGGAGTTACATAATGACTTTCCGCAAGACATGCACAACTTCTTTATCGATCCGGGTAACAATACCCCGCCGAATGGGGAGTCATTAGCGGACTTTTCACAACGTGTTGAAGCTGCACTGCTTAGTGTATTACAACAGCATCAAGGTAAGCGTATTGCTTTGTTTGTGCATTCAGGCGTGATACGCACGTTAATCGCTTGGTGCTTAAAAATAGACTATCTGCAAGGTGTACAATTTCAGCGGATTAAAATTGATTATGCCAGCATTAGCCACATCAGTGTGTTTGCCCACGAAGGCGAACACTTTCCGCAATTGTGTTACACCAATAAAGTAGCGGATCCAAAATAACAAACATTGCCAAAAAAATAGAATGACAGGGAAGGGTAAAATAATGACAGAAATGACCGAAGTAGAAAAGCATTTACGTAAATCGAGAAACCGTAAAATTAAGGTTGAAAAAGGCGTTGAAAAAGCCAAAGAAGAACGCGGTATTATGCTGGTGATCACGGGTAATGGTAAAGGTAAATCCACCGCGGGTTTTGGTAATGTCACGCGCTGTGTCGGCCATGGTTATAAAGCCGCAGTGGTACAGTTTATTAAAGGTAAATGGGATTGCGGTGAGCGTAACCTGTTAGAAAAGCTAGATGTACCTTTTGCGGTGATGGGCACTGGCTTTACTTGGAATACCCAAGACCGTGAAGTCGATATTGAAGCTGCAAAAATCGTATGGGAACAGGCTAAAGTATTTTTAAAAGATCCTGATATTCACGTGGTGCTGCTGGATGAATTAACTTACATGTTAAGTTATGACTACTTGCCAAAAGACGAGATTCTTAATGCATTAAAGAACCGCCCACGCGAGCAATCTGTGATTGTTACAGGCCGACGTGCCAGTGCTGAGTTAATTGAAATGGCTGATACCGTCAGTGATATTCAAGATACCAAACATGCATTCAGAGCTGGGATTAAAATTAGAAAAGGCGTTGATTGGTAGTTTTAATTAAATTATTGGTACGTGAATGGGTAGAACCCCAAGTGATGTTATAACTTGGGCTCGTTTTATATAAGGGCTCGACTAAGACGGGATCGTAACTACTTTCCCTGCCGTCTTCTTCGATTTCAACTGCGTCATCGCCACACCTGTAAGCACCAACGTACCACCAATAAATTGATAACTTGAAAGTTGTTCATCGAGTATGAAGGTCGCCATGATCGCGGTAAAGACCGGTAATAAATTCATGAACATGGCGGTCTTATCTGCGCCGAGATGGTGAATGCTCTGCATCCATAACCAAGTGGCTAATATCGAGGTTGGGATCGCCGCATATAATACTAACGGTAACGATTCACTGCTCAGGCTTACTTGGCCGTTATACGTGAGTACAGGTAATAAAATGATGACGGCAAATACCATCTGCACATACAGCGCTATCCAGTTATTAAACGGCAGACGCCAGCGTTTGAGTAACACCCCGTACAACGAGTAACTACAGGCTGCAATCAGCATTAACGAATCACCAATATTAAGCCCTTCTGCCAGCAAGTTACTCACTTGACCCTGGCTTAACATATACACCAAGCCCGTCAGTGATATTGCTGCACCGAACACCGCTCTTTTCGTTAATGTTAGCCCAAGTAATGGCACACTAAATATTAAGCTTAATAACGGCACTAAAGAAAAAATCAACGTCATGTTTGTGACTGTCGTTGTAGCTGCCGCAAAGTAGGCTAGGGATTGATTAATCGCCATGCCGAGTAATGCCAGGAATGCTAATCTGGCTAAATAAGGCTTAATCGCGTGGCGTTTTTTCCATACCGGTTTGATCAAAAAAGGCGTAAGCGCAATTAAGGCAATAAACCAACGATAGAAGGAAATAGTTTCGGGAGCGATGACATTGGTCGATAAGATATTAACAATTGAATTGCCTGACCAGATGATAACGGTGAATAGCGGGAGTAAAAAGTACATGGAGATCTGCTCGCGTATAAAAAGGCGATTGTAGCAGAGATTACGGCGTTATTGAAAAGTACTCATTTTTTAAAGTTTTAAAGGGGTTTACCCTAGATAATTTAATATTCATACAAAAATCACCTAGGGTATTGCTAGATTCAAGTCATTAAGCAATTAGCCTTGTTGCGCTAATTCTTTTTGTTTTATTCTTTGCTTAACCACTGTTTCGTTAAATATCAGTGATAGCAAAATAATACCGCCGCCTAACGCCAGCTTTCCTAAGTCGGCATCGCGGTTCCAAATCACCAGATTCACTAATAAGCCTAGCGGTACAAGCACGTTATTCATCGCGGCTAATGTACCCGCATTAACCAAACATGCGCCTTTATTCCACATGAAGTAGCCTAAGCCTGAAGCTATAATACCAAGGTAAGTTAATACACCCCATTGCGTGGAAGTCGTTGGCATTTTTTCTGTGCTGCCCAGTAACATGAACGCGACAACGGCAACTAGGAATGCGCCAATATAGAACAAACCAAATACTTCACTGTGTTTCACATCTTTCAGTTCGTTTTCAGAGAGTTTCTTATAGGCTACCTGACCAATCGCCATGGCAATATTCGCGCCTTGCACAACAAGGAAGCCAACGACGAAGCCTTCGTTAATACCGGCATATTTAATGACCACTGCACCCAATACCGCGATGATCGCCGTACCTAAATACCAAGGGTTGAAGCGTGAATGTAATAAATCATCTATTAAGGTCACGTAAATAGGGGTGAATACAGTAAACAGTAAAACTTCTGGTACAGATAGCAGCAAGAAGGACTGATAATAAAATCCGTACATAATACCCAGCTGGCAAGCACCAATCGCCATCACTTTCACAATCGTGGTACGTGATAAGTTGCCCAATTTTAAGAATGGGATAAATACCAACATGGCTAAGCCAATACGAAATAGCACCGAGAACCAAGCATCAACCTGACCAGCCAGATAAACGCCGATAAGGCTAAACGAAAAAGCCCATACCAAGTTTGTTATGATTAAAAAGTGCATTGATGGTTACCTTAATTAATTTTGTATAGGATTACAGATGTCAGTGAAGTGTAAATTACGAGTATTAGAGTTTATATTTTGTCTAAATTGCATTACAGTTTTGTGTTTGAAATTTGATGGTTAGATTTACATCGGTGTGATAAACATACACTTGTAAACATTTAAGCCTGTTAATCACCATGACTATTATTTTATAGCGACCAATCACAGCGAGATTTATAAAACGATGAAATCTAGTTCTTTATTTCTCTTTACCATTAATGTGCTGGTGGCCTGGAGTACTTATGCAAGTACTGCAATTGTTAGTCACCAAAACATAAATCTTAACTTAAACTTAAGTGCGGCAGTTACATCATCTGCAAAGCGTATTTACCAGCTAGAAAAAAGTCCTGCTCTTGGCAAGATGGTCACGCCATCTACTGCCGAGCTCTGCAGTGTTGCGAAAGGTACGCTGGATTACCTTGCCTTAGGTGAAGATTATGACCCCGGTATTATTACCGCTGGCATGACCGCGCAATTTGGTGGCGATTTAGAACGAGTAAAACGCACCCTTAATTTTATCTGCCAAATCGAGCAAGAAGATAAATTAGCCGGTGCGCCAAGCCGTTTGATGGACGCAGAGTTTATTGTTAAACATTTTGATGTGATCCGCTGGATGCCAGATAAAAAGCAAGCGCAGGGCTTTGCCAAAAATAAACCGCTGTTAAAAAACATTCCAGACGATAAAATTTTACTGACCAAATATTATATTAAACTCGCTAAAGGAACTGCGAAGCAAACCCCTGAAACTCCTTATGCGTTATATGCCATTCCGAATGATGAAAAATATCTAACACTTGAGCAGGGCGATGCTGAACGCGGCTTAACTCGTCATAAATTGACTAAACAAGATGTGTTAACTGGTATTTTGGATAAAGATAAATTAGCCGACCCTATGGTGTGGTTGTCTCGTTATGATCTGGAAGATTCATTAATGCAGGGCACTGTAAAAGTCGACATTACTAATGATGAGAGTACCAGTGGTGATATTACCAGTGACGGTAGTAGCGAGATCACTAGCCAGTTTTTCAATGTGCATCGTAATAACGGCATTGGTTATCAGCGTAATCTAAAGAAAGAAGAACAAGGTCGTTACTGGTACTTCAAGAAAACGGACTCTGTAATGGGTTACGGTAAAGATGCTAATTATAAGATCCCGGTTTATCCGTTAGTGACGGTTGCAGGTGATTTAGCGCATTTAGGTTTAGGTAAGTTAATTATGCTGACGCATAATGGCGAAAGTCGATTAACGGTATTAGCTGACACGGGTGGTGCATTTGAAAACAACCAATATCAGCTGGATTATTTAGGTGGGTATTTTAAAAACTGGGATGACTATATTAATACTTACCGTACCTTCCCTGACTATTTTGAAGCACGGATATTATTGTTGAAGGAATAACATAATCTAGCTCAATGACAGAGCCCAAATAGTGAGTAACTAGTTGGGCTCTGTAGGCATCTTTGACCTGTTCTACACCTTATATTCTGTAATGGCCGTGTTTAATGTTTCTGATTGTGCGGCCATGGAATAGGCTACTTGAGTATTCTCTTGAGAAATATCTGAGTTCTTTCTCGATAAACTTTGCATCGAAAGCACATTCTGACCAATTTCATCTACCACATTAGATTGTTGTTCAATCGATGTGGCAATCTGATTGCTGGTTCCCATGATAGTTTGTAAATCTGTCATGATCTGTTCAATACGCGTTTCTGCACTGTAAGCTTGCTCAACACTTAATCGACCTTGCTCCTCGCAACGATTAATATGCACAACCACATCGCGAGTCTGATTCTGTAGCTTGGCAATAATGTTGGTTATTTCTTCGGTGGAGGCACTGGTTCTTTGCGATAATGAACGAACTTCATCTGCGACGACGGCAAAACCTCGGCCTTGCTCACCTGCGCGTGCAGCTTCAATGGCGGCATTTAATGCTAACAGATTGGTTTGATCTGCAATTGAGGCTATGACCCCAAGTACTGAACCTATGCTGTCTGATAGTTGCGATAGACTGTCAATTTCATTACTGGCCTTAATGAGATCGTTAGATAAGGTATCGATACTGGCTTTGGTGGTTTTTACTTCAATTAAACCTTCGCGAGCACCTTGTTGACTTTGTGCTGCTTGATTTGCCGCACTTTCCGTATTTGCCGCTATTTCGTGAATGGTGGCACTCATCTGGGTGATGGCTGTTGCGACAGCATCGGTTTCACCTTCTTGGTGTTTGATCGTTTCTTCAGAGGAGATGCTGCGATCTTGTAATTGACTTGAGGCTATGCCCAGTTCTCCAACCGCATTTTGCACATTACCAATGAGTTCTCGGAAATTACTAATCAGGTGATTCACATCTTCTTCAATTTGTGATAATTCATCATTATGATTAATATCAGCGATGATTGTCAGGTCGTTGTTTTGGGTAATACTGGCAATGAAATCACTTAACGAGCTGATACGTTGACGAATAGAATTATTAATTAGTACCGATAACAGAAATAATCCACCGACTAATAAGATCAAGATCGTCATGGTCATTCTTACCATAAAATTTTCATAGTCGACAATACGGGATGATAAGGTTTGGTTTATATCAACGAGCTTAGTATCGACTTTTTCTGCTGCGGTTGTCGTGTTACTGCGTAGCGCTAGATTATGATTTAAATCGAGGGGCTGATAGTTGTCGACTAACTTGTTAAATGCGGTTTGATAATCAGCGGTGAGGTTAAGTAAGTTATTTAATGCTGGAATGGATACGTCAAAATCAGTTAAGTTTTGTTGTAATTGTGAGAACTCATTTTGAAAGATCGTGAACCGCTGCGAAAATTTAGCTTGGTATTGCATTTCACCCTGCAATAAAAAGTTACTTTCAATGTGTCTCAGTGTTAATAAGCTCAATTTAAGCTTACTTATATTGTCCACCTGCTTATTCATGACAATCACTTTTTCTGTTGATGTCCAAGTTAAGGCGACAACACAAAGTAATGCACCTACGGCAAAGGCGGTTAAACTGATCAATTTGGTTTTTATTTTCATCTTACGTAGCTTCCGTGTTAAATCGCGACGATTAACTTTTTTATCAGATTAACGCTATCATATTTTGTTAACGGGGGTGTTGTTAATCGTTTTATTGAAAAAATGCGTGGTTTCACAGACAAATTAATGAGTTATTTGTTGCGGGGTAAATATGACGACTCCAGTTGAAGTGAGGGAGGCCCTCCAAATACTTGATTAAAGACCTCCTAGGACGCTGAAGAAAATGAAATTAACGATTTACGTCACATCTCAATCCATTAGCGTCCGCAGTCATTTTCTAACATCCACGTTTTAGTGATAAACCACATTGTTTTCAATATAGATAATATCTACACGGCGGTTCTTAATACGCCCGGCACGGGTTTTATTTGACGCGATTGGGTTTGCCTCGCCTTTCCAAGCAGTATTAATCACTTGTTTATTCACTCCTTGTTTAATAAAGTAATCACGTACCGCTTCGGCACGTTTTTTAGAAAGCTTGAGGTTATAAGCTTCTGGGCCACTGGTATCGGTATACGCCACTATTTCCACACTGATTTCTACATGGCTAGCAGACATTTTTTTAGCTAATTTTGCTAAGGCGCTGCTATCGCTAATTTCTGCACTATTAAACTTAAATAAGGTATTGCTATTAAGTGTTGTGGGTACAATCACAGGCTCGGCTGGTGGCACTACTTTAGGTGCTGGTTTGTTCTTGCCAAATTTATAGTTAATACCCACGCTGAACTCATACAGGTCATCTTCAGTATTAGGAACATCACCAATTAAACGATAACCCGTATCCAATTCTAATTGTTGTGATATTTGGTATTTAAGACCAATACCACCACTGAGGTTTAAGTCATTTCCAATAATACTATTACCCACTTTGGCGTATAGGGCTGCGCGATCAGATACATGGTAGCGTCCCAGTAAGTAAGTTGAAAAAGCGACTAGTTTCTCTGGCTCAGCACCCTGTTTAAATTTACCAAAAGAGCTTAAGTCGGATTCAACTGATAAAAAATCATTAAAATTATAACCCGCTACAACCCCCATACTGGCAGTAGATGGGTCCTGATCACTTGTTTGGTTAGCCGCTTCAATATCTAATACCGTTGCGCCTAGTTTACCACCTAGGTACCAGCCGCCATCATCATTAAAGGATTCTGCAAAGCTTGCATTAGTCGTTAATAATAAAAAAATGCATAAATAAAATCGGCTCATAAGCTCACCTCAAACATGATTGTGAAATCATCGGCATAGGTTTTTTCTTCAACATCTTTAACTGAAAYATTGTCGTAACTAACACCCAGTGTAAAGGGRATTAAGCTAGMGCCCGGTGAATGGATTTCCGCTTTACCATCTGYCACGACTTTACCCTGYTCRACTAGTTGRCTACCTGCACTGCAACCTTGGCARGTGATGTTATAAGGAATAGAGGTTGARCCMCCACTGACTGGTTTTAAGCGGTAATCGTCAACGGCTTTATTAATCAGTTCAAACTTCAGGCCATTCTCAAAATAMCCCAATGCTGAAAYTTTAAAACCCGTTAAGCCACTCRCTGTGTGTGCCGTAGTATCATACTTAGGCACGATATGGCCATTGCCTAAAACATTAATRCGRCTTAATACRCTWGGGCTATAGCTAATTTGTACTGAGAAAGTAATAGGCACATTACGGTAAGTTTTTACCGTTTCCGAGCCCTTTGCAAAGAAACCATAACTGATCACYGCASTCACYGTACCYGAGTAAACYCCTTTTTTTTTGCCTTTTAGTTGTGCGATTAAAATACTTTTATCWAGYTTKATAATCGGCTGMACRGCGCTAAATGGCACCACARSATGAKTGTAATTAAGGATRTTATCKGMAATRCAAAAACCACTRCCMSWRGTGCGTTTRACGGTAATAATACCCATCATGGTTGTTTCATCACAGCTTGGGTAAATATCTGAGTACCAGTCACCTTCCCAGGTTGGATCTGGCTGATAATTCACACCACTGAGTGTGAGWGGCACAGAGGCATGCTCACTACCACTGCTTAACGTTATAGTRAGGTCAGTKGGCGAGGTATAAGTGCCCGGTACCCATTTTTGTGTTTCAGGTAARCGCGCAGGTTTAAACCAATAGTTAGGCGTGAGGTATTCACCATTATTACTGGCGTTATACCATTCTAATTTTTCACCGGTTAAYTTACCATTGATGGTAAAAGCATGRGCATTAACGGCTAATAAACACAGTAATAATAGGTAACGCATATTATTGGCCTTGTCTTAAGGTAATTTCTTGTTTAAATGTTTCATCATGGTTAAGYAAAATCACATCTAAGTTTTCTTGTTGTAGYTCTTCWGGCACATGTAAAACACGTGTTCTGCCYGCRAGTAGCGTAAAAGTMGCAGTRCATAGAGCAGGTTTCTTGCCATCTTCTTGCTGTGCTGATTGATTATCCTTACATTGATCAATCARCAGGGTRAGCATGGTATTACCACTGTTTTTAGCGGTGATRTTAKTRCCGTCATAACTTGCTTGRTAWTCAACGTTGCTYTCTGAWGCWGGRATAATGTAGTAGGGTGCAAAGCCAAATAACATGCTRATTTTTGACTGATCTTCACCTTCGTTAGTATAMGAAACCGGTTGAATATGGATTTGGAAAACCTGATCTAAGGAACGGTCACAACTGTCGCCACAGATGTTTTCAATTTGAATATCTTTAACCATATTTGGCTCAATCACTAACTTKGATGGTTTGGTTGCTATCTGCCAGCTATCTAAATTTTTACGGGTATAGGGCGTTTTGATAATCTGATTGTTTTTTATTTCTACTTTAGAKACTGAGGTTTTTAAGAAATAAGTAATATTATCGGTATTATCTAGRGTTAAAATACCCGCTTTATCATCTGCATTGACTAACATTAAACTGCTAATCGCCATTGCTGATACCGGTGTTGTACTGATTATTAAGCACATMATTAAAAGTTGTTTAATTGTTTTCATCATTTAATCCCAATTCAATGTAAAGTTGTTTGAATCAAAGTTGTTTAAGGCGTAMAGGTTTAATTCATTTAATAATGTTTKCTGCATTGCTGTTAGCATCTCGGWGGTTCTTGCATAAAGGTATTGGCGTTTACCCACTTCACRAGAGATTGTCTCAATACCTGCATCTTTCAATTTTTGTGCCGTTTGTGGGTAATCAAYTTCGCTGTYAAAAACACCCAAGAAATAATATTGTTTGCCATCAAGCTCAATTGCTTGGTTATTGTTATTTGCCAGTGACCAAGCACCTTCTTGATATAATCCAGGTAAGCAGTAGTTATTACCGACATTGCTAATGGTGCTTGAGTTTCTGTCTAAGCTGGGTGTTACACAGGTTTGGTTGTGTGAAAACAGTTCGTAATCCGCACCTGCAATGACAGAGAYTTTAAATACACCCKGTTCAATTTTTTCTACATCTACACAGCCTTCACCAGCACATTGCACCTCTGATACCGCRTTATCATTAAGATCATCAAATGAGGTGATAAAGGTTTTAATTTTTACCAAGTCCATGTCTAAACTGATCACTGTACCGGGTAGTGYGTAGCCATTGGCTTGATGCTCATCKTCACTGATGTAGTTAGAAGACTCGGTATCTAAACGCACGTTAAAGTCTTTGTATTTATCAATGGCKATAACCGTATCTTGTTGATCTATATTGTCGTTATAACCGAGTTCTTGYTCGTGATAGACAGATAACAGGCCWCGGTGTTGATCGGCATCCTGTTGGCTCTGTGCATCCACGACAATGTAAGCATCACTYTTCTCTGCCGTGAAATACAATTTACCGCTATTAGAAATAACCTGCGTGGTGGATAGATTCGCGTTTAACGACTTAGTACCATCWGAGCTAACGTAGGCATAAGCATCACYATTTAAAACACTATTATGGTAATTTGCCGAACTACTGATATCGCTATCAACACTGCGTTCATAATCACTGCCCAWATAAGTCACACCCACTTCGGTATTAACCGATAGRTTGTCACTGAGTTGCTGATTGTTGCTGATACTATTACGGAACTCTTCCACACCTTGGTGGCCTAAGTTCATTGACGAATTAGCGCTCCAATCCATTGATAATGGTACWGACCAAAGAATGCCGGCGTACCAACCATCATTATTCCAACGRTAATCTTCACTTTGATAAGTAGCAGAAAAATTTAACGTTGAGTTAGCAATAAAAGCATGTGAATAACCTGCACTCACWGACCAGTAGTCGCTTTGATCCACATATTCTTGGCCGTTGTTCRCCTCATCAACTTTATTATTCACAAACAGCAAATAACCTTGCCCAGCATAAACYGTTGCTGACACATTAAGCGTTAAACGCTGGTAACCAATATTRGATAACATGTAGTTATCTAARCTGTATTCACCGTCWGCAGARTGGTAACGYTCGTAACCAAAACCYACATTGTAGATATTGGTATCGGCGGATAAAAACTGACTGCCATTATCAAACAGTGCGTATTTYACATCCGCATTTGCGTATTCTGCGAAGGATTTTTTAGCCCCGATTTCAACCATCGWATTGTCTACATTAGTTAATAAACGTGTACCMACTAACGTACTGTCCAATAGCTGATAAGTGGYTTTWGCTTCTACAAAGCTATTTTCCTGTAACCACAGGTCGTATTGTTGTTTATTTTCAGGTTCAGTTAGTGAATTYTCACKGTCGTTTTTKTCATCGTAACGATCATTTAACAGGCCCGCTGAAAAGCTAAAGTCATACTCACCTTGGTTCAGTGAAAAAGAGCTGTTATTAAAAATTTGTTGTCTCTCGGTTAATAATTCACGACCACCCGATATCACCACAATAGTGGCCATGTAAGAGCCATAGGGTAATTCGCGAAAAGATAAACTCTGTTGCCCTGCATCAACATTTTTACTGTAAATAAGGTTACCTTCGCGGTACACCTCAATACGGCCTTGGTTAGGTAGTAGGTAATACAAGCTACGGTTATTCTGCTTGCCACCGCTTATTAAGTTGTTTGAAGAGGAGTARTTCACGACATCCTGTGAATAACTGCCGGTTAAATCTAAAAAAGCAGTACTATTTTGCTCGTAACCATATTTAAAGTGACCTAATTGAAAGCGACGGTTTTTAAATTCGTAATCGTAGGAKAGCTGCTCAACATCTAAGTCACKGCTAYTACTGTCAAGGTAAAGGCTACTGCGTACATTGCCGTATTTGAGGCCTAACAAGCTTTTGTCACGTAAAATAAGTGAAGAACCACTATTGTTAAAGTAGTGATAATTAAAGTCCATGCTGTTAATGAAACCGTAAAGGTCATTGTTTGAGTCATGGAATATTTTACTGGTTTTGCTTTTGTCTAATAGTTTGTTATTAGCAAAAAAGGTAATGTGTTTTTGTTCGTAATCGTAGGAAAATGCAAACTCGTCAGGGATCATTGTGCATTCMGCGACCTTACCGTGGCAGGCGCTGGCATTGATGATATTGCTGGTCATTTTATTAATGATGTTAGTAATCGCCTGCTTTTTAATATTGTTTTGTAGCAGGTAGTTTTCGATTTTATTGATACTGCTTGCCGACAGTGTTGCCGATGTGGGTGTTGRAGTTACCTTTACCGTGAGCAGGTCCGTTGCACTGGCCATTTCAAAGGTAAACAGTTCCTCGTGTCCTTGATAGAGATCGGCAAATTCAGCGGGAATAATAATGCCTTCACTTTGAATYGACGCGTGACTTAAGCTGATATTCACCATCAATGCGATGATTAATAGATATCTTATTTTCATATMTCTAACTCCACACTGAATTGAATTGCACCACTGCAGTTATCATCACCGTAGTGAACGGGGTCGAAGGAAAGGTCTACATCCAGGGTGCGATATTTACCCTGTGTATTTAATTCATCTAAGCTTTCATTAATGAAGGTATCACYCTTAAACATCTCTTTACCGGCCAACCACACGTGAGAAAAATCTTTGCTTGTAGTGGCTAAACCAGCMCTGTCATAACATTGTGATTGTTTTTCAACTAAGGTCAGGGCAAAGCTGTCTATTGGATCTGTTTSTGTAATATTGGTTTGTAGTTGTAAAACATCGGAAATGGGTTTGAATTGATAGTTTTTTGCGTCAAATTCGAGTTGCCAATTATTTTTCACAAACTCAAATTCAATAATTTCGCGATCGTAAAATTTTGCGAGTTCAATATGGGTATCAACACGAAATTGATGTTGTAAAGATGAAGAGTCACCAAGCGCATTTACATTCATGCAAAYGAATAATAAGCTCATAAATATAAATAAAGGATGACAAAAAACGGCTAGATAACTCTTCATAAGTGCTCCAAATGCCAATTACATTAAGATGGTTCTGCTATTTCCGTAATTGGCAATAAATAATTGGCAGATTATTAAATGGCTTTAGAAGRGTTGATAACGGCATGGACTTCGATGTTTTGACCRACWGCTARYGSTGCCGYGGTAGSYGTTGTATTTTCGGTAGTGAAAGTCACTGTACCCGCCGTTGCCRCAACTGGTGTTGCTTGTGTCATTGGCGCACCATCTAAATTAACCGTGGTGCCAATTGCTGAAGTATCTGTAGTACCAATCACGGTATCTAATGCGCTCATKGTCCAAGATGCATCATTGATGATGTCACCCACAGCGGCAGCATCTTCACCGGYAACCGCAGTCCCAGCAGCACAACTACCAGCAGTCGTACCATCAKYACATGCACGGTAATGTAATTCTAAAGAGATTCTGTCTGAAGTGAATWCACCTGTGTTATCCGTTACCACAAGACCGGCAGAGTCTGCATAAGGTAATGCGCCACCTGGGCCGGTAATGATCACTTCATCACTTGGTGTTACTGAAGGAACGACACCTTTCCAATGTAATGTTGTTGTTGCATCAGCAGCAAAAACAGATGCAGAGGCTGTTAATAAAACGATTGATAGTAATAGTTTGTTTTTCATAGTTAACCCTAATTAAGAAAGTTTAATCAACCCGCTTAACGATTAATTAACTTGATAACAATAAATTGTTAAAAAGTTTTATTAGCTAAGCTTCGTGTAACTATGATAAAGGTTTGATGTTTTGTGATACACGTCACATCTAAATTTGAGAATRTAGAAATGCCTACCTGTTAATTTTTATTAATAAGTATATTGCTAATGAAGTCGTTATAGCGCTGGGGCTAGAGGGGGGGGATCGATATAAGGCTCTTTTTTAAAGTGATAAAAAACCACAAAATAGTTATTATTTTGTGGGAATAGCAATCCGCTTAACTCGTTGACTGGCTAAGGCGACCAGCGACAAGAAGAATAAATTAAGCGGATGCTATAAAACTGTGTTGATAGCGAGGCATTAATTATCGTATTTATCAAGCTGACCATTATTATCGATATCTTTATTACCATCAACGGGAGCAATGGTATTGTCATGATRATCGCCCACAATATTACTATAACGGCTGTGATAATTACCTTTACCCGCGCCTTTATCCTGATGTAAAAATTCAAAACTATCTAATACATCATCTGCGTCACTGTCCGATAAAATCGGCTGAGAGCAATATTCAATATCTCCCGCGTGATATTCAGTGCGATTAGCTAAACATTCTTTAATTTCACTTTCCGTGGATAAACCATCCTTATCTAAATCCACTAAATCAGGGTAAACGTTGCCACTAGCATCTTCATTCGCAAAACGCACTTCGGGATAAACACTGATGTTAGAGTCTGGTGACGCAATTACTGCCCCGTTCATTTTAAAATCAAGATAGGTACAGCCGGTTAAAATGTACGGATAAGAAACTTCCCCATGTTTAGGTTTGTTATCACAGGTTAAGCTGCTATCCAGCTCTTCCAGCGGAGAGTAGAGTTCCCAATGGTCTTGGTGAGCGGTTTTATTACCACGGGCAAAAAAGGTGCTTCGGCCTTGCCCTGCGGTAGCGGTATACACACCAAAAGAGTTTCCCGAGTCGCCAATAATATTATTATGATGATCTCTACCACCATATTTCTTAAGGCCTTTATGGGTTAATATTTTTAATTCATCATCAATTAATAACGCCACTGCATTCGCGGTATTTTCGTAAAACTTCACTTTTTTACGATTGCTGTGGCTTATTTTTCTAAAGTCGAGTGTCATGACCAGAGTTTTACCCCCCTCAGAATCAGGTAATTTTTCTCGGTGAAACTGTGCATAACCATTAAATTCTAGATAATAACTATCACGGGATTCGTTACTGCTGCTATTATTTTTGTCAGCGCGATAGTCATCTTCAACCATATGCATATAAGTGACATAATTGGACGCTTGTTGATAACTCATTACCCTTCTTGCGACTCTTTTTCCCCCAGCATAGGTATTCCCATCTGCGTCTTTACCATTAAACGAAACATATAAGTCACCTTTATCGGTTAAAGCGGCAATACCTTGATTTACCTGTGTTGTTTTAACTATCTTGACTTGTTTGTTCTTAAGGTTTTCGGCATACCGTTCGACCCGGAAAAGCCTATGGTCACGTCCGGCATTCGCCTTGGTTCCCCGGCAGGCACCACACGCGGTTTCGGCGTTCAGGAATTTGAGAAAATTGGCGATTTTATCATTGAAATTCTGACCGGTCTTCAGGCTAATCCGGAAGACAATAGTGCTGCTGAGGCGGCTGTGCGGGAAAAAGTCGTTGCGCTGTGTAAGGATTTCCCCATCTATTAAAGGATCAAGACATGCGTTGCCCATTTTGCGGAAATGATGACACACAGGTCAAAGACAGCCGTCCGACCGAAGACAATTCGGCCATTCGGCGCCGGCGGGCCTGTAATGGATGCGGCGCACGTTTCACCACCTTTGAACGGGTGCAGATCCGTGAGCTGACCGTGGCCAAGAAGAGCGGCAAGAAGGTCGCTTTTGAGCGGGAAAAACTGGAACGCTCTGTCAATCTGGCCCTGCGCAAGCGACCGATTGCGGAAAATCAGATTGAGCTGTTAATCAACGGCATTGTACGGCAGTTGGAAAGTATTGGTGATCCAGAGGTGCCGTCCGAAGAAATTGGAAAATTAATCATGAAGGGGCTGGAGGCTTTGGATACGGTGGCTTACGTGCGCTATGCCTCGGTCTATAAAGATTTCCGCGAGGCCAAGGATTTTGAAAAATTTGTCGAGCAGATCGCTGACCCGATAGAATAGAGGAAATCGTGACCCAAGACAGCGACTATATGCAGATGGCGCTCCGTCTGGCCCGGCGCGGCCTTGGGTCAACCTGGCCCAATCCATCGGTTGGGTGCGTGATTGTCAGCAAAACAGGCCATATTGTCGGGCGCGGCCATACGGGGCAGGGTGGGCGGCCTCACGGCGAAACCGTCGCTTTGAAACAAGCCGGACAGGATGCAGAAGGCAGCACCGCCTATATCACGCTGGAACCCTGCGCCCATCATGGACAGACACCGCCTTGTGCGCAGAGCCTGATTGAGGCCGGAATTGACCGCGCCGTGGTTGCCATTACTGATCCCGATAGCCGGGTTGCGGGCAAAGGTATAGAAATGCTGACACAAGCAGGGATCAAGGTTGATCTTGGTATTTGTCAGGACGAGACCCAAACGGTCAATCAGGGTTTTTTCAACCGGATCACGCGGCATCGCCCCCTTGTAACAGTTAAAATTGCCAGCTCACAGGACGGCAAGATAGCCGGGGGAAAAGGCGCAAGTCAGTGGGTGACAGGGCCAGAGTCCCGCGCCCGTGGCCATCTGCTCAGGGCCGATCATGATGCCATAATGGTGGGTATTRGCACCGTTCTGGCCGATAACCCGTCCCTTGATTGYCGCTTGCCGGGCATAGARGATCGGTCGCCCATWCGKATTRTTWTGGACAGTGKTTTGTCCCTGCCATTGGGCTGCAAGCTGGTTGAAACGGCCCGTAAAATCCCCACATGGGTTATGACGACCGTAAAGGACGGCGATAAGTTTGAGGGGTTACGTGATCGGGGCGTTAAAGTGATGACTTGCAAGGCGGATAAGCAAGGCCGTATAGATATGACTGATATGCTGGCCAAACTGGCAAATGAAGGTATCACACGGCTTTTGTCCGAGGGCGGGGCGCAAGTTAATGCTTCCTTGATCCGGGCAAGTCTGATAGACCGACTATATTGGTTTCGCGCCCCGGAAATCATTGGTCAGGACGGCCTTGCAGCCTTGGCGGATATGGATATTGAGACGGTGCTGAAAACAGAAAAATTCTCTTTGGTTCGTGAGGGAAGTGTAGGAAATGACATCTGGCAGGAGTATATGATCTGACATGTTTACCGGAATAATCACAGACGTTGGTCAGGTAAAAGACCTGAGCCAAAGCGGTGATACCAGAATCACCCTGAACACGGCCTTTGACACGGATACCATTGATATTGGCGCGTCCATCGCCTGTTCCGGTGTCTGCCTGACGGTGGTGGACAAGGGCGCGGACTGGTTCGCGGTTGAGGCCTCGGCAGAAACCCTGTCCTGYACCAACCTTGGTGACTGGATCAAGGGYAYAAGGGTTAATCTGGAACGGGCCATGAAGCTGGGCGATGAGCTGGGCGGTCATATTGTCACCGGCCATGTGGATGGCGTCGGCAAAATYCTGTCCATTWYKCCCGAAGGCGACAGYATAAGGATGACATTTGAAGCCCCGAAARYGCTGGCCAAATATATAGCGGAAAAGGGCTCTGTSACCATYAAYGGYGTGTCYCTGACCGTGAATGAGGTCACGGATGGYGATCAGACCWGYTTTGGCATTAAYATTATTCCTCATACCCAGGAAAATACCACCTTCTCTGATGCCAGRGTTGGCGACAGGGTWAATCTTGAAATTGATATTCTGGCCCGCTATGTRGCCAGAATGAATGAATTTAAATAGGTAAAGATATTTTATGCCCCAAAATTTTCTATCCCCCATTGAAGATGTACTGGAAGATGCCAGAAATGGCCGGATGTTCATTCTGGTCGATGATGAAGACCGGGAAAATGAGGGTGACCTGATYATWCCWGCCCAGATGGCCACCCCTGATGCGGTGAATTTTATGGCAAAATATGGCCGGGGCCTGATCTGCCTGACTGTGGACCGGAAAAGAGCCGAAATTCTGGGCCTGCCGCCCATGAGTATCAACAACCGCGCCCGCAATAATACCGCCTTTACCATTTCCATCGAAGCCAAGGAAGGCATCACCACCGGCATTTCAGCGGCGGACCGTGCCCATACTATTGCGGTCGCCATAAATGCCCGCACAGGGGCCGATGATATTGTCTCACCGGGGCATGTTTTTCCAATTGTTGCGCGGGATGGCGGCGTTCTGGTGCGGGCGGGACATACGGAGGCAGCGGTGGATATGGCGCGTCTTGCGGGCCTGAACCCGTCCGGTGTGATCTGCGAAATCATGAAYGATGATGGCACCATGGCCCGCCTGCCGGACCTTGTGGAATTTGCCAGGAAACATGATCTGAAAGTGGCAACCATCGCCGACCTGATCGCCTATCGCCGAAAGGTGGATAACCTGGTGGGTTGTATTGAGGAAACGACGATTGATTCAGAGTATGGCGGGGAATTTACCTTAAAGGTCTATGAAGTCAAGGACGACAATACTCAGCATTTTGCGCTGGTTAAAGGCAATCCGGAAAAGGGCAAGCCTACGTTGGTGCGTATGCATCCCTTTAACATATTTGATGATTTGCTCAGCATCAAGGGCGATCGCCGCAATCAGCTTCATAGGGCCATGGCTGAGATTGGAGCAGAAGGCTGCGGGGTCATTGTTTATTTACGTGAACCATCCCGAACCATCATTACCGATCAGATTGGCCGGCGGGAGGGTAAGAAAAACCTGTCCTCGGAAACATTTCTCAGAAATTATGGTATTGGCGCACAAATATTGGTGGACCTCGGCGTTTCCGACCTTATTCTGCTGTCCAATACGGAACAGCATGTGGTCGGCATTGAAGGCTATGACCTGAATATTGTGGAACAACGCAAATTTGATCCGTCCTTTGAAATTGGCCTGATAAAGAAATAAGAGACATAACATGCATCTGTTGATCGTAGATTCGCCCTATTATGAAGACATCACCGATGAATTGATTAAAGGGGCCGTGGCCGAGCTTAACAAGGTCGGGGCCACCTATGAACGGGTGAGTGTGCCGGGGGCTTTTGAAATTCCGGCGGCCATTCGCTTTGCCGAAGATTCAAAAGATAAAAATTATGACGGCTATATCGCCCTTGGTTGTATCATTCGCGGCGAAACATCCCATTATGATTATGTTTGCGGGGAAAGTGCGCGCGGACTTCAGGATTTGGCAATCAATGATAGACTTGCCATCGGCTACGGTGTATTGACCGTGGAGAACCGCGATCAGGCTTGGGCGAGGGCGTCACTGGACAAGGGTAACAAGGGGGGCTTTGTCGCCGGTGCCGCACTCAGCATGATTGCTCTGAAACAACAATTTGGACTGACCAAGCATGAGTAAGAAGGCCGTATCATCAAAACAGGGCGGGGCGCGAAGTGCCTCTCGTCTGGGGGCTGTGCAAGCGCTCTATCAGATTGAAATGAACGATGAACCGGCGCGAAATACGGTGGCTGAATTTATTGATCACAGGCTTGGCGAAGTGATTGAAGGCGATCATTATGCTGACGCTGACACTGCCTTTTTCACTGATCTGGTACAGGGTGTTGAACAGCGGGCGGCGGAAATAGATGATTATATCGCGGGGTCGTTGTCCAAAGACTGGGCTCTTGGTCGTATTGAGCCGGTGGCGCGGGGCATATTGCGCGCGGGTACCTATGAGTTAATTGCCCGGCCTGACGTGCCGACCTCTGTAATCATCAATGAATATGTGGATGTGGCCAAGGCGTTTTTCGACGATAACAAGCCCGGCTTTGTCAATGGCGTTCTGGACAGGCTGGCAAAAATTATCCGCAAATAATACGAGGCAAGGGAGCATAAAATGGGTTCGGGTGAATTTGATCTCATTGCCCGCTATTTTACCCCTCTGGCTGGTGCTGGTGCCCCGGCTTATGGCCTAAGCGATGATGCGGCTATTCTATCGCCGCCTGCGGGTTATGACCTGATATTCACCAAGGATGCCCTTGTGGCGGGTGTTCATTTTTTCCCTGATGACCCGGCGGGTCTTGTGGCGCAAAAGGCCCTGCGGGTGAATTTGTCCGATCTGGCGGCCATGGGGGCCAAACCGCTGGGCTATTTGCTGGCGCTCAGCCTGCCAAAAAATATGGTTGGAATTGAGGATTGGGTTGCGGGCTTTACATCGGGCCTTAAAAAGGATCAGGATGAATTTGCCTTGTCTTTGTTTGGGGGCGATACCGTATCAACATCCGGCCCTCTGACATTATCTGTGACGGCCATTGGGACGGTTCCAAAAGGCACCGCACTCAGGCGGAACGGGGCCAAGGTGGAGGAGGGCATATATGTTTCAGGTACGCTGGGTGACGGGGCTCTGGGCCTTAGATGCCTTAAAGACAACATCGATAGTCCATCTCTTGTAAGACGATACCACCTGCCTGTTCCAAGGCTTGAATTGGGACAGAAATTATTCGGTATTGCGTCTTCTGCATTGGATATTTCCGATGGTCTGGCGGGGGATATAACTCATATCTGCGCCTTGTCAGGGCTCGGCGCGACCATAGAAGCAGAATTAATTCCTGTTTCAGATGCGGCTGGTAAGCTTTTGGAAAGTTTCCCGGCGTATAACGACCTTATATGGAACGGCGGCGATGATTATGAATTGCTCTTTACGGCTTCGGATCATAGGGCGGATGAAATAAAGGATATATCAGCTTCTCTGAATCTTTCTTTGACCAGAATTGGCCATATGACTGATAAGCCTGAAATAGTTATTCAGGACGWTAAAGGTAAAAACCTGTTGCAGGGTCAGCGCGGATTCCGTCATTTTTAAGATCAGATACAGGGTTTATCATGGCTGACGAAACTGAAGACAAAGCGGAAGAGGCCCCGAAAAAGGGCAGTAAAAAACTTCTTATCATAGGATTACTKMTGGGATTRTTATTGGGCGGCGGAGCGGGAGCCGGGGCCTTAATGATGATGGGCGGCGGCGGCGCAGAACATGTTGAGGAAAAGGACCATAAAGAAGCCGTTGTGGAAGAACCTAAAACGGACCATCAATTCGTCAAACTGGAACGTATGACTTTGCCTCTTGTTAAAAATAACAAAGTATTGGGTCAAATGATGATCGATTTTTCCCTTGAGGTGGATGGTACAGAGAATAAGATGACGGTTATCCGTAAGCTGCCGGAAATCCGGGATGCCATACTTCGCCATTACAGCGATACGCCGCTTGGCAAAGCTGACAGCCCTCGCAGTGTGGATTACCCCAAATTAAAAAAGACTTTGAAGAAAATCAGTAACAAATTATTGCATGAGCCCTTGGTAACAAGGGTTATGGTTGTTCAGGTGCGCCAGTTTTAGGGGTTAATTCCCGGGTTGGACATTGGATGGGCCGCCCGCACCAAATCTGCCGATATTCCCGAACAATTCCTGAATGAAGCTCAATTCCCGGCCATGGGTTTTGGTGGTTTTACCAACAGGTTCAATATTATTGTGATCATCAAGGGTATAATGATCAACAGCCGTCACATACCCTTCTTTGTCAAAACGAATAGCCATAACTTTCAGTTCAGTGATTTTTTCTTTAAAGAAAGCAAAACTCTCGGATTTTTTGGAATAATAATACCAGTTGTCATTGTCAAAGGTTGCGGCGGCGGAAGGGCTACCCARCATTTCCTTGACGGAATCACGGGTGTCCACCTGTACCTTTATSGCTTCCACCATTTTCTGATCAGCCATATAGCCGCGAACAAATTTTCGTGAGCTACAGGCCCCAAGAGCCAAGACAGTCATGCTGACTACAAGAATTATTTTAACTGTACTTTTCATAAAAATATTATGCTCGTCTTTACTGGATAATATTCCAGTTTTAATTGCAACTTGCGCTGTGGCATGATACCAAACGCAAAACATTGCACAAAATGACATCAGTCATCTTGCTAGTCAATGTTTTTAACATGGATACAAATATTATATGGTTTTTCTGCGGCGAAATAAGAAAATAAAAGATGCGGCCCATGTTTTGTTTAACAAGATTGTGGCACAGGCCCGCACCCCCCATTTCTATGAAACATGGAAGGTTGCCGATACGTTGGACGGACGCTTTGACCTGATMATTCTTCATATGGCCTTGGTCATTAATCGACTCGAAGCAGACGGGGATGACAAGAAAGTCGCTTTGCTCACCCGTTTTCTTCAGGAAGTATTGTTTGATAATATGGATTTGTCCTTGCGTGAAATGGGCGTTGGCGACATGAGCGTTGGCAAAAAAGTCAAAGTCATGGCCGARGCCTGTTATGGCCGTATAGCAGCCTATAAGAAAGCCATCCGCTCAGAAGACATCAAAGGGAATCTTGCGGTCTCTCTTTCACGRAATATTTACCGTGAGAAAATGGCTGATGATGATATATTGTCGCAATTGGTGGATTACACACTGCAACAAGTAGACGCGCTAAATGTCCTAACAACACAGGATTTAATGTCGGAAAAATTGACTTTTGGAGACATAAGGTAAGCGTCTTGATATAAGGTTGCTGCCTTCATGTTTTTTTGTTGTTATGACAGGCTGCCGTTATACCTTTAGTCGCTTTAGTCTTGATGATTATCAGRAYATCATTCAGTAATTCCARAATTTCMTCAGGTTCTTTTTTCATTTCGAAATAAGACCTTAACCCCAGAATTTGCACCTGAATATAACGGGCGAGTGATCGYAGGTCACAATTTTGGTTGATTTCACYGTTTTCTCTGGCACGGCTCAGTTCTGTAACGATAATATCCTCAAAAGATATGATCATTAGAATGGCTTTGGCCCGTAATTTATTATTTTCCGGACTAATRTCAGATATTGTTTTGGCTAACATGCAGGTACTGGGATTTTTGTTATCTAAAAGTATCTGCCRTATAAATTGATCAAGYCCTGCCATAAAACTTTCCGCATTTTTCATATATTTTTTGAAATTATTGAAATTCCGGACGGCATAAAAATCCATTGCCTGTTTATATAAATGTTCTTTATTGCCGAARCTGGCATAGATGCTGCCGGGGCGCATGTCGAGGCAGCTCTCAAGGTCACGCATAGACGTCCCGGAAAAACCATTTCGCCAGAAAATATTCATCGCTTTTTCCAAGGTTTCARCCTTGTTATAACGCTGTAATCTACCCATAAATATTACCTTGCTTGTTATTTGCAACATTTTACTTGAACGGTCGCTCAAWATAAAGTATTTTTTTTGAACGATCACTCAAGTATAAAATAACAGGAGAAWTATGATGACTGAATTTGCTGTACATACCCCCGAAACGGCCCCGGAAGATACGTTACCACTTTTCGAAAATTCGAAAAAAGCCTTTGGCCGTATTCCCAACCTTCACGCGGTAATGGGGACTTCACCARGTTTGCTGGAGGCCTATCAGCGTGTCCATRGCCTGTTTATGAAGACGTCCCTGTCAGCAGATGAGCAGACCGTTGTCTGGCAAACCATTAATGTTGAGCATGAATGTCACTATTGCGTACCGGCCCATACGGTGGTTGCTCAGATGATGGGGGTTAGCGATGATATTTCCAATGCGTTGCGGGATAACACACCCCTACCGGAAAARCTGGAAGCCTTGAGGACATTCACCCGCCAAATGCTACTTCAGCGCGGTCAGGTGAGCGAGGAAGATATTAGCATMTTTCTGGATGCTGGTTATACGCCGCAAAATATCCTTGAGGTTATTCTGGGATTGTCACAGAAAGTCATGAGTAATTATGTAAATCATGTGGCAAAGACACCTGTAGATGAYGCTTTYAAGAAATATGAATGGACWCCGGCCTGATTATTCACGTGGGCAGGATACCTTCCAACTGACCAAAACGGGCGAGGTTTGCTCTTATCTTTTYGGATAGGGGSCCCTCGCCAAGTTTTGGAACCCGGGTTTTGTCGGTTTCATAAATGGCCGTTTCAAAGGCACTGGCAAAGGCATGATGTTCCTCATGCAAAGATCTTTGCCGTAACAGGGATGACAATTCGGCAAKGGCTGTGATGCTGTTATTGCGACTGAAGCGAGCAAAGCCCTTATACAGAAAATTTTCATCCACATGACGGTCACTTAAGGACAGGAATTCATCCATGAGCTGATAATATAGCTCATTGACATTCAGGGAGGTCATCAGGAATGATATATCCATATCTCTGATTTCCGGCAATTGACCTTTGGGGTCTGATTTAATATCAATGTCGATCAGCCATTTTCCGTTGGCAAGTTGCGTAATGTCTTGCAAATATAATTTTGCTCGATCATACYGAATGCGTTTAAGGTGCTGTTCAAGRCAAATAACCCCGGTTTCATCTTTGTGTGGACGGACCAGATCAGAWTTTTGAGAGATCAGGGGCAAATCATGGTGGTTGTTAAAGGGTGTGGTAAAGCCGTGATCACAGRTKAGCCGGAAAACTTCACGGACTTCATGCTCCCGGGCCTTCTTCAGAGCCAGAAAGGTGGTTTGAATGATCTCGGAAGTTGGCAATTGCGGTTCAACACGCCATTTGCGTCCATAAACAACCTTTAAAGCTTTTTGAGACTTATGCGTGAAGTAATTATCAAAGCCGATGATCCCGATCTGAATATATACCCCCGTATCATTCTCACTAACAAAAATGAGGTACCGGTMATTATAGTCAATATCCAGTATAATTTTCTCGATGGAATGGCGGCTATGGTGATAGTGCAAATAATGTTGCGGAATACATAGTTCGCCATTTCTTAACTGAACGGATGGCGCATTCTCAACCGGAAATTCGCCGTCCAACAGGGGGAGATCAAGTTTGATTTTCATTTTTATTTGTGGCACTTCGTTATTGATAACTTACTAATATATTTAACACGCATTCCCTCATTGACAAGTTAGTGAATATCTGACAGCGTGGTGCATAAWTGAACCACTAARCAGGGTTTCTTGTCATGAATTGGGATGAYTTAAAAATATTTYTGGCGGTTGCAGAGGCCACCTCAATGCGGGCGGCGGCCAAACAGTTAAAGGTAAGCCATTCCAAAGTCTCACGGCGGATCGAAACGCTGGAGGCTAATATGGGGGTTAAGTTATTTGACCGGATGCCCGATGGTTACCGCCTGACGAAATCAGGTGAAGAGCTTTTGCCTGTTGCACTTCAGACGGACGACAGCTTGCATGCCTTTGGTCGCAGTGTCCGCGGCCGGGACAATGTCCTTGAGGGGCAGGTATGCGTCACAATCCCTGATGTGGTGGCGATAAATCTATTCATACCGTATTTTCTTGATTTCATGACAGAAAACCCGGGCATAAAGATAAAGGTGAGTGATTCCACAGAAATGTTTGATTTATCCCGGCGGGAGGCTGACGTGGCCATTCGGATGACCAACGCGCCGCCGGAACATTTGATCGGGCGGTTTCTGGGCAATACTCATCAGGCGGTTTATGGCACACGGGCCTATGTTCGGGAGCATCGCCCTGACTTGCCAGGGTCTACGGCCCGGTGGGTTGGCTGGGGGATGCCGGAAAAACGCCCTGACTGGCTGGACAAGTCACCTTTCCCCCATCTGGAGGTGATGGGGCACTTCAATAATATCCTTATTCAGGTTGAGGTAACCAAGCGGGGCGCGGGTATCGGACGCTTCCCGTGTTTTATTGGGGATCATAGCCCCGAACTGGTGCGCTTGAGCGACCCATTGCCGTCTCTGGATGTTTGGTTACTGTCACATCGTGACCTTCGGGCAGCGGCGCGCATGCGGGCCTTCCGGCAGTTTATCATAGGTCATGGTTCAGATATAAAAGCCCGGCTGGAAGGCAAGACGGGTGAGACCGTCATTTGTTCGGATGTGTGAGAATTAAAGGCTGGTGTTTGTATCAAATTTTGGGGCTTTAATAAGCTCTTTAGGGATGCCGGTGAGGAAACTCTGTGAATAATCAATGCCCATTTCAGTCAGAATTTTCAGTGTTTCTTCGTCCGGAATACCTTCTGCGATGATTTTCTTGCCTTTTGATTTTCCAATATCAATGACGAGTTGAATGAAGCGGCGGGTCTCCGGGCTGGTCAGTATTTCCTCGGAATAGATACGGTCAATTTTGTAATAATCTACGGGAAAATGACTCAGRTTATGAAAATTACTTGATCCGATTCCAATGTCATCAAGCGCCAGTTTAAAGCCGGAATTCTTTAGTTTTTCCATGGTTTTGATGGCTGTGGATATATTCTGGTTGGCTATAGTCTCGGTTATTTCCAGAATGATTTTACCCTTTGGTACATCATAGGTGGAAACGAGGTCACGCAAGAGTCCGGCGAAGCGCGGACTGGTAAAGGATGAGCTGGTTAAATTGATAGATATRCTATAGATGGCGTCTTTATCGGCATTATCTAATTGGTGATAATTTTGGCACAGAAGGTTAATGACATAGAGGTCAATCTCCTGCGACATTTTATTGAAATTAGCGTGTTTAAGAATTTCAACAGGTGATTCAACGGTTGAATCCGTTCGATAATGGCGCAACAATATTTCATATTTATTTTCTTTAGGCGTGTCACCAAGCGCGACGATGGGCTGGGCATAAAGACCGAGCTCTGAACTATCCAGCGCCTGACGTACCGCCCGCAACCCCAAGCGTTTTTGACGGTATAAATTGAATTCCTTGCTGTCYTCTGACACATACCAATAGGCACGTCCTGCCGAGAGGAAGGCTTTTTGAATGGAGAATTCAAGGCGTGAAAAACTTTCGCCAGCATGGCTTCCCAGCGGCGTGATGCCAATCAGCAATTTAGGCAAATATATTCTGCCTTTTATCTCGATTTTGCAGGGTGAGTTATCATCAATGAAATCATGCAACCGGCTTTCATGGGTTTCATAATCACCGGTGAGAACAACCATAAAAGCATTGAAAGAAACCTTTGCAATGAYACCATCTTCAAAATTTTKCTGRATGATAGTTTCTATGCGCYGGATCATGRMACTTTCCGCTGTCAGGCCATTGGGCTCATTCAGACGGATCACTTCAGACGCCGGGTTTATTTGTATTTTGATTAACAGATGCGGTTCACCRGTTTCCTGCAATCTGTGAAAAAGAGCAGAAAAGGTTGAAATATCGTAGATATTGGCGATTKCAGGATTGTCATCCGGGACCACATTGGTCTTGCCCGCAAACATGGCCCGATATTCATACTCGGCCAAAATTCGAATGGCGGCATGAACAATAAGGGGAATAAAAAACGGTGTCAGAACGCCCCATTCGTAGTCTCTTGTCAGAAGTGACAAACCGCCCACAATAGTGGCACCAATATARGTCAGAGGGTTTCTAAATGTTTTCTTTGCCCCTGTCATGATCGACAGGGACAAGGCCCCTACAGCGTGGCTTGGTTCTTCAGACATCCAATTCCTTAATCTTGTATAATGCCATTTATCTCATGTAATAATAAACAACAGTATAAYGGCAAGTTAATATCACCGATTATCTAAAAATTTGGTAATTTGAACACTGGAAACTGAATTGTAACAATTAWTGYAAAAAAAWCAAGGCAGCGCATGATTGGCCCTGCCTGTATTCTATGTCTTGTCTATGGCCGCGATTTGCATGGATTTTTGCAGYTTTTCAAAGGCGCGGACTTCGATCTGACGCACCCGTTCGCGGCTGATATTATATATCTTGCTCAGATCTTCCAGRGTGGAGGGACTATCCTTCAGACGTCGCTCGGTCAGGATATGCTGTTCCCGCGCGTTCAGTTCCTTCATGGCATCGGCCATGAGGGCGCGGCGGTTGGTCAGTTCCTCATCATTGGCATAGGCTGTTTCCTGATCAATGGCATTCTCATCTTGYAGCCAGTCCATCCATTCGCCCTCGGCATCRGCGCGCATGGGCGCATTGAGGGAATGGTCGGCACCAGCCATACGCCGGTTCATCTGAACCACGTCATTTTCGCTCACATTCAGGCGGGTGGCWATTTCRGCMACATCATCGGGATGCAGGTCGCCTTCRTCAATGGCCTGAATCTGGCCTTTGATGCGGCGCAGGTTGAAAAAAAGTTTTTTCTGAGCGGCGGTGGTGCCGATTTTAACCAGCGACCATGAGCGCAGGATATATTCCTGAATAGAGGCCTTGATCCACCACATGGCATAGGTGGCCAGACGGAAACCCCGATCCGGGTCAAAACGTTTCACCGCCTGCATCATGCCCACATTGCCTTCGGAAATAAGCTCGCCTACCGGCAGGCCGTAGCCCCGGTAACCCATGGCGATTTTAGCCACAAGGCGCAGGTGGGAGGTCACAAGTTTATGGGCAGCTTCGCTATCCTCATGTTCGGTCCATGCTTTGGCCAGCATAAATTCTTCCTCATGTTTCAGCATGGGGAATTTGCGGATTTCCTGAAGATATCGGGTAAGGCTACCCTCCGGGGTAATTGCCGGTGTTATTTGTCTGGCCATATAATCTCTCCACCTTTCGGTATTATATCACATATTCGCCTGTATTCTAACCGTTTTCCAAGGCAGAAATAAGGCGTCTCATATCATTTGGGGTCTCCGCCTCAAATGTCAAGTCTTCTCCGGTGGTTGGATGGCGAAATCCAATCACATATGCGTGAAGCGCTTGGCGCTTAAAATCATTGATCGCCTGCTGGGCCGGGGCAGAAAAGTTTTTCGACTGCATGGGGCCGGATTTGCCGTAAAAGGGGTCGCCAACCAAGGGGTGACGTATATGGGACATATGCACGCGCACCTGATGGGTTCGCCCGGTTTCAAGGCGACACTCCACAAGGCTCAGGCTGGGCGCCAGACGTTTCAGGGCGCTGCCCCTGTCAAAGGTCTTGCGTTTGGATTCCAGACGCCGGATGACCCGATAATGGGTGATGGCATCGCGCCCCCGCTTGCTTTCATAGGGAACGACCGCCATTTTAAGGCGATTGCGCGAATCACGGCCAATTTTCTCATGGATAATGCCCGAGGCCGGATTGRGTACTCCCCAGACTACGGCCTGATAAGCACGTTCAAGGCTGTGTTTGGCAAATTGTTTGGCCAGCTTGTTATGGGCGCGGTCGGTCTTGGCGGCAATCATCAGGCCGCTGGTGTACTTGTCAATCCGGTGGACAATACCCGGTCTTTTGACCCCGTTAATGCCCGACAGGCTGTCGCCGCAATGATAGATCAGCGCATTGACCAGCGTGCCGTCCGGGTTTCCGGGGGCAGGATGAACCACCATACCGGCGGCCTTATTGATCACAATCACCTGATCATCCTCATAAACCACATTGAGGGGAATATCCTGTCCAATCGGCTCCGGTTCGGTCATATCGGGCAGGGTGAAAAATATCTGATCTTGGCATTTGACCCGGTATGACGGGTCGTTTATGGTCTCGGTCACATGGGAGGATTTGGCGCGGATGATTTTCATCARGCCGTCGGTGATGATCTGCTTTAACCGTGACCGGCTCAGGTCGTCCACGGCCCCGGCAAGGAACTTGTCAAGGCGMTGGCCTTCAGCCTCTTCTTCCACGGTTAAATGGATATTTATATCTTCACTATTGGAATTTTGTAACGTCATGACAGAAGAAGTGCCAAAAAACAGYCCCTTTCTCAAGTTTATTGTGATTTTTATGGGAATATTAATTGTCGTTGGCCTTGCGGTAGTGGTCTGGAAGGTCATAAATTTGGCTCAGCAAAAGGCCGCACGGGAAGAACGCGCGAGCGCTGAGCTTATCCTGCCCGYATCACAATTACCAAAACAGCCTTTTGATTTTGAAGTAAYACTGGCCCCCGGTGAAGTGATTCTCGAAAGCACGGCGGCCCCCGGCGGCCTGTGGYTGCGTATTGGACGGGACGATAAAACCAGCCGGATGATTTATATGGACTACGCAGGCAAAACCCTTGGCCGGATAAAGGTGATCCATGACGACCCTGAATCTGCTAACTGATCTGAGGGGTAAAATCCTTCGCCATGTTATGRATAGYTATCCCCATGAGGCCTGCGGATTGCTTATCGGGCGGGGGGGRCTGGTGACGGCTGTGATCCCATCGCCAAATTTRTCAGAYWGCCCGGAAAAGAATTTTGAAATTGATCCGGCTTTAATCATCCACCATCAAAGRAARKSCCGGRCWRGWRGWGAYARMATCATYGGCCATTWYCACAGYCACCCGGACGGGGCGGCACAGCCATCCGTCCGTGATCAGGCRCAAAATTACGATAGTGATTTGATTTGGCTGATTGTCARMGTGACAGCCGAWGGCCCGCAGGRTATGAAYGCCTTTGCTTCAAACGGGGAGGGCGGGGCTTTGGAGCCTATTCCTCTGAGTTGTCCGCCACGGGCAGGGATAATTTAATCAACCCCTTCATCTTATTGGGGTCAATGGGCTTGCCCCGGCGCAGGATGCTGATCCGGCCTTCACGGGCAAGATGCTTGGCCTGTTGCTTGACGGCCAGCAGATATTTACGCCAGGCGTCCTTGGGGCTTTTTTCCTTTGCCCGGTCATCGGCTATTTCAATGGCAATATCGCGCGGCGCGACCGCAGAGCCGCGTTCCACGGCCCGCATGATGTAAAGAATGATCGGGTCTTCTTCTTTTTCGGTGGTTTCATTATCCTGTGTCATGGCCCGCATCTAACATGAAAAAGCCAATGGGACCAGATAAAAACTTTATATTCTGTTTCCAGTCCCTATATTAAGGTCAATGTTCTGAATATAGGGATGGGATTGCCATTGATTTATATTGTATGGGGGGTTTTGATTGGTGTTGTGATGGCGGCACCTCTGGGACCGGTGAATTTGATCTGTATCCGGCGCACGCTGGCCTATAGCAAACGYAAYGGYTTTACGGTTGGCCTYGGGGCCGCCTTGGCAGATACCATATTCGGGGCGGTCGCCGCYTTTGGCCTGTCGTCTGCCACGGGCATAGTGCATCAGGTCAATGGCTGGTTTGAAATTATTGGTGGTRCTATTTTGATTCTTGTCAGTATTAACCTCTGGACCAAACATCCCCATCTCGTYGATRCGGARGAYACGGTTCGGGACCGGGTCAAGGGGGCCATCGGGGCCTTTATGCTGACYATGATGAAYCCYATGACGGTTGTGGGCTTTGTCGCCCTGTTCGTRGCATTGGGGTTGCAGGATATGGGGCAGACGCCAATGAATGCRGCGGCCATTACTCTTGGCATATTTCTGGGGTCCAGCCTGTGGTGGTTTACCATTACCCGGTGCGCCGGCTATATGCGGGGCCGCCTGTCCGATGACCATCTTTTGAATATCAACCGAATATCAGCGGCCATCGTTGCCCTGTTTGGTATTTGGGCTTTAGGCAAGAATCTAATTTAATAYTTTACCTTGCCATTAGCGATGAAAAAGCCGTTGCGGTAGTCCGGCTTTTGGTAGCGAAAGGGCGTGCCATCCGGGTTGACCACSGTRCCTCCGGCAGCATTCAGCACCGCATGTCCGGCCCCGGTATCCCATTCCATGGTYGGGCCAAAGCGRGGGTARATATCCGCTTCCCCGGCGGCAACGAGACAGAATTTCAGGGAGCTTCCGGCACTGACRATGTYTGTTACGCCAAGCTTTTCCAGAAAGGCGTTTGTCTGATCATCCCGGTGGGATTTRCTGGCCACGGCGACAATGCCGCTTTGTGGCACATCACGAACCRTAATGGGCTGTTCTGCACCCATRAARCGGCCTTCKCGAATATCCATTTGMACKGCGGTTTGCGGGTCTTTGGCCACAAACATYCGGCCAAGGGCAGGGGCATAGACAATGCCAAAGCTGGGCTGGCCATCCTCTATCAAGGCGATATTAACGGTAAAGTCAGTTCCCTTTTTGACAAATTCCTTGGTGCCATCGAGGGGGTCCACCAACCAGAATTTATCTGTGACATCGGGAATATTTCCGGCACTGGCCTGTTCCTCGGCAATGATYGGGATATGGGGGGCGATGTCCGCAAGATCGCGCAGAATAATTTTTTCAGCGGCCTCATCGGCGGCGGTTACCGGCGATTTGTCGTCCTTGTAATTGACCTCGAAATCAAGGGCAAATATCTCCATGATTTTTCGGCCTGCTTCCAATGTGGTTTCATATAATTTTTCGGAAAAAAGCGCGTAGGGGTTGGCCGGGTCTGTCATGTTGAATTTCCTGTGTTGTTGGTCTTGTTATTATCAGTTTGCTATTATATGTTCAATCTGGTTTTTGAGATCATAAAAAAGAAAGTAGCTGCCKACATGAATGATATAGATTTTTCGGCCCTGTTATGTTCCAGACTCTGCCATGATTTGATCAGCCCGGTAGGGGCCATAGCCAACGGTCTTGAAATTCTGGCGGATGAAGAAGATGAGGCCATGCGYGGGGAGGTCATGAAACTCCTTAATCACAGTGCAGAGGTCACATCGGCCAAGTTAAAATTTTTCCGCCTGTCTTTCGGGGCGRCGGGGGRTTATGGCGAGAAAKTGCCCTTGAGGGAAGCCGAAGAGGCCATCAAAGGCCTGTATAATRCTGGAAACATTGAGCTGACATGGCATTCTGATGTGGGCGGCATGGATAAAAATGCCATGAAAGTAATGCTGAATATGGTGTTACTTGCCGGGGAAAGCCTGTTCAGGGGCGGCAGACTAGAGGTTAAAATTAAAGAYCAATCACCGATCATCGTGATTTCTGTGGCGGTGCATGGCGAAAAGGTGATTTTTCAGGATGCCATTCGTATGGCGCTCTTGGGGGAAACGGCTGCGGACAAAATCGAGGCAAAGTCCGCCCCGGCATTTCTTGCGGCAAATGCGGCACATAAAATTGATAGCARGGTAGAATATTCATCACATAATGAACAAAGTTTTTCGCTTTATCTAACCTATGAGGAACGGTAAATATTGTTCATGYYMTTATCATYATRRATGATTGAACAGGTTGCCTAAAAAAAWTTAATTTAAAATTGTCCTCATTTTACCCCTTTTTAACCTATTTCGCTGATCTTGGTTATTAGTGAAGGTTTGCGGTTCTTATTATCGCATATAAAAGGTTGTAAAAAATGGATGATTTGCTAAACGAATTTCTCACAGAAACGGCTGAGAGCATTGACGAAGTTGATGCTGAAATGGTGATTCTTGAACAGGATCCAACCAATAAACCTATTCTGGATAATATTTTCAGGCTTGTTCATACGATTAAGGGAACTTGCGGGTTTTTGGGATTGCCGCGTCTGGAATCAGTGGCGCACGCCGGTGAAAATGTTCTGGGAAAATATCGTGATGGGGAATTGGTGGTTACATCCGATTCGGTGACTTTAATTCTGGCCGCTCTTGATCGGATCAAGGAAATCCTCGCAGGGCTTGAGGCCACGCAGGAAGAACCACAGGGGGACGACAGCGAAATAATTCATAAGTTGAATGTGGTTGCCAGTGGCGGTTCGGTAGAAGAAGCGGTGGCGGCACCCGCACCAGTAACAGATGTAATTGAAATGCCTGAAATTATCCAGTCGAAGAATATCCTGCCCGGTCAGGTATCTCTGGAGGAACTTGAGGCCGCCTTTGCCGCCGCGCCCGGTCCTGATGATGAAGACGATGACACGACAGCCGTTCAAGATGAAGGCGACAGTCTGTTCTTGCGTATTGGCGGCGGTGATGCGGTGAAAGTCATAACCCATCTTTTYCATAACCGRATTYTTGGTGATGCTTCCGTTAAAAACCTGATGGACGGCGTCAATACAAGAGACAGCAARGYMAAAATGGGRGATTTCTTCACTTCTTAYCTTGGAGGTAWTAAAAATAGTGGCCCCAGTATWGAGGCCGCTTTTGCGCCATTTATTTCCCATAACATCACGGTTGAACAGAATAAAACTGTCCGTAAATTGCTGGATACTGTGTTGGAAGAGGTGGACTTATCCCCTTTGCTGGCCGATGCGGTATTGGTGGAATATGACGATGTTGCCGCCCAGTTCCTTGAGGAAGTAAGTAAAAAAGCCCAGAGTAAAAAGGTCGAAAAAGACAAAGTGGTGGCCAATGCCAAGGCCGGCGAGCCAAGTATCGCYAACCAGAGCATTCGGGTGAATGTTCAGGTTCTGGAAGATCTGATGACAATGGTTAGCGAGTTGGTTYTGACCAGAAATCAGCTCATGCAGCTTTTACGCAACAGCAACGAYAGTGAATTCTCCATTCCCTTACAACGCCTTAGCCAATGTACAACGGAACTGCAGGAAGGGGTTATGAAAACCCGTATGCAGCCGGTGGGCAATGCCTGGGCGAAACTGCCGCGTATTATCCGGGATTTGCAACTGGAACTGGGTAAGAAGATTGATCTTCAGATGCTTGGCGCGGATACGGAACTTGATCGTCAGGTTCTGGAAATGATTAAAGACCCGCTGACCCATATGGTGCGCAACTCCGCTGATCACGGTATTGAAATGCCGGATGCAAGGCTTGCTGCCGGAAAGAAAGAAACCGGTACGGTGCGCCTGAATGCGTTTCATGAAGGTGGCCATATTATCATTGAAATTACCGATGATGGTGCGGGMCTTCCGGTTGAGAAGCTCAAAGCCAAGGCCTTGAAAAAYGAACTGGCGACTCAGGAAGAGCTGGATGAAATGTCCGACAATCAGATTCAGCGGTTTATTTTCCATGCTGGTTTTTCTACGGCGGAGAAAGTTACTGCCGTGTCTGGTCGCGGTGTTGGTATGGATGTTGTGCGCTGTAACATCGAAAAAATCGGTGGTACTGTTGACCTGAAATCAATAGAAGGCAAGGGGACAAGTTTCAGCATMAAGATTCCATTGACCTTGGCCATTGTATCTGCCCTGATCGTTAAATGCGGTGATGACAGATTCGCCATTCCCCAGATCAGTGTTCTGGAGCTGGTTCGGGCMTCMAAGGATTCCGAACATAGTATTGAGCATATCAATGATACGCCGGTTCTGCGCCTGCGGGACCGCTTGTTACCACTGGTGCGTCTGGATGAAATTCTTGGCATGGCCGGGGAAAAATCCGAAGAAGACGAGGATGTCCGCAAAGATGATTATATCGTTATCAGTCAGGTGGGCACTTTTACCTTTGGTATTGTGGTCGATCAGGTTTTTGATACGGAAGAAATTGTGGTCAAGCCCGTCGCACCAATCCTGAAAGATTTACATACTTTCTCCGGTAATACCATTCTGGGCGATGGCAAGGTCATTATGATCCTTGACCCTAACGGAATTGTTAACCAGATCAGCGATAAAGTGACTGATTCCTCCGGCCTTGGTATGGAAGAAGAGGTAAAACAGACAACGGCCCGTAATGACAATGAGGCTATTCTCCTGTTTCGGGCTGGTAAAGRCAGCCGCCGGGCTGTCCCGCTGTCTCTGGTGGCCCGTCTGGAAGAAATTGATGTTGATACTATTGAGGAGGCCGATGGTCAGCCTGTTGTTCAATATCGTGGACAGCTCATGCCATTGCTGACTGTATGTTCTTCATATGAGTTGAAACAGGAAGGCCGCCAACCGGTTCTTGTCTTCACGGACGGCGACAAGACAATGGGTGTTGCCGTGGATGAGATTATCGACATTATGGAGGATAAAATTGATATTGAATTGTCTTCTACTATTGCCGGGCAAGTTGGTACAGCCGTGATAGACGGTGCGGCCACGGAAATTATTGATGTGGCCTATTATATCGAAAAGGCCTTTGGCAGCTTGGGGTCCGCCAGCACGTCGGGTCATTCAAGCCTGCATAGAAAATCCAATATTCTGTTGGTTGATGACAGCAAGTTTTTTCTGAATATGATCAAACCKCTATTATCTGCTGCGGGATATAATATTACCGCTGTGGATAGCGGCGCGGCGGCTTTGGAACTACGTGAGCAGGGCGAAGATTTTGATATTATTRTCAGTGATATTGAAATGCCGGATATGGATGGCTTTACSTTTGCCGAGCAGGTTCGCGAGAATGGTATCTGGCAGAGAACGCCTTTGATTGCCYTGTCTTCCCATCAAACGCCAAAAGACTTTGCCCGGGGACGGSAGGTCGGATTTGACGATTATGTGGTTAAGCTGGATCGGGATAACCTGATGGGTGCGATCACCGAGCAGATTGGCAAGAAAAAGAACGCGGCATAATATTAAACAGGATAAAGTAACATGGAAAATGATAATAAAGATTATGTGACAATACGGCTAGCGGGCCAACTGTGCGGTATTCCGGTACTGGAAGTGCATGACGTCTTGTCAGAACAAACTATTACGTCGGTTCCCCTCTCACCGCCCGCTGTTGCCGGCGTGCTCAATCTTCGGGGCCGGATTGTTACGGCGATAAATCTCAGGAAACGATTAGGGTTGAAAGATAAGGAATCTGACGGCGAAAACATGAGTATTGTCGTTGAGTATGAGGGTGAACCCTACAGTCTTCTGATTGATGGGGTCGGTGATGTTCTGTCCTTTTCCGAGGATGCCTTTGAGCGTAACCCGGTAACACTGGACTCATGCTGGCAAGATGTATCCAGCGGTATTTTTCGCATGGAAGGGGAGCTTATGGTCATCCTTGACGTGGAAAAATTATTGAATTTTGGAAAAACACAGGCAGAAGCCGCCTGATATCCTGCCATCAGCATATGATGTCCGGTAAAACCTGGAGARAATAAGATGAAATCCTGCCTTGTTGTAGATGATTCAAAAGTAATCAGAAAAGTGGCCCGCCGAATATTGGAGGAACTTGATTTTGATATTAGAGAGGCAGTTGATGGCCAGGATGCGCTTAATTCCTGCCATAATGACTTGCCGGATGTTGTTCTGCTGGACTGGAATATGCCRGTGATGAACGGGTTGGATTTTCTTAAAGCTCTGAGGGCTTCTGAAGGGGGTGACAAGCCGGTGGTTGTTTTCTGCACCACAGAAAATGATATGAGCCATATCAGTGCCGCCATATCAGCCGGCGCCGATGAATATATCATGAAGCCCTTTGATCGTGAAATCATAGAATCAAAATTCTCTCAGGTAGGAATAATCTAGGTGCAGTCAAATTTTCTCAAAAATAAAGAGGACACGGGCCGCGTGGCAAGAAGTGGACAATATCGGGTCATGGTCGTTGATGATTCMGCGGTTATCCGGGGCCTTATGTCCAAATGGTTGTCAGAGGACCCTGCCATTCAGATCGTTGGCACGGCGGGGAATGGTGCGATGGCGCTGACAAGTATGCCCAGGTTTGATCCGGAAATAATCATACTCGACATTGAAATGCCGGTTATGGATGGGCTGACCGCGCTGCCGARATTTTTTGAAATTGATCCAAAGGTTAAGGTTATCATGGCCTCGACATTGACGGGCCGTAATGCAGAAATWAGTATGCGGGCCCTGTCCATGGGGGCCTCTGATTATATAGCCAAGCCGACCAGTAACCGTGAGGTTGCATCTTCCATGGGGTTTCAGGAAGAACTCATTAGCAAGGTGATCAGTATAGCGGCAGCAAGTCGCTTAAGAAATGGTGGTAAAGTCTTTCAGGGGGCGAACAGCCTAATAGACAAGCAATTTACGCCGGTAACGAAAGCGAAATCAGTCATTGAGAAACGTCGATTCTCAAGAAGCAAGTCTTCCATCCTGGCTATAGGTAGCTCTACTGGCGGACCACAGGCACTGCTTGCTGTTCTTAAGGGTTTGGGTTCTGTTAATATTCCGGTTGTTATTACGCAACATATGCCGGCGACCTTTACCAGTATTCTGGCGAAGCATTTGACACTATCAACCAGTTTTGATTGTAAGGAAGCTGAAGACGGGGACAGRCTGGAAAATGGCAAGGTTTATATTGCGCCCGGTGATTTCCATCTGACCGTCGTGAAAAAGGCTGGCGGGAATGTCATTGTACTTAATCAGGACCCGCCTGAGAATTTCTGTCGGCCATCTGTTGAGCCAATGTTCAGGAGCCTGACCAAGGTATATGGGCCGGAAGTATTTGCTGTCATATTGACGGGCATGGGTCATGATGGCCTGCACGCCAGTCGGGAATTGGTGGAAGCGGGGGGGAAATTGATCGCACAGGATGAGGAAACAAGCGTTGTATGGGGCATGCCGGGGGCCGTCAGTAATGCGGGCCTGTGCAGCGGTATATATCCTTTGGGTCAAATAGGATCAAAAATTAAAGAGAAATTGATGGGACTACCACAATGAGAAAAGAAGATTTTGAGCTGCTCAGCAAGATCTTGAGGGAAAGATCCGGACTGGTGTTATCAGAGGACAAAGTTTATCTTCTGGAGAGCCGTCTCACGCCAATTGCCCGTAAAAAAGGCATGGAAACGTTGGATGATCTGATCAATGAAATAAGGTTGCGCCGCAAAGAAGATCTATTGTGTGAAATTACCGATGCGATGACGACCAATGAGTCTTTCTTCTTTCGGGACAATACGCCTTTTGATCTATTCCGTGAAGATGTATTGCCCGGCCTTTTGCAATCTCGTGCTTCATCCAAACGTCTGCGTATTTGGTGCGCAGCGGCATCAACGGGACAGGAGCCATACTCCCTGGCCATAATCCTGAGTGAAATGACAGCCAAACTAARCGGTTGGAAGATTGATATTGTCGGTACGGATTTATCCCGTTCTGTTCTGGATAAGGCCAGAGCYGGAATATATTCTCAATTCGAGGTTCAAAGAGGATTACCCATCAAGTTATTGATGAAATATTTTACCCAGGCGGGCGAGATGTGGCAAATATCAGAAAAAATCCGTAATATGGTTACCTATAAGCCGTTTAATCTATTGGATAGTTTCGCCGGACTTGGCACCTTTGACGTGATTTTTTGCCGTAATGTATTGATATATTTTCATCAGGAAACAAAGGCGCAGGTTCTTGATCGTTTGCGGCGGCAACTGCCCCTGGATGGAAGATTATTCCTCGGGGCGGCTGAAACGGTGTTGGGATTAAGTGATAAATTCAAACCGGTACCGGGGAAACGTGGYATGTATGTTACAGCAGACCATGCGGACCAGATACGTAAAGCCGGTTAAAATTAACAAYATTTGATAYAARAAAAAGGCCACTCCTGTGTAGGGAAGTGGCCTTTTAGTTTTGGTAAATGTTAAATTTACCGGAGATTATCTGATATTTTAGCTGGCGACTGCAACATCTTCTTTATGYTCCGGATCACGCAGGACATAKCCACGTCCCCAGACGGTTTCAATGTAATTTTCACCGCAKATAGCCATAAGTTTTTTGCGTAATTTGCAGATAAAGACATCAATWATTTTCAGTTCCGGCTCATCCATACCGCCGTATAGATGGTTAAGGAACATTTCCTTGGTCAATGTTGTGCTTTTGCGCAGGGACAGCAGCTCCAGCATGGCATATTCCTTGCCGGTAAGATGAACACGCTGACCATTGACATCAACCGTTTTGGTATCCAGATTTACCGCCAGTGTACCCGTGCGGATAATGGATTCAGCATGGCCTTTTGACCGGCGGATGATGGCCTGTATGCGGGCCACAAGTTCTTCCTTGTAAAAGGGTTTGGTTAGATAATCGTCAGCCCCAAAGCCAAGGCCTTTGACCTTGTTTTCCAATTCTCCCATGCCGGACARAATCAAAATAGGGGTGGTAACCTTTGACAGACGGAGTTTTTTCAGCACGTCATACCCATGCATATCCGGCAAGTTTAGATCAAGCAGGATAATGTCATAATCGTATAATTTACCTAAATCTACACCTTCTTCACCCAGATCTGTGCAGTATATGTTAAAGCCTTCTGCCGATAACATTAATTCAATACTTTTAGATGTGGATGGATCATCTTCTATGAGTAACACGCGCATTATAATTCCCTCTGTTTTGCGATTATTTAATAATAAATTTATGCCGTTAACCACTTTCTGTTAACTATTATTAATACAATTGGTTAACAAATGGTAACCAAAGATGAATTTTAGGGGTCTTTTTTGATAAATGTTAAGGTTATTTTCTGTAAWTWTTATTATAATAATAGTATAACAGTTTGAAATATAACAATATTAATAATCATTACCTAAGAWTTAAGTTAATAATAAATTAGAGAAAAAATATTATTTTTTAGTAAGTTTTTCTGTGATCCMGTRTCTTTTTGACGTAACATGCCYTGAATATAATTAATCGAAATGAAATATGGTATATACGTTACAGGCTGAAATTGAGCGGATGCAGGGCTGGCGCTATTATGGCCGGGTCATCGGGGTTCAGGGGCTTCTGGTTGAGGTAGCTGGTGCCCAGCGGTCGTTAAGCATTGGTTCCCGCGTTAACCTTTTGTCCCGTCAGGACAAGGTAATTCCCTGTGAGGTGGTTGGCTTTAAAAGTGACAGCGCCCTTCTTATGTCATATTCCATGCTGGAAGGTGTCGGGGTTGGGTGCCGTGCCTTTGTGATCGGAGAAACCCCCGTTATTCATCCTTCGGCGCAATGGCTGGGGCGGGTGGTCAATGCCATGGGGGAGCCTATTGATGGCAAAGGCCCGATAAAATCAGGTTCAGAGGCTTATCCAATCCGGGCACAGCCGCCGGCGGCTCATCTGCGTCAACGKGTGGGAGAGAAGATTGATCTGGGCGTACGTTGCCTGAATACCTTTGTCACCTGTTGCAAGGGACAGCGGATGGGGATATTTGCCGGTTCCGGGGTGGGTAARTCAATTCTGCTGTCCATGTTTGCCCGTTATGCGCGCTCGGACGTRTCGGTYATCGGSCTGATTGGYGAGCGGGGCCGGGAAGTGCAGGAGTTTATYGAGGATGATCTGGGCGTAGAAGGTTTGGCCCGTAGTGTTCTGGTGGTGGCAACGTCCGATGAAACGGCACTTATGCGGCGGCAGGCGGCCTATATGACCCTGACGATCAGCGAATATTTCCGGGATCAGGGGCATGATGTTCTCTGCCTGATGGATAGCGTAACACGTTTTGCYATGGCCCAGCGGGAAATCGGCCTTGCGGGSGGCGAACCTCCGGCCAGCAAGGGCTATACGCCGACYGTATTCACTGAACTGCCAAGGTTGTTGGAGCGGGCCGGRCCGGGCATTGGAAAGGGGACGATCACTGGATTATTCACGGTGCTTGTTGAGGGCGATGATCATAATGAACCCATATCGGATGCGGTACGCGGCATATTGGACGGCCATATAATGCTGGACCGGGCCATTGCGGAGCGGGGCAGATTTCCGGCAATTAATGTGCTCAGGTCCATTTCCCGGACAATGCCGGGTTGCAACAGTAAGGAACAAAATGATCTATTGGTTACTATTCGTAAATATTTGGCAGACTATAATGACATGGAAGAAATGATTCGCCTTGGCGCTTATCGTCCCGGTGCAAATCAGGAGGTTGACGCGGCAATTCATTATCATCCTGCGCTTGAAGAATTCATGGCTCAGAAGAAAACRGAACGCAGTACGTTGGCAGAAGGTTATGCASAGCTTGAGCAGATATTGCAAAATGGCCCYRTAGGTGMAAACCCGGTCAATGAWAATAGTTAAAAATACAAGAAACAGGAAATGTTTATAAAATGAGTCGTAAAGGCATGACAGGAATGATCCGGTTGCATAAATGGCAATTGGACGARAAACGCCGGGATATGGTTGAGCTTGAAAAAATGAAAGCCGACCTGCAACAGAAATTGACCGACCTTCAGGCTGAACTGATTGCGGAACAAAAGAAGGTGGCAGAATCRCCCGTGGTTAGTATCRCWTATGCGGGATATGCCCAACAGGTCATGGTGCGGCGGATAAATATCGTCAATTCAATTCTGGAAATTGACGCTTCCCTTGARGAAATGAAGGATCAGCTTGCCGATGCTTTCAAGGARCTGAAAAAATACGAAGTTGTCGAACAGCGCGAACGGCAGAGAGAATTGGCCGAMCGWGACCGGCGTACTCAAAYKGAACTGGAYGAGRTTGCYATTAACATGCACCGCCGCCGRAACCAGAAATTGGGYTAAYCCWRTTTWCSRAAAAGMTRCYTTAATGATTYYGGCTTGTCTTTTTCTTCAGTGTTTCCTCTACAGTAGYGCARAGCTCATCAAGTSAGAARGGYTTGCTGATCACGTCATGGATCAGGCTTTCAAGGTTATGGGCGCGTTGGCGTTCATGGGCATARCCGGTCATCATCAGGATGGGGATGTCCGGATGGTCCGAGGATACTTTCAGTGCCAGAGCAATACCGTCCATTACCGGCATGACAATATCGGTCAGTAGAAGATCAAAATCTTCCGATGACATGGCATCTACGGCGGCCCCGCCGTCCTCTACGCCGACAGTGCTATGTCCCCGGAGCTCCAAGGCCCGACTGACAAACATACGCACGGCYAGTTCGTCTTCTGCAATCAGAATATGTGCCATATTCCTAATAACTCCTATTGGTTCGGAGTGACTATAGCCTGTAATTCCTAAATTTATCTTTACGCTCTATTGATCGGCAAAAGTAACGCTGATACTGGTGGCATTATCGGGTGGATTGGGCAGGGAGGTTCTGTAGGGCACTTTCTGTCCTTCCGAGATGGTGGCCGTCGCCGGTTTGAAGGTCCATTCCCGAACAATCTTCCCCCGATTGTCTTTCAGGATAATTTTAAGCAGAGGCAGGGGCAATGTCTTATCGGTCAAATTGCGGATGTTGCCTTTAACCGTCAGGGTGACCAGCTTGCCAACCCGCGTTTTGCCGGGCACCGTATTTTCAATCTTGAACAGTTCATGATAGGGAATTTTMTCTTCTTCGGCCTTATGCTCGCCGGAGCTTGARCTATTACTATCAAGGCCCAAAGCCCGGTATAACTTTTGTGACGGCGGCCATATTTCGCTGATGCTGGTTTGAAAAATCAGGAAGCTGGCGATAACCAGAACCACAAACCCGCCGAGGCTATACCATCCCCACAGGCTATCCCCGTGTTTATGTCCCTGAAGGGCGGGCAGGTTCGAGCCTTTGGGCATAGGCCGGGGGCGTTTTTTACGGCGGTTGCGTCTTATGGCAAATTCTTCTTCGGCAGGGTCAGTCGTATCTGGCGTGTCCGATGTTTTGACCTCAGGCTCTTTWKGMTYRGCTGTTTCCKRAACARCGGGACTTTCGGCCTCTGCYGCATCCACCACCGGCGTATCTACATGGGGGGCGGGTTCCTTCCAGCTATGCGTACATTTGGCACAACGAACCCTGCGGCCATTGGGTAATAGGGCTGTCGGGTCAACAACATAACGTGCAGAACATTCGGGGCAGGTAAGGATCACTGAGTTTAGCTCTTATTATTTTATGGGTATACAGCTTAATATGATTATAATCTGATGAATTGGTTAACGCAAGAGTCCTGATAGAACATCTATTTATCAGTTTACGGCATTGGGGTGACTTGCTATGGTTAGCACCAGATACAATAATAAGAGGCGTGATAGTAAGTGATCCATTTTGAAAATGTCGGTATGCGCTATGGCATGGGGTCGGAGGTATTGAAGGATATTTCCTTTAACCTGAAACCGGGTTCATTGCATTTCCTGACCGGTCCCAGCGGGGCGGGCAAGACAAGCTTGCTGAAACTAATGTATCTGGCCCATCGCCCGTCACGGGGTAAGATCACCATGTTTCGCGAGGATATGGCCGGGGCGGCCCGTAAAGACCTGCCGAAATTCCGCCGTAAAATCGGGGTGGTTTTTCAGGATTTCAGGCTTCTGGATCACCTGACCGCCGTGGAAAATGTGGCTTTGCCMTTATGGATTGCGGGCGGCAGAGGGGCCGAGATAGAGGAACATGTGGAGGAGCTGTTGACATGGGTTGGTCTGAAAGGCCGCATGAAGGCGCGTCCCCCCACATTATCWGGCGGCGAAAAACAAMGGGTCGCCATTGCTCGCGCGGTTATCAAGCGGCCTGATTTATTGCTGGCGGATGAGCCAACGGGAAATGTTGACCCGGCCATTGCCAAACGGATCATGCATTTATTTGTCGAGCTTAACAAACTGGGCACCACRACGGTTATCGCCACCCATGATATGGGCCTTGTGGAGGAGGTGAAGGCGGATCGCTTGCACCTGAGTGACGGAATCCTGCAATTGATCAAAGCGGGTCAAAGCCTGCCGAAAACCACCCCGTTTGACCCGGCGGCTTTTGCAACCGCCAGCCTTGATCAGAATGAATTTGGTCCCCTGGGCTATGACGGGGAGGATGAGCTGTGACCAAGGCCATTCATTTCCTGCCCGATGAAGAAACCCATGAAGCTACAAGGCTTTTGCCYTATGTTATGGCGGTGATGGTTTACCTCAGTGCGCTGGCCCTGATGGGGAGCATGATGCTTCATAAAGGCTTCGGGGATATGACCGAAAGCCTGAGCAATCRCCTGACCATACAAATCACGACCGCAGATGCAGGAATGCGAAATGCGCAGGTGGCGGAGGTTACGGCCCTGCTGCRCAAAACACCGGGCATAGACTATGTGCGCAAACTCAATGAGGTTGAGATTGAGAAACTGCTGGAGCCATGGCTGGGCAAGGGTAATGTGACAGATGATTTGCCGGTTCCGGCAATCCTTGATGTGACCGTCAGCCGCGATCTGACGCTTAATCTGGATGCGGTGCGGGGGRTGTTGGCTCAGGTATCCGGGAATATTCATCTTGACGATCATCAGCAATGGCTTGGGCGGTTTTTGCGGCTGATGGATATGGTGGAATATACGGCGTTGGGCATATTGCTGCTRGTGGTGCTGGCGACGGTCTGCATCGTCATATTCGGCACCAAGGCCGGAATGGCGGAAAATCGGGAAATCATYGCCGTGATGCACCATTTGGGGGCGCAGGATAGTATGATTGCCCGCGCGTATCAGAGCCGTTTTATGAAATATGGCCTGAAGGGCGGTATCATTGGGCTTGTGCTGGCCTTTATCACCCTTGTTTCCCTGATCTATCTGTCCCGTGATTTGGCAGAGGGRCTGGTCAGGATACCGGAACTGCCGGTTGTTGAAATTGCGATACTCTTGGTCATTCCTTTTCTGGCCGCGTTAATTTCCATGCTGACCGCCCGCATAACTGTCTTACGGGGGCTGGGRCGAATGGTATAGGAGAGAGGGGYATATGAAATATTTATTGTATCTGTTACTTGCTCTTATCCTGACGTGGGTCGGGGGACTGGCCTATTTTATTTATGGTCTGTCGCAGGTTGAAATGCCGCCTCATGACAAAACGGACGGGATAGTAGTTCTGACTGGCGGCAAGAACCGGCTTCAGGAGGCGGTCAGCCTGCTGGAAAAAGGCATGGCGAACAAGCTGTTYATCTCCGGCGTTAATGCAAAWGTYACYGAACAGGAATTACAGGCTGTTCTTGGCATTCCAAAAGAACTTTCTGATTGTTGYATTGAAAGCGGCACGATGGCCAAAGATACGGTGGGTAACGCGCAGGAAATATCCCTGTGGGTGGCGCGCAGTCATATGTCATCCATCAGGGTCGTGACCTCTCTGGAACATATGCCGAGGGTCATGGTTGAGATGCGCCGCCTGATGCCGAAYATTGTTATGATWGCCCATCCTGTGGGYCAATGGCGGCCYGAAAATATCCGTTTTCTGTCKYTGGCRCGGGAATATAGTAAATATCTTGTCAGCGTCATGCGCGCCCGAATTTCAAAAGTTTAAAAATATACATTGAATTATATCTAATATTAACAGACCCTAAAGTAGCTCNCNCTATATATAATTTGCATAACTTACAACAGAAAGTGGATGCGAATGACATATAGTATTTTAAAGAAAACAACGGCAATAGGTTTCGGTGCTTTAATCGCGATGAGTGTGGCCAACACATCGGCGCARGCGGAYGGTWTTGCCRTGGGCCTGAAAGCCAGYACACAGGGGSTTGGAATAGAAGTAACCGGGGGCCTTAGTGATTATGTCAATCTACGGGTYGGGGCAAAYTATGCGAAACTTAATAAAACCCTCACCAAAAGCGGCAATGACTATAATTTTGACCTGAAGTTAAAAAGCTTTAATGCCCTGATTGACTGGCATGTGYTGGGCGGCGGCTTTCGCATCACCGGCGGGGCGGTTTTCGACAAGAACAGCCTGAACGGGCAGGCGRTTACGTCCAATACCTATGATATTGGTAATATGACCTTTACCAGTGCCGAGGTCGGCACCCTGAACGGKAATATAAGTTTCCGGGATGTATCACCCTATATCGGTATTGGCTGGGGTAATCCGATYAATAAAGATAGYGGYTGGACATTYATGGTTGACCTTGGCGTGGTTTTCACTGGTACGGCGCGGGTGGCCTTGACGTCCACGGGCGGCACCCTGTCCAATGATGCGGCTTTCCTGACCGAGGTTCGCCGGGAAGAGGGTAACGTTCGGAATGATYTGGAGACATATAAATATTACCCGGTGGCGTCTCTGGGATTATCCTATAAATTCTGATTTATTTCTTTCCTGTTGGCCGGACCATGGATATAATCCGGCCAAAATACAGGAAAAGAAATAAACATGCGTTTCARGGTTCTGGTTTCGACCGTTATAATAGCTATCGTTGGCTATAGTCTGTTCTGGTTTTATATGGCGGGGGAGCTTGAGGACCGGATAGAGACTTGGGCGCAGACCCAAAAGCCCCKGGGCCTTAGCCTGCGCTATAAAGAGCTTGATATAACAGGTTTCCCCTACCGTATGGAGCTGACCTTTACGGACCTGAATGTGGTTAAAACCAACGGCGATGGCCTGCCGGTTCTGTTTATGGCVCCCAATATYACCCTGATCGCTTTTCCGTGGAATATCTATCATGGGGTAATGGTCAGTGRCGGCGGGRCTTTGCGCATTGGTCGGCGGACGAATCCGGCCCTGACCTTGGCCTTTGGCAAAAGCCGGGCTTCGGTGGTTTTTGACCGGGCTGATGGTGAGTTTCTGCGGTTTTCTGCGGTGCTTGGTGGCCTGAAATGGGTCGGGCAGAATGRCGACCTTGCCRCCTCTACCGCTGATGAGATGAAATTGCACATCCTGCGGCCTCAACAGGATGASGKBCRTGATGATATGGAGCTTCCGGTGCAGGTAAAGCTGTTTATGGAACTGGACGGGCTTGCGGTTCGGGATTATTTCGATAAAAAACTGGATAAGGTCCGGTTAGACCTTGAACTTCACGGTAAATCCCTCCCCAGCTATTCAAAAGAAAGTCTGGCGGCGTGGCGCGATGAAGGCGGCACATTATCGGTGAAAAATCTTGAGGTTATCGCGGATAATATGAATGTTGAATTGAACGGCGAACTTAGTCTGGATCAGGATATGAAGCCGCTGGGCGCATTTTCCGCCAAATTACAGYCYCTCAATGAAATGAAGGACGGTATGCCGGAAAACAAGCTGATGCAWGARYTGGGGCGTCTGGGMAATCCGGACAGCAAARCMCCCTCTGAACTGGCCGTCAGCCTGCAAAACGGTCTGCTCTACCTCGGTCCGGTCCCRGTCTATGAACTGGCTCCYGTGGTGRAATAAGCTTTATTTATCATCCGGGTGGCGGCCAAAGTCTGGCACATCTTCTTCCTGTCCGGCCTCGATAATCTGGCGGCGGATGCGGCGGGTGCGGTCAAATAATTCAAACAGCTTRTCGCCTTCGTCATAGCGGATGGAYCGTTGYARRGCGGTCARGTCTTCGCTGAACCGGCCCAGCATTTCCAACACCGCTTCCTTGTTATTRAGGAACACATCCCGCCACATGGTGGGGTCAGAGGCGGCWATACGGGTGAAATCCCGGAACCCYCCGGCGGAATATTTGATCACCTCGGAYTTGGTMACYTCTTCCAGATGCCGGGCTGTGCCGACRATATTATAGGCRATCAGATGGGGCAGGTGGCTGGTGATGGCCAGAACCATATCGTGATGCTCCGGCGTCATYTGYTCCACCTTGCTGCCAAGGGCCTGCCAGAAYTTTTCCAGMTTTGCRGTCTGGGCYGGATCACAGYCTTCAGGCGGGGTCAGGATGCACCAGCGGTTTGTGAACAGCCCGGCAAAACCCGCYTCGGGCCCGGATTGCTCCGTCCCGGCCACCGGATGTCCGGGRATRAGGTGRCAATCMGCGCGCATATGGGGRGCAAGWGACTTGACCACRCTGGCCTTCACCGAWCCCACATCGGTCAGGATGGCCCCGGCTTTCATATTYGGACAGATRAGYKTWCCCAATGCGCCGTAGGARCCAACGGGGGTSGCCAGAATGATCAGRTCTGCGYCTTTTACGGCCTCAYTYGGRTCAGAAGTGATCAGRTCACATAGCTGTAACGCCCGCGCCGTATCRCAATGGSCCGGATTATTGTCACAGCCAACCAGACGGYCTGCAACCTTATTCTCCGCGATGGCCCGGGCGATAGAGGARCCGATCARRCCCATGCCGATTATGGTRATTTTCTTAAATGGCATTATTTTTCCAAAAATTCTTTGAGCAGGCGGATAACCCCCTTGTTTTGATCTTCCGTTCCCACGGTCAGGCGCAGACAGTCCCCAAGGTCATGCCCCGGCAACCAGCGCAGGATATAGCCACGTGATAGCAGAAACTCATTGGCTCTTTCCGCCGTTTTGTCCCCAGTGCCGGGAAAGCGGATCAGGATAAAATTGGCCACTGATGGAATAGGCTCCAGCCCAAGACCCAATAGTTCCCCCCGCAAATATTCCCGCCATTTGGTGTTATGGGCGCGGGCCTTTTGTTCAAAATCCAGATCACTCAGGGCGGCGACACCGGCGGCCTGTGTGACGGACGGGATATTGAACGGGTCGCGGATGCTGTCCAGAATGCGGGCCATTTCCGGACAGGCATAGCCCCAGCCAAGGCGAAGGGCGGCGAGGCCGTAAAGCTTGGAAAAGGTCCGGGCCATCAAAACATTATTGGATTTATTGACCAGCTTAATACCGGCCTGAAAATCATCCGCCGTAACAAACTCGGCGTAAGCCCCGTCAAGAACCAGAACAACATTGTCCGGTATATTCCGCCACAGCCGTTCTACCGCCGCCGCTGAAATATAGGTGCCGGTGGGGTTGTTGGGATTGGCCAGAAAAATAATCCGCGTYCGSKCCGTCACGGCGGCCAGAATATTATCCACRTTGGTGGTGTAATCSGTATCCTCCACYTCMAYWGGCACRCCGCCGAAACTGCTGGCGGCRATGGGATACATCATAAAGCTGTGGCGGCTGAAAATMACYTCGTCACCGGGGGCAAGGTAAGCCCGGCAGACCAGTTTCAATATCTCATCWGAYCCCACRCCGCAGACAATCTGTTCCGCTTTTATATCGTATTTYGCTCCAAGAGCGGCGCGCAGGTCGTGGTAAGTCGCATCGGGATAACGGTGGAGSCTGCCTGCCTCTGCSAGATAGGCYTCAAYCGCYTTTGGGCTGGCCCCGAGGGCGCTCTCGTTAGAGGATAATTTAACCACTTCRCTGGCCCCRTCCACTTGGGATTTGCCGCCCACATAGACGTCAAGCTGCTTTATCCAGGGCCGTGGTTCCGGTCCGCTCATGGTCATTTCCTGATATTATCTGTTGTCTCGCCCCTTGGGATTATATTTATCTGARGTAAATTTCAACTGTTCTTTTGTCAGATAATGATTATGTTGTTTTTTATGAATMAGAATATTGACGYAAAAACCGGGGAAGATGGCCGGGCCGATGTGGTGACATTGGGCCGGGATGCCCCTCTGYGCCTTGATTCCGGYGAGGAAATWTCCGMTTTCGATATRGCTTATAAAAGCTGGGGCCGCCTGAATAAGGACCGGAGCAACGTGGTCCTTGTCTGTCATGCCCTGACCGGGGATCATTATGTGCGCGGGRTCAGCCCCATCACCGGCAAGCGGGGATGGTGGGAAAATATGGTGGGGCCGGGTAAGCCGGTGGATACGGACCGCTATTTYGTCCTCTGCATCAATGTGCTTGGCTCCTGCGCMGGGACCGTTGGGCCGGCGTCCCTGAACCCGGCCACGGGCAAGCCTTACGGCCTTGACTTTCCGGTGATCACCATCGGGGATATGGTGCGGGCGCAGGCTATGYTGCTGGATCATCTGAAAATTGAGACGCTCTTTTCCGTCATTGGCGGGTCCATGGGCGGGATGCAGGCCCTGCAATGGGCCGCTGATTATCCGGAGCGGGTCAAGACGGCCATTGCCATTGCGACCACATGGCGCCAYTCGGCTCAGAATATCGCCTTTCATGAGGTGGGCCGTCAGGCGATTATGGCGGATGYGAACTGGRAAGGCGGGCGGTATCTGGACCGGGAGGAACAGCCCCACGCCGGGYTGGCGGTGGCCCGTATGGCGGCSCATATYACCTATATGTCCGAAAGYGGCCTGACCAGCCGTTTCGGACGCAATTTACAGGACCGGGACAAGCTGGCCTTTGGCTTTGATGCGGATTTTCAGATCGAAAGYTAYCTGCGCCATCAGGGGATTTCCTTTGTSGACCGCTTTGATGCCAACAGCTATCTCTATATCACCCGGGCCATGGATTATTATGACCTKAGCGCCGACCATGACGGGGTTCTGGCCAAGGTYTTTCAGGRYACAAARACCCGTTTCTGCGTRYTGTCCTTTACCTCTGACTGGCTCTATACCACGGAGGAAAGCCGCCATATTGCCCGGTCTCTGAATGCTATCGGSGCGCGGGTGAGCTTTGCCGATATTGACATGGACAAGGGCCATGACAGCTTYYTGCTGGAYTGYGYGGAGATGGATGGTATCGTGCGCGGMTTCCTGAATTCGGAGGCGGAAATGATGGGGGTGCAGGGMTCATGAATATTGACCAGTCACGGGCCTCGGACATCCGGGTTGACCTGTTGGAAATCGCGCGGGTGATAGATTCMGGCTCAACGGTGCTTGATGTGGGCTGCGGTGATGGCAGTCTGCTGGATTATCTGGTGCGGGAAAAACAGGTGGACGGGCGCGGTATCGAGCTTAGCCCCGAGGGGGTCAATCGTTCCATCGCCAAGGGCCTGTCGGTTATACAGGGCAATGCGGAGGAGGATATAACATTCTATCCCGATGATTGCTTTGATTATGTGATCCTGAGCCAGACTTTACAGGCCATGAAGCGACCTGACCGGATGCTGGAACAGTTRCTSMGKGTSGGGCGCAARGCSRTTGTRTCCTTYCCCAATTTTGGCCATTGGMRGGTGCGGCTCAGTCTGGGGCTGTTTGCCACTATGCCGGTGAATAAGACACTGGATTATCCGTGGTATGCGACGCCCAATATTCATTTCTGTACCATYMGGGATTTTGTYAATCTKTGYRAMMAGMTGRATATWCATRTSGAAMMGACCATGGCCATWRAYRSCARRGGMYAYCGGATGYCMYTKSMYAATCTGKYTCTGGCKAAYYTSWTRGCSACACAGGGYATGTATGTRATTACCMGAAAATAAWRWMMYTARAAATCATACAGAAGACCGGCCCGGGCAACCGTGTCGGTTTTATTGCGGCCCAGCGGTGCGCCCTTGTCATACCGGATGTCATAGGAGAATTTACTGCTGAGCGACCCATTAATTTTGACCTTCAGGGCTGTTTTGCTTTCAATAACATTTTTGGTGCCGAAATAGAAGATAGTGGTATTGCTCAGGTTGCTGTGGTCATTGATGGTCCAGTCAAAGATGCTGCTGGCAAAAGCGTTAAAGCTGGTGTTATAGCCTTCACCGGGCAGGTCGCGGGTGAACAGGATGCTTGGGCCGCCTTCAACTTTCCAGCTATAGCTGTCAGAGCTGATGATCGGATAACCAATACCAAGGGAAGTTGTTATCCGTTCCCGAAAGGCACCGAACTGGTCATTCTCATATCCGGCAAAGCCTGTGAGATAGATTTTATCCGAGACATCATAATCCAGCTTGTAGGAAATTCCCCACCTGCGTTTGTCTGTTACGCCAGTATTTTTATTCAGGTCAAAATAGGTGGCAATCACATGGTGAAGCTGATCCGTTTCCCGTTTCAATTTTCCGGCCAGACCCAGAGATTTCTGTTGGGTATTCCCCGATGAGCGCAAATAATTTAATTCCACGTCCCCCTCCCAGCCATGCAGAGAGAAAAAGCCCGGATTGTCTTCCACCAATTCCTGTACAGTCGCAGGAGCAGGATGGGCGATAGGTGCGGGTTTAACAACCGCCACGTCCTTTTTCTTAGGCATCTGTTTCTTCAGACTGGCCACCAGCTCATTAATGGCTGCCGCCGCATCGGGATTGGCGGCAATGGCAAGGCCAGCCACCAGGTCAAGATTTGCGCCATTGTCCTTTTGGGAAGCGACAATAAGTAAATTCATTATATCYGGCGATATTTGTGCRTTGGCCGCGGGGGACAGGGTTATAAAAAAGGCTGTAACAGCCGCCATTACGGTTGTTTTAGGACGAAAAGACATGACGTAAGCTCGTTTAAGGTTATGGCACCTGATTAAAGGTTAAATGAAAGACAACGGGTATCGCACTGCTGATAGACGGCAGTTTCGCCAATTCCTTTAACTTTTTCAGGCCGGAAAGTAAATTGAATTTTTCCGCATCCAGAAAAATAATACCGTCTGGCACCACGACAACCGTTTTTTCTGACAAGCGCAGGACAGTTATTTCTGATTCGATGACTTGAGTCTGGCCATGAAGGTCAAAATCAAAGGCCACATCTATGGACATTTGCCTGCCAACTTCCAGCTTTTTGAACTTGGCCATGTCAATCTGTCCTTTCAGGCTGGCAACCGGGAAATCGGTGACCTGAAACAGAAATTCCTTCATGCGGGCGTTGCGAATATCAACCCATGTTTCMACACTGGACAGGTCRATGAGCAGGGTAATATCGCCGCCTGCCGTTATCCGGCCTTCCAGATGCTGAAAGTGATTGCTCTCGCCAATAGAGTTCTTTTTGATAGAGCCATAGGAAAGGTTTGATTTCTCCTGATCCAGAACCCAATCCGCATGGGCGGTGGTGATGGAGAAGAGAAAAATAATGCAGAATGAAATAATTTTTGAAATTGCCATGATACGGTCCCTGATTGTTTTTCCTAAAATAGCAAATTCAAACAAAAAAGGCCAGAGAGCTGTCTCTCTGACCTTTCAGGAAATTTTTTGTATGTATCAGACGTAGAATTTTTCGTCTTTGGCGGCCTTGTCGCGCAACATGTTCGGGACCGCGAATCCGGCGCCGTATTTCTGGGCAAGATTGTCACATTCGGTGGTAAATTTCTTCACACCAATGGTGTCCACCATACTAAGCGGTCCGCCGGTCCAAGGGGCGAAACCCCAACCGAATATGGCACCAATATCCGCATCTTCCGGTGCGGTAAGGACGCCTTCCTCATAACAGCGGATGACTTCAATGGCCTGACGATAGAGCAGGCGGTTGGTCACTTCTTCGGCGGTTGGYTGATTTTCYGCCARYGGGAAATGYTCGGCCAGCCCGGACCACAGATGCTTGGTGCCGCCTTCGGGATAGTCGTACCAGCCCTTGCCGTTCTTCTTGCCCTTGCGGTCCAGCTCCAGATACATTTTCTCAATGACCGCATCGGCGGGCTGTTCCACGTAARCATCGCCAAGGCCTTTTTTGGTGGCCTGTCCCACATGATAGCTCAGTTCGATACTGACCTCGTCACCRACCGCGAAAGGCCCAACGGCCATGCCGCTAAAGAYGCCGCAATTCTCGATCAGKGCCGGGGAAATRCCCTCGGCCAGCATRTTGACCGCCTCGGTGATATAGGTGCCAAAACAACGGCTGGTATAGAARCCCCGGCTGTCATTGACCACAATCGGYGTTTTKCGGATCTGGGCCACATARTCAAGGGCCTTGGCCAAGGCRACATCGCCGGTTTTCTCACCCAKAATGATCTCVACCAGCGGCATTTTATCCACAGGYGAGAAAAARTGRATACCGATAAACTGGCKCKCRTCGCGGGAGGCTTTRGCAAGRCCGGTGATCGGCAGGGTYGATGTGTTGGAGSCATAGATACAGCTTTCATCCACCACGGCCTCGACTTTTGCCGTAACATCCGCCTTGACTTTCACATCTTCCAGCACGGCTTCGATRATCARATCRCAMCCCGCAAGGTCCGCATAGTCGGTGGTCGGKGTGATCAGCGACAGGATRCCATCGGCCTTTTCCTGGGTCATTTTCTTGCGTTTGACCCGTTTGGYRAGCAGYCCTTCTGAATAGGCCTTRCCCTTTTCGGCAAAGGCCATTTCMCGGTCCAGCAGGATRACYTCTATSCCGGCCATGGCRGAGACAAAGGCAATGCCCGCGCCCATCATGCCCGCGCCCAGCATACCAAGTTTYTTGGTTTTCATGGGCGGCACGTCTTTGGGGCGGCGGATGCCTTTTTCGGCGGCCTGYTTGTTRAYRAACAGGGTRCGGATCATATTGGGGGCSACRTCGCCCATRAGCAGGGTGGCAAAATATTTGCTCTCAATACGAATGGCCGTATCCATGGGCAWYTGRTGGCCCTCATAAACGCAAGCRAGGATRGCCACAGCMGCCGGRTARTTRCCYTTGGTTTCTTTCTGGACCATGGCTTGCGCCCCCATGAASGTCTGRGAGATGCCGGGGTTGAAGGCCCCCTGACCACCGGGAACCTTGAAGCGTTTYTCATCCCACGGCTGAACYGCYTTGCCGCCGCCYAAAATCCAGGCCTTGGCCTTGGCAACSACRTCYTCTACWGGSGCGATYTCATGGACYACATTATTRGCCAGCGCATTTTTCGGATTCATATTCTTGCCCTGWARCARGAAGGGCAGGGCCGGTTGYACGCCCATCAGGCGCGGCAGACGTTGGGTGCCGCCCGCGCCGGGAAGCAGGCCAACCATGACTTCDGGGAAGCCAAGGGTRATCTTGGGRTGATCRCCCACGACCCGGTAATGACAGGCGAGRCAGATTTCCAGACCGCCGCCAAGGGCCARGCCATTGATGGCCGCCGCAAAAGGCTTGCCGCAAGTTTCCATGGCGCGCAGGATGCCGTTCATCCGGTAAGCCCCRGCATAGATTTCCTCAGGCGGTTTGYCSGCAATATTRTCGGTCATGCCRAGCAACATATCCAGATCAGCCCCGGCTACGAAAGAMCCCTTYTTACCAGAGGTAATYACGGCYCCTTTKATGKCRTCATTTTCAGYGAYCCGGCYSACCAGWTYYTCYARTTCRTCCAGCAATTGCGCYGAAATGATATTCATGGATTTGCCCGGCAGGTCGATGGTGAGCAGGGCAATGCCRTCCTGATCAAGCTCATATTTGATAATTTCAGTCATTTTCATATTCCTTCTTATACGCGCTCGATGATGGTTGCTGTGGCCATGCCGCCGCCWACGCAGAGAGAGGCYARGGCYGTGGATTTRTCGGACCGTTCCATTTCTTCCAGTGCGGTSCCCAGGATCATAACCCCGGTCGCGCCCAGRGGATGRCCCATAGCGATGGACCCGCCATTCACATTAACGTTGGCCTGATCCAGTTCCAGCTCCTGCATGAAACGCAGGGCCACGGCGGCAAAGGCTTCGTTGATTTCCCAGACATCAATGTCTTTTGTGGTCATGCCCGCCCGYYTCAGRGCTTTTTTCGCCGACCGTCCGGGGCCGTCCAGCATCACAACCGGCTCTGAGCCAATATCGGCAAAGCCGATGAATTTRGCGCGCGGTTTCAGGCCGAGTGYCTCRCCCATTTCCTTTGTRCCGATCARRAATCCGGCGGAGCCRTCWACRATGCCGCTGGCATTTCCGGCGTGATGGATATGGGTGATYTTYTCCACATGGGGGTAGCGTTTCAGGGCAATRCTGTCGAACCCGAACTCGCCCATATCGGCRAAGGATGGTTTCAATCCGGCCAATGMTTCCATGGTGGCTTCGGGGCGCATATGCTCGTCATGGTCAAGAACGGTCATSCCYAGCTTGTCTTTGATRACCACAAGGGATTTGTCAAAATGMCCCTTGTCCCAGGCCGCTTTGGCCCGTTGCTGGCTCTGGAYRGCAAAGGCGTCACAATCTTCACGGCTGAARCCATATAGATTACCCATCARRTCCGCGCCRATGCCYTGCGGGGCAAAGCCGATCTGATAGGAAGTTTGYGGRTCAACGGCCCATGCGCCGCCRTCGGACCCCATGGGAACCCGTGACATGGCCTCMGCGCCGCTGCCGATGATCAGGTCGGCCTGTCCGGCCATRACCCGCGCGGCGGCATAGTTGGTGGCCACAAGGCCMGAYGARCARAAACGGTCRATCTGTACGCCCGGCACATGATGRCCATAKCCGGCCATAATYCCGGCAAAGCGGGGCATGACGGAGCCTTGYTCMGCCACCGGGGATACGGTRCCGGTGATAATRTCATCCACCAGYTCYGGGTCAAAATTYGTGCGGTCTTTCAGGGCTTTMAGYAYCTGTGTCAGCAGGTCAATGGGCGTTACCTCATGGAGGCTGCCATTGGCCTTGCCTCGGCCCCTCGGGGTTTTTACGTAATCATAAATATAAGCGTCAGTCATTTYATGTTCCTTTTAGAATGATTGGGCATCAAGCGCCATAACGCTGTCCGCKCCGGCTTCTATTTTTACTTTCAGGGATGATGTTTCCGGCAGCATATGGCTGTAGAAAAAATCAGCTGTAATTCGTTTGTTTTYYAGAAATTCYTTRTCYCCTTCACCGCWAGMGAGCATTTCRCTGGATTTCTTGACCATRTCGGCCCAGAAATAGGCCATGGTGACCAGCGCCAGCAGGTTCAGGTAATAATGRGCRCCGGACCCGGCGTTATTGGGGTTGGACATACCRTTYTGCATCAGCCACATGCTGGCGGCCTGAAGGCGGCCCAATGCTTTTTCCAGMAGCGGGATGTAAGTCGCCAGATCGTCRTTGGYYTTRTTRTCATCWATGAAWGTCTGRACCATTTCAAAATAAGCCCGGATAGCAGCSCCGCCRTTGGCRGGYAGTTTGCGGCCGATCAGRTCCATRGCCTGWATSCCRTTRGTGCCTTCATAGATAGGGGCAATGCGGGCATCRCGCAGGAATTGYTCCATRCCCCATTCGCGGATATARCCATGACCACCGAAACATTGCAGGGCRCGGCTCGCGGCCTCAACCCCCTGATCGGTGAGGTAGGATTTCAAAACCGGGGTCATCAGGGCCAGCAGGTCTTCGGCCTTGTCCCGTTCGGCCTCATCAGGRTGCTGACGGGTGGTGTCCACCAATATRCCAGCCCAGATGGCCATGGCGCGGGAGCCTTCGATAAAGGCGCGGTTGGTCATCAGCATCCGGCGCACATCCGGGTGAACTATGATCGGGTCGGCCTTGTCATCCGGATTTTGCGGACCGGTGAGGGCGCGGCCCTGTATGCGRTCATTGGCATARATCACAGCATTCTGCTGGGCAACTTCGGCAATGGACAGCCCCTGAATGGCGACGCCGAGCCGGGCCTCATTCATCATGGTGAACATGGCTTTCATGCCTTTATGTTTGTCGCCGAGAAGATAGCCGGTGGCTTCGTCATAATTCATAACGCAGGTGGCGTTGGAATGGATGCCCAGCTTTTCTTCCAGCGAGCCACAGGAAACGCCGTTATTCTCGCCCACGGTGCCATCATCATTGATGGTGTTGCGCGGGACAATGAACAGGCTGATGCCTTTGATCCCATCCGGGCCGCCGGGAATTTTTGCCAGTACCAGATGAATGATATTTTCGGTCAGATCATGATCGCCGGCAGAGATAAAAATCTTGGTGCCGGTRATTTTATAGCTGCCATCATCCTGTGGTTCAGCCTTGGTGCGCAGCAGGCCCAAGTCCGTCCCGCAATGGGGTTCGGTCAAATTCATGGTCCCGGCCCATTCGGCAGAATACATTTTTGGCAGATATTTTTCTTTCTGCTCATCCGTGCCCCAGGCATAGATGGATTCGGTGGCCCCTTTGGTAAGCCCCGGATACATGGCAAAGCCCCAATTGGCGGAAACCATCATTTCATTAAGCACAAGCCCCAAAGTCTGGGGCAATCCCTGTCCGCCGTATTCTACATCCCCGGTCAGGCCCTGCCAGCCACCTTCCAGATATTGGTTGTAAGCTTCTTTAAAGCCGTCCGGGGTGATGACTTTGCCACCTTCAAGGCGGCAACCCTGGCCGTCGCCGGAAAGGTTAAGCGGTTGAAAGACATTTTCAGTAACCTTCGCCGCCTCATCAAGGATCGCATCCAGTAGGTCTGGCGTTGCTTCGGCAAAGGCCGGCATATTGTCATATTGGCTGGTATTAAAATAATCATGCAATAGAAATTTAATATCTTTCACAGGGGCTGAATAGGTAGGCATTGGTTTCTCCTGAATTAGGTTCTGATGACGGTTAATTTCGAATTGGGATGCCAATTCTCAAACATTTTTATGATGTCGTTAAGTTCACATATTGTGTCGTCAATATCTTTTCTCTGACGTTCCAGAATTTCTATTCTCTCGCGGCAGCCTTGAAGACCGATTTTGCGTTGTTTGGCCTGTCCGCCCTCCAGATAATAAAGGTCAAGCAATTTGCCCATATCGGCGATGGAAAAGCCGACCCGCTTGCCCCGTAATATCCACGCCAGTCTGGTGCGGTCTTTTTTGGAATATATGCGGGTTTGCCCACGCCGCTTTGGGGAGATCAGCTTTTGATCCTCATAATAGCGCAAAGTCCGGGGGGTGATCTCGAATTCTACTGATAACTCAGAGATGCTATAGGTTCTTTCGGTCATGTTTTTCCATTTATGGATGTTAAAGTAGGGCAAAAATAATGAACAGAGAATCACATAATCAATGGCTGAATACTAGTTGACCTTTACGTAAAGGTCAACTAAAATATTGATGGTTTAACAAAAAGGTTTATTTTACACAGAATAGCCCGTTGTATAGTGCAAAAAAAAGTATCTTTGACCGTTAAACTTGTTTAGAATTAGACAAACATTCAAAAGAACCATTTGGCCAGAGAAGGCTGATTTACAAACAAAAGACTGTCGTAACCTCATGCAAACTTATCTGCCTATTGCTGAAGTTTCCATCAACATCTTTTTATTGCTGTTGATGGGGGGCGGCGTGGGGTTTTTGTCGGGCATGTTCGGGGTTGGCGGTGGTTTTCTGATGACGCCTGTTCTTATGTTTGTCGGGGTGCCGCCAGCGGTTTCTGTGGCTACCGTCGCTAATCAGATCACGGCGGCGTCGGTTTCCGGTGCCCTTGCCCATGCCCGGCGCGGCGGCATAGATTATAAAATGGGCGGGGTTATGATCATTGGTGGTCTTGTCGGCTCCTATTTCGGATCAATGATATTCACTATTTTAAGGTCCACGGGTCAGGTGGATTTGATGATTTCACTGGCTTATGTCCTGTTTCTGGGCGGGATAGGCGGCCTGATGTTTGTGGAAAGTGTCCGTAGTATCCTGCGCAATCGCCGCGGGGACAAACCCAAGGTTGGGCGGCGGCACCGTACTTGGGTTGATGCACTACCTTTTAAAATGAAATTCAAGACATCTAAACTATATGTGAGCGCTTTGATGCCAGTTTCTATCGGGGCACTGGTGGGCGTTTTAACGGCAGTGATGGGCGTTGGCGGTGGCTTTATTATGGTTCCAGCCATGATTTATCTGCTGAATATGCCCATCAAGGTTGTGATCGGAACGTCTTTGTTTCAGATCACCTTTGTTACGGCCAGTGTGACTTTTTTGCATTCGGTCAATACCCAGACGGTTGATGTCATGTTGGCACTGATCCTGTTAATCGGGGCTGTGATCGGGGCGCAGCTGGGGGCCAAGGTAGGGCTTAAACTAAAAGGCGAACAATTGCGCATCCTGCTGGCAATTCTGGTTTTAACGGTCTGCAGCAAGATGGCACTGGACCTGGTTGTGACGCCTGATGAGCTTTATTCAGTAACCCCGGCGGGGTTAATTCATTGATGCGCCGTGCGACATTCATCATAATATATTTTCTTGCGGGTTTGTTATATGGTCAACCGGCCTTGGCGGAACGTATGGTTACGGACCTGTCGCGTCACATCATTGAGATCACCTCTGAATTCTCCGGTACGCAGCTTTTGATATTCGGGGCCATCGAACGTGATGTTCTGATGGATGATGGCGCGCGCGGTATTGTTATAGAGGGCATGGATTATGATGTCATTGTGGTGGTGCAAAGTAGCCGCCATGATATGGTTGTCAGGCGCAAGGAACAGATCGGGCCGATCTGGGCCAACCGGGATTCTGTGACCTTAAAGAATGTGCCGGGTTATTACGCGGTTACCTCAACGCGGCCTTTAAATCAGATTTTGGGTAAACAAGACTTGAAAATATTGGAGGCAGGGATCGAAAATCTTGCCATTGACTTCGCGAAACCGATGTCCCCGACAGAAGGTAAAGCCTATCGTGATGGTTTCATTCGTAATATGAAGGCGAAAAACCTTTATAATCAGCAGGAAGGCACCGTCAGTGTGCTGGATGATATTCTGTTCCGGGCAATATTGGAGTTTCCGGCCAATATGCCCGTAGGCGAATATAAGGTGGATGTGCATTTGATTCGCAATGGGGAACTTCTGCTCAGTGAGCAATCACCTTTGGAAGTGGGCAAGGCGGGATTAGAAAGAATTATCTATAATTTTGCTCATATATATCCCGCTTCTTACGGCATTATGGCGATTATCGTGGCCTTGTTTGCCGGCTGGCTTGGTGGCTTTCTGTCCCGGAAAATGAGCGGATAACATGCTTGTGATGTGAATATCCTTGCGCATTYTTCCAATATCGCTAGAAAGAACATCATGGATRGTATCGAAGTMTCATATTTAGTCGCCCTGATCAGTGGTATGTTCAGTTTTCTGTCACCYTGCGTTTTGCCSCTYGTMCCGGCCTATATCAGTTTCATTACCGGAAACAGTTATCAGGACYTGAARGAGGGGGAGAAAATGGCMAAATGGGCCATGTTCTGGCCAGCCCTTGCTTTTGTACTGGGTTTTTCAACGGTTTTTATCGCCATGGGGGCCGGGGCTTCGGCCATTCAGGGGGTGTTGCAGGAAAACAAGGAAATATTCGCTAAAATTTCCGGCGTGATGATTATCATCCTCGGCATACATTTTACCGGATTGATCAAGCTGTCATTCCTGTATAAAGAGGCTCGTTTTCAAACTAGCGGTGAACAAAAAGGCCTGATCGGAGCCTATGTGGTCGGGCTGGCYTTTGCCTTTGGCTGGACGCCCTGTATCGGACCAATTCTGGCGACAATTTTGACCTTGGCGGCCACGCAGGAGCATTTTTCCCAAGGGGTTTCATTACTGGCGGTCTATTCACTGGGCCTTGGCATACCGTTTATCATTGCTTCGGTAGCGATCAACAGATTCCTTMGGGCATCAGACCGCATACGCAAGCATATGAAGACAATWGAGATWGTTATCGGTATTCTWTTGATTGTAACCGGCATGGCAATTTTCATGGGYACTTTGCAGAATTTCGGATTTTATTTGATCGAAGCCATGCCGTGGCTGGCCAATATCGGTTAGCCTTACCAATAAAAAAACTCCAACGATATTTTTATAACATCGTTGGAGCAGTTCGGCAGATGGAAGATANKWRRGKGATCTTCCRAGGGATYATGYYTTATACAACCTAYAAGGTTATAATATRGTTAATATTTTAAAAATACAACTATWATATTAATGCAGGGTATAGGGCGYCATAGACTTATSRCCATCCARTATATGATAAAGCTCTTGCCAAAGGTATAGGCCATCCGGRTTATTCTGCACATACATCTGACTTAACATTTCTTCTACATAGGGGATGGCTTTATGGCCATGTTGGGTTAAAATATCCTGTGCAGCAATTTCAAAAAAAGGTTGGGGGTCCATGCCGAGATTTCTCATTTCAATGGCAAGTTCCAGAAATGATTTGTCAGGTAGGCTGTCTGTGTTTTCCAGCATAATATGGGGCATGGCAATCTCCTTTTCAGGAGTATATGCAATAGTCACGCCATATGTTTAAGTCTATGGCCTACCGCGAGTTTTTCAAATTTTCATTGATTTAGAATAGGCAGATTATGCCGAAAGGGGTAAGAAATTCCTCTYAGGTRATTAATGAACAAAGGCCTTGGGTTGTATCATGCCGTGGTATATTTCTGATGGAGATATTCGGGAATATCTTTGAAAAGTCATCCGTAACTATTTTAAAATTTGCGTAACTTACGGCAGATTCAGAGATGATAATGCCGCTTGTTTCAACGTCATTATATTTCAGGCAATTTATGGCCGTGTGGCTGTGGCTCARGGTGCCAAGACTGGACCCGCACACCAGCAGGCAGACWCAGTCGAGCTGTATGATTAAATCCAGAATCGTATGCTCATAGGTCAGCGGTGTCATAATACCCCCGGCACCCTCAATCAGGAGRAAATCAAGRTTCTTATCCGCTTYCTTACGGCAGAAAGACAATATTTCATCAAGATTTAAAGGATTTCCCGTCTGTACGGCGGCTAAGTGAGGGGGCWGAGGGTCCGCGAAACGCCAGGGTGAGATATKGCRRAYATTTTYCAATGTGGGSGCKTCACCCATGGCTGAAAGTAACAGGCCGCTGTCACTGTCCTCTAATGCATTTTCATCGAACCCGCTGATAACGGGCTTTATGGCGCGGGCGACATAGCCTTGGGCACGTAATTGATGTAGCAACAGGCAAGTGACATAGGTCTTGCCCATATCTGTTCCGGTTGCGCMAAYAAAAATAAYGCGGGTCATGTGATTATCCCGTGTTTTTTGATTGAGGCGGCCAGTGCGTGAATGTCCCTTTGTTTGTGGTTGGCACAAAAGGTGAAACGCAGGCGTGCTGTGCCTTCGGCGACGGTGGGCGGGCGAATTCCGGTGATCAGAAAGCCRTCATCTTCAAGGGCGGCGGCATATGTCATCGTCCTGTCCGTATCMCCAATGATGATGGGAACAATGGAGCTTTCCGGTTCTGGCAAGCCCAGAAGTTCAGCAAATAAGGCCGCATGTTTCATGGGACGGCGGCARTATGCCGGTTCAGTCTCAATAATTTCCAGTGCGGTCAGCGCGGCGGCGGCATTGGCGGGGGGCAGGGCGGTGGTATAGATCAGACTTCTGGCCCGGGTTTTAATCARGYCGATGACTGGTTTGCTCGCGCATATATAGCCGCCAAAACTGCCAATCGCTTTTGACAGGGTGCCCATTTGCAGGGGTATATCCGGCAGGGGGTCGAACRTATGGCGGCTGCCCATGCCACCACCAACAACGCCAAGGCCGTGGGCATCATCGCTCATCAGCCAGCACTCATTTTCACGGGCAATTCGGCTTAAAATATCAAGGGGCGCGAGATCACCGTCCATGCTGAAAATGCCATCAGTGATTATCATGGCATTGGGATGTTTATGCCGATTCTGGGTGATAAGTTCTTGSAGGTGCCCCATATCATTATGGCGAAAATACAAAATTTTACCGCCAGTCATGTCACTACCGGCCCGCAGGCAGGCATGGCTCAGTTCATCCAGAAAGACAATATCCTGCGCCCCGATCAGGGTGGGGATAATACCGATATTGGTCATATAACCGGTGCCAAAGACACAGGCATCYTCAGTGCCTTTTAATTGCGCCAGTCGTTTTTCCAGCTTGGCAAGCAGGGGGTGATTGCCGGTGATCAGGCGTGAGGCCCCGGCACCCGTACCATATTGGTCCGTGGCCTCTTTGGCGGCCTGTATGACCTTTGGGTGGTGGCTTAAATTCAAATAGTCATTGCAACAGAATGAGATAAGCTCACGTCCCTCCCGAATAACCWTGCCTTCGGGCAGACGTTYSGTGAYSTRAATATCACGTTTTAACCCYTGTGMGCTCAGGGCATCCAGTTTTTGTTTTGCAAAGACATTCAGGGATATCATCTGTATCTCATGGTTATGGAAAACTGCCTTTGAATTATGGTATCCTGAGGATCATGTCAATCATAGAGCAAAAAACTTGACTCTATGGGGACAACCGCTAGTTTTAGGCGAAATTCAGTGAATTGGAGTGCTTATGCCCGCGCAATCAGAACAAATTTCTGTCTCAAATCCCTACCCGGACGGGTTTCGTCATAACTGGACCAAACGGGAAATTCTGGAATTTTTTGACCTGCCTATGATGGACCTGTTGTTTCAGGCACAGACCCTGCACCGGAAATATTTTGACCCCAATAAAATTCAATTGTCACAGCTATGCAGTATCAAAACCGGCGGCTGTCCCGAAGACTGTAAATATTGCCCCCAATCATCCCGCTATACCACCAATGTGGAGGCCGAACGGCTGATGGCGGTTGAGGAGGTGCTTGAGGGCGCCAGAAATGCCAAGGCTAACGGCGCAACCCGCTATTGTATGGGGGCCGCATGGCGTAGCCCCAAGGGCCGCGATATGGCGGCGGTCTGCGATATGATCAAGGGCGTGCGTGATYTGGGGCTGGAATCCTGTATGACCCTTGGGATGCTGGATGAGCAACAGGCGGCTACCTTAAAGAAGGCGGGCCTTGATTATTATAATCACAATGTGGACAGCTCACCGGAATATTATAAGGAAATCATCACCACCCGCACGTATCAGGATCGGCTGGATACCTTGGAGAATGTGCGCGGGGCCGGGATAAATGTCTGTAGCGGCGGCATTGTSGGCATGGGCGARAGCAAGGCKGACCGGGCCGGAATGTTGCARACGCTGGCCAATTTGCCGGCGCATCCGGGCAGTGTTCCCATCAATATGCTGGTGCAGGTGGAGGGAACGCCGCTTTACGGCGCGGGCCAGATGGACCCCTTTGACTTTATCCGCACTATCGCGGTAGCGCGGCTCCTGATGCCGGCCTCATATGTGCGCCTGTCCGCAGGGCGTGAGGCCATGAATGACGAGATGCAGGCCCTATGTTTCATGGCCGGGGCCAACAGTATTTTCTACGGCGAAAAACTGCTGACCACTACGAACCCTTTGCAGAATACGGACCTTGATCTGTTTGCCCGCCTTGGAATTTCGCCGGAAAGCGCATAATGACCAAAAATTTGCCTGACTGGTTTGTGGAAGGCTACGGTAATATCTGGTTGCCCTATGCCCAGATGCAGACAGCCGATGATGCCTTGCCGGTGGTGGCCACGGACGGCGTGACCATAGAACTTGCTGACGGGCGAAAGCTCATTGATGGTATTGCCTCATGGTGGACGGCCTGTCATGGCTATAACAATCCGGTGATGCAGGAAAAAATCATTTCTCAGGTCAAAAATATGTCCCATATAATGCTGGGCGGACTGGTACATGAGGGGGCGGCCACTTTAGCAAAACGTCTGGCTGACCTGCTGCCCGGTGACCTTAATCATGTGTTCTTTTCCGAAAGCGGGTCTGTGTCTGTTGAAATAGCCCTGAAAATGGCGGTTCAATATTGGTCAAACCTTGGGGAAGAAGGCCGTCACCGCTTTGTCTGCTTTCAGTCCGGCTATCACGGCGACACCACGGCGGCCATGTCTGTCGGCGGTAATGCGTCCGGTATGCATAAAGCTTTCAGCGGATTCCTGCARCAGCAATTCCTGCGCCCTCTGCCGGAAACGCCTRAGGAGATTCTTGAATTCGGCGCATTTCTTGCGGAAAACAGGGATCARATTGCRGGYGTGATTATGGAACCTCTGGTACAGGGGGCGGGGGGTATGAAATTTCATGGKGCCGAGACACTGGCYGCTATTTCYGCACAATGTMWRGAACAGGGTGTTYTGCTTATTCTGGATGAAATATTTACYGGATTTGGCCGCACAGGAACCATGTTTGCCTGCGAACAGGCYGGAATWACGCCGGATATTATCTGTCTGGGCAAGGCCCTGACCGCCGGRACTGTGGCYATGGCGGCGACKGTGGCAACGGACAGAGTTTACGGTGCGTTTCTGTCCGATGATCCGGACAAGGCTTTTATGCATGGCCCCACTTATATGGCAAACCCGCTGGCCTGTGCGGCGGCCAATGCCTCKCTKGATMTKTTYNGRGANGMGRMSNNNGTSTTNGAGCRRGTCAAGCATATTGAGGGCCATCTCAATCAATCACTGGAACAATTCCGCACTTTGCCGGGGGTTGTGGATGTGCGGGTCAAGGGCGCGATCGGGGTTATTCAGATGGAAAAAATAGAGGATTTATCGCGGCTCAGAACAGAATTTGCCAATGAGGGCGTATGGATTCGCCCGTTTGGTGATATAATCTATCTGACGCCATCATTTTCCATGCAAAGCCATGAACTTGCGGCATTGACACAGGCCATAGATAAAGTGCTTAATAAGACAAATTAGAATCATTTTAAGGGTTATTTAATGCTGAATAGATTGTTGGCATTACGGCAGTGTTTGAGGGAACTGAACCTGAAAGGTTTTTTGATTCCTCACGCCGATGAGCATCAATGTGAATATAGCCCGAATAACGCCAAAAGGCTGAACTGGCTGACGGGTTTTACCGGGTCTGCGGGGCTGTGTGCGATCACGTTGGATCGGGCAGCTCTTTATGTGGATGGCCGTTATAAAATTCAAGTGCGTCAGCAAGCGAATATGAAGCATTTCGAACCTTTGAACCTTCACCATGACAAGCTGGAAGACTGGTTCCTGTCCCACCTTAAAGAAGGCGACCGGGTTGGTTATGATCCGGCATTGCACACCCGGGGTTGGATAAAGGCTCTTTCTGAACAATTGGCCCGGCATGATATTGATCTGGTTCCAGTGGCGGAAAATCCGATAGATGGCCTTTGGACGGACCGTCCCGCGCCGTCAAAAAACCCGGTTTTCCCGCATCCGTTAAAGTTTTCCGGCGAAAAATCAAAAGACAAACGGGCACGGATTGGCAGCATACTCAAGGCGGATGACATTGCGGCGGCGGTTATTAGCAGTCTGGATAGTATTGCATGGCTATTGAATATCAGGGGCAGTGATGTGGAACATTCGCCTCTGGTCTTAAGCTATTTGATTCTAAAAAATACCGGCAGGGCAATCCTTTTTGTTGACGAAGATAAAATATCTGATGAAGTTCGGGAGCATTTGGGTCGCGGGGTAGATATAAAACCTTATGCAGGTTTTCTTGGTGCGATAAAGAAAATTGGCCGTAGGGCAAAGAATATTCTGGTAGACCCGGTGCGAACGCACGCCGTGGTTATGGACACATTGGAGCAGGGCGGCGCAACAATAGTTGAGAAAGAAGACCCCTGTCAGATCATTAAAGCCCGTAAAAACGAGGTCGAGCTGAATGGWGCGCGGGCGGCGCATATCCGCGACGGTGTTGCCATGTGTAAATTTTTATGCTGGTTTGAGGAAAATGTGGGGACGGGCAAGCTTGATGAATTATCGGTCACCGAAAAATTATTGACTTTCAGAAAAATTCAAAAAGATTTCAGAGGCCTTAGTTTTGATACTATAGCCGGGGCGGGTCCAAATGGCGCCATTGTTCATTATCACTCCAGCCCGGAGACTAACCATGAAATCAAGGGCAATATGTTATTTCTTCTGGATTCTGGCGGGCAGTATCTGGACGGAACAACGGACCTAACCCGGACTATTGCGGTTGGCAAGCCGACCGAGGAACAGCGGGACCGTTATACGCGGGTTCTGAAAGGACATATTGCCTTGGCGCAGGCCCGCTTTCCGGTGGGACGTAGCGGCGCGCATCTGGATACGCTGGCCCGCAAGGCTTTATGGGATGTAGGGCTGGATTATGATCATGGCACAGGACATGGGGTTGGCAGCTATCTTGGCGTTCATGAGGGGCCACAATCCATTTCTTCACGCGGTTTCGGAATCACTTTGGAGCCGGGAATGATATTGTCCAATGAACCGGGTTATTACAAAAGCGGCGAATATGGTATCCGAATAGAAAATCTGATGATCGTTCGGGCCAGCCATTTTGAGGAAGAAGARCGTCCCATGAATATCTTTGAGACCATAACCTTCGTCCCYATYGATACMMGGCTYATCAAYGCCCATATGATGACCAGTAMGGAGATAACCTGGCTYAACATTTATCAYGCGCAGGTGAAGGAAAAAATTGCGCCCTAYCTGATGGATAAAGAGCTGRCCTGGTTACAGCAGGCAACCCAGTCAATCATGGTATTGTGATTATTCTGGYGGSGCGAAATAATTGCCGCCGACAAACATCAGCGGCGCAATATCCTTACGGGTAATGACCTTTTTTACCTTGCCGATAAAGATGCTGTGGCTACCATAGACATGKGTATCGTCMAGATCGCAAAATATTGAGGCCTGTGCATTCATCAGATAAGGAATATCMTYMTCAKMAYWYTGCCAGTCGCCAAGGTTAAATCGGTCTTCACCCTTTTCTTTCCATGCGCAGCTATCCGAAATATCCTGCTGATCTTTATACAGGATATTRACACAAAAACCGGCCCCGTCAGAAAGGGCATAATGCAAGCCGTTATCTCGGTTTACACAGATGAGTAAWGCGGGYGGGTCAAGGGACARAGAGGTTACAGCCGTTGCCGTCATGGCGTATTTCTGSGTYCCATCATGACTGGTGATCACGGTGACAGAGGCCCCAAGCCGTCCCATGGCCTGCTTCATATGCTCTTTCAGTTTTTCCGTTGTCATCTGCACCTCCRATTATAAAGATGTTAAATATATAACGACCTGTTTTTTTAAATGCCACCGATCATTCTGTTTTTTTGTTCTTTTAACAATCCGGTGAGGAAGCGGCAGACCGCGTCAACCCGCGCCACATGACGCAGATCCTCATGAACCACCAGCCAATATTCCCGGTCTATATATATTTCTTCCGGCAAAACAGGCGACAGGCGACTGTCCTGACCGGCCATAAAACAGTGAATGATGGACAGACCAATACCGTCAAGGGCTGCGTTATACTGGGCCAGAACATTTGTGCTGCGAAAAACCACATGGGGGTCTTTGACGACCTGTTCCAGAAAGCGCAATTCCGGCAATTGTATAAGGTCATCAATGTAACTGATAAAATCATGGCTATTCAGGTCTTCAACAGTGGAAATCGGCACATGTCGGYCCAGATAGCTTTTGGCCCCATAGAGCCTTAGCCGGTAATCACATAGTTTCCAGGCAATCACCCGTCCGGCGTCAGGACGGGCGAGGGTGATTGCAATATCGGCCTCGCGTTTGGACAGGCTGGCCCGGCGGGATTCAGCCATCAGTTCCAGTTCAATATCCGGATGCATCTGCCGGAATTSYCCCATATGGTGRGCRATGATCTGAGCGCCWAGSCCTTCCGGTGCGGMAAGGCGRACGGTGCCYGACAGGCGGGCATCCTTGCCGGAAATATCCTGATAAAGCTGGTTTGAACGGGCCTCCATCTGTTCCGCGTGGGGCAGGAGCCGCAGGCCCGCATCTGTCAGTTGATAGCCCCGCGGTGATTTGTCAAACAGCCGTACATTCAGCTCATTTTCCAGAGCGGCAATACGGCGGCTGACGGTGGTATGGTCYACATGGAGCTTGCGCGCCGCACTAACCAGCCGCCCCCGCCGGGACAGTTCCAGAAARAAWCGYARRTCATTCCAGTCATACATGGATGGGCTTTCTGTGTATTTATGCAGATCGTATGTGAATATTTTGCCATAGAAATGCAYATTTGTCTTCTATAAACTGTGATCAGGTTGAATATTCACTCAAGGATCAGATCATGAAACACTATACCCACCTCATCGCCGGTAACGCCGTGGACGGCACAAGCGGGCGTTTTGCCCCCATATATAATCCGTCAACGGGACAGCAATCCGCTGAAGTCCCCTTGGCCAGCGCCACCGAAGTGGAACAGGCCATTGATGCGGCAGAGGCTGCCTTTCTGGGCTGGTCGGGAACCTCCGTCTTGCAGCGCGCCCGCATTATGACCCGCTTTACCGCCCTGCTGTATAAGCATCAGCCGGAATTRGCTGAACTGGTATCACGCGAGCAYGGCAAGGTAATYGARGAYGCCATGGGGTCCGTRTTGCGCGGRATAGAGGTTGCGGAATTTGCCTGCGGCATTCCGCACCTGCAAAAGGGGGAATTTTCCGATAATGTGGCSAGYGGCATTGATATTTATTCCATGCGCAAGCCCTTGGGCGTTGTGGCGGGCATAACCCCGTTTAACTTTCCGGCTATGATCCCGCTCTGGATGGCGAGTATGGCCATTATCACCGGCAATACGGTTGTCTTAAAACCGTCAGAAAAAGACCCCGGTTGCCCCATGCGTATGGCGGAATTGTTTTTGGAAGCGGGCGGTCCGGCGGGTGTGTTTAATATTATTAACGGCGATAAGGAGGCCGTGGATTGCCTGCTGAATGACAGCCGGATCAAGGCGGTAAGCTTTGTGGGKTCCACACCYATYGCCCGCTATGTTTACGCGACYGCYACCAAAAACGGCAAACGCTGTCAGGCCATGGGCGGGGCCAAGAACCATATGCTGATTCTGCCGGATGCTGATCTGGASGGKGTYGCCAATGCCCTGATGGGGGCSGCTTACGGCTCTGCGGGGGAACGGTGCATGGCCATATCTGTCGGTGTTTGTGTGGGCGATGAGGTGGCGGACAGGCTGATTGAACTGCTGACCCCGCGCGTGAAAGCCCTTAAAATCGGCACAAGTCTGGATAAGGGCCTTGAAATGGGGCCGTTGGTAACGGCGGAACATCGGGCCAAGGTRATGAATTATATTCAGATGGGCGTTGATGAGGGCGCAGATTTGATCGTTGATGGCCGGGATTTCACTTTGGCGGGCCATGAGGACGGTTATTTCCTCGGTGGGTCTTTGTTTGACAATGTGAAAAAAGACATGCGCTCTTATAAAGARGAAATWTTYGGYCCGGTCCTGCAATTGATGCGAGTGCAGAATTTTGAGGAAGGCATGGCCTTGGCCACGGATCAYGAATATGGCAATGGYACCTCTATCTTTACCCGAAGYGGYGCGGCGGCGCGGACCTATGCGGACCGGGTGGAAGTGGGTATGGTTGGCATCAATGTGCCRATTCCCGTGCCCTTGGCNTTTCNATAGTTTYGGCGGCTGGAAAGCGTCTTCTTTCGGCGATCAYAACCAGTTTGGKATGGAGGCTGTGCGGTTTTATACCAAGGTGAAAACYGTCACWGCCCGCTGGCCGGAAAGCACCATAGASGCAGATTTCTCTATCCCCACATTGAAATAAACCATACACTCTGTCCAAAGGAATTTGAACATGGACTTTGATTTTAATGAGGACCAGCGGGCCATACAGGACATGGCCCGTGCCTTTGCGGAAAATGAATTCGCCCCCCATGCGGAAATATGGGACCGGGATCATATCTTTCCGGAGTCTGCCCTGCGCCTAGCAGCGGCCTTGGGCTTTGCCGGTATCTATATCAAAGAGGATGTGGGCGGTTCGGCGTTGGGGCGCTTAGACGCGGCGATAATTTTTGAGGAATTGTCCAAGGGCTGTACTTCCACGGCGGCCTACCTATCCATTCATAATATGGCGAGCTGGATGATTGACAGCTTTGGCCATGACGATTTGCGCCAGAAATACGGCCCCAAACTCGCCAGTATGGAATTTTTCGCCAGCTATTGCCTGACCGAACCGGGGGCCGGGTCTGATGCGGCGTCCCTGCGCACAAAGGCAGTGCGTGACGGGGATCATTATGTTTTGAACGGCACAAAAGCCTTTATCTCCGGCGGTGGGCGTTCCGATGTCTATGTGGTTATGGTGCGCACGGGCGGGGCCGGGCCAAAGGGCATAAGCACCATCGTGGTCGAGAAAGACACGCCGGGCCTGAGCTTTGGCGCGCAGGAAAGGAAAATGGGCTGGCACAGTCAGCCGACCTGTGCGGTTATATTTGAGGATTGCCGGGTGCCGGTGGAAAATCTGGTCGGGGCAGAGGGCGACGGCTTTAAAATTGCCATGAAGGGATTGGATGGCGGGCGGCTTAATATTGGGGCCTGTTCGCTAGGCGCGGCGCAGACCTGCCTTGATCTGACCATTCAATATATGGGTGAGCGCAAACAATTCGGCAAAAAACTGAATGAATTTCAGGCTTTGCAATTTCGTATTGCCGATATGGCCACAGAATTGGAATCGGCGCGCCTGTTGCTTCATAAAGCCGCCTCAAAGGTGGACCGCCTTGATGCGAACGCCACTCATTTTGCCGCCATGGCCAAACGGTTGGCCACCGATACCGGCTTTAAGGTGGTGAATGAGGCCTTGCAGCTTCATGGGGGCTATGGTTATGTATCGGACTATCCCATTGAACGCTTTCTGCGGGATGTGCGCGTTCATCAGATTCTGGAAGGCAGTAATGAAATTATGCGCCTGATTATTGCGCGAAACCTGTTAGGATAAAGGCTATGCCCAAACATCATACGATTAATTATGTGGAATTTCCGGCCCGAGACCTCACGGCGACAAAGGCCTTCTTCAACAAGGCGTTTGGCTGGGAATTTCAGGATTACGGGCCTGACTATTGCGCTTTTAGCGGGCAGGGGACCGACGGCGGTTTCTATAAATCTGATCTGAAGGCCGCAAGCGAAACCGGGTCCGTGCTGATCGTGCTCTATAGTGAAAATCTGGAAGAAACAGAGCGGGCTGTCAAGGCGGCGGGAGGCGTTATTATCAAAGAGATTTTCAGCTTCCCCGGTGGSCGCCGCTTTCATTTTACGGARCCGAGCGGCAACGAACTGGCGGTTTGGTCCGCTTAAGTCTTGCATGATGCCGTTTTTTACTTAAAATCAGGGCCATGAGCGCAGATTGGAAACCCATTTGGGAAAAAGTAAAACAGTGGCACGAGGCGGGACGTAAAGTTGCGTTGGCCACGGTGGTGGACACATGGGGGTCTTCGCCCCGGCCTACGGGCAGTATGATGATCGTCGATGATCAGGGGGCCATGGAAGGCTCCGTGTCCGGGGGCTGTATAGAAGGGGCCGTTATACAGGCCGCGCGAGAGGTCATGTGCGGCGGCAAACCCCATATTCTTGATTTCAGTGTCAGCAATGATCAGGCATGGGACGTGGGCCTGTCTTGCGGCGGTCGGGTGCGGGTTCTGGTGGAATCTATCGCCGAAAAACGTCCCCTGATAAATAAAATGCTCAAGGCGACGGGGCCGGTGATTCTTAAAACTAACTGCGCTACCGGGCAGACAACGCTGGAATATGGGCAGAATAATTCGGAAAAAAGTAAATTGACCGAGGTGGGTGATCAGATTATTTTTACCCAAATATTGGAACAACCCCTTGATCTTGTTATCATTGGCGCGGTTCACATCACGCAGGCCATGGTCAAAATTGCCCAAAGTCTGGATATCGCCGTAACCGTCATTGACCCGCGCACCGCCTTTGCCAGCAAAATTCGTTTCCCGGATATTGACCTATGCACCGATTGGCCGGACGAAGCATTAGGCGCGCGCCAAATTACATCCGGCACCGCCGTGGTGACCCTGACCCATGATCCGAAGCTGGATGATCCGGCACTGGAAATTGTTCTTAAGTCGGACGCTTTCTATATCGCCTCACTGGGCAGTCGCAAAACCCATGCGGCGCGGGTAGGGCGATTGACGGACAGAGGATTCACCGCAGAACAGATCGCCCGCATCCACGCCCCGGCGGGCCTTAATATCGGGGCCAAGACGCCGGCGGAAATCGCCCTTTCCGTCATGGCTGAAATGATGTCTGTCTATCGCAATGGCGACAACAGATGAAGTTCGGTGAATTTCCCTTGTCACAGGCCTTGGGGGCCACGTTGGCCCATTCGGTCAGACTACCGTCCGGGCTTCTGAAAAAAGGTCATATTTTAACCCAATCCGATATTCAGGCATTGGCCGAGAATAATATTTCCCACGTGATGGCGGCTATATTCGGGCCGGATGATATGACTGAGGATAAGGTGGCTACCCATATTGCCGGACATATATGCGGCACCCATATCACCTGTGCGGCGGCTTTTACAGGCCGGGTAAATCTTTATGCCGCCGCCGATGGGCTGGTGACCATAGATGTGACGGCGGTTGATGCCCTTAACCATATGGATGAAGCCATTACGCTGGCCACGGTATCCTCCCATGCGGTTGTCCGTAAGGGGCAGATGGTGGCGACGGTTAAAATCATTCCGCTGGCGGTAAAGAATGAAATAGTGACGGGGGTGACGGCGCAAATTATGACTGGCCTGATCAATCTCCACCCCTTTCAGCCTCAAAAGATTCTGATGGTACAGACCGAACTTGCGGGGGGGCAGGAAAAATTATTTGCCAAATCCCGAAAGGTTATGGCCCATCGGCTGGCCGAATATGGGGCTGATATTACGGATGAAGTCAGATGTCCGCACAGGGAAGCGGATTTATCTGATTTACTGGCCCGCAAGATTGACGGCGATCAGGATATGATTCTGATCATGGGGGCCTCGGCAATAACGGATCGGCGGGATGTTATTCCGGCTGCCATAACTGCTGCCGGGGGGGAAGTCATTCATTATGGTATGCCCGTTGATCCGGGCAACCTGATGTTGCTGGCAAAATTAAAAGGGAAATGGGTGCTGGGTTTGCCCGGTTGTTCACGCTCGCCAAAGCTGAATGGTATTGACCTTATCCTGTCCCGTATCTGTGCGGGGCGAGAGGTTACGGGGTCGGATATTATGGCCATGGGCGTTGGCGGTCTGCTCAGTGAATATCCGGGACGACCCCAACCCAGAGAATCGCGCAAGGGGGCTATCACCATGGAAAAACCAAAGAAAATTGCYGCTCTTAYCCTWGCCGCCGGACAATCACGGCGCATGGGACAGGAYAAYAAGCTGCTYCTGCCYTATGGRGAGGAAACGGTTTTGTCCCATGTTCTGRCACAGGTCAGRCARGCAGGYCTTGAAAATATTTWCGGCGTAACCGGYCATCAAAGACAGGCCATAGAGCRGSAATTCAGCCGCCATRRCGYCACYGCCTTTCATAATGATCTCTATGCCGAGGGAATGAGTACGTCGGTCAAGCAGGGCATCAGGTCRCTGCCGCCTGACTGCGATGCTGCTTTGATTATTCTGGGCGATATGCCGAATATATCGGCGGATATTCTGAAACARATCATRGCGGCTTATGATCCGGCCCGTGACCGGTCAATCATAATCCCCACCTGYAAMGGCAARCGRGGYAATCCYATTCTGTGGGACCGGGMWTTTTTCAGTGATTTYGAGGRRTTGGCGGGGGATATGGGGGCCAAGAAAYTGCTGGGCGATTATCCYGAATTTATCCATGAGGTGGATGTGGACTCTGATGCYATTTTTCTGGATATAGATACRTATGAGGCTTACGYYCGGCTGAAAAACAAATAGGTGAGGACATAGAATGTCGATAAAAACTACTGTGATGAAAACGGTTAAATGGGTATCTGGAATGACTGGTCTGGTCATTGTGATCGGATTTATGATTGCCTATATGACCTTTCGGGCCAGCTTGCCGACCTTAGATGGGCGAATTATAACCTCTGAAGTTCAGCAGGATATTCTGGTTGAGCGGGACAAGAACGGCAATGCGACCCTGACGGCGGGCAACAGGCTTGATCTGGCCTATGCCACCGGCTTTATTCATGCGCAGGARCGGTTTTTTCAGATTGACCTGTCCCGGCGCATGGCGGCGGGTGAGCTGTCGGAATTATTCGGCCCGCTGGCCCTGAAAATGGATCAGAAAAACCGCCTGCACAGGTTTCGCGCCCGGGCTAAAATAGCTATTTCACAGCTTTCAGGCRGCAATCGGGCCTTATTGAAAAAATATGTGGCGGGCATTAATGACGGCTTGAAAGGGCTGGACAGCAAGCCTTTTGAATATTGGCTGCTTCAACAGAAACCGCAGCCATGGACAGAGGAAGACAGCTTCCTTGTGATCTATTCCATGTTCTTTGCCCTGCAATCAGGAACCATAAATACCGAATGGCAGCGTTATTATCTGGAGGATAGCCTTGATCCCCGGCTGGTTAAATTCCTGTTGCCCAATAAAACCGAATGGGACGCGCCTTTGCAACCTGATGCGGAACCCTGGACACCACAGGAAATTCCACCGGCCAATGTGTTGGAAAATCACCCMACGGAATTGGCTATGATAACGGGTGATGAGGCAGAGGTTCCGGGCAGTAATAACTGGGCCGTATCGGGCAAAATTACCAAAAACGGCTCGGCGATCCTGTCCAATGATATGCACCTTGGTATTCGCGCTCCGGGCACATGGTTTCGCCTGCGCCTGAAACTCAGGGATAATTCCCTTGATATTTCCGGTGTTTCCCTGCCGGGGACGCCGCTTATTATCGTGGGTAGCAACGGGTCCGTAGCCTGGGGCTATACCAATTCCTTTGTCGATACCTCCGATATGGTTGACCTGAAGATCAACCCGGATTTTGACCAGCAATATCTGACGCCGGAGGGCTATAAAGACTTCGAGGTTTATGACGAGGAAATCAAGGTAAAGGACGCCGCTCCGGTTAGCCTGACAGTGCGGGAGACCATATGGGGTCCGGTGATAGAAGCCGATAATGGCAAGCYATTYGCCCTRAARTGGATCGCCCATCAGCCRSAAGCGGTCAATATGGGCCTGATCCGTATGGAGACGGTCAAAACCGTGGCCGATGCCATGAGGCTGGCGCCGGGTAACGGTATTCCGGCTCAAAACGCCATGTTGGCAGATGTTGAGGGCAATATTGGCTGGATTCATTTCGGCGCATTRCCCAAGCGCAAGCCCGGTAATTACGCGCGGGCMGGGGACTGGTCCGATGGTAAATTGGGCTGGACAGGCTGGCTCAATTTTGASGAACGGCCCAAAGTCTTTAACCCGGTTAAYGACCGTTTRTGGTCCGCCAACAGCCGGGTGGTTTCCGGYGCGGATTACGCCGTTGTGGGCGACGGCGGCGCAGACATTGGGGCGCGTCAGAAACAGATTCGAGACGACCTGATGCGCCTTGGCACCGGACTTGTGGAAAAAGACCTGTACGCGATACAGCTCGATAACCGGGCCATATTCTGGGACAGGTGGCAGCAACAGCTCTTGCTGGTTCTGAACAGCAGTAATGATGACCGCTTACAGCCGTTCATTACGGCGGTTAAAAACTGGGGCGGGCGGGCCGCGAAGTCTTCGGTAGGTTTCCGCCTTGTGGAGAATTACCGCAAGTCTGTTTACCGGGGCTTGACCACATTTCTAACCGGGCCCTGCACGGTAAAATTCAAATCCTGCAATTACAATATTGCGACCCATCAAATGGACAGCCCCTTCTGGCGRCTGGCTGACCAGCGGCCAACGGGCTGGCTGCCCGCCGAATTTAACGATGACTGGCAGGCCTTCTTTGAACAGCGCGYCCTTGCCGCATGGGCCCCTGTGGTCAGCGGAGAGGTGGCCTTGGCGGATTACACATGGGGAGCGGAAAATCGGTCCCTGATCCGTCATCCATTAAGTAAATCTGTGCCCCTCCTGTCTTATCTGACAGATATGCGGCCCGCTATGCAGGACGGTGCGCGCGGCAAAATGCCYCATRTTGCSGGYAACAGCTTTGGCCAGTCRGARCGGATTGTGGTYAGCCCCGGCCATGAGMAGGACGGCATTATGAATATGCCTGCCGGACAATCCGGCCATCCMYTRTCRCCCTATTACGGCGCGGGYCATGAAGATTGGCTCAGCGGYAAAATGACRCCATTCCTGCCCGGTRATRCRAAATGGTCACTGCAAATTGCGCCGGAGCGGTGAGGRGGAGGCCGAGTCTCAACACATATAGCCCTAATAAAATTTTACCATAAGGATAAAAACCACTTATTTCAGCCTAATATTGTAATATTATTTCAAGGGTGTGAAATATATTTATGATCCTTTGTTGCCGGAAAGCAAGTCCCGGTCGTAATTTTATTGCGGAATTAATTGCTGATCATTTATAGATATTCTGCAAAAAAGAAAATAATTACGTTGTGCGATTATGTRAAAAAAACAGGTCCAAAAATATATCTCGACAAATCCAGAATTGGTGACTACCACGTTAAGTCAGTAATTCATTAAAAAAAGAGATGATCAAATGATGGACGCAAATCAATTCAGGGGGCATGAACAGCTGGTCTACCTGCATGACAAGGAAAGTGGTCTGAAGGCCTTTATTGCGGTTCATGATACGTCCCTTGGGCCCGCTGCCGGCGGATGCCGCATGTGGAATTATGAYAGCGAGCTTGAGGCCCTGAATGATGTGTTGCGCCTGTCCCGGGGCATGAGCCATAAAAATGCTGTTGCCGGGCTTAAGCTGGGCGGGGGCAAGGCGGTGATCATTGGCAATTCCAGAACCGATAARTCCGARGCRCTYTTCCGGGCTTTGGGCCGGATGATTGACAGCCTTGGCGGTAAATATATCTCTGCCGAGGATGTAGGTATCTCCGTTGAAGATATGGAAATTGCCGCCAAGGAAACCAGATATGTTGCCGGACTGACAAAAGGCGATCATGCCAGCGGTGATCCATCCCCCTATACAGCGACCGGTGTTTATCTGGGTATCAAGGCGTCGGTGAAGCATAAATTCGGGCAAGATAATGTGGAAGGCTTAAGCGTGGCCGTGCAGGGCGTAGGCCATGTGGGCTATCATCTGTGCAGGCATCTGTATGAAGGCGGGGCCAGACTGTTGGTGTCTGACATAAATCAGGATGCGCTGGACCGGGTTGCGCAGGAATTTGGCGCTGAAATAGTGGGTCGGGACGCCATTATTTCCGCCGATGTGGATATATTTTCTCCTTGCGCTTTGGGGGCCGTTATCAATGATGACAGCATAGATCATATCAAGGCGAAAATCATTGCCGGGGCGGCCAATAATCAGCTGGCCCGGGATGATCATGGTCAGGCTCTGATGGACCGTGGCATCCTTTATGCGCCGGATTATGTGATCAATGCGGGCGGTATCATCAATGTGGCAGCAGAAACGCGCGGGGCCTATGATGTGGACTGGGTCAAAGCCAAGGTAGACCGCATATATGAAACGCTGGCGGTGATATTCGACCGTTCTGTCTCAGAAGCACGGCCAACCAACAGGATTGCCGATGARCTGGCYSRRGAGATCATTGAGAAAGCCAGAGCGGCTAAGRMGTWATCTGGTYCAKAATAGCCCTGAACAGGGGGCTGTTTTTGTTATTTAGTTCCAGAATAATATCAAAATGATTAAAGTTCGKCATGGGGATGAAGCTGGCCTTATGTCCGGCCTTTTGCCATGCGGCTTTATAGATTTCCGTCTGGCGTTTGAATTCATCTGTTTCATTACTGCCGTAACTGAATATCACCGGGCAGGCGGCTTTAGGGATATGGAACAGGGGGCTGGCCCCAATGGCCTCTGCCATGCTCAGGCCAAGCAGATCATTAACATATGTCAGGACAAGAGGCCGCAGGTCATAAATGCCGCTGATCATACAGGCCCCTTTGACCGGGCAGTGATCATCGTCTCCCTTTAATATTTCAGCCACCAGATGGGCCCCGGCGGAACTGCCGGACAGGGTRATATTATCCTTGTCGCCGCCATAGGCGTCAATATRACCCAATATCCACTGCACGGCCTGCCTGACCTGATCAATGATTTGGSTCAGRYTWGYTTTSGGGGCYARTGTATAATCAAGGGCGATAAATATAATAYYATGGTCRAGRAAGTTGGGGGCSGCRAAGCWGCTCTCCTCTTTGGACAGCTCCTGCCAATAGCCGCCGTGAATAAAGATATGAACCGGAAAGGGGCCATCGCCTTTGGGGGTGAATATATCCATATGGGCGCGTTTTTCCGGGCCGTATTTAACATTCCTGTGGCATTGATCTTTCAACTTTTCACGGGCCGCGCGGCTCTGGCTGACATATTTATCAAGAGGAATCGCTATATCATCAATACAGGAGCTTGGCGAATATTCCCGTTCCAGCTTTCCCTTGCTCATGGTATAATAGTGGTTCATAGTCATATGTATGATTTTACATAGTTATTGTTGCTAAACAATGAATGAGTGAGACCGCCGTGTAAGGCCTGATTATTTTATCTTTACAGATAAAGGGCCACAGGGATAGTCCTTATGTCCCGCCGGGCGGGTTCTGCCAGTTTTTTTCATTATTTCGGAGTTCGCGCGCAATCACCCTGTGGTGGCCGGGTCAGACAGACCGTAGAGCATAATATATTAATAATAAGGAAAGTTATGGTGCGGGCGGAGAGAATCGAACTCTCACTTCCATAGGAAACAGGATTTTGAATCCTGCGCGTCTACCAATTCCGCCACGCCCGCTTGAAGGAAATGCACTCTTATCATTTTCATATTCTATCGCCAAGTGAAAAATGCGCAAAAGTCAAAAAACATACCCCGTAAGCTATTTGACAGTCAAAAATCAGGTCCTAATGCTTTCACCGTCAAATGACGGTTTTTCAAGAGTGCTTGAGAATAATGATCTATGATTACCTTTCCGGTCAAATTTCTTAGAAAATACTTTTTCTTGTTTAAAAATACTGTAATGATGCCCGAGAAAAGAGTATAAAAAAACAGCATGAGATGAGGGATCTATGATAAAACGTCTGTATGATTGGACGCTGGACAAGGCCGAACATCCAAAGGCGTTATGGATATTGGCCGCTTTTTCATTTGCCGAAAGCTCCTTCTTCCCCATTCCGCCGGATGTCCTGTTGATTCCCATGGTATTGGCGGCCCCGACCAGAGCATGGCGCATTGCTTTGGTTTGTTCCATTGCCTCTGTATTCGGGGGTATGTTTGGCTATTATATCGGTTATGCACTGTTTGATACCGTTGGTCAGCCGATCATTGACCTTTACAATATGCAGGAAAAATTTAGCTGGTTTCAGGCCAAATATAATGAATTCGGGGCGATTATTGTTGCTTTGGCGGGCTTCACGCCAATCCCCTATAAAGTATTCACGATCGCCAGCGGCCTGACCCACCTTGACCTGACCACCTTTATCATTGCCAGTGCCCTGTCACGGGCGGCACGGTTTTTTCTGGTGGCGGCTCTCTTGCGGAAATTCGGTGCGCCCATTCGCACGTTTATTGAGAAAAGGCTGGGCCTGTTGACCCTGCTTTTCTTTGCTCTGTTAATTGGCAGCTTTGTCGCCGTGAAATATATTTAGGAGCTTGCCCCTAATCAGCCCTTAGCCATACGGTAAGGGTAAAGCGGCTTTCAGTGGCGTAGGGGGCTACATAGGAAACCTGATGTAACTGGGGCAGTCTCAGGATAGAAACGCTGTTGAAGGTGGGGACAATTGTTTCAATAACTTTGTTATCATCGACCAGTTGAAGCAAGCCGCCCCAATCCGAAACCCAGTTTTTTGTCAGATTAAAGACCAGAGCATATCGACGGTCCGTTTCCCTGGTCCTGAAATCATTGTGTAATTTAAGGAAATTACCGGGGATATAGCAGGCGGCGTGAGGCTCTGATTTGTGGATTTCACTATCGCCTGTAATATGGCGGGCAAAATTCAAAAAATCTTCGCCATTTAAAAAATCCGTGACTTCATGGAGGTATAACCCTTTATCCTGCCCCTTTATATAGGCATCAATCATGGGATAGCGATTGTAATAATATTGATATTCTTTCTGGGCCTGCCCGATGAGTGACTTGTGAAAGTCGGCATTCTGCTCAGCGGTCCATTTGCGCAGTTCCTGTGGACTTGCCGTGACATCCTTTTCGCCCTGACGAAAAGCAATTCGCCATGGTACCTTGCTTTGCATGCAACCGGCCAGTTTCTCTGCAATATCCGCCTTGAAAATATTCGGGGCCACATAGTGATTGTGAGAAACAAGTTTGTCCCGGATCAGGTCCCAATTTAGATTTGGGTTGAGCATATTTTCCATGTTATGTCAGTTTCCTATTGAACTATTTTCTTCAACCGGTATCCTGACACAAATGGATAATCAAGTATAGAAACATGTCAAATAATAAAAATCTCATTACYCGTCTGGTTTGCTATTTCTGGCGAAACCCGCTTTTACTGGCTTTTCTGGTGTCATCATCATTGATGGCCGGGGCCTATGCCTTTCAATATATTGGTGGATTGGAGCCCTGTGATCTCTGCTGGACACAGCGTTATGCCCATATGGCAATCATTGCCCTGTCCGGGGTTGGGTTGTTGTTAAAATCTGCCGGTGGTTTTATATATAATATTATGGCATGGGGAACGGCGCTGGCTCTTGATGTGAGTATTGCCGTATCCGGGTATCATGCCGGTATTGAACAGAAATGGTGGCAGGGTCCAACCACCTGCACGTCAAATGGCCTGACCCAAAGCGCGGATATGGAATCATTTTTCGACAATATGATGGAGGCGAAAATGGTGCTCTGTGATGAAATCCCGTGGGAGATGTTCGGCATATCCATGGCCGGGTATAATTTCCTGATTTCCCTTGTTGTTTCCGGGTTTGTAGCATTGGCATTGTTTGAWAAAGTTAGGAAGAACAATCCCGCAAGAAACTGATCATAAACCACCGCATCCCGRTGCCTTGACAAGGGAACAGATGATTGACCGTTTTCTGCGGGTTGATCATGCGGGSGAATATGGGGCGGTGCGTATTTATCAGGGTCAACTGGCCRTTCTGGGCGAGAACCACCCCATGAGCGACACCATCAAGCATATGAAGGCGCAGGAGGATGTTCATCTGGAACGGTTCAACAGCCTGATCCGGGATCGGGATGCCCGGCCAACCCTGTTGACGCCGCTCTGGCATGTGGCGGGCTTTGCCCTGGGGGCTGGTACGGCTCTGCTGGGGGTCAAGGCGGCCATGGTCTGTACGGAAGCCGTAGAAACGGTCATAGACGAACATTATGCGGGTCAGATCGCTCAATTGGGTGAGGATGAAACCGCCTTGGCGGAGGAGCTGGAAAAATTCCGTCAGGAAGAAATTGAGCATCGGGATACCGCCGTTAAACATGGCGCCCATGAAGCCCCGGCTTACGGCTTACTGTCTGGCCTTATCCAGTTTGGCTGTAAAACGGTCATCAAGATTGCGGAGCGTGTTTAACGCTACCTATCCAGTTCGCTRTCCCAATAGAGAAAATCGCGCCAGCTGTCGTGGAGGTAATTGGGCGGATAGGACCGTCCTATATTCTGAATGCCGTAGACGGTGGGCCGCTCCGGTTTGGTCAAGAGATGCATGCCCGCGCCTTTTGGTGTCCGCCCGCCTTTTTTCAGGTTGCAACTAGGACAGGCCGAGGTGATATTCTCCCAGCATGTCTTGCCGCCCAATCTGCGGGGGATAACATGGTCAAAGGTWAGTTCCCGRCCATTTCCGGCATTAAAGCCGCAATATTGACAGGTRAAACGATCCCGCAGGAACAGGTTAAAGCGGGTAAAATTGGGATAAGAGCCGGGAGTGATATATTCTTTGAGGGAGATAACGCTAGGCAGTTTGATCTCTGATGATGTGGCGTGAACCACCCTGTCATATTCTTCGACGACAATTACCCGTTCAAGGTAAACCGCTTTGATCACATCCTGCCAGGACCAGAGCGACAGCGGAAAGTAGCTGAGCGGTTTGAAATCCGCATTCAGGACCAGAGCCGGACAGGCATCCAGCGAAACTTCCTGTGTGTCACTCTGCGACAGGAGCATAGAATTCTCCTTAAACATCCGTAATCAGACAAATAACCATAACCATCATTTTGGTTAATTCAGTAATACTATCCGTATATTACAATTTAAGGTCAGAACCTATTAATTTCATATAATTCTGTCAGCCTGTGTGATGAGTGAGGTTCCCAGTTCAATGGTAATATGGGTTTTATCGGTTCCCCCAACAAGGATAAGATTATGGGCATACTTTGTGAACTGCACGGTACACAATTGTTGTATCTCAGTCTGTTTTACAGCGGAGAGTTCATAGTCAAATGTGGTGAAGTCTTTATGATGGGGAAAGCGGGCAATCCTCGTCTGGTATTGAATTGGACCGTACCCGTCGTTCCGTGTCCACAGAACCTGGCACTTGCTAAACCGCGCTATGCCAACCTGATGACAATCCCGCCAGTAGCTTATGCCGCAAAATGCGCAATTGAAGATATTTTGGATGCTTCTGATCCTTGGGCTGAATTGAAAAAGAAGAAAGTTCATTTGGAGAGGGTTAAATAGACCCATCCCAAATTTTATGATCGTAAAACAATCACCTTCTCAGCAATAAATTAACCTTTTATAAACATATATGGCCTAATCTTGGCAGTGTTAAACATTTTCCTCCCCAGACTTGGGCGGTCTCGCTAATAGAGCCGCCCATTCTTTTGTCAAATTCCCTTTTTATGAATTCCACAACAGGTTATGTTTCGTTCTGGAATAACGAATGGCGATTATATGACCTCTCAAAGCCCCACATACGCGCTTGAACAGCAATTGGGCGGCATTATTTGCGGCGTAGATGAAGTTGGCCGTGGCCCGTGGGCCGGCCCGGTCCTCACCGCTGCGGTCATTTTAAACCCGCACAACATCCCCCCCGGTCTGAACGACAGCAAAAAACTGACCGCAAAGAAACGCGAAGCTCTCTATCCATTGATCATGGAAACAGCCCATGTGGGCTTTGGGGAGGCAYCTGTGGAGGAAATCGATCAGCATAACATCTTGCAGGCCACTCTGATGGCGATGGCGCGCGCGGTTGAAAACCTGGACATAAAACCGGACCATGCATTGGTGGATGGCAACCGTCCTCCAAAACTGATTTGTCCGGCTACTTGTGTGAAAAAAGGCGACAGCCTTTCTCTTTCCATCGCGGCGGCCTCTATTGTGGCCAAAGTAAAACGTGATTTTTTAATGACGGAATTAGGTGAAATTTACCCCGAATATGGCTGGGCGAAAAACGCAGGATATGGTACTGCCTACCATCAAAAAGCACTAAGCCTTGTAGGTCCGAGTCGTTTTCACCGCAAATCATTCGCGCCTATTTCCAAGCTAATTGCTCAAGGAATCCCCATAAGATATTGATTCATCAGAAAAAATAACTTGACCTGATTCGATTTTTGATTCAGAATCGCTTTTATAAAAAGTAAATTTAAAAAAANGTGAGAGTCAAGTATAAATGAAATCGATTAAAATAAAAAAGGCCCCTGTCAAACATAAAGCCTATAGCAAACTGCCTTTGAATCAAATTCTGCAAGGCGATTGCATAGAGCTTATGAACAGCCTGCCGGAGAAATCCGTTGACGTTATTTTTGCTGACCCCCCCTATAACATGCAATTAAAAGGCGATCTTCACCGGCCCGATAATTCACATGTAAATGCCGTCAATGATGACTGGGATAAATTTGATAGCTTTGAACTTTATGATGATTTTACCCGGRACTGGCTYCGGGCCGCCCGCCGTATYCTAAAAGACACCGGSACCATTTGGGTCATTGGCAGTTAYCATAATATTTACCGGGTGGGGTCAATTCTACAGGACATCGGTTATTGGGTGCTGAATGATATTATCTGGCGCAAGAGCAATCCCATGCCCAATTTTCGCGGCACCCGCTTCACCAATGCCCATGAGACCCTCCTCTGGTGTAACAAGGGCGAAGGCTACAACAAATATACCTTCAATTATGACGCCATGAAGGCCTTGAACGAAGGTATACAGATGCGCTCTGACTGGGTTCTGCCCATATGTTCAGGTAAAGAACGCCTGAAAGTAAACGGCCATAAGGGGCATTCCACCCAAAAGCCTGAATCCTTGCTCTATCGTGTCCTGCTGGCCTCTACCAATGAAGGGGACGTGGTTCTTGACCCCTTCTTTGGCTCCGGCACAACGGGGGCTGTGGCCAAAAAACTGGGCCGCAATTATATTGGTCTGGAAATGGAAGACAAATATATCTCCCTCGCCACCGACCGGATTAACATGGTGGAACCTTTAAGCCCCGAAGCGCGGCAAATAACCCCCGCCAAACGTGCATTGGCCCGTATTCCTTTTGGCAATCTGGTAGAGCGCGGCATGATCAAGCCCGGTACAATTTTACTGGATTCCAGCAAACGACACAGCGCAAAGGTACGCGCCGACGGCACCATCATCAGCAAACAGGATAAAGGCTCCATTCATCAGGTAGGCGCGCGGCTTCAGGGCGCACCGTCCTGCAATGGCTGGACCTTCTGGCATATGGAAATACAGGATAATCTGGTCCCCATAGACGCCCTGAGACAACAGATGCGGGCTGAACTGCATTGAAGAAATAAAAATAATAATAAATTCCGGTAAAACTGCCCCGTCTTCCTTGCGAAGACGGGTTTTT
>NVVY01000035.1 GCA_002749135.1 Alphaproteobacteria bacterium | reverse complement strand
GGCCGTATCCACGGGCTCGCAAAAGGCGGTACATCGCTGACTTTTGGGTCATGTGGTTTGAAAGCCCTTGAGCCGGAAAGAATCACCGCGCGCCAGATCGAAGCTGCCCGCCGGGCCATGACACGCCATATCAAGCGTCAGGGTAAAGTGTGGATTCGCATCTTCCCGGATGTGCCTGTGTCGAAAAAACCTGCCGAAGTCCGTATGGGTAAAGGCAAGGGGTCCGTTGAATTTTGGGCTTGCCGGGTAAAACCGGGCCGCATTATGTTTGAAATGGATGGTGTTCCACTGGATCTGGCCAAAGAAGCCTTTGAACGTGCCGCCGCCAAACTGCCTGTCGCGACGCGTTTTGTAACGCGCCTCGGCGAGAATTAGGAGCCGTAGAGATGAAAGCACCAGAACTTATTGGAAAGTCTGCTGACGAACTGAACGGTTTGCTTCTTGACTTGAAAAAAGAGCAGTTCAACCTGCGTTTTCAGCGCGCAACCGCCCAGCTCGAAAATACCGCCCGTGTGCGGGTTGTTCGCCGGGATATTGCCCGCATCAAGACGCAGCTTAACCAGTCACAGAAGGGTGAAACAAATGCCTAAACGTATTTTGCAGGGTGAAGTGGTTAGTGACAAGAATGACAAAACCATTGTCGTGCTTGTTGAACGCCGGTTTAAACACCCATTGTATCACAAAGTGGTGCGCAGTACCAAAAAGTACCACGCCCATGATGAGAACAATGAAAGTAAAGTGGGCGATATTGTTCGTATTGAAGAATGTCGGCCAATCTCCAAGAATAAAACTTGGAAAATAGTCAAAAACGCCTGATTTCAAGCGTTTTTATAATTTAGTGTAATTAAGTTGGAATAAGCCAATGATTCAAATGCAAACCAATCTTGACGTTGCCGATAACTCTGGCGCTCGCCGTGTTCAGTGCATCAAGGTACTCGGTGGCTCCAAGCGTAAAGTCGCTGGCGTCGGCGATATCATTGTCGTGAGCATCAAGGAAGCAATTCCGCGCGGCAAGGTAAAAAAAGGTCAGGTGCATCGTGCGGTTATTGTTCGCACGAAAAAAGATATTCAACGGTCTGATGGGACTGCTATTCGGTTTGACGGCAATGCTGCTGTTCTGATCAACAAGCAGAATGAGCCTATTGGCACGCGTATCTTTGGCCCTGTGGTACGTGAGCTGCGTGCAGCTAAACATATGAAAATTATCTCTCTCGCACCGGAGGTGCTGTAATGGCGACCGTAAAATTTAAAATTAAAAAGGGCGATGAAGTTATTGTCCTGACCGGTAAGGACAAGGGCAAGAAGGGTGAGATCATCAGAATGATCCCGTCCAAATCGCGCGCTGTTGTTCAAGGTATCAACCTGGTCAAACGTCATACCCGCCAGACTCAAACTGAGGAAGGCGGCATCAAGACCAAGGAAGCGTCTATCCATGTGTCCAATCTGGCCCTGATTGATCCAAAATCCGGATCAGCCACCAAGGCCGGTTATAAAACAGAAAAAGACGGCACCAAGGTCCGTATTTCCCGCGCATCAGGGGAGGTAATCTAATGGCTAAATATACCCCGCGCCTTCGGGAGGTTTACGAAAGTGAAGTTCGCGACAGCCTGCAGAAAGAATTTAAATTTGTCAATGTGATGCAAATTCCAAAATTGGAAAAAATTGTCATCAACATGGGTGTTGGCGAGGCCGTCGGCGACAGCAAGAAGATCAAGAAAGCTGTTGAGGAAATGACCAAAATTTCCGGACAAAAGCCTGTGACCACCAAGGCGAAAAAATCTATCGCGACGTTTAAGCTTCGTGAAGAAATGGCCATCGGCTGCAAGGTTACCCTGCGCGGTAATCAAATGTATGAGTTTCTGGATCGGCTGATTCAGGTTGCTTTGCCGCGCGTCCGTGACTTTCGCGGTGTCAAGACAACCAGTTTTGACGGTCGGGGCAATTATGCTCTGGGCCTGAAAGAACAGTTGGTCTTCCCTGAAATCGCCTATGACGACGTAGACGATACCCGGGGAATGGACATCATCATTTGTACATCAGCAAGAACCGACGATGAAGCAAGATCGCTTCTGGCCGGTTTTCAGATGCCGTTCCAGAAAAAAGAATAGGCAGGGAAATTTGATATGGCTAAAGTAAGTGCTATTGAAAAGAATATGAAACGCGAACGTCTGGTGGCAAAATATGCCGAAAAGCGTGCGGCTTTGAAAAAAGCAGCTGTGGACCCGGATATTTCACCGGAAGAACAGTTTATGGCCCGGCTCAAGCTGGCCAAACTGCCCCGGAACAGTGCGCCGAACCGTCTGCGTAACCGTTGTCAGGTTACCGGTCGTCCGCGCAGTTATTATCGTAAATTTAAAATGTCTCGTATCGCACTCCGTGATTTAGCCTCTGCTGGCTATCTTCCCGGTGTGACGAAGTCGAGCTGGTAAGGAGGACAGACAAGATGTCAATGAGTGATCCTCTAGCAGATATGCTGACACGCATCCGTAACGGCCAACGTGTCAATAAAGAGACTGTTAGTTCGCCCGCGTCCAACATGCGTCAACGTGTACTTGATGTTCTGGAACGTGAAGGCTTTATCCGTGGCTATAACCGTGATGAAAACAGCGGCAAGCCACAGATTAATATTGAGCTGAAATATCATGAAGGCAGCCCGGTTATTCGCGAAATAAAGCGGATTTCCAAGCCCGGCCTTCGGGTTTATTCTTCCGTGGCTGACCTGCCCCGGATTCGTAATGGCCTTGGTATTTCTATTGTATCAACCCCCAAAGGTGTTCTCTCCGATTCTGAAGCTCGCGCTCAGAATGTTGGTGGCGAGATCATCTGCACAGTATTCTAAGGATATTATCTATGTCTAGAATTGGTAAAAAACCGGTTGCTGTGCCGCAGGGTATCGAAGCAAATCTGAACGGTAGAGACCTTACCGTCAAGGGACCAAAGGGGTCGCTGTCCATGACGTTCGTCAATGATGTTGATGTGACGCTGGCGGATGGCAAAATCTCTATCGGCCCTGTTGGTGAGACAAAGCGCGCCCGCTCCATGTGGGGTATGCAACGCACATTGGCCGCCAATCTGATCGAAGGGGTGTCAAATGGCTATACYAAGACGCTTCTACTGGTTGGTGTGGGCTACCGCGCCAGCGTTCAGGGCAAACAGGTCAAGCTTCAGCTTGGGTTCAGCCATGATGTAATGTATGACATTCCCGAAGGCATTGACGTGAAATGCCCGGATCAGACAACCATCATCATATCTGGTATCGACAAACAGAAAGTCGGTCAGGTTGCTGCAGAAATTCGTGAATGGCGTAAACCGGAGCCTTATAAAGGCAARGGCGTTAAATACGCTGATGAATATATCTTCCGTAAAGAAGGTAAGAAGAAATAATAGGTGCTCGTTATGCTTAGTGGACAAAAACTATTTAATCGCCGCCGCCAGAGGGTTCGGACAAACATCCGTAAAGTGGCAACAGGACGGCTTCGCCTTTCTGTACATCGCACGAACCAGCATATCTATGCTCAGGTTATTGACGATGCGCAGGGTGTGACCGTTGCCGCGGCATCCACATTGGATGCTGATTTGCGGAAGAACCTGAAAATTGGCAGCAATGCCCAGGCCGCCGCAGAAGTTGGAAAATTAATTGCAGGCCGCGCCAAGAGCGCCGGCATTGATACAGTGGTTTTTGACCGGGGTGGATTTCTGTTCCATGGCCGGGTCAAGGCGCTGGCTGATGCCGCCCGTGAAGCGGGTCTGAATTTCTAAGAGATTTATGCCGAGAAGGTTATAAGAAGGGAAGACAATATGGCGCGTTTTGAAAGAGAAAACCGCTCTCAGGAAAGTGAGCTGATTGAAAAGCTGGTTCACATCAACCGTGTGGCCAAGGTGGTCAAAGGGGGTCGGCGTTTTGGTTTTGCGGCTCTGGTGGTTGTGGGTGATGGCAAGGGTAAAGTAGGCTTCGGCAAGGGCAAGGCCCGTGAAGTCCCCGAAGCCATTCGCAAGGCGACAGAAGAAGCAAAGAAAAGCATGATCCGGATCCCGCTTCGGGAAGGTCGCACCCTGCATCATGACATCGAAGGCCGTCACGGCGCCGGTAAAGTGTTGATTCGCTCGGCGCAGGCCGGTACGGGTATCATCGCCGGTGGTCCCATGCGCGCCGTGTTTGAGGCRTTGGGCGTACAGGATGTTGTGACCAAATCATTGGGGTCTTCAAACCCTTACAACATGGTTCGCGGCACATTTGATGCCCTGAAGAAACAATCTTCCCCGCGCATGGTTGCCGCAAAACGCAGCAAGAAAGTCGGTGATATTGTGGGTCGGCGCGGTGAACGTGAAGCGGCACCGGAAGTTGCCCAGGAAGTAACGGAGTAGAAAAATGGCCGCCAAGAAAACATTGAAAGTAACGCAGATCGGTAGTCCGATTCGCCGTCCGAAGGATCAAAGAGCAACCCTTGTTGGTCTTGGTCTCAATAAAATGCACCGCACCCGTGAGCTGGAAGATACACCAGCCGTTCGTGGTATGATCCGCAAGGTTCGCCACATGGTGAAGGTTGAAGAAGTTTAATCCCTCCCCATATGATGAAAGTCACAGGGAAAAGGTTGTAAAAGGTTAAGACCCATGAAACTGAATGAAATTGCCAACATATCAGGCGCAACGAAAAACCGTAAACGTATTGGCCGGGGTATCGGTTCCGGTACGGGTAAGACCGGTGGACGCGGCGTAAAAGGCCAGAAATCTCGCTCAGGTGTTGCGATCAAGGGCTTTGAGGGKGGYCAGATGCCCCTCTATCAACGTCTGCCAAAACGCGGCTTTAACAATATTAACCGGAAGAATTTTGTACCGGTAAATCTTGGCCGCTTGCAGGAAGCCATTGACGCGAAAAAGATTGACGCCAAAAAGGCCATCACCATTGATGTGTTGCAGGCCGCCGGTGTTGTTAACGGCGTGAAAGACGGCGTTCGCCTTCTGGCCAACGGCGCATTGAAAGCAAAAGTTACCATCGAAGTTTCCGGGGCCTCTGCGGCGGCGGTTGCGGCGGTTGAAAAGGCGGGCGGCACAGTGACGGTTACGGCGAAAGYRGWACCGGCAGAAGCCACGGCGTAACGAACCAACGGGATAAGGAATAATAGCAGATGGCATCAGCAGCTGAACAACTTGCAGCAAATCTGAACTTCAGCGCCTTTTCAAAGGCGACCGAGCTGAAGAAGCGTATCTGGTTTACYCTTTTTGCCCTTGTGGCYTATCGTTTGGGGACTTATGTTCCYCTGCCCGGCATYAACCCGGTTGAACTTGCCCGCATGTTTGAGSMRAAYCAGAAGGGTATTCTGGGGATGCTWGATCTGTTTAAYGGCGGYGCCATTWMRCGRATGAGCGTYTTTGCCCTTGGCATYATGCCYTATATTTCRGCCTCTATCATYATGCAGTTGATGACKTCTATCTCGCCMAGCATTGGCCAGTTGAAGAARGAAGGCGAAGCYGGACGYCAGAAAATMAACCAATATACCCGTTAYGGCACCGTTGTCCTGACCATCGTTCAGGGSTATGCCATAGCTTCCAGCATGCAATCCAGCGGCATYGCCCTGGAAGGCGGCGGYATGTTCTTCATTGCGACCACCATCATTACCCTGCTGGGCGGCACTTTATTGCTCATGTGGATGGGCGAACAGATTACYGCRCGCGGTGTGGGTAACGGTATTTCMCTGATTATCTTCGCCGGTATTGTGGCCCAATTGCCGCCTGCGATTGTGGGGACGCTGGAGCTAAGCTCCAAGGGTCAGTTGGGCGGGCCTCTGGTGATTGTCGGCTTGATTGTCATGGTCATAGTCGTSATTGCCTTCATCGTCTTTATGGAACGGGCGCAACGCCGCCTGTTGATCCARTATCCAAAGCGGCAGACCGCCACCGGCGCGTCAAAGGGTGAACAGTCCCATATGCCCATGAAATTRAACACCGCYGGTGTTATTCCGCCGATCTTTGCCTCATCCCTGYTGTTGATGCCCATGACYGTTGCCGGTTTTGCGGCGGATGGYGGYCCGGAATGGATGACCACGGTRACKACCCTGCTTGGCCCCGGACAGCCTCTTTAYWTGGCYTTCTATGCGGCGGGYATTATCTTTTTCGCMTTYTTCTATACGGCTATTCAATTCAACCCGGAAGAAACAGCGGATAATCTRAAAAAATACGGSGGCTTYATTCCCGGTATTCGTCCGGGCAAGAATACGGCCAACTATCTGGATTATGTTCTGACACGGCTGACGGTCGTCGGTGCGATTTACCTGACCCTYGTCTGCBTGTTGCCGGAAATTCTGCGGGCDAAATATGCCATWCCTTTTTACTTTGGCGGCACCTCGCTTTTGATCGTGGTCAGCGTGACCATGGATACGGTGGCCCAGATTCACAGTCATCTGATGGCTCATCAATATGAGGGCCTGTTGAAAAARCAAAAGATCAGAGGCAAGGGGAGACGGCGCAGATGATTATTATCCTGCTTGGCCCRCCCGGCGCCGGAAAAGGAACCCAGGCCGGTCGCATCATGGCGGAACATGGTCTGGTCCAGCTATCCACCGGTGATATGTTGCGCGCCGCCGTTGCCGCCGGCACGGAGGTGGGCAAGAAAGCCAAAGAATTTATGAATGCGGGCAAACTGGTCACTGATGAAATTGTGATCGGGATCATTGCCGACAGAATAGAGGAAGACGATTGCAAGCAGGGTTTCCTGCTTGATGGTTTTCCGCGCACCGTGGCCCAGGCGGAAGCTCTGGACGCGCTGTTGAAAGAAAAAGACCTGAAAGTCGATGTGGTTATCGAAATGAAGGTTGACGACGAATCTCTTGTTGACCGGATTACCGGGCGCTTTACCTGCGCGGAATGTAATCAGGGTTACCATGATACTAACCTCAAACCACAAAAGGCTGACGTGTGTGACAGCTGTGGTTCTACGAATTTCACCCGTCGGGCTGATGATAACCGTGAAACGGTTGTTTCCAGACTGGCGACCTATCACACACAAACGGCTCCTTTGCTGCCTTTTTACAGCAAGCAGGGGGTGCTGAGAACTGTTGACGGAATGGCTGACATTGATGATGTTGCCGTTCAGATAAATGACGTATTGACCAAGCTGTAGTCTCTATCGGGACAGACTTTATAAAAGTTTTGTCTCTAAGGTTGACTACAGGTGTTTAATACATATAATCGCGCAACTTCACGGGTAACCGTGGGGATTGCTGTTTTATGANTTTTTAGATCGGGAGAAACGATCGTGGCACGTATTTCTGGCGTGAATATACCCACCGGAAAGAGGGTGGTAATTGCATTGACTTATATCCATGGGATTGGTCCGGCAATAGCAAAACAAATTTGTGAGAAAGTTGGCCTCAAGCCCGAAGTCCGGGTGAACCAGCTGAGTGATGCAGAGGTTATYAGAATCCGCGAAACAATCGATAGTGATTGTATGGTGGAGGGCGATCTGCGCCGTGATACAGCGATGAATATCAAGCGTTTGATGGACCTTGGGGCATATCGCGGCATACGTCATCGTAAAAAACTCCCCGTTCGTGGCCAACGCACCAGCACCAACGCCCGCACCCGTAAGGGTAAGGCCGTTGCGATCGCCGGCAAGAAGAAATAAGGTATCGATAAATGGCTGAAGAAAAACGCGTAAAACGCAAAGAACGCAAGAATATCACCAATGGCGTTGCCCATGTGAATTCTACGTTCAATAACACAATTATCACCATTACGGATGCGCAGGGCAATACGATTGCCTGGTCAACCGCTGGTGTTATGGGCTTTAAAGGGTCTCGTAAATCCACACCATATGCGGCGCAGATGGCGGCGGAAGATGCGGGTAAGAAGGCTCAGGAGCATGGCATGAAAACCCTTGAGGTTGAAGTGAAGGGACCCGGTTCAGGCCGCGAATCCGCACTGCGGGCTTTACAGGCAATTGGCTTTACCATCACCACTATTCGTGATGTTACCCCGATTCCCCATAACGGGTGCCGTCCCCCGAAACGTCGCAGAGTATAATCTCAGGGTATTTGGAACAAAAACTGACAAGGATTTTAAACAGTGATCCAGAAGAATTGGCAAGAATTGATTAAGCCGTCCACCCTTGACATTAAACAGGTTGGGGATGAACGCAGAAAAGTAACCATCGTTGCAGAGCCGCTGGAACGTGGCTATGGCATGACTTTGGGCAATTCATTGCGCCGGGTATTATTGTCTTCGCTTCAGGGCGCGGCGGTAACGTCTATCCATATTGACAATGTGCTGCATGAATTTTCGTCTATCCCCGGCGTCCGGGAAGATGTGACGGATGTTGTGCTGAACATCAAGAAGATAGCCGTTGAAATGGAAGGCATGGACAAGAAACGTCTGACCCTTCAGGCAACCGGCCCCGGTGAAGTTACCGCCGGTCAGATCAGCGAAGTGGCGGATGTGACCATTCACAACCCGGACTTTGTTATCTGTACGCTGGATGACGGGGCCGAGCTTCGTATGGAACTTACCGTTGAAACCGGCAAGGGCTATGTGGCGGCGGTCAATAACCGTCCTGATGATGCGCCCATTGGCCTGATTCCCATCGACAGCCTGTTCAGCCCGGTCAGCAAGGTAAGCTACCGCGTGGAAAACACCCGCGAGGGACAGATTCTGGACTATGACAAGCTGATCATGACCATTGAGACCGATGGTACGATCACGCCGGAAGATGCGCTGGCCTTTTCCGCCCGCATTTTGCAGGACCAGCTTCAGACATTCATCAATTTTGATGAGCCTGAAGATACCGCGACGGAGAAAGAATCAGACGAGCCTGACTTTAACCGTAACCTGCTGCGGCGGGTTGACGAGCTGGAACTGTCCGTGCGGTCAGCAAACTGCCTGAAAAATGATAATATTGTCTATATCGGTGACCTTGTGCGCAAGACCGAAGCAGAAATGCTCCGCACACCGAACTTTGGCCGTAAGTCATTGAATGAGATTAAGGAAGTGCTGTCCACCATGGGGCTGCGTCTTGGAATGGATAATCCGGGATGGCCGCCAGAGAATATTGACGAGCTTGTCAAGAAAATGGAACAGGAATTCTAGTTTTTGGATTTTTAATGGGCGGGGTCCGATGGATGGATACCCCCTCAAGGAGTAAGAGATATGCGCCATCGCAGAGCTGGGCGTAAGCTAAATAAAACAAGTTCACATCGTAAAGCGATGTTTGCCAATATGGCAAGCGCCCTTTTGAAACATGAACAGATCGTAACAACCCTGCCAAAGGCGAAAGAACTGCGCCCGGTTGTGGAGCGTCTGATCACCCTTGGCAAGCGTGGTTCCCTCCATGCCCGCCGTCAGGCCGCCTCAAAGCTGCCTGCCTCGGACAAGGAAATCGTGCAAAAGCTGTTTGATACCCTCGCGGAACGCTATAAAGAGCGCAACGGTGGTTACACCCGCGTTCTGAAAGCCGGGTTCCGCCATGGTGACGCGGCGCCAGTTGCGGTGATCGAACTGGTTGACCGGGACGAGAGTGCCAAGGGTCAGGACAGTGGTCCGGTTCAGGAAGTGGAAACCGACGAAACCGAAGCCGCCTGATTCTTTATTTGGCAGATAAATTCTAAAACGGCCCTTGCGCATATGTCGCGGGGCCGTTTTTTGTGGTTTTTTTAGGTAATAAGCCTTATATATTTTGAATAATTCTTCTTGAAAAATATAAGGACTGATCCAATGGCTCTAAAACCCGGCGTCGTGAGCGGCGAAGACTATACCCAACTTGTCAATGCCTGTAAGGACGGCGGCTATGCGCTGGCGGCGGTGAATTGCGTGGGCACGGACAGTGTCAATGCGGTGATGGAGGCGGCGGCGCGCAACAACAGCGACGTGATCATCCAGTTTTCCAATGGCGGCGCGCAGTTCTATGCCGGGCAGGGCATGGCGGATGGCTTTCAGGCCAAGGTTCTGGGCGCGGTATCGGCGGCCCATCATGTTCATCTTCTGGCGGAATATTACGGCATCTGCGTGGTGTTGCATACGGACCATGCCAACCGCAAGCTGGTGCCGTGGGTGGATGCGCTGATTGATCATTCTGAATCTTATTACGCCGAAAAGGGCCGCCCGCTTTATAGCTCTCATATGTTGGACCTGTCGGAAGAGGCTATTGATGACAACTTGAATGAATGTGCGCGGGTTTTGCGGCGCATGGCCGCGCTGGATATGAGCCTTGAGATTGAGCTGGGCATCACCGGCGGCGAGGAAGACGGCGTGGGCCATGAGATTGATGCGGACGCCGATAATTCCCATCTCTATACTCAGCCGGAGGATGTCTTAAAGGCCTATGAGCTGCTGTCCCCCATCGGGCATTTTTCCGTGGCGGCGTCTTTCGGAAATGTTCACGGGGTTTATAAGCCGGGTAATGTGCAATTGCGCCCGGAAATTCTCCTGAACAGTCAGGCTTTGGTGACCGAACGACACAATACGGCGAAAAACCCGCTTAACCTGGTGTTTCACGGCGGGTCGGGGTCTGAAAAAGCCAAGATAGCCGAGGCCCTGACCTACGGTGTGTTCAAAATGAATATTGATACGGATACCCAGTTTGCCTTTTCTGAGGCGGTGGGCAAATATGTTATGGATAATGCCAAGGCCTTTACACATCAGATCGACCCGGAAGATGGCACTCCCTATAAAAAGCAATATGATCCGCGCAAATGGCTGCGCGCCGGGGAACAGGGCTTTATCACTCGTCTTGACGAGGCCATCGCCGATCTGGGCTCTGCCGGAAAATCTCTGGCTAAATAAGGTGGCTATACGCCGGGGGCGGGTCCGTTAAAGCTCTGGATCAGGCTGCCGGCCACCAGATGCCAGCCATCGACCAGCACGAAGAAGATCAGCTTGAACGGCAGGGAGATCATCACCGGCGGYAACATCATCATGCCCATGGACATGAGGACCGAGGCCACCACAAGGTCAATGATGATAAAGGGGATGAAGATCAGRAAGCCGATCTCAAAGGCSCGCCTGAGTTCGCTGATGATAAAGGCCGGRACCAAGATCTGAAACGGSGTGKCRGCCTTGGTYTYCGGCGGGKCTTGTTTTGATAAATCCAGAAACAGAAACAGGTCTGCTTCCCGCACATGYTTCATCATAAAGCGGTGAAAAGGGGCGGCRGTGCGCTCTARGGCCACATCTTCCTTGATCTGTTCGGCGATGAGCGGCGCGATGCCCTGATCATAGGCTTCCTTCAGGGTCGGCGACATGATGAAGAATGTCATGAAAAGGGCCAGACTGATCAGGACCACATTGGGCGGTGTCTGCTGGGTACCCAGGGCACTGCGCAACAGGGAAAATACAATCACAATCCGGGTAAAAGAGGTCACAACGATGATAATCGCCGGGGCCAGGCTAAGTACAGTCATCAGCATCAAAAGCTGAACAATACGGCCCGACAAGCCCCCTTCCTCACCAAGGTTGAGGGAYARYTCCTGACCGAAAACCGTCTGGCTGGACAGGATGAGAATGAAACTGGTCAGCGAGGTCGTGAACAGGGCCAGCAACAGCTTGTGTTTTTTCAAAAAAGACATCATGGCGTTTTATTTTTTCCTGTTTCTATATTCTGTTCGATGACAATATCCCGTTCATTGCCCWGCATGATCAGATGTTCAACATCATCCCGGCGGATGAGCATMAGCTTGCGCCGGGCATCAACGGGCAGGATTTCAACAATGTCCAGCCGCTTGTCTTTGGTTTTGGTAGAATTGACCGTGACCCGGGCCATCAGGCCGAATCGCTTGGCCCCGTAGGCCAATATTAAAATCAKGGCGAGGACAAACAGCAAGGCCATGGCAAATTGGAAATAGCCGCTCATGTCCATATTATGATGTCTCATTCTGGTTGCCGAGGCGGATATTCTCGTTATAGAGATAGCTTAATATTTCAGATACCGGTTGCAGGGCCTCCAGCGGAATATAGCTGTCCACATCAAAGGCGGATAATATCTCYACCAGATCTTCGTCGGTGCGCACCTTGACATCATTGGYAAAGGCMAGTTTAAGGATTTTCGCCGCATTATGGCCTGTGCCGCTGGCGATGATGCGCGGAATGTCGGTCTTGCCCGCTTCCTGTTTCAGGGCAACGGCCTTTTGTGGCRAATCTTTTTTTTCTGTGATCATGGGTGACGCGCTGTTCCTGAATTAAGTATATTTTTCCGGTTCGGGGATAATAATCATACTGGCCCCRCTTTGTCAGCTTAAATTACAAGCTATTGATCATAAGGATATTCTATAATATCCCATTATCTTAACAAATTGTTAATTTTCCAGTTCCACTATGGGCATTTAATGGTGTATGATTAATATAGCGACGAATTCTGCTAAAATTTTATCAATTCCCGTTTGGGNCATGATATTAGGATAAAATAAGATGGACCTGAAATCTATTCCACTTTTCAGTTCCCTGAAACAGAAAATGGACTGGCTCACGGAACGGCAAAAGGTCCTGGCACAGAATATTGCCAACGCCAACACACCGGGGTATATCCCCAGGGATCTGAAGAAAATCAGTTTCAAGGCACAATTGGACCAGACAAGCGTATCCGGCGGTTTGCAACTGCGGGTTACGGAGAAAGGGCATATCCCCAGCGGCGGCGGTCAGACGATCACCCACCGGATTGAGGAAATAGACAGCAATTTTGACATGAGTGCGCCGGACGGCAATGCGGTCARTCTTGAGGATGAATTGATCAAGATGGCTGAAACCCAGATGMRKTMWRYYWMYRYCGCAAGNCNRTRYYKCMAKSRTKWRAACANYSDTRRRMAKHRMMWWSRRRCKRAWAWAGMWSRCGAKWARSYAWTRAAGGAGTAAYSCCSATGGATTTATCCAARGCAATGATGATTTCCGCCGCCGGTATGAAGGCGCAGAGTACGCGCATGCGGGTGATCGCTGAAAATCTGGCCAATGCCAGCTCGGTGGCTATGGCCCCCGGTGTTGACCCTTACCGGCGCAAAGTGGTGACCTTTGTCAATGAGCTRGATGATAAAATGGGAATCCGGCGTCTGAAAGTCAAAAGCGTGGGCTTTGACAAGTCGGATTTTGGCCTGCGTTTTGAACCGGGACATCCCGCCGCGAACAARGATGGTTATATCAAAACCCCTAACGTAAATGGTTTGATAGAGGCCATGGACATGAAACAGTCACAGCGCTCTTATGAGGCCAACCTTAATGCCATTGAGGTGTCAAAAAGCATGATGATGCGCACCCTTGATTTACTGAGGTAAGGTGACGGGATGATAAGGACAGGATTAAGAAAATGACGATCAAAGCGATGGATGCCGCAAACGCCTATGCCAATGTGATGAAAAATCAGGGCATCGGCAGCGGCAAAGACAAAATCGGCAGCATATCCGGTATCGGGGCCACGCGCGGYGAGGGCGCGGGCACATTTTCCGATGTRTTGAAGGCSGCCATTGTYGATACGGGMAATTCGGTCAGYATCAGYGCCAATACCGGCATTCAGTCCCTGAACGGCAAGGCGGACCTTGTGGATGTGGTGACCTCCGTACAGAATGCGGAAATGGTTCTTCAAACCGTGGTTGCTGTGCGGGACAAGGTGATTGCCGCCTATCAGGATATTATCAAAATGCCAATTTAGGCATTTAACCCAAAAGGATCAAAAATGAACGGGGCAGACGTATTAGACATCGCGCAGGAAGGCATATGGGTTTTAATTAAAATGTCAGGACCGGTGATGTTCGTGGCCTTGTTTGTCGGCTTGACCATTGCCCTGTTTCAGGCTTTGACCCAGATTCAGGAAATCACCCTGACCTTTGTCCCTAAAATYATYGCAATCTTTGTGTCCCTGTTTATTTTCCTGCCGTATATGGGTGAGACCATGTCAGATTTCATGGAGCTGATCACGGAACGGATTGTCAACCTTGGCTGAGTTTCTGCCCACGGAGGTTTTTGCTTTTTTACTGGTTTTTTCCCGTATGGGTGCCATGATCATGCTCTTGCCGGCTTTGGGGGAAACCGCCATCCCGCAACGATTGCGCCTTGCCATGGCACTGGCCATATCCTTTTTGATTTATTCGCTGGTGCGACCGCTTTTGCCGCCTATGCCGGCCCAGCCCTTTATGTTGGCTCTGTTGATAATTTCTGAAATATTGATTGGTGTTTTGATCGGGGCCTCTATCCGCCTGCTGCTGAGCGCCCTTCATACGGCGGGGACCATCATTGCCATGCAGTCGGGCCTTGCGATGGCCCAGGCCTTTGACCCGACGCAGGGGTCACAAAGTGCCTTGCTGGCGACTTTTCTGACCTTGATGGCGGTTGTGCTGATTTTCGTGACCAATATGCACCATATGATGATTGCTGCCATGTATGACAGCTACAGCCTGTTTCCAGTYGGCGGYGATTTGAACATGGCTGATTTTGCGGAGATTGTGGTTAATACAGTGGCGAAGTCTTTTTTGCTGGGCGTTCAAATTTCTGCGCCGTTCATTGTTTATGGCCTGATTTTTAATATCGGCCTTGGTATTCTGGGTCGCCTGATGCCACAGCTACAGGTATTTTTCATCGCCATGCCGTTRAATATCGCAGCAGGGTTTTTGATTCTTGGCATGGTTCTGGCAGCAGGCATGAACTGGTTTTTACAGCATATGGAAAGCAGCCTCGGTGCTTTTCTGGTATCAGGATGACAGACCATGGCAGATGATCAGGACGATTCCCAGAAAACCGAAGAACCCACCGCCAAAAAACTGGAAGAGGCCCATGATAAGGGTGAAGTGGCAAAAAGTCAGGAGGTCCGCCACTGGTTTGTATTGTTTTCCGTGACCGTRATTATYCTGATTTCCGGAAAGTCCAGCATGGYCGGCATCCGGGATATTCTGGGCCGGATGCTGGGGGCATCCTACGGGGTTCAGATTAACGGTTACGCCCTTCTGGATTATGGGGTAGAGGTCTTTACCGGTATTTTCCGCTATATGCTCCTGCCGGCTATTATTCTGATGATCGGGGCGTTAATGGGGGCGGTAATTCAGCATAAACCCATATTGACGACAGAAAAAATCATACCAAAACTCAGCAAAATATCGCCGCTTGCCGGGCTAAAGCGGCTGTTTTCGATGCAGAATTTTGTTGAGATTACGAAATCCATTATCAAGATTACCGTTGTGGGCGCGGTAATACTCATTCTGGTCTGGCCGGACCGGGACCGGCTGGARCAGATGATGACCTATGACCCCGGTGACGTGGCGGATGTCATGTATATTCTGGTGCTAAAGGTTTTGGGCGGTGTTGTGGCGGTGATGGCGGTGATTGCCGGCCTTGATTTCCTGTTTCAGAAGTTTCAACATCTGAAAAAAATGCGTATGACCAAGCAGGAAATCAAGGATGAGATGAAGCAGGCGGACGGGGATCCTCATATCAAGGCCCGCCTGCGCCAGATCAGGCAGGAGCGGGCCAGAACCCGCATGATGGCCGCCGTACCGGAGGCCGATGTGGTGGTGACCAACCCGACCCATTATGCGGTTGCCCTTAAATATAAACAGGGCGAGATGGATGTGCCGGTGGTCGTCGCCAAGGGCGCGGACCATATCGCCCTGAAAATTCGTGAGGTGGCCCGGGAAAATGATGTGCCTGTTCTTGAAAATCCGCCGCTGGCCCGGTCCCTGTTTGCGACCGTGGAGGTGGATGAGGAAATTCGCGAGGATCATTATAAGGCGGTGGCCGAGGTGGTTGGCTATATTCTGCGCCTTAAAAAGGGCGAAGCGGCCCATTATAATCCTTCCGGCGCGTAGTTTTTACGCGTCAGATAAAAAATTAATGAAATCCGGCTCATAATATAGCACCTTGAACCCGGTACATTGAGAGAGTTGTGGAAAAATATGCGTAAATCCATTGATTATCCTTTTCTGATTTCCATCGGGGGTATTGGCGGGCTTGTTGCCGTGGCCTGTGCTCTTTTTGGCATGTCTTTTGGCGTGGCGACGATGGGATATTTCCTCGCCGCTGCGGCCCTGTTGATCACGGCGGGTATCGTTGCCAGAAACCTGTATTCTGTGTCGGACGAAGCCGCCGCACCGATATTATCGCCGTCGTCTGGACAGTATCAGCCACAGGTGATCACGTCGCGGGCCGGGGAAATGATCACCTGTAACATGCCGTATCGCGCTTTCGTACGGGACAAGCTTGACAGAGATATTCTGTCGCCAATCGACCTGGTGGCCGACGGGCAGGCAACCGCAATGAAAGAAGCCGCATCGGCTTTGCAAACAATGGCTACCCAGACCCATATCATTCAGCTTGTWTGCGGYGATGACAGCCGGAAATATATAGAGGTCGCTCTGCGGCGTAAAGGCGGTGATGAAGATTATATTCAATGGACATTTTCCGGGGCAATATCCGATATGCCGATGCAGGGTACGACACAGGCCGGGGCGGCCATGGGTCTTGCACAATTGGGCCGGTTTCTGGATCAGGGGGACCGGGGCCTTATCGCTGTTTCTGCCGAGGGGCAAATCACCTTTGCAAATGATACTATGCAGCATTGGATGAGGGGATATTCCCGGGYAGCAATAACGCTGCCCCAACCCCTTGCGACCTWTGGTACTCTCCCRCCYGATGSGYTAGGCGGGCAGGTTCAAATGCGCAGCTTGTCTGGCGAAGGTGTTTATCTGGATTTCCARGCATGTGATATGGTGCCGGGTTCCGTTTCGGATGGGTCAAAGATTTTTCARGTCTTTTCCAGTCATCAAGATATGGAAATTAGTGAGTCGGGGACGGAAAATATCAATCTGGACCGGTTTTTCCGGGAATCACCTATCGGTATCGCCATCGTGACAGAACAGGGGGATGTGCTGGAAAAAAACAAGATATTCCGGGAATATGTCAGAGAACTGGAAATTGATAATCMGCGCAACCTGACCCATATAATTGACCCTGATGAATATGGCSAATTTTATGAYCGTATCAAGGCGACGCTAAGCAGTGGTCTGGCCAGTTCAATTGCCGATATTGGTTTTCGGGGCAAGGGGGAAAAGCATGGCCATATTTATATCACCCGGCTTAATCGTCTTGATGACCATGACAAGGTGGCTATTCTTTACCTGATTGATACGACGGAGCAGAAGAATCTGGAACTGCAATTTGCCCAGTCCCAGAAGATGCAGGCCGTGGGCCAGCTTGCYGGCGGCATTGCCCATGATTTTAATAATCTGCTGACCGCCATCATTGGGTTCAGCGATTTGCTYCTYATGCGCCACGGGCCGGGGGATCAGTCCTTTTCCGACATTAGCCAGATAAAGCAGAATGCCAACCGGGCCGCCAATCTGGTGCGCCAGCTTCTGGCCTTTTCCCGGCAGCAGACATTGCGGCCAAAGGTTTTGGTGATTACCGATGTTCTGGCGGAATTATCCAACCTTCTGGAACGGTTGATCGGCGATAATATCACCCTTGAGATGACCCATGGCCGCAATATCGGGCAGGTCAAGGTGGATCAGGGGCAATTGGAACAGGTGATTATCAACCTGTGCGTCAATGCGCGGGACGCCATGGATAATCAGGGAAAAATATCCATCCGGACCCGTAATATTTCGCGGGAAGAYTCTAAAAGCCTCAGCGAACGCTATAAAGTCATGCCGCTCAATGATTATGTGTTGCTSGAGGTGTCGGATACGGGGTGCGGGATTGCCAAGGAACATATGGGCAAGATTTTTGAGCCTTTCTTCAGCACCAAGGAAGTGGGCAAGGGCACCGGTCTTGGCCTGTCCACGGTTTATGGTATCGTCAAGCAGACCGATGGCTTTGTCTTTCCCACCAGTGAGGTTGGCAAGGGGACAACYTTCAGCATATATCTGCCGACCTATCAGGAAGTTCATAAAGAAATCGCGCAAGAGGCCCCGCCTGCGCCGAAACAGCCCGCACGGGATCTGACCGGCAAGGGAACAATATTACTGGTGGAGGATGAGGATGCGGTGCGCATGTTTGCCTCTCGCGCCCTGAAGAACAAGGGCTATAATGTTCATGAGGCCAACAGCGGCGAGGCGGCCTTTGAGCTGTTTGAAAAGCTTGAGGATGAGCTTGACCTGGTGATCAGCGATGTGGTGATGCCGATCATGGACGGCCCTACCCTGGTTCGTAAAATCCGGGAAACCAATCAGAAGCTGAAAGTTATTTTTATTTCCGGCTATGCGGAGGATGCCTTTGACAAGACACCGGGCGATGATGACTTTAACTTCCTGCCCAAACCCTTCAGTCTGAAACAGCTGGCCGAGCAGGTTAAAGAGGTTCTGGAAAAGRCATGAYTCAGGTGAATCACGTCCCGTTCAAAAACGTCMTGTAATAAAAATTTAGGAGAACAAAGTATAAATAAARTAAAATTATCCTTTATATATCAGCGWATTAAAAATGTTCTTGCAAAAAAGAACAAAGTATGTACAAATGTCTGTGATTGAAAGTTACCACGGGCTGTGGGATATAGAGGAGAAGAAAAATGGCCGCCGCACAAATAAAACTTGTTGGACAGGGAAATATGGATAAGAAGAAGGCATTGGATGCTGCGATAAGTCAAATTGAACGGGCTTTTGGTAAAGGYTCRATTATGAAACTTGGCAAGGGTGCTGCTATGGAGGTAGAGGCYGTCTCAAGCGGTTCTCTGGGCCTTGATATTGCCCTTGGCATTGGTGGCTTGCCCAAGGGGCGGGTCGTTGAAATTTATGGTCCGGAAAGCTCCGGCAAGACCACGCTGGCCCTTCATGCGGTCGCAGAGGTRCAAAAGCAGGGCGGCATCGCGGCGTTTGTCGATGCGGAACATGCGCTGGACCCGGTCTACGCCAATGCGCTAGGCGTTGATATTGATGAGCTGTTGATTTCCCAGCCCGACACCGGCGAGCAGGCTTTGGAAATTGTTGATACGCTGGTTCGGTCCGGGGCGGTGGATATTYTGGTGATTGACAGTGTGGCTGCCCTGACGCCGCGTGCGGAGCTGGAAGGCGAGATGGGCGACAGCCACGTGGGTTTGCAGGCCCGTTTGATGTCTCAGGCCCTGCGTAAATTAACCGGTTCCATTTCCAAATCAAAATGCATGGTGGTTTTCATCAACCAGATACGCATGAAAATCGGCGTCATGTATGGCAGCCCGGAAACCACATCCGGCGGTAACGCGTTGAAATTCTATGCCTCTGTCCGTCTGGATATCCGCCGCATTGGCGCSATTAAGGAAAAGGATGAGATCGTCGGMAATCAGACCCGGGTCAAGGTGGTCAAGAACAAGGTGGCCCCGCCCTTTAAGATGGTTGAGTTCGACATCATGTATGGTCAGGGTATTTCCAAGAACGGCGAATTGATTGACCTTGGGGTCAAGGCCGGGGTGGTGGAAAAGTCCGGTTCCTGGTATTCCTATGACAGCCAGCGCATCGGTCAGGGCCGTGAAAATGCCAAACGTTTCCTGCGGGACAATCCAGAGCTTGCAGACAAGCTGGAAGTTCATATCCGCAAGAGCGAAGGCATATTGGATGACGTCCTCCTGAAAGAAGGCATGAACCGGGGCAGCGATGATGACAGTTCGGATGAAATCTGATCGGTAATCCCAACAAAACAAACCTTCACGGGACGCCCTTTGCGGCGTCCTTTTTTATGACAGACAGGTGGACAGGCCCCGGCATTGTCGCTAAAAGTTTAATCATAAGATATTATAAAAAGAAGGTTTGTTTTGATGAAGGGTACTAACGAAGTCCGAAAGATATTTCTGGATTATTTTGCCGGGCAGGAACATGAGGTAGTGGCCAGCGGGCCTTTGGTGCCGCAAAATGACCCGACCCTGATGTTTACCAACGCCGGGATGGTGCCGTTTAAAAGCCTTTTTACMGGYGCGGAAACCCGCCCTTACGTTCGCGCGGTATCCAGTCAGAAATGCGTTCGGGCCGGGGGCAAGCATAATGATCTGGATAATGTGGGCTATACGGCCCGCCACCATACCTTTTTCGAAATGCTGGGCAATTTTTCCTTTGGTGATTATTTCAAGGAACGGGCCATCTATCATGCCTGGACATTATTAACCAAAGAATATGGCCTTGATCCGGCGCGGCTTCTGGTGACGGTTTAYCATGAAGATGATGARGCCTATGATCTGTGGAAAGAAATYTCCGGCCTGCCCGAAGACCGAATCATCCGCATTGCCACTTCCGACAATTTCTGGTCCATGGGTGATACGGGCCCCTGCGGCCCCTGTTCCGAGATTTTTTATGATCACGGCCCACATATTATGGGCGGCCCGCCCGGCAGTCCCGACGAAGATGGTGACAGGTTCGTGGAAATCTGGAATCTGGTGTTTATGCAATATGATCAGCAAGCGGACGGCACACGCCTGCCCCTGCCAAAGCCTTGTATTGATACAGGGATGGGGCTGGAGCGTATTGTTGCTGTTCTGCAAGGCACGCACGATAATTATGAAATTGATTTGTTTAAAAAGCTCATAGAAGCCTCGGCAAAATTCAGCGGCGTCGAGGCTTATGGCCCGCAAAATATCTCTCACCGGGTGATTGCGGACCATTTGCGTTCTGCCTGCTTTCTGATTGCGGACGGGGTGTTACCGTCCAATGAAGGACGGGGATATGTGCTGCGCCGGATTATGCGGCGCGGTATGCGCCATGCCCATCTTTTGGGATGTCGCGCGCCTTTAATGTATCAGCTGGTTCCGGTTTTGTTGCAGGAAATGGGGCAGGCTTTTCCGGAACTCCTGCGCGCTGAAGCCCTGATTACGGAAACCCTGAAACTTGAAGAATTACGGTTCAAGAAGACACTGGAACGCGGCCTCCGGCTTTTGGATGATGAGATTAAAAAATTACCGGCGGGCGGCGAGTTGTCCGGGGATATTGCTTTCCGCCTGTATGATACCTATGGTTTTCCCCTCGACCTGACACAGGATGTTTTGCGATCTCAGGATTTATCAGTGGATGAACAGGGCTTTCAAACAGCCATGGAGAAACAAAAGGTAGAGGCGCGGGCGGCCTGGAAAGGATCCGGCAGTGCCGCCACCGAACAGGTCTGGTTTGAGGCCAACGCCGCCCATGGGGCCACGGAATTTCTCGGATATACCACGACCCATAGCGAAGGCAAAATTCTGGCAATTTTCAAGGATGATATGTCCATAGACTCTGCCAATACCGGTGACCAAGTAGCCATCCTGACCAACCAGACGCCTTTTTAYGCRGAATCCGGCGGYCAGAGCGGCGATATTGGCACCTTCACCACATCAAACGGCGACACGGCTCAGGTCAYGGACACGGTTAAGAAGCTCGGCAAGCTTCACGTCCATATGGTGAAAATAACCAAAGGGGCAATTTCGGTCGCTGATATTGTGGATATGAAGGTTGATGACGGTTTCCGGGACAAGGTGCGGGCCAATCATTCGGTGACCCATATCCTCCATGCGGTGCTTCGGGATCATTTGGGCGATCATGTGACTCAAAAGGGTTCCATGGTGGCKGCGGATCGCTTGCGATTTGATTTCAGCCAAAACAAAGCCCTGACTCTGCTGGAAAAAGCCGCTATCGAAAAAACCGTCAATCGCATAATCCGTCAGAACAGCGACGTGACCACCCAGCTGATGACGCCGGATGAGGCCGTGGAACGCGGGGCCATGGCTCTGTTCGGCGAGAAATACGGCGATGAAGTGCGGGTGGTATCCATGGGCAACGGCACTTATTCCACGGAACTATGCGGCGGTACCCATGTGACCAGAACTGGCGATATCGGCCTGTTTAAAATTATTTCGGAAAGCGCCGTGGCGGCGGGCGTCCGGCGGTTGGAAGCCATCACCGGTGAGGCCGCCGTCAATCATTGYCTTGCGCAGGAGAAATATTTGAACGATGCCACCTCTGTCGTTAAAACCACCCCGGCCCAACTGTCCGAACGCCTGTCCAGCCTGTTGGCGGACCGCAAGRTCACTGAAAAAGAAATTACCAATCTGCGTAAAAAGCTCGCCATGGGCGGTGGATCTGACGGYGGTGATGAGATMAAAACYATTGGYGACATCAAATTTATCGGGCGGGTTCTGGAGGGTGTGCAGCCCAAAGAGTTGCGCGGCATTGCCGATGACGCCAAGGCGCGCATCGGTAGTGGYGTTATMGCCCTGATCGCGGTYAATGAGGGCAAAGCCGGGGTACTTACCGCTGTGACTGGCGACTTGACKGACCGGATTAATGCGGTTGACCTGGTGCGGGCCGGGGCCATGGCTGTTGGTGGCAAGGGCGGCGGTGGTCGTCCCGATATGGCACAGGCCGGCGGCCCGGATGGGGGCAAGGCACAAGCGGCAATCACCGCCATAGAGGAAATTTTGGAGACTTTATAACCATAGGGATAACGTCGTGAAACAGGACAGACCAACAGTACGTCGCAAAATATTCGAGGTCATTGAAATGGGCCTCAGCGGTAATCGGACGGCGGGTCTGTTTGATGGCTTTATGGTCGGGCTGATCATTTTGAACGTGGTGGCTGTTTCCCTTGAAACGGTGCCGGATATTATCCAGCAATATCGCCTCGAATTTATGGTATTCGAGATATTTTCTCTGTTGATATTCAGTATGGAATATTTGTTACGGGTTTGGGTTTGCGTGGAATATCGGCCTGACCCTGATGAAAAGGGCAAGGGGCATTTCCGCCTGCATTTCGTTACCTCGCCGTTGATGGTGATTGATTTTCTGGCCATTGCGCCGTCATTGTTATTTGTCTTTGGGATTGACCTGCGGCTTCTGCGTATCTTCCGGCTTCTGCGTCTGTTCAAGCTAATGCGTTATTCGCCGGCGCTGGCCTCTCTGGGTAATGTGTTATATGCGGAACGGCGCGCCTTGATGGCGACATTGATCATCATGCTGGGCTTGTCGTCCTTTGCCGCTACTATCATGTATTATCTGGAACGAAATGTGCAGCCGGAAGCCTTTGGCACCATTCCCCATGCCCTATGGTGGGCGCTGGCGACCCTGACCACGGTGGGCTACGGCGATATGGTGCCGATCACCTGGGCCGGACGGTTTTTTGGCGGGGTGGTGATGATCTTCGGGGTTGGCATGTATGCCCTGCCCATCGGGATCATTGCGTCCGGCTTTGCCAATGAAATTCACCAGCGGGATTTTGTTATCCGTTGGGGGCTGGTGGCCAATGTACCCCTGTTTAACGGGCTGGATGCAAATCTGATTCGGACCATAGCCAAATATTTACGCTCCAGTGTCGTGGAAAAGGGCAGCCTTATTGCGGTGAAAGGACATCTGGCCGACAAAATGTATCTGATTGTGTCCGGTGAAGTGGCGCGAAAGGACCGGACTGGAAAAATAATTCTGAAAGAAGGCGGGTTTTTCGGGGCAAAGTCGCTTATGGAAAAATCAAATTATTCCGCCAGCTATATGGCAGAATCAAAATGCCATTTTTTTATTCTGGACGCGCGGGAATTTCATCATTTAATGGATGAAAACCCCGCCTTGCGGGAACGGATAGAGGAAGCCTATACAAACATTCCCCATAAGGACTTTGGTCAGGCCTGTGGCCCGGAAGAAATATTATCCGATTAGACATAAAAAATCCCGCAATCAATAATGACTGCGGGATTAAATAGATTGCGGGATCGTTACGCCATGGCTTTTTGCAAATTCTCGTCAATCTTGTCGAAGAATTGTTTTGACGTCAACCACGCTTGATCCGGGCCAACCAACAGAGCCAGATCCTTGGTCATATAGCCTTCCTCGACGGTTTCAACACAAACCCGCTCCAATGTTTCGGAAAATTCCTTCAGTGCCACATTGCCGTCCAGCTTGGCACGGTGGGTCAGCCCGCCGGTCCAGGCAAAGATGGAGGCGATGGGGTTGGTGGAGGTTTCCTTGCCCTGTTGATGCATGCGGTAATGGCGGGTCACGGTGCCATGGGCGGCTTCTGATTCAACAATATCGCCGTCGGGGGTCATCAGGATGGATTTCATCAACCCTAAGGAGCCAAAACCCTGTGCCACGGTGTCGGACTGTACGTCCCCGTCATAGTTTTTACAGGCCCAGACAAATTCCCCGTTCCATTTCATGGCGCAGGCCACCATGTCATCAATCAGGCGATGTTCGTATGTGATACCGGCGGCGGCGAACTTGTCGGCGAATTCGGCATTAAAAATTTCCTCGAACAGGTCCTTGAACCGCCCGTCATAGGCTTTCAGAATAGTGTTCTTGGTGCTGAGGTACACCGGCCATTTCCGGCTCAACCCATAATTCATACAGGCGCGGGCGAAATCCCGGATGCTCGCATCAAGGTTATACATGGCCATGGCCACGCCGGCACCCGGAAATTCAAATACTTCCCGCTCAATCACCTCGCCGCCGTCTTCCGGCTCAAATTTCAGGGTCAGCTTTCCGGCCCCCGGCACCAGAAAGTCTGTGGCCCGATATTGATCACCGAAGGCATGACGACCAATGACGATGGGATGGGTCCAGCCGGGCACTAGGCGCGGCACATTGGAACAGATGATCGGTTCGCGAAAAACGGTGCCGCCCAGAATATTCCGGATGGTGCCATTGGGCGAGCGCCACATTTGTTTCAGGTTAAATTCCTCAACCCGCTGTTCGTCCGGTGTGATGGTCGCGCATTTAACGCCGACACCATATTTAATGATGGCATTGGCCGCATCAATGGTGATCTGGTCATCGGTTTCATCACGCTTTTCCACGCTCAGATCATAATATTTCAGATCAATATCAAGATAAGGATGGATCAGCTTGTCCTTGATCCATGCCCATATGATACGTGTCATTTCATCGCCGTCCAGTTCGACAACAGGATTTTCTACTTTGATTTTAGCCATAATGAACCTTTTAAATTATAGGGGCACCGCATGTGGGGCCATTGGGGATTCTGAATATCTTCATTCTTGGGCGCAAGCTATCATTGCTGGCTTGCTATGTGAAGGGCAGAAACGAAAGAAAATGCCTAAATCAGGGTGTTTTTTGTGATCAACGGGATTTCCGGCAGGGATTTCAGCAACGGGATGACATCTTGCGCCGCCGGTACCACATGAAACAGGTCACGGGTTTCGGGCGCGGTAAATTCTTCGGCGATAAAATTATCAATCAGGGCAAACAAAGGTTGCCAGTAATCATCAATATTGACGATAACAATCGGCTTGTTATGGAGGCCAAGCTGACGCCAGGTAATAACTTCGATAAGCTCATCCAGGGTGCCAATGCTGCCGGGCAGGGCAACGAAGGCATCCGAATGGTCAAACATCATCCGCTTGCGGTCATGCATATTATCGACCACGAAAAAATCCGTGGCCTCTTTCCAGCCGCCCTCTGCCTCATCAAGATGGCGCGGGATAATGCCGGTGACCTTGCCGCCCTGTTTCATAACCCGGTTGGCAATAATCCCCATCAGGCCGATATTGCCGCCGCCGTATATAAGGCGGATATTATTCTGGGCAAGCAGGCCGCCGAAATCCTGAGCCATGATTTTGAAACGACCATTGCGGCCTGACCGGGACCCGCAATATACGCAAATGGAATTTATATGTGCCATGGGAAGATATTTATCCTGATTTCCAAATTCAACCTTTTACGGTCACAGTTTTGACAATTTTTCACTCTATCCATGGTATTATAATATGGCAACCATGTTAAAAAAATATTATGACGCCGGCCCGAAAATAAAATGATGCTGACATTCCCTGTGGTTTGCAGTATATAACCTGTGCGTTTTTTTGAATGGATTTGGTGAGTAGTTGACAGAGCAGCATGTAAAACCCCCGGCAAAAAGGGAAAAAAACGGCTCGGATTGGGCCTTGAAGGTGAGCATTACAACACTGGTGCTGGTGGCTGTTACGGCGGTTATCTGGATATTGTTTTTTGCCGAAGACGGGGCCAATGATTTTTTTACGTCCGCCCCCCCGCCTGAAAAAATTATAGAAAAAACCACTACCGATGTGAGCGCGCCGGACCCTGCCGAGGATGAGGCCCCGGCGACATCCATCTTGCCAAGTTTTGATATTGTGCGGATCAGCCGAAATGGCACCGGGGTCATCGCCGGGCGGGCGGAACCGAACAGTGATATATATATCTATGCCCGCAACAAGGTTATCGGCTCTGCCGTGGCGGACCGGAACGGGGAATGGGTGTTGTTATATGATGACCCCCTGCCCAGCGGCCCAACGGAGCTTAGCCTGAAGTCCACCATGCCCGGCAAGTTTGAGGTTTTTTCCAGCGATGTGGTCATTGTGGCCGTGCCGAACCGGGATGAGAAACGCTTTAACGAAGATGAAACAAACGGTGTAATTGCCATTTTAAGCCCGCGCAATGGCGGCGGGCCCACACGGGTTCTGCAGAAACCCCGGCTGGTGAATTTCTCCGAACTGGCCAAGGGGCTGTCACTGGACAGCCTTGATTATGATGCGGGGTCAAATGCGATTATCTCTGGTACGGCGTCGAAAAATGCCCGGGTGAGAATATATCTGGATAATGCGTATCTGGCTGAGGTAATGGCGGATGACAATGGCATCTGGTCGCATTCCTTCAATCGGGAACTGGATACCAAGGAGCATATCATTCGCATTGACCAATTGCTGGAAGGCGATGATGTGGAGGTGCGTATTGAACAGCCTTTCAGTCGCGGCAAAGATATTGATGTTAGTAAAGCCAAAGGTGAAGTTATTGTCCGTCCTGGCAACAGCCTGTGGCATATCGCGCGTCGGCTATACGGGTCAGGATTTCATTATACACTTATTTTCGGGGCCAATAAGAGCCTGATCAAAGACCCTGACCTGATTTATCCGGGTCAGAAATTTGTGTTGCCCACGGCACCGGTTATTGAGAAATAAGCAGATTTTAGATCAGTATGCTGGTCCAGCAGGGTAAATGTAATCACATCCATAAGCCGCCGGGCATTGACCGGTCCGGTAAAATCAGTCGTTAATGTCCGCTCTATCCGGCTGTTGGGCAACAGGACATATTTCCCTGTAATAAAATGCTGGGCAAAACGTTCCAACAAGTTTTTTCGGCGGGCTGCATCCTCTGCACTGAAGGGCAGGTAACCCAGGTTCGCCGTCAGCGTCAGGGCGAAATAATCATCCCGGCCTATCACCGAGGTGACCTTGGCGGTGAAGGTTATATTGTGCCATATGAAGGTAAAATTTATGGGGAAAGCAATGTCTGATTCTGTTATCCGTGCGGTCATATGAGACAGAATTTGATCAATATCCTGTGACAGATTTTCAGTTTTTTGTTTCACGGGCCTGATGGTTTCCGATTGAAGGGACACTTGCATGGGGAAATATTATGACCGGAGCCTTAAAATACTGTAAATAAATCCCATATTCAGTATAGTTTTAAGCAGATAAAAAAACAGACAGGGAAAAATTGTGGCTCATCACAAGCCGTCGCATCATTCATCATCGGATGACAGTGAACCGAATGACAATGAAAATCATTGGCAGACTATAAAGACCCTGTTGCCCTTTGTCTGGATGAAAGGGCGGTGGGATTTGAGGCTGCGGGTCATTCTGGCGATGACGTTTCTTATTGCGGCCAAGCTGATCGGGATTTATGTGCCGTTCCTGTTCAAGGATGCGGTTGATATATTGTCCCCCGAATTCAAGCCGGATGTGACCTCGGTCGCGCTGGCGGTGCCGGTGGCTTTCATTCTGGCTTATGGTCTGGCCAGGATCTTGAGTCTGTTTTTTGGTCAGATAAGGGACGCGGTTTTTGCCAAGGTGGGCCAGAATGCCCTGCGTAATCTGGCGCTCAGCACTTTTCGTCATCTGCATGCCCTGTCGTTAAAATTCCATATGGAGCGCAAGACCGGTGGCTTGAGCCGGGTCATAGAGCGCGGCACGCGGGGCATTGATTTTCTGTTGCGCTTCATGCTGTTCAACATTCTGCCGACTCTGCTTGAGATATTCCTGATAACTTTTGTTTTCTGGACGAAATTTGGCGTTTATTATGCGCTGGTTACCTTTGTCTGTCTGGGGAGCTATATCTTTTACACCATCATAGTTACCGACTGGCGGCTGAAATTCCGCCGGGAGATGAACAAGCAGGACACAGAGGCCAATACCAAGGCTATTGACAGCCTGCTTAATTTTGAAACCGTCAAATATTTCACCAATGAGGAACATGAGGCCCGGCGCTATGATGTGGCGCTGGCTAAATATGAGAAAGCGTCCGTGCGCAGCCAGACATCCTTGGCGTTGCTCAATGTAGGGCAAAGTTTTATCATTTCCATTGGTTTGGTGATTGTCCTGCTCATGGCAGCGCAGGGGGTGATTGATGGCCGTTTTACCATCGGCGAATTTGTGCTGGTCAATTCATTGCTGATCCAGATTTATATGCCGCTTAATTTTCTGGGTATGGTTTACCGTGAGATCAAGCAGTCTCTGGTGGATATGGATAAAATGTTTGCCATGATCCGGACCGAATCCGACGTGATGGACAGGCCGAATGCCTCTGATCTTGATATTAAGGGCGGGACGGTTACCTTTGAAAATGTGTCTTTTCACTATACGCCGGACCGGTCTATTCTGAAGGATATTTCATTTGAAGTTCCTGCTGGCACCACAACGGCTATTGTCGGGGCCAGCGGGGCGGGAAAATCGACCATTTCCCGGATTCTATTCCGTTTTTACGATGTGGCATCGGGCCGCATACTCATTGACGGTCAGGACATCAGCGAGGTGACCCAGCAAAGCCTGCGCCGTCAGATCGGTGTGGTGCCTCAGGATACGGTGCTATTCAATGACAGCATTGGCTATAATATCCGTTATGGCCGG
>NVVY01000034.1 GCA_002749135.1 Alphaproteobacteria bacterium | reverse complement strand
TGTAGGGGCCTTGGCAAACATCAATTTGAAAACAGTTTAAAATCAGGCCGTAGAAATAAATGCGTCCGGTTAATTATTTGCTATTGCGAATCGAGTCTAGTGACTATATTTGGGTTTGGTGCGGTTAGTCGCGGTGCAATATACGCGCTGAAAGCGCATGGATTTAGAGATATTACTATTTTCATTCAACGCCCGGATAACGAAGTGAGAGAAGAAGTGCTGGATTGTCATTATGCTCGTGTACGTAACGGCGGCAAAGACGAACCACGCATGCTCGTAGTAGAGCATGATGGTAGTGAGCGGGCTTTGTCAGATATGATTGCCGAGTCAGACATTATCATCAATGGAAAGTTTCAGAATCCTGATCACCCAATTGACTTTGTGACCGAAGCGGAAAAAGATTGCTTGAAGCCTGGTAGCTTGATCATTGATGTTAGTTGTGATGAAGGAATGGGGTTTTATTTTGCTAAACCTACCACATTCAAGAACCCTATGTTTAAAGTTGGCAAGACAGACTATTATGCAGTGGATCATACGCCTAGCTACCTATGGGAAAGCGCCTCCCGCTCTATATCTGCAGCACTTATTGTTCACCTGCCAGACATAGTAGATGGCCGAGTGAGTTGGGAGAAGAATGAGACACTGCGCCGCGCAATGAACATAGATGCTGGCGTTATCGTAAAATCCAACATTCTATCTTTTCAAAAACGTCAACCCAACTATCCTCATGCCCCCCTGACTTAATCATGCAGGTTGAATAGGGGGTAAAACCTTATGAAGCTTCCAGCAGGTATAATAGCAGGAATTTATGGCGTGAAATTGCGGGGAATTACTACTGAAAAAGCACCATAGTGACTTTATGGAGTCTTGGACTATTTTTATTATATTATCTAATAGGGCATTGAAAACACTAATAAATTAGGAATCTCAAAATGGTCATTTCAGTAAGTACGGTGTGTAAATTTGTGTGTAAATTGGTATTTTTTAAATTTATAAAAATTGTAACTCATTGATTTATAGAGAGAAATTTAAATAATTACCAATAGTTTTATAAGTTTCCTAAGCTCGGCTCAGCATGGTGCTTATGAGGGGGTTTTTGAGTTAAGTAATGCAAGTTTTTTCATTATAGCACAATAATTAAAGATATATAATTGTGGAAAAACCATAGGTTTTCTGTTTTCTGACTAAAATTCAGAGAGGTTATGTTATAATGCGGTCTATAGCTTATGTGTTATCGGTTTATGTAATCACTATGCGGCTGGGTGAATAAAGATTGGACATAATTAATGAGTGTTTTGCCCAACATTTCAAATAATGACAATGTAAATTTTGAAATAATTCTCCATAGTACTGGCACAGATCCGGACCACCAGCGGTTAGATCGCATTTTAGCTCTAAAAAAACTCCCATGGTCTTTTAATCTCGTCGAACAGCATGAGCTCGCTAATTTACCTGGCGGCGATGAAGGACAACCGGTTATGCAGATTGGTCGGTGTTTTTTTGTGGGGTCATTCGTCTCCATAATTGCACTCGAACAACTCAAAGCCACGCCAACTTTCTTTCCAAATGGAAATTGTGGCATGCCTTTGGCTCTTGCATGGTGGAGTAGTGAGTTTTTCCGGGTTCTCAGAGACAATCAGGATGATGGTTTATTTAAAAAATATTGCACTATTATTTCAAGGCAAATAATTGATGGCCGCCATTTTTTACAAGGAAGTCTCCCGGGTCTGGCGGATATTCATAGCTACGCCCCTCTTTGGGCCCTGAAAAAACACGGGCGAGACATGACCATATTGGAATGTGATGCTTTATTAGCACCATGGTATCAGCGGATGGCTAATATAGGGGAATGTCGCCCTAAAAAAATCAATCTGGACGAAAATAATTTACTGGGGAAACAGTCTCTCTTTGAAACGAACTTTCCAGAATGTGATGCAATTGCAGATAAAGAAACACGCAGATGGAAAGACCAAGGTAAATTATTCCTGTGGCGTTCCCCTTTAGTCAACTAATTTGGTTAAGTTAGAAATCCAAATCTTAAGTTGCCTTTTAGCACATTTATTCCATAAAAAATTGCTCTTATTTCTATATGTTTGATTGTTTCGGGTCAATAAGCTATAAACTCATATCATTATACTTAATTTAATTTTAAACATAAAATGCATTGTTGAATTTTTAGAAAAAATGCAGAATTAATATTTTGACCCTTACTTTCTACATTCTAGAAAATTCAAAATAATTAAGGGTAAAATAAACAGAGGGAACAATAATGAAAAATTCGATCTTTATAAAAATATGTATGACATCAGTCGCCGCTGTTACAGCTTCTGCGGCGATCCCAAATATGGCCCGCGCGCAGAAACAGGATACGGCCTTTGCACTGGAAGAAATAGTGGTAACAGCCCGGCGCAGGTCGGAAAGCCTTCAGGATATTCCCGGTACAGTTACTGCGCTTACCAAAACAACTCTTGAACGTGCTGGTGTCCAGCGCGCGGCAGATTTCATTGCCCTTACTCCCGGTGTAACCATGGTTGATGCTGCTGAGGTCGGTGATACTCAAGTTAATATCCGTGGGTTAAACGGTACCCGCGATGCGGAGAATAGCTTCGCCTATATAGTTGATGGTGTACTTTACACCAATCCGGCCGCCTTTAACCGCGAATATACCAATTTACAACAGATCGAAATTTTCAAAGGACCACAGGGGGCTATTTATGGGCGCAATGCCGCTGCTGGGGCGATCCTTGTTACGACCTCTGCTCCAAATGAGAATATTGAGGGGACGGGCACGGTTAGCTTTTCAAAAGATAACACATATCTCATTAAAGGATCGGTTTCCGGCCCAATAATAGAAGACAAAGTTTTTGGCCGCATATCTGCTGACTGGCGTAAATCTGATGGTTTCTATCGTAACAGCTTTCAGAATAACGCCCCCATTGTCGATGCCTATGAAGGCTATAATATCAATGGGCGCTTGATCATAGAAGCCAGCGAAAACCTTAGCATTGATATGAAAATTCGTTATGGTGAGGTTGACGCGTCATCAATCACTTTTAACTCAACATTTAATCTGCCGGTTTTTGCCGAGGCATTGGCAACCCCGTCTGCATTTCAGGACGTTAACGACTTTGACTTTCTGTTTCAAGCGAACGTCATATCCGACAATGATCAGAAATCTTTCGAATATTCCACCAAATTTGACTATGATATGGAGGGAATGACCCTCACTGGCTGGGTACTATATAGTGACATCAAAAATAATTTGATTTCAGACGGAACGTCAGCGGCTTTTGGTTTCTTTAATGGTGATGCTGCCTGTCAACAATCAGTCACTGACCTTAATGCTGCTGGACAGGCCTTGCTCGGCCCGCAATTTATTGGTACTTCGCCGGTTGGTGTGATTTTTGACCCTATAAATGGGTCATTTTTGGGCGCCTATACCCCAACCACATGTGATGGTATTCAGGAACAACAACGTGATCAACGTGATATCAGCGCGGAACTTCGACTGGCGTCTTCTGGTGATGGAGATTTAAGGTGGATGGCCGGCGTTTATTTTCTGGATATTGACCGTCAGGTCGGGGTATCGTTAAATCGTGACAGCGGCAATGCTCCCATACGGGGGTTGTTTCAAGAAACCGGCCCTAATGCCACGGCCTCACTGACTTATGATGATTTTGACAGTCAGGTTTTTGCGGTTTTTGCCCAACTTGAATATGATGTTACCAATGATGTTGAGCTTTCACTGGCCCTGCGGTTTGATACTGAAAAACGCGGAGTCTCCAGCCTGATACCGAACGATGTCAGACAATCGGTCATTGATTTGAATGGCGATGGTACGTTTAACGATCCCCTGAATCCCGGATTGAGCTTCGACCTTACTACCATTGGCAGCATACCAGACAAGGAAAGAACTTTTTCCCAGTTGGAGCCAAAGGTTGCCATAACCTGGGACGCCACAGACGACGTAACCGTTTTTGCCAGTTGGGGCGTTGGTTTTAAAGCGGGAGGTTTCAACAATTCCGGTAGTCAGGCGACTATTGATGGCTTTATCAATGGCTTTATCAATGGTGGCATTGGGATATTTTTTGCCGATGATCTCGGGGTACCGCTTCCGGTGATCACGGATGATTTTGAGAAGGAAACCTCAAGTGCTTTTGAGCTGGGTTTCAATGCACAATTCTTTGATGGTCGCCTACAGATGAATGGCGCGGGATATTATACCCGGGTGACAGATATGCAGTTCTTTGAATTCTTTGTTGGCTCATTTGGCCTACTGCGAGTGGTTTCCAACATTGACACAGTTGATATTTATGGCCTCGAATTTGGTTTCACCGGACATCTGAGCGAACATTTCAGGGTTTTCGGTGGCGCAAATTATACCGACAGCGAGATTAAAGCCAATAGTTCACGTATTGACACCGTCGGCAACAAATCGCCCTATACCCCTGATTACACAATCAATATAGGCAGTGATTTTGATTACCCGGTCACCGACAATATTAATTTCGTCGCGCGCGTGGATGCACAGTTTATTGGGCAAACCTGGTTCCATACCGTGCAGAAAGGTCAGCGACCAACTATTTTCCAGCCTCTATTTGAACTCGGATTTGGCACCGGTGCCGGTGGCCTGGGGACCGCTGATTTCTCAAACGCACGGCGTGATTCATATTACACCGTGAATTTACGCGGTGGTTTTGTAGGCAAAAACTGGTCCCTGATGGGTTTTGTCTCAAATCTGACAGATGAAAAATATCTCGAAGAGGTGATACCAGCACCAGAATTCGGTGGTTCCTTTAACCACCCCGGCTCACAACGGCACTATGGTGTAGAGTTGAGCTTTAAGTTTTAGTATATCACAAAAATTACCGCCTGTAACCTGTGGTAGATTACGGGGTTTTTGGAAAAAAGTAAGCGGGATAATGCGTGACGGCGTTCGTGCCTTAGCCAGACCGCGCAGCACCGCGGCTAGAGGCTGCCAAGTTGGGAATGTTCTTACCGCCCCCGCCTTTGCCGCCTTTGTTTAATTGAGCGTTAAATTTTCCCGTATTATGTTTCTGCTCTGCGACGGTAGCGGGGATAGTGCCTGCGCCTGTCTCATGCGCTCGGGCTAATCTTTTTTTCTTGCGCTCACGTGCTCTGGCTTTGCTCATCGGACTGCCCTCTCTTTTCGATTAATACATACATACGCCGTACCAATGACGCACCGGCCATATTTTTCCGGTCATGCCAGTTGTTATCATCCGACATTTTATTGACGCCACGCTTCGTCGTTGGAACCATCGGCAATTTCAGGTTGGCAATTTCGGCAGCAGTGTAAAACTCTTGCATCTCAAGGGATGAATTTTCGATATTTAACGGCATTTCCGGGGCGTTTTTCATGATGGTTGTCCCTTCAAAAATTCAAGAAATAATTTTTGGGCCTTGGTCTCGGTTCTCGACCAGACATCCATCAACTTGTGATATTGCTTATATGTGTCATCAGGCGAGTTCTTCTGCTTGCCTGTAATCTGGTCCGCCGCTGATTTTACATTCAGCCCGCTATCCGGGGCTAATATCAGGTCAATAATCTGACCATGAATATCTTGCTTCTGCTGGCTTAAATTATAAAGCTCCCCTTCCTTGATATATCCGGCATCACTCAACCGCTTGCGCATCTCGGGACTGATCTTGGTGGCAATCCGCACCGCCCGTTCAATGGATCGCCCGGACAGGCCCAGTTTTTTCGCTGTCTCCTCAACAAACGAAAACATTTCGTTTGTTGACTTCGTGGCCTTTCCACCTGCCACACCCGCTTTTGTTTCGGGATACATCTCCTCATAAATGGCTTTTCGTTCCGCCAGAAAAACCGCCCGGTCCAGTGCGTTTAACTCATGACGAAACAGATTTTCATCAATCTCGATCAGCCGGGCTTCCGTGTCGGAAATATTGCTGTAAATCTTGGCAGAAACTATCTGCCTTTCCACCGACAGCATTGCCTTGATCCGGTGCGCTCCGGCCATCAGCTTAAAACCCTGACCACTGCCGTTTTTTCTGACCAGAACCGGTGTCTGTTGCCCATGTTCTTCGATACTATGGGCCAATACTTCAACATGGGCCGGACTTAAACCCCGCAATCTACCTTCACAGTCGATCTCGGCAATAAACAGGTCTTTATATTCAGGCTTTTTCATTTATAATTCCCTCTCTTGTGACGATTCTCCGAAAGGGAGGAAAATGGATATTGACGCCTATAGCCAAGCCGCAGAAGGCGATAGCATGGAACCAACCATACGTGACGGCGAAACCCTCCTGCTTGATATGTTCAGTTACAAGGAAAAAAATGGGAACCGCTTTACCATCAACATGGGGCTTGCCCCCGGAAAACTGATTCCCCGCGAAGGAATCTACGTTGTCCGCTTGGATGATCATCTTATCGTAAAACGCCTACAGCTGGACATGAGCGGTGGCCTGATCGTCAAAAGCGATAACCCCGCCTACGACAAAATCCACATCCGCGAAAAAGACCTGAACAACATCAAAGTTGTCGGCAGAGTAATATGGGCCAGCAGAACCTTATGATCAGCACATTGCCGGTGACGATGCACTGCAAATTCAAGTGACGGAAAACCCGAAAAATAACATCTACTGCAAAAACCAAAATTTTTTCACTTATTTAAACAGCCCCTAAAAAGCCCTTTAAATCCAATAACATCCCACGATATCCCACATAATCCCCCCATATCCCGTTACTGCAATAACAAGTGTCCCCTTACACCAGGCCTCTGGAAGTCTTGAAATTACCGAAGGATACGCTCAATACATCCCAGACGGAGAAAGTACAGTAATTCAAGGGCTTAACGCTTATTTCCTCGAATTAGAAGAAAATGTAAATTTTGATTTGCACCCAAGTTGCACCCAAGAAACGTGAAAACGCCTAAATTCCGAATAAGAAAAATCCCGTTAACTCATTGAATTAACGGGATTTTATTTGGTCGGAATGACAGGATTCGAACCTGCGACCCCTTCACCCCCAGCGAAGTGCGCTACCAGACTGCGCCACATTCCGGCATTGAAATACAATACCGTTGCCGAAGATATACTGCGTGGCGGCTATGAAATCAATGTGAAAATTTAGAATTTTCGCGGGGTCGACTTGTTGCTTTTGCGGCSGKRYTKGCSKGYWSYGGRCYTKCCTSYWKTKSRSCYWSMKSWMWWWYGSYYRSMSKMCMWATRMTTKYYRRCAGGATGTYCCGCCGTAATGCCCAACTCGTGGTCTTCCAGCCGTTTAACCTCATCACGCAGGCGGGCGGCTTCCTCAAACTCAAGGTTYCCKGCGGCCTCCAGCATTTGTTTCTCCAAGTCGGCGATATAGGCCTTTAGGTTATGGCCCACCATATGGTTGCCGTCCACATCAAGCGGCACAAGAACGTGATCGCCCTCGGCCGTGCTTTGGATAATATCACCGATGGATTTCTTGATGCTTTCCGGGGTGATGCCATGCTYTTTATTATAGGCCTTCTGTTTTGTCCGCCGCCGRTCTGTTTCATCCAGCGCCGCCTTCATGCTGCGAGTGATCTTGTCCCCATAGAGAATCACCTTGCCATCCACATTGCGCGCCGCCCGGCCAATGGTCTGAATCAATGAGGTTTCCGAGCGCAAAAACCCCTCCTTATCCGCATCCAATATGGTCACAAGGCCACATTCCGGAATGTCCAGCCCCTCCCGCAGCAGGTTAATACCCACCAGAATATCAAAGGTGCCAAGGCGCAGATCACGGATAATCTCGATCCGTTCCAGCGTATCAATATCCGAATGCATATAGCGCACCTTCAGGCCGTTCTCATGGAGATATTCGGTCAAATCCTCAGCCATGCGTTTGGTCAGGGTGGTGACCAGAACCCGGTAACCTTTTTCAATGGTCGCCCGCGCCTCATGGAACAGGTCATCCACCTGTGTTTCCACCGGTTTAATCTCGCACGGCGGGTCGATAAGCCCCGTGGGGCGGATCACCTGCTCGATATATTCRCCGCCYGTCTGTTCCATTTCCCAYTTGCCCGGCGTGGCCGAGACATAGACCGTTTGCGGGCGCAGACGATCCCATTCCTCAAACTTCARRGGCCGATTATCAATRCAGGACGGCAGGCGGAAYCCAAAGTCGGACAGGGTGCTTTTACGGGCRAAATCGCCYTTGCTCATGGCCCCGATTTGCGGCACACTCGCATGGCTTTCATCGACGAACAAGAGCATATTGYCCGGCAGATATTCAAACAATGTGGGCGGGTTGCTRCCYGGTGCGCGCCCCGTGAGATGCCGGGAATAGTTTTCAATCCCCGCGCAACTACCCGTGGCCGCCATCATTTCAAGGTCTAGCTTTGCACGTTGCTCCAGCCGCRCCGCCTCCAGTATCTTGCCCTGCTCTTGCAAKTCTTTCARCCGCCAGTCAAGCTCTGCCTTGATGGTTTTYCGGGCCTGTTGCAGGGTCGGRCCGGGGGTCACATAATGGCTGTTGGCATAGAGCTTGGTCCGTTCTACATTATGAAGTTTTTCACCGGTTAGCGGGTCAAACATGATGATGGCTTCCAGTTCRTCACCAAAGAAATCAAGACGGATRGCCCGGTCCTCAAAACTGGCGGGAAAGACCTCTATCACATCGCCGCGCACCCGGAAGCTGCCGCGCTTGAAGAAATTATCGTTGCGTTTATAGTGCAATTCCACCATCCGGCGCAGCAGATCGCGCTGATCKATCATCATRCCCACTTCAAAGGGGATRGTCATTTCAAGATAGGTTTCCGGCGAGCCCATACCGTAAATACAGGACACGCTGGCGACGATAATCACATCGTCACGCTCAAAYACMGACCGGGTTGCCGCATGGCGCATACGGTCAATCTGCTCATTGATGCTGGCGTCTTTTTCGATATAGGTGTCCGAACGCGGCACGTAGGCCTCCGGCTGATAATAGTCATAGTAGGACACAAAATATTCCACCGCATTATCCGGGAAGAAGGATTTCATCTCGCCGTAAAGCTGGGCGGCCAGGGTCTTGTTATGGGCCATGATGATGGCGGGCCGCTGAGTCCGTTCAATGACCTGCGCCATGGTATAGGTCTTGCCAGACCCGGTTACCCCCAGCAGAACCTGATCAATCAGCCCRTTATTAATACCGGCCACAAGCTTCTCAATCGCCTGTGGCTGATCACCGGAGGGGCTGAAGTCCGATTGTAGCTTAAAGGCGATGCCGCCCTCTGTTTTCAGGGGCCGCGTATCTTTCTCTTTCATGAGGCAAATCCCGTAAAAGTTTCCCTTTTGTTCTTATCAGGTCGTGCCTTGATAAACAAGGTGAACTTRCGCTATAATCYAAATAACCACAAAGGGCATATCATRGGTAATATTATCAAATTCAACCGGGCCAAAAAAAYACTTGTTCGGCAAAAGAAAGCGGCACAGGCCAGCGAAAACCGGGCGAAATTCGGTCAGAAGAAAACCACGAAATCCCGCATCCGGAAAGAAAAAGAWACSYTCGTCACCCATCTGAACAATCACAGGCTGGAAGAGCCAGAGGATTAATCTCCCGTGTAATAATCGGGAGCAAATTCCTTGACGATTGGATTATCCGAGGCCCAGCTGTGACARCTGTCGAGCATGGGCGGGCGCATTTTCGGGGCGCCGTCTCCGGCGGCTTCGGCTTCTTCCCGGCGGCGGCGTATGATTTCCGGCATCATGGTCTGAATCGCCACCGTGGCCAACACGGGCAACAGCTCCGTCAGATGAGTACAGCCCTGCTTGCCGCCAAGCYGTTCATTAATTGCCCGCCGCCAACCGACCCCGATCTTGACCCCGATTAACTTCCGGTAATCCACGGCGATTTTGGGACAGCCCTGAAAGGGGAAATGGTCAATATCCGCCGCCACATCCATAACCTCCAGGTCATCATTGAGGGTCAGACGCAGATACATTTCATGGAGCGGTTCGCCCGGATCCACCTTGCCCCGGAATTTATTGTCAAAGGTATAATGTTTGATGTCTTCCATGCGGGCCYCAATATCCCACAGGCCGTCTTCCCGCGCGAAACCATCACATGTGATGGTGCGGGTATGCAGGGCTTTACGGGGGGCTGCTGTGGGCAGGGGCATATCTTTCTCCTTAAATACTGGCACTATACTTAGTTTTCGGCTATGTGAATTACAAGGACAAAGATTAAAGAAGATAAAATATGACCAAGACCAAGAAAGCCGTCGTGTTGCTGAGCGGCGGGTTGGATTCCACCACTTGCGTGGCTATCGCACAGCAACAGGGCTATGACGTGGTGGCCTTAAGCTTTGATTATGGCCAACGCCATACACAGGAGCTTGCCGCGGCCGCTCGTGTTGCCCAAAGCATGGGAATCACCAACCATGTAACTGCCCATATTGACCTGCGGGTTTTTGGCGGGTCGGCCCTGACCGATGATATTGCGGTGCCAAAGGGCCGCAATAGCGCCGATATGTCCCATGRTATTCCGGTAACCTATGTTCCGGCCCGCAATACTATTTTCCTGTCCTTTGCTCTGGCTTTTGCGGAAACGCAGGGGTCCAGCGATATTTTCATTGGCGTCAATGCCCTTGATTTCAGCGGCTATCCCGATTGCCGCCCGGAGTATATCGCCGCCTATGAGAAAATGGCCAATCTGGCGACTAAAAGCGGGGTTGAGGGYGAGCAGGCCATCAAAATMCATACCCCGCTGATTGATATGACCAARGCGGATATTGTGCGCCGGGGCCTGTCGCTCGGCGTGGATTACGGCCTGACCACMAGCTGTTAYGATCCGGCGGCGAACGGGGCCTCCTGCGGGCAGTGCGATGCCTGTCATTTACGGCTGAAGGGCTTTCGCGAGGCGGGGGAGGTTGACCCGGTGGCCTACCAATGACCTATAGCGTCAAGGAAATATTCTACAGCCTGCAGGGCGAGGGCCATCATACGGGCCGCCCGGCGGTCTTCTGCCGCTTTGCCGGCTGTAATTTCTGGTCCGGACGGGAAGCGGACCGGGCAGAGGCCGACTGCTCTTTTTGTGATACGGATTTTCTGGGCACCAATGGCCAGAATGGCGGCAAATTCACTTCACCCGAGAATCTGGCACAGGCCGTAAAAGCACTRTGGCGGGGACAGGGCGGCAAGCCCTATGTCATCTGCACGGGCGGCGAACCATTGATGCAACTTGACCCACCCCTGATCCGGGCGTTTCAGGAACAGGGGTTCGAGGTGGCGGTGGAAAGCAACGGCAGCCTGCCCTGCCCGCCGGAGCTGGACTGGATTTGCATCAGCCCAAAGCGGCTGGATAAATTTATCCAGACCAGCGGCGATGAATTAAAACTGGTCTTTCCGCAAGATGCTATCCGGCCCGAGGATGTGGCCCATATGGATTTCCGCTATTTTTACCTGCAACCCCTTGATGAAGCGGGCGTAGACCATACCAAAGCCGCCGTTGATTACTGCCTGAACCACCCCCAATGGTGCCTCAGCCTGCAAAGCCACAAGATACTGGGCATTGATTGAGCCTTCTATATTGATATATCACCCATAAATAAACGCGGCTAAAAAGCCGCGTTTATATTACTTCACAGGGCAATATTACTATAAATTCTAGCTATTGTCCTTGATCCAGCTTTCAAGGTCAGACTTGGAACAGGAGCCTACTTTCATGGCCGCCACTTCGCCGCCCTTGATCAACAGCATAGTCGGGATGCTGCGCACGCCATAGCTGGTGGGGCTGTTGGGGTTTTCGTCGATATTCATCTTGGCCACGGTCAGGCTGTCGCCCATCTCATCGGCAATCTGATCTAGAATCGGGGCAATCTGTTTACACGGCCCGCACCATTCCGCCCAGAAATCCACCAATACCGGCTTGTCGGAATTTAATACTTTTTCCTGAAATTCGCTGTCCGTAACCTTAATCACACTCATTTTTTAAATCCTTATCCAAAATATATCTTCCTGCCAAATGTAGGAAGCCGTCCCGCGTCCGTCAAGGGAAAGAACGCAAAGACCCTAAAATTTAATCCGGTCCAGCATATCCGGCGGCAATTCCATCAGCCGGGCCACATCCGTCCAGAGTAACAAGCACCTGATGGCCTTGCCTGGATAAATATCGGCCAAAACCGCCCGATAAGCCGCCATCTGACGCAAATAGAGGGGCGGCACATCCTGTGCGTCCTTTGGCGGCGGGCGATTGGTCTTGTAATCAATGATCAATATGTCTTGGTCCCGCACCACAAGCCGGTCCACCTGTCCCGACACCGGRTGAGYRCCCGCCAGCCCGACAATAGACACCTCCGCCCKGCTGTGGGGTGAAAAAACTTCGGCAAATTCAGGCGTGGTCAGAATTTCTGTGATTTGATGGATAATCCGGTCAATATCCGTGGGGACAAGATCGTGGGCCTTATGGCTCAGAAAATGCCGCGCCGCCTGTTCCCGTTCCCCCGCCGCCATATCGGGCAGAATTTCCAGCAGACGGTGAATAAGCCGCCCCCGATGGTATCGCTGATGATCCTTGTCCCGCTGTGATACGGCCTTGAGCGGGCTGACCACTGCCGGTTCATCCTCCACCGGGCGGGACGGGCTTAAGRGCCGGGACGGKGCCGGTTCCGCCATCGGCATGGCCCGCGCCCACTCTGGTAGCGGCTTTTCCGCCCCGGTTCGCCCGCCCCCGGTAATTTTTTCAGAAATCTTCTTGTCCCCCACACACGTCAAGCGCAACAGATAACCGTCCTTATCCTCATCACCGGCAACCACATCCGGCATCTCTGCCAAAGCGGTTGTGATCAGATCATACCAGCAGGTCTCACTGCGGGTCTGTTTGCCTTCCCATCCGGTGATATAGAGCCTGTCCTCCGCCCGGGTCATGGCCACATAGAGCAGCCGCAGATACTCCCGGTCCCGGATCAGGTTTATCTCTGCCCGCGCAGCCTCCAGCGGGCCCAGTTCAAATTGCTTATTGCCGGGCCAGAAAAGCAGCGGGCCMTCTTGCTCTTTATCACCGGCCCATAATAACGCCGCCCCCTTTTTGGGCACCTGACACGTATCAGGCAGGATGACCACCGGGGCCTGAAGCCCCTTGGCCCCGTGAACGGTCATGATCCGCACCTGATCCTGCCCCTGCTCCATATCGCGCTTGATATTCACATCGCCCCGGTCAAGCCAGCTCAGAAAGCCCTGCAAGGCGGAAATATTATTGACCTCATAGCCCATGGCCAGTTGCAGGAATTCATCAATGGGATCATTGGCCTCTGCCCCCAGTCTGGCCAGCAGCTTTTCCCGCCCGCCAAGRCCGGTYARCAGATGGCTGTAAAATTCAAAGGGCGGCGCGGTGTCAGCATAATTCAGGCAGGCCATAAGAAAATCATGGGCCTTAGCAAATTCCGCACGACGATCACGCAAAGTCGACCACAGGCTACCCCGCCGCCCATGGGCCARATCATARAGCTGTTCCTCGYTMAAGCCGATAAGCGGGCTTTTCAGCACCACGGCAAGGGTCAGGTCATCCTCCGGCAGCAGRACAAARTTGCCCACGGCCACRAGGTCCATGACCGCRATCTGATCGCTAAGCAGCATCTTGTCCTGCCCGGCRACCGGAATRTTGCGYGCCTTTAACGCCCGGATCATAAARTCATCAAATTTTGTCCGCCGCCGCACAAGGATCATAATATCYCCGGCCCGGATCGAACGGCCCCGGGCGGGCAGCATYTCCTGACCCTTGATCCAGCCTGCWATCCGGTCCGCGATRTTTTTGGCCAASGCCATTTCRGGRGTATGRGCGGGCTGTTGAATGATYGGCGGCGCCCAATCCTCATCAGGRGGTGTTTCTRCGGCCTTTTCAACRGGCCAGATTTCCACCAGTCCCGCCTGACMGCTRCGRGAAGGCCGGTGCAGGATWATYTCCTCACTAAAGGAAATGGCCATACGGYGYWSGGGYGRCTCAAAYACCYGGTCCACCGCCGACAGGWCCGCCGCCGTGGAACGGAACGACAGGGCWAGGCTTACATTATGGAAATYATGGCCTGCGTCAGTTGCCTTTTTCTGAAACAGATGCCGCCCGTCAACAAATTCTCTGGGGTCCGCCCGTTGAAARGAATAGATRGACTGCTTCACATCRCCAACCGCAAARATAGTGCGCGGGCCCTGCCGCTGTCCCTCGCCAACAAAAAACTCATTGGCCAGCGTTTTGATCACCTGCCATTGTTCCGGGTTGGTATCCTGTGCCTCATCAATGAGGATATGATCTATACCCCCGTCCAGCTTATAAAGTATCCAGTCGGCAATRCTCGCCCGGCCAATCAGGGCGGTGACATTGAGGATCAGGTCATCATAATCCATCACCCCGTGACGGGTCTTGCTGTCCCTGAARGCCGCCATCATGGCCGCCCCCATGGTCAGCAACGCCCGGCTATTGTCCCGCAGGGTCAGCAGGTTCAGATTTTCCTCAAGCCGGCACAGCCGTTCGGCCTCCGCCGTCATGGCMGCAAAGGCCGCCGGGTTGGCATCRRCCACCGRCTTGACCATAAGATGTYTGCGAATGCCSCCGTCTTTGGTCAGGAAKAMATCCCGGTATTTCTGAAAATCCGCACAGCGGCTTTCCGGCTCTGACAGCCAATGGGCCATCACTGCCGCCACCTTCTGATTGGCCGCGCTACCTGTGAGCAGGGCTTCCACGGCCTGACGCAATCCCGCGCCGTCAAAATTTTCTGCCATGCAGGCAGCCTGCAAAATACTGTCCCGATCATCGGCGGTTGGCAAGCCCAGCATCTTTTCCATGGCCCGGACCGCCCGGTCCACTGTCCCGAAACGGCGCATCATACGCTCCAACCCGCTTCGCTGACCGATCAGTTCCCGGATCAAATCGGCAAAGGTATTTTCCGTCACCTTGTGGGAAATATGGGACAAAGCCTGGGCCAGTGCCGGATTAATCTCTGGCAGGGCCTCGGTCAAAACACCGTCACGGGCGCGGGACAGATGTTCCAGCGTTGTGCGCTCGTCCATGACCTGAAAATGGGGCGCGATCCCGGCTTCCAGCGGGAAACGACCCAGCAGGGACTGGCAAAAGGCATGAATGGTCTGAATCTTCAAGCCCCCCGGCACCTCCAGCACCCGGGCGAACAGCTTGCGGGCGTGGTCCTGCTCATCTTCAGTTGGCATATGTCCGGTCAGGCTTTGCAGTTCCGCGCAAAGCAGTTGCCGGTCACAGGCGACCCATTTGCCAAGCCGTTCATTGACCCGGTTGGCCATCTCCGCCGCCGCCGCCTTGGTGAAGGTCAGGCATAATATGTGCTCCGGCAGAACTTCCTTCAGCAAAAGCCGCAGCACCCGGTTGGTCAGGACAAAGGTCTTGCCSGTCCCSGCCGAGGCTTCTACCCAAACAGAGGCCGCCGGATCAGAGGCCTGRYTTTGCTYAAGCGTYGGTGACGTCATGATGTCTCCTCCCCTTTTGCCAAAGCAGGTTCGCTGTCGCTCAGGTCATTGCCCTGCCATTCTTTGGTGCGGGCCAGATGGTCATATTCGCCGTAGCCCATATTATCGGGGCGCGGATTATTCAGATAGGGCGTCTTTGACATGTCGAAGCTGGTCACCAACCGCACAAGCCCGTCATGAGCGGCAGAAATCACCGCCGCCACATCCATTTTGGTCCGGCTTGTACTATTGAATGCGGTAATTTTGGCCACCAACGCCCCGCCTTTTAACTGCCAATAGGACAGGTCGCTGACCGGGGCGGCGGCAAGGCCCTTGAAATTACCGCTTGCGGCCATCAGCCCCTCAAGCGGCAACTGCGGCGCATAGCCCGCATGGAGCTTGCGGGCGGTGGGGCTTTGCCCGGTCTTGTAATCTATGATGCTGTAACTGCCATCGCTCATAAGGTCGATACGGTCGGCCTTGGCGGTCAGGGTAAAGGGGCCGCCGGGCAGGTCAAAGATTTTCTGCGCGCTGACTTCTGTTGCGACAGTTTTTGAGTTAAGCCGGAGCGTCTTTTCATGATCCACGAACCATTCAGCCACCTGCACAAAGCGTGGCCACCAGAAGGCGCGAACCTGCGGGCGGTCCAGATGTTTTTCAAATTTCACCCGGCCAATATCAATGAGTTTTTCCACCGCATCCTCGGGCAAAAATTCAGGGTATTTCGTCATAAAGTCATCAAGGGCATCATGAATGATGGTCCCCTTGTCCGCCGCGCCGGGGTCCGCATCCAATGGATCAAGGGGGGCTAGTTTCAGGATATGACGCGCATAGATGCTATAGGGGTCCTGCATCCATTTTTCGATCCGGGTTACCGATAATTGGCGCGGGCGCACCGTCACCGGCGGCGTCGGTTTGGGCGGCGTAATGTCAACCTTCCGGTCCGGGCGATCAAGGGCAGAATACCAGTCGAGCCAATGGGACATATCGGTCATCTTGGCCATATCCGGCGCGATGGCGTCCAGACGGCTGAGCCAGCGGGATTTTACTGTGGGCGTGCCGTCCACTTTTTCCGCCCGGGTCAGCACCACCTTTGCCCCCGATGCCGCCTGTACAAAATCATGGGCGCTGAGGCCGATTTTCCGCTCCAGGGACGGCAAGCCAAAATCCGCGCGCATGGGGCGGCTCATCCACGGGTCGGGCTGTGGCTCCGGCGGCCATGTGCCCTCATTCAACCCCGCCAGTATGACAAGGTCGGTATGTTGCAGGCGGGCCTCCAGCGGCGACCAGATATTCAGGCGCGGATGCTGGCCATATTTGGGCCGRACGGTCAGACCAGACATGAAWACCTCCAGCAAGGCSGGATAGCTCTCTGGCTTCAGATGCGGCAGGGTGGGGGCCGCCTGATGCWGGCCCTCAATCAATTTRGCCGCTTCCTCACCCGCGTCCCCCCGCCACAGACGCGCCTCGCCCGCCCGGTCAGAAGTGGCGCATAACCTCTCCGTCATCTCCACATGGCTGATCAGTATTTCCGCGAAAGGCATTTCGGCCTGCGCCATCACCTGTTCAAAGGGGGTGATAATATCCGCCAACCCGTCCCACCAGTCCTTGAGGYCCGCATTTTCTGTCACCGCCAGCGCCATGCCGTCACATCCGCCCACCGGACGGGGGCCGCGCAGGGTCTTTTCTTCCAAAAGGCGGACCATCCTGCGGAATYYCCCCACCGCCTGCCCRCCCGCGCACAGGGGATGTTTCAACACTGACAGCAGGGACACCGGCGACAGTTTATCGGCCACCATCTGCGCCGTTAACCGCAGAAAAAGACCGGCCGGGCTGTTGGACAGGGGAATGCCAGCGCTGTCATCTATGAGGATGTCCCAGCGTTTCAATTCCCCGGCCACCCGCCGGGCCAGTTGCCGGTCCGGCGTGATCAGGGCCGCTGTTCGGCCTTCTGTTTCCAGCACTTCGCGCAACATCAGAGCAATCATGCCCGCCTCTTCCCGGGGGCCAGGGGCGTCAAGACGCATAAAGTCCCGGGCCGCCATCTCTAAATCCAAATCAAGCTCACGCCATTGATCGGTGGTCTCGGCAGGGCGCATAACCTCACGCAACAGATGACCCCGGGCCAGCCTTTCGGGCGCGGCTTCCCCCGCCCCGGTCCAGTCTTCGACAATTTCCCGGGTGCCGCCAATCACAGACAGCARATGTTTCATRGTCGCCTGTGGRTGGGTATCGCCGAGCAGTTCCCAGCTGTCCGCATCCATATGCCGGTCAAGGCCGGGCARCAGTACCATACCCTTCGGCAGGCGGGCGACAACCGCCAGAAGGTCYGCYGTSGCCGGRATGGAACCCGTGGACCCCGCCGCAATGATCGGRYGCRTRGGYGGATGATCCAGCCATTTCTGGCGCAAGCCCGCCAARAGMTCRCCCCGCCGGGCCGCYGCATCRCAATAGCCCGTGGTRGCCAGAATATCCGGCCAATGTTCGGTCAGRATTTTCAGGAAGTCCAGCGTCTGTTGCCARTGSGCGGCATAGGCSTYMGGCACCAGCTTGTCCAGACCCCGAAAGTCCAGGCCCTCTGTCTGAACATGATCCAGAAATTGGCCCAAKGCCTGTGCCAGCAGGGCGCATTGGGCGGCRTCCGGCCTGTCCTCGCCGCGCCGCTTGTACCAACGATCTATGATGGTCATCAACAGCATCTGACGCATGGGGCCGGGGATCGGCGGCGCCATATCCATGCCCCGCGTATCCTGCGGCAAATCGCCGGACAGGAACAGCTCATCCTCATCCACATCGCCGATGGGTTCCATGCGCGGCAGGATTAACGCCCTGCCGCCGCCGTTGCGCAAAAAGGCCTCTCGCAGAGACCGTACCGCCCGCCGGTTGGGGAGCAAGATCAATATATCGCTCAAGATCAGCGGATCATGGCCGTACCGGTCAAATATCCCCCGCGCCAACCCATCCACAAAGGATATATGSGRCGGGATCGTATATATCTCCGGTGCTTTTCCTAGTCGCCTTGGCATGTGGTGAATATTYCCTCCAGCGCGTCCCGGGCATCGGGCGTGCCCACATGATACCAGTCCCCGTCATGAATGATACCATATAAACGGCCTTTTTTCTCGGCCCGGTCAAATTGCATGCGCAGGGAAAAGGGCCCATTCGGCGTATCGTCAAAAGACTTATCCGTCATCATCATAATGCCGCCATAAATATAATCCGCATTGGCATCTGTGCCGCGCGCSCGGAGCCTGCCGTCATCCGCCCGGTGATAATCCCCCGCCCCGTCAAAGCCAAAGGCSSCRSCGCGSGGAATGAGCAGCATCAGAATATCCATSYCATCCGGCCGCCATGCCGCCTGCATCCGGTGCAGCATGGGCCGGGRWCCATCCCGCCAGATCATATCACTGTTCAACAGCAGAAAAGCCCCCTCCCCCAARAGTGGCAGTGCCTTTTTAACCCCGCCGCCGCTATCCATCAGCGCCGCCCGCTCATCGGACAGGGYGATATTCAGGCGGTGATCATAATAGCCACGGGTATATTCCGTCATCTGATCCGCCAGATAATGGATATTAACCACCACATCCCGCACCCCGGCAGCGCAAAGGCCATCCAGCGAATAGGACAGCAAAGCCTTGCCCGCAACCGTGATCAAAGGCTTGGGACAGGCCGCCGACAGGGGCCGCATGCGYTGRCCCAGACCCGCCGCCAAWATCATGGCCTTTTGCGGCATGAACGGTTTTGGCGTGAAAGAGCCTGTGCGGGTTTCAGGCGGGATATGCCTGTCCATCCATTGTTTGATCWGTGCCAGTTCCGGATGCKCTAAATCCCTYTCCAGCAAGGCCCAKACCCTTGGGATTTTATCAAGGTARGATGCTTTGCCGTCCCGAAGATACAGCCGGGTGAAAATGCCGATGATCTTGGCGTTGCGCTGCGCCCCCAAAATGGCATAGGCGCGCMGGAAATCCTGCGCATTTTGTTTTGTTTCACTGATATAGCGGTCCAGCATATCCAGTTCCAGTGCCGGGGAAACATCGCGCCGGGCGTCCTGTAACAGGGAGACCAGATCATAGGCCGGATGGCCGATGACCGCATCCTGAAAATCCAGAAGCCCGAGCCGTGCCAGCCCTGTCTGCCCGTCCCGAAGCATCAGATTTTCCGCATGGTAATCCCTGAGGGTCAGGCAGGCGGCCCCGCCCGTGRCCGGGGTCAGAATATCCTGCCATAATTTCAGGAAATCATCCCTGTTCGCCGCCGGCAGAATTCTACCGTCCAGTGACGGCATATACCAGTCCACAAACAGGGCCAGTTCAGTCAGCAACAAAGCCTCATCATAGGGGGCCACATTATCCGGCAGTGGGGCCTTATGCAGATGGATAAGGCCGTCAAGAGCCAGCCCATATAAGGGTTTCTCCTGCGCCGGGTCCGCCGCAATGGCCGCCGCGAACAGGGCATCGCCCATATCCTCCAGCAACAGAAAACCATTTCCCACATCCTCAGCATATATTTCCGGGGCGGCAAGGCCGTATTTTTGCAAATGGCAAGCGATCGCAACAAAAGGGCGAACATCCTCAAATTCCGGCGGGGCGTCCATGAGTATGGCCTTTTCTCCCGCGCGTGTCAGCCGCTCATAGCGGCGGAAAGACGCATCATCCGCCAGCGGTTTGCGCKCTGCCTGTCCCCAGCCATGCCGCTGTAGAAAATTTRTKATAAGATCATTCCGGTTCGACATTCAGACAATTCCCCGCACTTTTTGCGCCCATGTATCATCGCCGATGATGGTCAATTTCCGTGTCCCTGAATCCGCCCCATGTTCAAGCCGYAARGTSAGRAARCCCGGCGGCAGATAAGGCCCCAATTTTGATGGCCATTCGATCAGGCAGGCCGCCGTCTCGAACCCCTCTTCGATACCCAGTTCAAAGGCTTCCTCCGGCTTTTCAAGGCGATAGAGGTCCATATGCCAGACCGGACATTTAAGGTCATATATCTGTAACAGCGTGAAGGTCGGGCTTGGTACATCGCCGCTATAGCCCAATGCCTGAATAATAGCCCGGCACAGCACCGTCTTTCCCGCCCCCAATGCCCCGTCCAGTGCCACCACATCCCCCGGCCCAAGCAACGGTGCTATYCGCGCGGCAAAGCGTTCCGTGGCCCCAATATCCGGCAGRGATAATTCTGCTATAACATCGGGCATCGTCATTATTCACTGACCATGCTGATCTGGGCATCCATGCCAACCCGRATGGGCATGTTTATGGTGATTTCCGTCCCCACRTTCAGGCTTGACTGCACATCAATCTTGCCGCCGTGAAAGTCAACAAAGCTCTTGACCAGAGACAGGCCAAGACCGGCCCCCTGYCCMTYATGSACATTACTRCCGGTGAAGAATTTYTCRAATACCCGGCTGATTTCATCGAATTTTATCCCCACACCACTGTCCTTGACGGCGATGATATAATTCTGGTCATCCTGTGATACGCTTAGAGTAATCACGCCCAGGGACGGGGTAAATTTCACCGCATTRCTSAGCAGGTTATAGATAGTATGCTGTATGCGTTTGACATCGCCCCAGACCGGTTTCAAATCCTTGTCATAGTCACAAATCAAGTCAATATCCTTGGCCGTGATCCGTTCCTGAAGCTGGGCCGTGACCTGAGCGAGGACGTCCGGTAATTCAAACTCGTCAATATCCAGCGTCAGGCCCCCRGCCTCAATGACYGATAGATCAAGAATATCGTTGAACARTTCAAGAAGCTGTCCAGAGGCCGAGAGAATACTATGCATATATTCATGCTGAACATCATTCAGCGGCCCCTGATATTCTTTTTGCAATAGTTCGGAGAAGCCAATGATACTGTTGAGAGGCGTACGCAATTCATAGGACATATGAGCCAGAAAATCCGCCTTGATTTTATCAGCTTCTTCCAGAGCCTGATTGCGTTGACGCAATACCCGTTCAATGGCAAAGCTGTCAGATACATCAATGAAGGTGATCAGCATGGCCCCGTCGGGCAGAGGCACCGCCGAATAATTCAAGACACTGCCGCCTTGTCTTTTCAACTGCCCGGAAGATGAAGATTTTTTAGCTTCCCCCCCTACAATCAAGTCTGTCAACGCCTCCATCTGAGCGCTRTTGCCATAATTATTGGCRCAGGCCGCCATCACATCGCCCGCATGGGGGTTSCCGTCCAGCATATCGCGGTTTATATCCCATATATGAGTGAAGGCCTCATTATAAAGCTGCAGGCACCCGTCAATGCCAAAAACCACAACCCCCTCATGCAGGTTATTCAGGGTTTCCTCCTGAACCGCAAACAGGGTGTTATARGACCGCTCAAGGGCAAAATGGTCGGTCACATCCTCATAAAAGATCAGCAAMCCRCCCAGAGGGTGAGGCTGGCTCACCACCCGGAGAGAGGTATTATCCGGCAAATGCCACATTTCCTCAACCGGTTCCAGAAGCCGGGTATAGGCCTCAAGCTGTTCCGCTTTCCATGCCGGGAAATTGGCCTGCTCCGGCAGGCGGCGGGCCTTGCGCATGGCCTCCAGAATTTCCCCGTGCCGGGGGTGGCTGAACAACAGTTCCTCGGGCAGGTGCCACAGGCGGCTAAAAGCACTGTTATAATATTCAAGGCGCTGACCAGAGGTGAAAATTGCCACGGCGGTCGAGAGCTTGTTCAGGGTTTCCGAATGGGACTCTGTATGGTGAACAAGCTCGCCTCTGGCCTTTTCAAGGTCGGTAATATCCTGAGCATAGCCCATRCTRCCCATATGCTTTTCATCAACCCGGATCGGAATATGATGAATATCAACGGCCCGCCGTTCGCCTTTGATAACGACAAAATGTTTTTCGCTATGGGCCTGATTACTGTCTTTGGACAGGGCCGCCATATCCAATGCATTACGGCCAAGGGAACTTGCCACCAGTTCAAGGCCCTCTGTGATAACCTGCTCCCGGTTTTCGCCCTCCACGGCGGCCACATAGGCTTTGTTGACCCAGATCAGTTTCAAATCCTTGTCCCGCACCCACAGGGGAAAATGGATCAAGTTACTTGTGGATTCAAAGAATTCAAGCTGGCTGTTAATCCGGCTGATATTTTTTTTCTGAAAGGCCGCAATATTTTCCTCATATGTGGCATCCCGAAAATGGACAATAACCCCACGGGCATTATCACCCTCAATCAGGGGCGTTCCCGAAACCATAATATTTCTTTTCTGATTTTTCAGAAAAAATAACTTGTGAAAGGCTACGCCCTCTGTGTGAAGCCGGGTCAAACATGCCATAAATTCATCGAACTGCGCATCAGAGAAAACGCCGCCCTCCCCCCGCAGGCAGGTTAAATCCGCGGCCTCAGTATTAATTTCGAGCCAATGACACAGAGCGTCAAACGTTGGTGCCTGACCTTTTTCATCCCAAATGAGAGACAGCTCGTGGCGAGACTCATGAAGCAGTCTATGAAGGTGGTTCTGTTGCTCGGCCTTATGCAACTTGTTTCTGATTTTTTGCCGATCCCACAGCATCCATAAAATCAACGCAAAAGCACAGGCCGTAAATATGCCGAAATACAGTATATAACCCCCATTGGGCTCACCGGACAAAAACGACGCGGCGCGAGACAACTCACCACCAAAAATCACCGCAGACATGATGCCTGCCGTCAAGGCTGAGATAATCCTGTTTAATAATTTTAACGGCCCGGTGACCATAAACCCTTCCACATATTTTTTATGACCATAATCATAAACCATCACTGTGAAAAGGGAAACCCGTTATTAGGACCGGATAAATTCAGGGCCTGTGCTATATCTCAAACACAGGCCCCGGATTTTAATAATTTCAAGAAATTTAGTAGCGGTAATGGTCCGGTTTGAACGGTCCGTCCACGCTCACATCAATATAATCAGCTTGCTCTTTAGACAGCTTGGTCAATTTAACGCCCAGCTTGTCCAGATGCAACGCCGCGACCTTCTCATCCAGATGCTTGGGCAGAACGTAGACCTTATTGCCATAATTGGCTGCATTTTGCCACAGCTCCATCTGGGCCATGACCTGATTGGTAAAAGATGCGCTCATGACAAAGCTGGGATGACCCGTCGCGCAGCCCAGATTGACCAAGCGGCCCTTGGCCAGAACAATCAGACGCTTGCCATCGGGGAAGATYACTTCGTCAACCTGTGGCTTAACCTCTTCCCAAGGGTAATTTTCCAGCGCGGCAATCTGAATTTCAGAATCAAAATGGCCGATGTTACAGACAATRGCCCGGTCCTTCATATYGCGCATATGGTCAATGGTGATGATGTCCTTGTTGCCGGTACAGGTGACAAAAATATCGCCGACCTTGGCGGCCTCATCCATGGTCACCACTTCATAGCCCTCCATAGCCGCCTGAAGGGCGCAGATGGGGTCAATTTCAGTAATCAATACCCGKGCGCCCTGATTRCGCAGGCTGGCCGCTGAGCCCTTGCCCACATCGCCGTAACCGCCAATAACCGCAACCTTACCCGCGACCATAACGTCCGTCGCCCGCTTGATCCCGTCCACAAGGCTTTCCCGGCAGCCATACAGATTATCAAATTTGGATTTGGTAACGCTGTCATTCACATTGATCGCCGGAACGGTCAGAGTGCCCTCTTTTTCCATTTGATAAAGCCGCAGAACGCCGGTGGTGGTTTCTTCRGAAATACCGCGAATATCATCCAGCAATTCCGGAAAATCCTGATAGATCATAGCCGTCAGATCACCGCCGTCATCCAAWATCATATTGGGCCGCCAGCCGTCTGGGCCAACRATTGTTTCCCGGATACACCAGAGGAATTCTTCCTCGGTCARRCCCTTCCASGCATAAGTGGGAATATTCGCCACCGCCATGGCCGCCGCCGCCTGATCCTGAGTGGAAAAGATATTACAACTGGACCAGCGTATTTCCGCGCCAAGGGCAATCAAAGTTTCCATCAAAACCGCTGTCTGAATGGTCATATGAAGGCAACCGGCAATGCGCGCGCCTTTCAAGGGCTGCTGCGCCCCGAATTCATCCCGCAAAGCCATCAGGCCCGGCATTTCGGTTTCGGCAATATTAATTTCCTTGCGGCCCCATTCGGCCAGGGACATATCGGCAATTTTATAATCGGTAAAGTCGCTCATGAATTCTCTTTCTTCCAAAAAATAACACTATACATCGCGCTTATAACAGCAGATAACCACCAGAACAAGCATAAAGAAATCTTTATGTTGTTATATGACTTGATTGTTTAACAAGCGATTAAGAAGGCTCTAATTCCCCTAAATTTATCCACAATCAATTTTTTTACATAACGAGACCTCTGCATAACGTTCCCCATTTTATCCATCATATGATATAATTCTGTCATGAGGAAACACCTAAAAACATTGAGTAATATGTAATGGAAATCTATAATGGCCTTTTATGACCTATTTTTTAGATTATGATCAGAAAACACCGAAAAATGGACAAGTTAATCCTGGGCGGAATTTAAAAAGATGCGTGATGATATGACGATAGCAGATGCCTTCCCACCGTGGCTGACGGTGACCAAGACACTGCCCCTGCGCCATCATTTATCCCTTATCAACCGTGCCGAATTAACCCGGCGGCTGAATGCCGGACGGCACCTGAAATTATCTTTGCTGGTGGCCCCCGCCGGATTTGGAAAATCCACATTGCTGGGCCATTGGCGCAAAAATCTTTTAGATGAAAATATTTCCGTGGCATGGTTGAATATTGATGAAGATGACAATGACCCCGCTCTTTTTGCCACCTATCTGGTCTATGCCATTGCCACAGCGGGACTGGCCGCAGATATTTTTGACCTTCATCCTGCGGGATTCAACCCGGACACCTCATTCCGGACCATCCTGGGCATATTGCTATCCGCCATAGCAAAGCAGGATACAAAGCTGGTGCTGATACTGGATGATGTGGAAAAGCTGGATGCACTGGCCGCAAAAAACATCCTTGGCCCACTGTTGCGTTATTCGCCAGAAAACCTGCATGTGGTGCTCGCCACCCGGTCCACGGAAAACCTACAGCTGTCCTCCCTGAAATTACAGGGGCAAGTCAATCAGATCACAACCACAGACCTGAAATTCACCCCCTTTGAAGTTGAGGCCTTTTTGGGCGAAACACTGGCCAAAAAAGACCTCATAAATGTCAATAAAAAGACAGAAGGCTGGCCCGTTGCCCTGCAACTGATCAAAAACGCCCTTGCCGGACATAGTGACCATAAAAAAATCATTGATACCTTCAAAGGCACCGGACAGGATACCCGGGAATATATCTTTGAACAGATATTGACCAAGCTGCCCACCGCCCAGAAAGACTTGTTGATGGAGGTCAGTATCCTGACCCAGTTTGACCCGGATACGGCGGACCTGATCCGAAACACCACAAACAGTCACGCCACCTTAGCGGATATGGTGAGCCTCAGCCAGTTGGTGACACCGCTGGAGGACCGGGAAAATACATACCGCCTGCACCCCCTGTTCCGGGAAGCCTTGCTCTACTACTTGGAACATTCAGACCCGAAGCGTCTGAAAAGCCTGCATCTGCGGGCGGCGGAAATGTATCTGGATCAKGGTCATGTGATTCAATCCATCCGCCATGCGCTTCTTGCCGGCCAACCGGATAAAGCAGCGGATATATTGGAGCAGGCCGGCGGCATTTTGCTGTGGAATAAAGAAGGTATGAGCCGTATTCGCAAGGCCCATGCCCTTCTGCCCGAACATATCATCAACAGCCGTCCGCGCCTGAGTCTGCTCCGGGCGTTGGTTCTACTGAAAGACGGCCATTTGAATGATGCCCGGCAAATCTATGATAAAATCTGCCAAAATCTGAAAGATAATCCGCAGATACAGTCTGCGGCACTGGATTATGATCTTGCGGTAATAACTTCTACCCTTGCGGTTTATGAGGGGACGCCGCTGACCGAAGAAATGAGTAATAACCTTATTCTGTCCATCGAAAAATTTGAGCATATTGATGATATACAAATTGGTTTTGTCTATACTATCCTGTGCGTTTTTCACCTGCAAAAGGGAGATTTCCCGGCAGCCATAAAAATTGGCAACAAAGCCATTACACATTTCCAGATACATCATTCAGTTTTTGGGGAAACATATATTCATGTTCATCTGGGCGTTGTGGCCATGGCAGAGGGAAAGCTGGATATTGCCCATGAGCATTACACCATTGTACAGGAAAACCTGAGGCGTTATTTTATTGAGGACAAGGATTTAAGGCTGGTTCTCAATATTCTGATGGCAGAATGGCATTATGAGAAAAATGACCTGACCACAGCGGCCCGCCTGTTGGGGGACATTAATCACCGGCTGGAGGGCGGGGAAGCATGGTATGAAATTTATGCGGCGGGTTATAGCACCTCTACCGCGCTGACCTTTCTGCAAAAGGGGCTTGGGGCCTGCCTGAATTTAAGCGAAGATGCCATATCCTATATCCGGCGAGAAGGATTAAAACGTCTGAACCGTTTGGTGATGGCCAATGAGGTTGGCTATCTGTGCCGGGCCGGCAAGGTCGCCAAAGCCCGCAAAATCGTTCAGGAAAATAACCTGACTTTTGAGGATTATACAAGAGATCGCGGCATATTTTTCTCGGTTCGGGAAAGTTACGGCGTCATTCAGGCTCTGAGCCGCCTGCTGATTGCCGAAGGAAGATATGATGATGCTTTGGCCGCCTTGAAAACCCAAATTAACGGCCATCAACAAAAGGGCGAAATACGGGCGCTCCAGAAATACCGGCTGTTATCGGCGATTGCCCTGTATGAAAGCGGCGCGACAGGAGAGGCTTTTCAAATATTCAATMARCTGMTGMATTTTGTCCGCACATCCGGGTTTGTGCGRTTTATCCTTGATGAAGACCCCTTTATCCGYCCTCTGCTCAAGGCCTATATTCAAGACGGCGGTGCCACGGAAAAGGATCATGCCCAATATCTGCTTGATCAGTTTAACGAAGAGAAATCGCCTGAAACTCATATCACCCTCAGCCGCCGGGAAAAGCAGGTTCTCGACCAGCTTGCCGAGGGATATTCGGACAAGGTGATCGCGCGCCACCTTGAGGTATCGGAGAACACCGTCCGCTTTCACCTGAAAAACCTGTTTGGCAAGCTGGACGTCAATAGCCGCCTGATGGCTGTGAGCGAAGCGAATAAGCATAAGCTTTTGCAATAACCACATATAAAATCACCGCCACCAACAGCGAATCCAACGCCGGAATATAGGTAAGTGTAAACAGGTCTGACGAGGTCGCCATAGCCATAAGCGATGCCGCCACCCAAGATATAACCGCCGCCGATGATACGGCTCTTTTACTGTTCCCGCAGGAAAAGAAAAAATGGGCAATATAAATTCCCGCGATCGGCGGAATGAATATCCCCAGCAGAACCAGAAAATCAATCAGATGATCCATAATACCGGACAGGGCCACAAGCCCGCCAACGATACCGGCCCCAATCGTGATTTGTATTTTTCCGACCTGTGGCATGACCTGCGTGAGGCCAAGGCCACAGGAATAAAGATTGCTGATATTCGATGTCCAACTGGCAAAAATCATCATAATAAGGGCTGGCACCCCAAGGCCCGATTGAAACATCACCGTAATCAGATTTTTCTCCCCGGTCATCAGGCCCGGCAGGCCCGCCATGATCAGGATCAGGGATGAAAAAGACCCGTAACTGCCAACCGATGCCACAAGCACCTGACTTTTCCGGTTAATAAAACGGGATATATCCGGCAGGATAACAACACCGACCATAAAGGCCCCGACCACGATGGACACCGCACCGCCAAAACTGGTAATGCTTCCCTTTACCTTGGCCGGTGCGGCCCATATTTCAGACCATGTAAATTCTGACGCGACGGAATAAACCCCGGCAATCAGGACCAGCATCATCAAAGGTACAGAGAATTTACTGAGAATATCCATGGCATGGAAACCATATATGGTGGTGGCTGTCATCACCATAGTGCCAATAATAATATAAAATTCAACCGGCAGAAGAACGCCRAAAGCCGCCTCTACTGATTTTGCCATCGCCTGCCCGAACAGAGATACCGTCACCCCGAACCAGCCCAGCAGGGTCAGGGACATCAGAAAGCTGACCATACGGCTGCCCATTTTGCCGAATGAGGCCTCCAGGAGCTGATAGGTGGTCAGTCGCTCTGACACCGCCACATAAATGCAAATGCTGGCAATGACAGTCAAAATGACGCCCCCCGTGAGGATGGCATACGTCCCTTGCTGTGTGCCGAGCGCGCCCATGATTTCCGCCCCTATCAGAAAGGCGGGCAGGGTTATCGCAACCCCAATAACAATAACCGCCACATGCCAGCCGTAAACGGTTTGATCTTTGGACACACGGGGTTGCTGGGTCTGATCGGTCATATAATATCTTTCCATATGGTTTCTGCAATGCGCAGATGATTCAGGCCCGCAATGGCCCGCAAATCTTCGTCAGAATAGCCAAGATCACGCAGGCCCGTTAAAATATCGCCCAACCGTTCCGGCGGTACCATCTTCATACCATCAGAAAACCCTTCTTCGGGCGGAAACAGGTCCGGATTCTGATCAATATAGTCGGATAGCTCTTTCTGGTCAAAGRCATAGTCAAGGGCCAGCCCCACATGCCGTGGTCCCACCAGCTGCGCCACATAATCCACATGACGGACAAAGGTCGCTACGCTGTTATCATTCGCCCCCAGAAATGGCCCGATACCATTRATGCCAATCACCCCGTCTGTTTCCGCGCAGGCCCGGATCATATGATCACTGATATTGCGCGGATGGTCCCACAGGCCACTTGGGTTCGAATGGGAAAAAATCACCGGGTGTTTTGATCGCGCCATGACATCCATCGCCGTTCGCGGGCCTACGTGACTACAACAGACCACCATGCCGACACGGTTCATTTCATCTATGACCCGGCCTCCAAAATCCGTCAGGCCACTGTCCCGGTCCAGACAGCCGCCGCCCAGCAGATTATTTTTGTTGTAAGCCATCAGCATCCAGCGCACCCCAAGGTCATAATAGAGCGCGAYCATATCAATATCACCGTTCAGGGCATTACCGCCCTCAAGGTCAAAACAAATGGCCAACTGGCCTGATTGTTTTGCCTGTCTGATGTCCGATACCGAACGGGCCAGCCKRTATTTATTGCTGTTCCGGTCTATCCAGCCCCGGAACAGAGCCAACAACSGGGGGCTATCCTGCCAAGCCGTGCCGTCAAAGCCCACATTCAGCGTGACCACATCAAAACCGGACCTGTGATAACGGGCCAGCTGCGGCAGGAAGCTGTCATCACCGGGCCTGAGCGGCATACAGCCATGATTATCCCAGACAATGGAACCCGCCAATAGATGCTTAATGGTTTTTCGGGACATGGTTTATTCCGGTTATACACATCTCACTGCAAAACCCAAAAGTTTTGATGTGATATTATGCGGAAGTTATCTATAACCTAATCACGGAATTTACGCCATTCTTTAGGAATTTTTTCTCGTAAAAAGTGGCGAATTGCCTCTGCTAATTGCTTTTGGGTTGCATAAAAGTGATTGTGGGTGACATGCGCGTGCATGACGGCCCTAAGGCATTCTATGGGGTTTCACGTGAGGGCAATAGGGCGGCAATAGGATCAGGCGGATACGACATTCCGGGCGCGCGAGCCATTTTTTAATCGCATGGCATCGGTGACAGGCGGCGTTATTCCAAATCACGTACCAAATCACATGAATGGCTGACATTGTTGGGTTATTCGCTTCGATTTTAGCTAGTCGGTCCTAAAAAAGCATTCAACGTCTTATAGATTAAGGATTCCCACGGCTTTTGATATGCTGTAAACTGCAACAAATTGAAGTTCCCTCTTTAAAAGGTTGCAGTTTATGTTCAGGAAGAACCCGAAGAAAGACCGTCAGGACGACATGTTTCGCCCGCGTCTGGAAAACCTCATTGATCCTCGTCACGAGCAGGTGAAGCTTGCGTTGATCTTGGCAAGGCAGGAATTATTTATAACCAGACCCTGAACCCCAAGGCAAAGACCAAGCTTTACATCTGGCACGCCCCGGAGGTGGAATGTATCGCCAAGGGCAAAGCCCACAAGAAGTATGAGTTTGGCTGCAAGGCCAGCTATGCCACCACCACCAAAAGCAACTTTATCATCGGCGCCATGGCGCTTCACGGCAAGCCCTATGACGGCCATGCCCTGAAGGGTGTCCTTGGCCAGATCACTCACCTCACGGGCATTAAACCCCGCGAAGTTCAGGTTGACCCGGGTTGCCGGGGCCACGGCATCAAAGATGATGCTACGGCGATCATTCTGGCGCGAAGGAAGCGCGGGATCACCCCGGCAATAAAAAAACGCATGAAGCGGCGCAACGCCATTAAACCTGTCATCGGCCATTGCAAGAATGACCGTAAAGTCGGCTCGAGAAACTGGCTRAAAGGCAGGRYTGGTGACAAAATCAACGCCATATCCATGGCCATCGGCTTCAATATGAGAAAGATCCTCAGGAAGATCTTTTTGTGGCTGCTCGAAATACTGCTTTCACGCTTCAAAACAAAAAAATATCAATTCCAAAAAGGGCCTTTTTTATGGCTGACTAAATAAAGAAGTTCCCGGTTTTGTACGGAATTGGTGCACCCGACAGGATGAAAAAGAGAACTGGGTTGAGGTTGTTATCTTTATGAGTGAAAAGTCTTTAGATCACCAGCTATTATAAGAAGTTAATTGTGGGTATGTTCTTCAGATGAGGAAATGCCTCGCGCAACATATCATGCAGCCTACTACATAATTTTTTGTGAAAAATGGGTTATGTTGTGAGGTGTTTACAGAAGAACCCCACGATGAGTTTGTTCTGTGTTTCTTTCTTTACTTCTTCAGAAACGTCTTGTCCAATATGAAAATGAATTCGCCCGGAATCGTATCTAAATTTACAATGCCATTCACAATTAATTGTAGTCCCGGCTATTCTTATGTCGCGCTCTTTCATTTTAGCCTTTGATTTATGCGTGTTAGTGCTTTCCGCAGAAAGATCTACTCCTTTTGCAGCCGCTGAGTTTTGAAATTGTTGAGAGCCTTTTTGATAATCTGAAACTGCATGATCATTTAGGTATGATAATGACTTAATAATCCACTCAAAAATATTTGGAGCATTTACTCCTAAATTAGAAAATTTTATTTGTGAATTTGAATTATTGAAAAAAATATTGGGAAATAATTCATCCGTAATTTTCCAAAACAAAGTTTCATCTAGATTTATATTATGTATGTAAAATTGATAGTAATGTCTTGGTAAAAATGAGTCGTTTACCACTTTCATTGTGGAAGGATTCCACCATGATGTTACGCGGTAATCATTGTTAGTTAGTAATCCTGAATGTTGTTTAATAGCTAGATGTTTAGAAAAGTCTTCGACACAATCCACTGGGGTTTCAGTATAGTCATTTGGGTTGAAATCGACACAAGTCGATAGTGCTATGTGAGGTGGTCCTGATTGTCTGAACAGTTTGGCAGCGAAGTTAAGGTGTATCCTGTTATCATTTATGCTGCCTGTTTCTGCTTCACAGGATATGGGGAA
>NVVY01000033.1 GCA_002749135.1 Alphaproteobacteria bacterium | reverse complement strand
ATCACCTGTCTCGATGGAGCGACACGTCTGAGCGCATTGTGGGCTGCCGAACTTAACCGCGCCGCTGAAATTTATGGCGCGCGCATATATTCTGACCGACTGCCATCCTTGGCCCGTGCAGCGATTCTCTCGGATCTGCCCATCGCTCATGAATATCWTGYRGSTMYSYMMMGKRAYRCSYTCSSKYYRRWWYRWCAGGMSAWRWTGATCAATGCCATCAATCGCTCGGCTTTGGAGTTTGCCGGCGATACCGGCAGCACATCCGCCCTTGAGATCTATGCCCAGGCCCGGGCTGAGAGTCAGGCTACCTCCACTTATCGAGCCGTAGCCAGGCAAGCCGAGAAATGGGTGCCGCTTTTGCGGATCGTTCTGGAGACACTTTATTACGGCCTGTTTCCGTTTATCTTTCCGCTGCTTTTATTGCCGATGATTGGGCGGCAGTTCTTCACCGCTTATTTTGGTGTCTTCATCTGGTTGCAGAGCTGGGGGCCGGCCTATGTCAYCCTTCACCGGATTATGATGGGGGAAGCGGCGGAAGCCACTAAAGCGGCCGCCTTTATGGAAGGGGGCTCACGGGGGTTTTCGATGGTGASCATGAGTGGTATTGACGCGGTGAATTCAGACGTGGCCCTGCTTTCGGGGTTCTTTTTGATCATGATTCCGTTTCTCACCGCAGGGCTTGCCCGTGGGGCTGTTGCCATCGGCAGTATGTCCCAGTCTATCCTGGCACCGATTCAAAGTGCAGCGACAGCGGCAGGCAGTGAAGCGGCGACCGGTAATATATCGCTGGGAAATACGTCCATAGATACCCACCGATACAATCAAACCTCCGCCCATTCCCTGACCACCAGCCCGCATGTGGATACGGGGGTATTTTCTTACCGGACGCCCGAAGGGGCAACAGTCTCCATAACGCCTGATGGCCGCCAGGTGGTGCAGGGGGGCGGGGCGGCGTCAAACTTTCCAAGCAGTATCAATTATGGTCATTCGGTATCTGAAACACTGTCAAGCCGCGCGGCGGCCTCCCGGGAGCAGGGAACAAGTTTGCAAGCCCAGAGCCGGGAGAGTTACGCCACTGTTAATCAGCAGATTGCGGATCTGGCCCAGGGGGTCAATGAAGGTAAAACAGTTTCTGAACAAACAGGTTTCAGTACGGATGCGAAGGTGTCCGAGAATGTCAGCAAAATTAATGAACATGCAAGAACATTTGCCAGGCAGAATAATACCACAGCACAAACCTCTTTGGCTGCTTTTGCAAGAGCTACGGCAGGTGTGAAAATATCGGCCCCTGGGATAGTTGATCTATTTAGTCCAGTTGATGGTGAATTATCAGCACAAACTGGTGCAAATACAGATACCCGAGCAAGTTCGGCAGAGCTATTTACCGACGCACAAAATTATGCGGAGCGGCATAATCTATCATCTCTTTTTGATGAGACAAGAACTGCAATGCTTGGTCAGTCTTCAACAGTATCAGGCGGCGAAACATCTCAGTTCAGGTCGGTATTGGCACAGAACTACAACCAGGCGAAGAGTTTTGATGAATCTTCCAGTCAAAGCTTCTCTCAGGCTGAGAGGTTTGAGGACGCGATGGTTTCGCAGCAGCGGGATAGTGCAGACTTTAATCAGCGGCTGGATCAGTCTTTCTTTGAATATCTGTCGGATGCCCGCAGTGAAACGGGGACGCCTTATGGACCCTCCGAAGCCCGTCGGTTGTTAGTCTCACAAAATGCGGATGACCAAGCTGTAGTTCGTGGTCATGTTGGCGACTTTGTTGACGGGTATGTGGAACAAAACTTTGGATCGGTTAATGTCCCGAATGTCAGTGAGCCATCCGCAGCTTCAGTGACGATGGACCGAGAAGAGAATATAACCGGAGTGCGGGCCACTTTTGATGCGGGAAGGGAGGCAATCGAAAGTCAGGCACCAGGGCCGGATATCTCTGGCAAGACCTCCTCTATTAAGTCTTCAAATGTCGATGTGCGTGAAAATACGTCGAACGCTTTAACTAGTAGAAAATATGAAGGGGATGCGGCAGCACTACAGAAAGAGGAGATATCGAAAGAAGCAGGAAAAGGGGTTTTTGAAAAGACATTCACCACATCGCCCGATGATCTGGAAGCCTGGACGAAGGAGCAGCCCAGTTCCGAAAACAAACCTGATAAAAGGCCTGTTTTACTAGGGAGGCGTGACAGTCCGGTTCAAAAAAGGCATCGTAGTCGTCGTCCTTTACCAAAATTAGATGATGAATGATATAGTTTAGTAACTACCAATGATATCATCACCATTGCGTAAATGCCTCTGATAATCATCATTGCGTAAATATTCGAGAAAATCGTCTTCATTACGCGGATCTAAATCAAGTTGACGGTCAAGTCTGGAATCGAAAGGGTTTTCCGATGGTCCGGCTGAGGCAAACCCGTTCCAGGGTTCAAAAGAAGCTTTTACCGATTGTGACCGGGGATCATTTGGATTTAACTTGTTTTTTCTGATAATGAGTGCACCGATCCCAACCATCCACAACAGTGGGAGGATGAAAATAAAGCCGAAAGGCACATTGATGTTTGCCAGGAAATCCATTGTAAACCATTTCATTTGAATACACCTGTTATTCTAACATATGCTGCACTCATAATCAACATTACGACCATGAGTAGATTGTTATTTGCGAAAGTTCTCGCTGATATGAAATGCACTTGGTTTGGAAATGGCCATGAAATAGTCATGCAGAAAAATTATGTCATGTCATAGGGGTTACTTACCGCTACACATGGAGGTTGATATGCTGTAATTCGCTATATTCTTAATGTCTATTACTTGAAGGTTCTCTTTCTTTATAAGTTTGTGTGCCTGTCTTTTGCTGTATTGATTAAATGGATGGCGCAATGGTAAATCACTAATATACCGATAATTTTAATTAGTTTATACTTATTATAAATAAATTACACACATCACTAATGTATATCTAAGCGTGTATGAATTTATAAGAAACTTGGGGGGTTTATGATGGCTCCAAATAAGAAAGAGCCGCCACCGGTAAATGAAAAAGATATCAACAAACGTATCGGTGCGACGATACGTATCTTTCGGCTTGAACGGCGTATTCAGCAGAAGGTCATTGCTGCTCACCTGAATATAACCGCTGAGCAGTTTCAGCATATGGAGCGTGGTGACAGCTTTATTACTGTCGCACGGCTCCTGCTGATTAACCGTTTCATGGGCGTAAGTAACAAGGAGTTTCAAATCCGCCTTCGTCGGAAGCTGGGTCGGCGCAGTGAGTTGTTCCATACCAATGTATATAGCAGATTGTCTGATGGCCTGGTCGCAGATTTTCTCACCATCCCAAATAAAACGACCCGCGAGTTGATCAGGGCATTAATCCGCGAATGCGCAAATGAGTAAGATGAACTGATAATTTCCAATGCTACTAAAAAATCCCAGCACAATGTATAAGCGTTGTGAAAAAAAATCCGTAGTCTTTGCTACTGGGTTTATGCAAGCCGGACGTAGATTTACAGTGTAAACTTTACAGGTAATCTCAGGATGATCACGAGCTAATTTAAATGCGATCTGCGGGTCGTTTTTCCAATTTTGGAGTGGGAATCTGCTCTACACAATGCTATACTGACACAGGTATGGAAGATACTATTTAACAAATAGCGGCAACACATCTGTTTACTCAAAACAAGGTGTGTAACATGAAAAAAATATGTCGTATTAATCTAAGACTTTCGGATAGTCAGTTCCGGGAGGTTGAAGGCCGCGCAACTTATGCTGGCCTATCGGCCGCTGAATATATACGCGGTCTCATTCGAGAAGATATTTCCACAAATACGGATGCCGTGATCAGGCGATTGGCGCGCATGATCATTTTTTCCTCCGTTGTTGTTCGCCATCTCTACACGACAATCGGACATGAAAGTGAACTGAGTGTGGTGAACGAGGAGGTGGACCGATTGCTCGCCGATATGGGGATTGACAATGACGGAGATTAAAAAAGGTGAATTACAATCTCCGGGTTATATTAGTCCGTATATGAATACAAGAGAAGCTGCAAAATATTTGGGCCTCTGTCCCACTACTCTTGAAAAGAGGCGTTGGCTGGGGCTGGGTCCATGCTATCGCAAGCATGGGACAATTGTCGTGTATCATATTGACGATTTAGAAAACTGGTCCACCAGCAATTTGCATAACACAAATTCTAAATAAAAATGTAGTTCGATATGATTACTCCCAAAGGCAGGGTACAAGAGCATAACTATAATCTTGGTGTAATCTTGCGATGAACCCTCGAAAAAGTTTTGTAATTTGACCTAAAGCAGTTGCTATATATCGATAGCTTAGAGAGGATGAAAAATGTTTTTTCCAGAATTCCCTCCCGGTTTCTTAGCCGAGCCTCTTGGAAATTTCCTCAGCAGTAGCATTATAATAGATCATAAGTGACCGAGGATCACGGTGTCCCACCATGCGTGCCAGATCCAGCATATCAAGTTTTCTTGCCAGGCGGGTCAATGCCTCGTGGCGGGTATCATGAAACGTCAGGTTTTCAATATTTGCCAGCTTCACAATCCGCCTAAATATAGCTCCGCAAGATTGCTGGTTGGATTTAAATACCTTTCCACCTTTATTATTCATTTTTTTCAACAGAGTCACAGCGTCGGTTGATAATGGCACATCTCTTTTAAATCCGTTTTTAGTTATCGGCAGCGTAAGGAATCCTCGATCCAGGAAAACATTGTCCCAGGTTAATGACCATATTTCACCTTGCCTCATGGCTGTTTCAATGGCGAGCAGGAAGGCTACGGCAATTTCCTGATACTGGTTTATAATTGGCTCTTCGTTCTGATAGAAAAGCCCTTTAGTGATTTTTTCAATTTCGTTATCTGATATGCGTCTATCTCTGGGCGGGGGTTCTTTGGGCTTATCAACATCCTTGCAAGGGTTTTTTTCTATCCATTTCCAGTCTTTTCGTGCCTTTTCAATTACGGAGGACATAACTTGTAATTCCCGTTTGACGGAACTGGATGAAATTGATTTTAAGGAATCTGCAATCCAGCTCTTTATATCTTCTGGACTGAGAATATTAAGTTGGATGTTAGCTATTGAATGACGGCCAAGCTTTTTGAGCCGGATGATTTCCCATCGTGCTCCTTTTTTAAGGGGAGATACATCCCGGGCATATCTCTCAAAAGCATTTTTCAGACTTTTTCCATTGAGAATACCCTCACTCCGCCCGAATTCTTTTTCTTTTTCTACTGCCCACGATTGAGCTTCTAATTTTGTTTGAAAGGACTTGCTAGCGCGGTTGCCCTTAATTCTTACTTCAGCACGCCACTTACTCCCATTCTTCCGAAAAGTTGCCATATGCCTTCTCCTATATGTGCGCACATAAAGCGCACTTTATGCGCACTTATCCTACAGGAATGGGGGGATTTTACAAGATGTGATGAAAACAGAGCTCTCTGAAGTCAAGTCAATCTATTGAAATATAAGGAAATATAAGTTTTGAGAAAAATTGGTGAAAAAGAAGTGGTGCCCCCACACAGACTCGAACTGCGGACCTACTGATTACAAATCAGTTGCTCTACCAACTGAGCTATAGGGGCTTCTTGTCATTGTGCCTATGGCACCTGAAAAGTAGGCGCAACCTAGGGGGCTTTGAGGGTAAAATCAAGCAAAAAATAATAAAATTTCAGGCCRGATTTATCCGGAAAATTCATAGAGGGCGATGGCCGCCGCGTTGGACACATTCAGGCTTTCCACCGTTCGCCGGATGGGCAGCTTGATCAGCGCGTCGCAATGGGCGCGGCTTCCCTTGCGTAATCCCCGGCCCTCYGCSCCCATGACAAGGGCGATGTTTTTGCCAAAATCAGTCTCCCGGATCGACAKCKCMGCCGTACCGTCCAGCCCAAGCCGCCAATAGCCYATYTCGGCAAGGCTGTCCAGGGCGCGGCYCAGGTTGGTGACCCGGACCCAGGGCAGAACTTCCAGCGCRCCGGACGCCGATTTRGCCAGSGTKCCGGATTCCGGCGGGGCATGGCGGTCKGTGGTGATGATGGCCCGGGCRCCAAAGGCGGCGGCAGAGCGGATGATSGCGCCCACATTATGAGGGTCSGTGACCTGATCCAGTATCAGGACCATATGAGAGCCGTCGCCGGTGATRTKRCAACTGCTTACGAGGTCCACGTCCGGCAGGGGGCTGGTCAGGAGCGCGATGCCCTGATGGACACAATCGGCGGGCAAAAGTTTTTCCAACAGGTCCGGCAGAACGATCTCGGGATTTAGCGGGCGGATATTCTGGTTAATTTCGCTGAAATCTGACAGATATTGATCTGCGCCTCTTTTGGTGACGATGAGTCTCTGCAAGGGGCGAACAGGGTTGTTTAACGCCGCCAGCACGGGATGTTTGCCGAATAGCCACAGGTCAGTATTTTTGCCATTTCGGTCCTCCTGTTTCCGGCCAGAAGTATAACTAGAATTATAACCAGAATCATGGCCGGATTTCCGGGATGTTTTTTGGGCGGTTTTTGGGCGGTGYAAACCATGCCGCCGGGCCTTTTGATCTTTCTTGCTCATGCCCCCTGCTATAAGCTACTCTTTGTTATAGAGCAATAGATTAACGWGCTTAAACATGTGTTTTTCCGGTCAAATATTRGTGGAAAGAGCCTTATCTTCAAAATTCGTTTGACATGACAAAATAAATRGCCATATTGCGGCTTCACAACTGTTATATTTTTATAACGGTTAGGCCTGATCCGTGGAGGGGTGGCCGAGTGGTTAAAGGCACCAGACTGTAAATCTGGCCGCATAGCGTACACAGGTTCGAATCCTGTCCCCTCCACCATTTTCCTTGTGACCTTCCTTCGGGAAAGATATAAGGAGCAGTAAGTTATGCGGGCGTAGCATAATGGTAATGCAGCAGCCTTCCAAGCTGAATACGAGGGTTCGATTCCCTCCGCCCGCTCCAGAATRAAATGCGGTGAATGCGGCACATCTCTTGATCTGTGACCCATTCGCTGACTTGATTTGTTTAGGGGAAATGATTCCCTTTATATTTTTTTAAGGTGCGAAGACTATGGCTAAAAAGAAATTTGAACGTAACAAGCCGCATTGTAACATCGGTACAATTGGGCATGTTGACCACGGCAAGACGACCCTGACGGCTGCGATCACAAAAGTGCTTKCRGAAACSGGCGGCGCAGAATTTATTGATTTTGCAAATATCGACAAGGCMCCRGAAGAGCGTGAGCGGGGGATTACGATCTCCACATCCCATGTTGAGTATGAAACAGAAGCGCGCCATTATGCCCATGTTGATTGCCCGGGCCATGCGGATTATGTGAAGAATATGATCACYGGCGCGGCCCAGATGGACGGGGCTATTCTTGTTGTGAGTGCGGCGGACGGCCCCATGCCCCAGACCCGCGAGCATATCCTGCTTGCCCGTCAGGTTGGGGTGCCGGCGCTGGTTGTTTACCTGAACAAGGTTGATCAGGTTGATGATGAGGAACTGCTTGAGCTGGTTGAAATGGAAATCCGTGAGCTGTTGAGCGAGTATGATTTTCCGGGCGACGATATTCCGATTGTTACCGGTTCTGCGCTGGCCGCCCTTGAAGGCCGTGATGATGAAATCGGCAAGGAAAGCATCAAGAAGCTTATGGATGCGGTTGATGAATATATCCCGCAGCCCGAGCGTCTGATTGACGGGGCGTTCCTGATGCCGATTGAAGATGTGTTCTCCATCTCTGGCCGGGGTACGGTTGTKACGGGCCGGRTTGARCGCGGKRTTGTCAAGGTTGGTGACGAAGTTGAAATCGTTGGCATCAAAGACACAACGAAGACGGTTGTGACCGGGGTTGAAATGTTCCGCAAGCTTCTGGATACGGGTGAGGCGGGTGATAACATTGGCGCCCTTATTCGCGGCGTTGCCCGCGATGAGGTTGAGCGCGGTCAGGTTYTGGCCCATGTWGGCACGATCACGCCTCATGCCAAGTTCAAGGCTGAAGCTTAYATATTGTCCAAGGATGAAGGGGGCCGTCATACGCCGTTTTTCACCAACTATCGTCCGCAGTTTTACTTCCGGACGACGGATGTGACGGGAATTGTGACCCTTGACGATGGTGTTGAGATGGTAATGCCGGGKGACAATGTTACGGTTAATGTTGARCTTATCTGCCCGATTGCCATGGACGAAGGCCTGCGCTTTGCCATCCGCGAAGGCGGCCGCACCGTTGGTGCCGGCGTCGTCGCAAGTATCATTGAATAAGCATAGATAACTGAATTTTCAGGCAGGGTGGATATTTTGTCCGCCCTGTCTGTTTGAAATAAACCATTGAATATGACGGCGCGCGTCTTTATATAAAATGTGCRCCGTGACGTGAAGGAGTGTAGCTCAGTTGGTAGAGCACCGGTCTCCAAAACCGGGTGTCGTGAGTTCGAGTCTCTCCACTCCTGCCATGTCGCGCATATTTGAGCATTAAAACGGATTATGGAAAATGGCTAAAACAAGCCCAGCAGAATTTGTCCGGCAGGTCCGGCAGGAAACATCAAAGGTCGTTTGGCCGACGCGTAAGGAAACCATGGTTACGACCATAATGGTTTTCATCATGGCGGCGGTGATGGCGGTTTTCTTTCTGGGCGTGGATCAGCTCCTGTCTTACCTTATTAAACTGATATTAGGATAATTGATCATGGCTTCCTCTGCGCGCTGGTATATTGTTCAGGCCCATTCCGGTTATGAAAAGAAAGTGGCTCAAAGCATCAAGGATCAGGCCGTGCTTCAGGGCCTTGAAAGCTTTGTCGAAGAAATTCTGGTTCCTATCGAGGAAATCACGGAAGTACGCAAGGGCAAGAAGGTCACGTCCGAACGTAAATTTTTCCCCGGATATGTACTGACCAAGATGATCATGAATGATGTGACCTATCACCTGATCAAGAATACGCCGAAAGTTTCAGGCTTTCTGGGTCAAAGCGGCAAGCCCTTCCCCATCACCCAGAAAGAGGTAGACAGAATCCTCCATCAGGTACAAGAGGGAATTGAGCGGCCCAAGGCGGCAATCATCTATGAAGTGGGTGAGGAAGTTAAGGTTATCGACGGGCCGTTTGAATCATTTGTCGGCATCGTTGACGGGGTTGATGAGGAGCGCGAACGGCTTAAAGTTTCCGTTTCAATCTTTGGTCGGGCAACCCCGGTTGAGCTTGAATTTTCACAGGTTGAAAAGAACTAGAATTTTTTCTGGTATTTCATTGGGATGGCTGTTATAAGCCGCCCTTACGGTGGTCGGGTGATTCTTTTATTGTCTGGCGACCTTTTTTTCATATGGGCATTATGTCCATATAGTGTGGGAGGCCCGCCATAGCCGTACCACACCCCTAACAGCGGGAATGACCCCGCATGACGTAAGAAAAGGGTTTGTAATGGCGAAGAAAATTGACGGTTACATTAATTTGCATGTGCCTGCGGGTGCGGCAAATCCATCACCGCCCATTGGTCCGGCTTTGGGCCAGCGCGGTGTGAATATTATGGAATTCTGCAAGGCGTTCAACGCCAAGACCCAGGAAATGGAACGGAATTCCCCTATCCCCACCAAGATTACGGTTTATGCGGACAAGAGTTTTACTTTTGTCACTAAAACGCCGCCGGCATCTTATCTGCTCAAAAAAGCGGCTAACCTGAAGAGCGCGTCCAGCCTGCCGGGCCGGGAACCCGTGGCAACCATTCCGGTGGCCAAGGTTCAGGAAATTGCCGAACTGAAAATGGCAGACCTGAATGCTGTTGATATTGATGGTGCGATAAACATCATCAAGGGAACCGCGCGTTCCATGGGTATTGAGGTGGAAGGATAAGACGATGGCACGTATGTCAAAACGCTATAAAGAAGTCCGTGACGGCCTTGATTTCAACGCCGAATATTCACTGGAAGATGCTCTGAAAGAGGTTAAGTCCCGCGCCAGAGCCAAATTTGATGAAACCGTGGAAATCAGCATGAACCTGGGGGTTGATCCCCGTCATGCGGATCAGATGGTACGCGGCGTGGTCACTCTGCCTAACGGCACCGGTAAAACAGTACGGGTTGCGGTATTCGCGCGCGGTGACAAGGCTGAGGAAGCCAAAAAGGCCGGGGCTGAACTGGTTGGCGCTGAAGACCTGATGGAAGCTATCCAAAAGGGTGAAATGAATTTTGACCGTTGTATTGCAACGCCGGACATGATGGCCATCGTTGGCCGGTTGGGCAAGATACTGGGTCCGCGCGGTTTGATGCCAAATCCGAAGCTGGGTACGGTAACGCCTAATGTCGCGGCGGCGGTTGAGGCTGTTAAGGGTGGTCAGGTGGAATATCGGGTTGAGAAAGCCGGTATCATTCACGCCATTGTTGGCAAGGTCAGCTTTGATGAGGCGGCGCTTCTTGAAAATGCCCGCACATTGATCGGGGTGGTTTTGAAAGCAAAGCCCTCAGCGACCAAAGGCAGCTATGTAAAGAATATTTCCGTAAGCTCGACCATGGGTCCGGGTCTGCGGATTGCAATTTCCTCTGTCACCAGCTAGGCGGCAGAGGGCGTAAGAATTCCGTTGGGTTTGCCTGACGGGAACAGGGTTTTCAGGATTATTTGAAAACCTGCCTGTCCAAAACTGCAGGTGTTCGGCCTTATGCCGGATTTAAGTTGATGTTACATCGGCCTGCAATAGATGGGGTTGTAAAATCCGGTTTTCCGGAATTTACGGTTTCCGCTTTGATCCTTGTGATCAGACGGCAGGCATTCACGGCATTACCGCATGGTGCGGCAATGCTTTAACTCAACCGGCAGGAGCGGACTATCCGCATTTGCCATATAATATCGGAGACGAGAATGGATCGGGCCCAAAAAAGGGAAATGGTTACCTTCTTGAAAGATGTTTTCACTTCCGCCGCCTCTATCGTTGTGGTTCGCAACGACGGGTTGGATGTGAGTGAAATGACATCTTTGCGCATGCAAATGCGTGAAGCAGGGGCCAGCCTCAAAGTGGCCAAAAACCGGCTCGCTCGTCTTGCTCTCGAAGGGACTGAATTAGAGTCTATTGGCGATTATCTTAAAGGCCCGGCGGTCCTCGGTTATTCCGATGATCCCGTTGCGGCGGCTAGGGTTCTTGTCAAGTTTGCCAAGAAAAACGATAAAATCGAAGTTCTTGGCGGTGTCATGGGCACAACCATGCTTGACCTTAATGCTGTCAAGGCGCTGGCGGAACTGCCATCCCTTGATGAGCTGCGCGGCAAGCTGGTTGGGTTGCTTCAGGCACCCGCAGGAAAACTTGCACGTATTACGCAAGCACCTGCCGGACAACTGGCTCGGGTTTTTGGTGCCTACGGATCGCAGGGCGATGCCGCTTAGGTTTCTGGTAAGATATTAATTTTTGACTGTAAGGAAATAATACAATGGCTGATCTTGAAAAGATTGCTGACGAACTCTCCGGCTTGACTGTAATAGAAGCCGCAGAACTTTCTAAAATTCTTGAAGAAAAATGGGGCGTATCTGCTGCGGCTCCTGTGGCGGCTGCGGCGGCTGCGGCTCCGGCAGAAGCTGCTGAAGTACAAAATGAGTTTGATGTTGTTCTGGTCTCCTTCGGCGAGAAGAAAATCAATGTCATCAAAGAAGTACGGGCCATCACCGGCCTTGGTCTGAAAGAAGCCAAGGAAACGGTTGAAGGCGCGCCTAAAGTGGTTAAAGAAGCCGCTTCCAAGACTGAAGCTGAAGAAATTAAAGCGAAGCTTGAAGCAGCTGGTGCTACGGTTGAACTTAAATAGGTTCACGGAAATATGGATGGTGCGGGCCTGAATTTCAGGTGCGTGCCATCTTTCCCATTTCGGGAAAAAGTAATTATGTTGTTGATAGGTGCAGAAATAGCGTGAAGACAGTTTGTTGTTCTGAAATTGAATTGTTGTAACTATTTGAAGGACCGTTTTCAGATTTTTTTCTGAAGCGGTTTCTGGCGTATTGAGAACAGGCGTTTTTTTGAACGCCGAATATGAGGTTGTTCTACGGTGAAACGGTCTATATTTCACAGGGGACAGCAGGGTCAGATCAAGGCAAAGTGGCGAGGATAAAGCATGGCGACTTCCTATTCCAGTCGTAAAAAAGTTCGTAAAAATTTCGGTCGAATTAAAGAAGTGGCAGAAATGCCGAACCTGATCAAGGTTCAGAAAAGCTCATATGACCAGTTTTTGCAAACGGATGTTCCAACAAGTGACCGCGTGAGCGATGGCTTGCAGGGTGTATTTAAATCTGTATTTCCAATTTCGGACTTTGCCGGGACGGCATCTCTGGAATTTGTCGCCTTTGAGCTGGAACCGCCAAAGTATGACACCGAGGAATGCCAGCAACGGGATATGACCTATGCGGCGCCGCTTCGGGTGACCCTGCGTCTGATCGTGTTCGAGATCGACGAGGAAACAGAGGCGCGGTCTGTTCTGGATATCAAGGAACAGGATGTCTATATGGGCGACCTGCCGCTGATGACTGACCGGGGAACCTTTGTGGTTAACGGCACCGAGCGGGTGATTGTATCCCAGATGCATCGCTCACCGGGCGTTTTCTTTGACCATGACAAGGGCAAGACCCATGTGTCCGGCAAATTCCTGTTTGCCGCCCGCATTATTCCTTACCGTGGCTCATGGCTTGATTTTGAATTTGACGCCAAAGACACTGTCTTTGTGCGCATCGACCGCCGGCGGAAACTGCCGGTGACAACCCTGCTTTATGCCCTTGGCATGTTGTCAGAGGAAATTCTGGACACTTTCTATGGCCGGGTGAAATATACCCGCAAGAAGGGTGGCTGGAGCGTGCCGTTTGATCATGAATCATGGCGCGGCGTTAAACCGACATTTGACCTTGTGGATGCGGCCAGCGGTGAAGTCGTTGCTGTGGCGGGTAAGAAAATCACCCCGCGCACGGCCAACAAGCTGGCTAAGGATGGTCTGAAAGATCTGCTGGTTCCCGATGAGGAACTGCATACCCGCTTTGCGGCGGTGGATGTGGTCAATGCCAAAACCGGTGAAATTTATATCGAGGCCGGGGAAGAAATTTCCGAAGAGCATTTACAGAAGCTGACCGATGCCGGGTATAAATCCATTGAAACCCTTGATATTGATCATGTGAAGGTCGGCCCGCATATCCGCAATACCCTCATGGGGGACAAAGTGGAAAACTGGGAAATGGCCATGTCCGATATTTACCGGGTTATGCGCCCTGGCGAGCCACCGACAAAGGAAACAGCCGAGACCCTGTTCCATGGTCTGTTCTTTGATCCTGAGCGTTATGATCTGAGTGCCGTGGGCCGGGTGAAGATGAATATGCGTCTTGATCTGGATGCGCCCGATGATTTTCGGGTTCTGCGTAAAGAAGATATTCTGGCGGTTCTGAAAAATCTTGTGAACCTGAAAGACGGTAAGGGCGTTGTGGATGATATTGACCATCTGGGCAATCGCCGGGTACGGTCCGTGGGTGAGCTCATGGAAAATCAGTATCGCATCGGCCTGCTCCGTATGGAACGCGCTATTCGCGAACGCATGAGCAGCATTGATATTGATACGGTGATGCCGCACGATCTGGTTAATGCCAAACCGGCAGTGGCAGCGGTCCGTGAATTTTTCGGCTCCTCTCAGCTCAGCCAGTTTATGGATCAGACAAACCCCCTGTCAGAAATCACCCATAAACGTCGCCTGTCGGCCCTTGGCCCCGGCGGCCTGACCCGCGAACGTGCGGGCTTTGAGGTGCGCGATGTTCATACCACCCATTATGGCCGGATCTGTCCTATTGAAACGCCGGAAGGGCCAAATATTGGTCTGATCAACTCTCTGGCCATCTTTGCCAAGGTCAATAAATATGGCTTTATCGAAGCACCATACCGGAAAGTTAGTGATAGCAAGGTTTCTGATGAGGTTATTTATCTGTCAGCTATGGAAGAAGAAAAATATACCATTGCCCAGGCTAATACGGAACTGAATGAAAATGGTACCTTTGTTGAAGACCTGATCGATTGCCGGGAGGCGGGCGAGCATCATCTGATCAAACCGGAAAATATTACCCTGATGGATGTGTCCCCGAAACAGGTTGTTTCCGTGGCGGCAGCGCTTATTCCGTTTCTGGAAAATGATGACGCCAACCGGGCGCTCATGGGCTCTAACATGCAACGTCAGGCCGTGCCGCTTCTGAAGGCGGAATCGCCCTTTGTCGGCACCGGTATGGAACGGGTTGTGGCCCGCGATTCCGGGGCGTCCATTGTCGCCGACCGGGCCGGTATTATCGATCAGGTGGATGCCCGCCGTATCGTGATCCGGGTCAACGAAGACGTGGAAGACGGTAAATCAGGTGTGGATATCTATACCCTGCGCAAATTCCAGCGTTCCAACCAGAATACCTGCATTAACCAGCGTCCGTTGGTGAAGGTGGGTGATATTGTGGGGCGCGGCGATGTGCTGGCCGATGGGCCGTCCACGGATATGGGCGAATTGGCCCTTGGCCGGAATGTGCTGGTGGCCTTCATGCCGTGGAATGGTTATAACTTTGAAGACAGTATCCTGATTTCCGAACGGATTGTGAAGGATGACGTCTTTACCTCTATCCATATTGAAGAATTACAGGTCATGGCCCGGGATACCAAACTTGGTCCTGAGGACATTACCCGTGATATTCCCAATGTGGGCGAAGAAGGCCTGAAAAACCTTGATGAGGCCGGTATCGTTTATATCGGCGCGGAGGTTCATCCGGGTGATATTCTGGTGGGTAAGATCACACCAAAGGGCGAAAGCCCCATGACACCGGAAGAAAAACTTCTGCGCGCCATCTTTGGCGAGAAGGCGGCGGATGTGCGTGATACTTCCATGCGCCTGTCACCGGGCGTTGCCGGCACCGTGGTTGAGGTTCGGGTCTTTAACCGTTACGGCATTGACAAGGACGAACGGTCCATCGCCATCGAACGTGAAGAAATCGAACGGCTCAGCAAGGACCGTGAGGACGAGCAGGCCATTCTGGACCGCAGCATTTATACCCGGTTGAAACCATTGCTTTTGGGCAATGTGGTGGCTAAGGGGCCAAATGATGTGGCTAAGGGTGACAAGATCACCGACGCGCTTCTGGACGAAGTGGCCAAGGGTCTTTGGTGGCAGATTGTCGTTGACGATGAAAAGGTCATGGAAAAAATTGATCTTCTGCATCAGAAATTTCAGGAAGATCGTGACCGACTCCGCGCCCGTTTTGAAGAAAAGATCGAAAAACTGCAACGCGGTGACGAGCTACTGCCGGGTGTCCTGAAAATGGTCAAGGTTTTTGTCGCGGTGAAGCGCAAGCTGCAACCGGGTGACAAGATGGCCGGACGTCATGGTAACAAGGGGGTTATTTCCCGCATCCTGCCGCAAGAAGATATGCCATTCCTTGAAGACGGGACGCCGGTTGACATCGTGCTGAACCCGCTTGGGGTGCCATCCCGGATGAATGTGGGACAGATTCTGGAAACTCATCTTGGCTGGGCCTCGCGCTCGCTTGGGGTACAGGTTTCCGAGATGCTGGATAATTTCCAGATGGAACTGGCTGAAAAGGCTGAGGCATTGCGGGATAAATTTAAAAAGGTTTATTCCAAAGATCAGTATGAGGCTGAAATTGCCCCATTGAATGATGAAGATCTTGTTGAAATGTCCGGTAACCTGCGCAATGGGATTCCCATGGCAACGCCGGTATTTGACGGGGCCAATGAAGAAAATATTTGTGAGATGCTGGAAATGGCCGGGGTGGACACATCCGGTCAGGTTGATCTTTATGATGGCCGGACCGGCGAGAAATTTGACCGTAAAGTGACCGTGGGTTACATTTACATGTTGAAGCTTCACCATCTGGTTGATGACAAGATTCATGCCCGCTCTATTGGCCCATACTCGCTGGTGACACAGCAACCGCTGGGCGGCAAAGCCCAGTTTGGCGGCCAGAGATTTGGTGAGATGGAGGTCTGGGCATTGCAGGCCTACGGGGCGGCCTATACGCTGCAGGAAATGCTGACCGTCAAGTCCGATGATGTGAATGGCCGAACCAAGGTTTACGAGGCCATCGTTCGCGGAGATGACAGCTTTGAGGCCGGGATACCGGAATCCTTTAACGTGCTGGTCAAGGAAATGAAATCCTTGTGCCTGAATGTTGAACTTTTGAATACCGCCGACNAGACCGGACCTGAACAGGAGACATAGGCTATGCGCCAGGAAGTTATGAATTTCTTCAACCCGGTTTCAAAACCGGCGACATTTGATACCATCAAGATCACGATCGCCAGCGCGGAGCATATCCGCTCATGGTCTTTCGGCGAGATCAAGAAGCCGGAAACCATCAATTACCGGACTTTCAAGCCGGAAAAAGACGGTCTGTTCTGTGCCCGTATTTTTGGCCCCATGAAGGACTATGAATGTCTGTGCGGTAAATATAAGCGCATGAAATATCGCGGGATTACCTGTGARAAATGCGGCGTGGAAGTCACGCTCAGTAAAGTACGCCGGGACCGCATGGGTCATATTGAACTKGCSGCYCCYGTGGCCCATATCTGGTTCCTGAAGTCCCTGCCCAGCCGTATTGGTCTGGTGCTGGATATGACACTGAAGGATCTGGAACGGGTTCTGTATTTTGAATATTTCATCGTGACTGAGCCGGGGCTGACATCCTTGAAGATGAATCAGCTTCTGTCGGAAGAGGAATATACCCGCGCGCAGGGAGAATTTGGCGATGACAGCTTTACCGCCKCCATCGGKGCCGAGGCCATCAAGGTTCTGCTGGAAAATGTTGATCTGGARCARGAACGGGCGGATCTGCGYAARGAGYTGGCKGAAACCAAGTCWGARCTGAAACCAAAGAAAATTGTCAAACGCCTGAAAGTGATTGAAGGTTTTATTGACTCCGACAATCGTCCCGAATGGATGATCCTTGATATTCTGCCGGTTATTCCGCCGGAATTGCGTCCGTTGGTGCCACTGGACGGGGGCCGGTTCGCCACCTCTGACCTGAACGATCTGTATCGCCGGGTGATCAACCGGAATAACCGCCTCAAAAGGCTGATTGAACTGCGCGCGCCGGATATTATTGTCCGTAACGAAAAACGTATGTTGCAGGAAGCCGTTGACGCGCTGTTTGACAATGGTCGTCGGGGCCGGGTTATTACGGGCGGCAACAAACGTCCGTTGAAATCCCTGTCCGATATGCTCAAAGGCAAGCAGGGCCGGTTCCGTCAGAATCTGCTGGGTAAGCGGGTTGACTATTCCGGCCGSTCGGTGATTGTGGTYGGGCCTGAWCTGTTGYTGCATCAATGCGGTCTGCCCAAGAAAATGGCRCTGGAACTGTTCAAGCCGTTCATYTATGCRCGCCTTGACAAGCTGGGTATTGCCACAACTATTAAACAGGCCAAGAAGCTGGTGGAAAAAGAACGCCGTGAGGTCTGGGACGTATTGGACGTGGTCATTCGCGAACATCCGATCCTGCTTAACCGGGCGCCGACCCTYCACAGRCTYGGGATTCAGGCTTTTGAACCGGTATTGATCGAAGGTAAAGCCATTCAGCTTCATCCGTTGGTCTGCGCCGCTTTTAATGCTGACTTTGACGGCGACCARATGGCGGTTCATGTGCCGCTGAGCCTTGAAGCACAGCTYGAAGCCCGGGTTYTGATGATGTCSACCAATAAYATYCTCAGCCCRTCCAACGGCAAGCCGATTATCGTGCCGTCACAGGATATTATTCTGGGACTCTATTATATCACGCTGGATAAAGTGGGYGAGCCGGGCGAAGGCATGGCTTTCGCTGATATGGAAGAGATTGAACAGGCTTTGTTCAATAAAACCATCACGCTTCATTCAAAGATTACCACCCGTTATCATTCGGTGGACGCGGACTTCAACCCTATTGTTATGCGGGTGGAAACGACGGCGGGCCGTATGTTGCTGGCTCAGCATCTGCCAAAAAATCCAAATATTCCCTTTGATCTGATCAAYCGTAACCTGACCAAGAAAGACATCTCCAATATCATTGATATGGTCTATCGTCACGCGGGTCAGAAGAAGACAGTTCTGTTTGCYGATGGCATCATGCGCCTTGGGTTCAAGGAAGCCTGTAATGCGGGGATTTCCTTTGGCAAGGATGACATGATCATCCCCGATGCCAAGGAAGGCATGATTGAGGAAACCACTGCCGCYGTGAAGGAATTTGAAGCCCAGTATAATCAGGGCCTGATCACGCAGGGTGAAAAATACAACAAGGTGGTTGACGCYTGGTCACAATGTACCGACAAGGTGGCCGATGCTATGATGGCGGAAATCTCCAAAACCGGCGTTGATGAAAATGGCCGGACGCTGGATATTAACTCCATCTATATGATGGCKGATTCCGGTGCCCGTGGGTCTGCRGCSCAGATGAAACAGCTGGCCGGGATGCGCGGCCTGATGGCCAAACCATCTGGTGAGATCATTGAAAAGCCGATTATCTCCAACTTTAAAGAGGGCCTTAGCGTTCTTGAATATTTTAACTCCACCCATGGGGCGCGTAAGGGCCTTGCGGATACGGCGTTGAAAACCGCTAACTCCGGGTATCTGACCCGCCGCCTTGTGGATGTGTCACAGGATTGTGTCACGGTCGAGGAAGATTGCGGTACGCTGGAAGGCATTGATATTTCAGAAGTGGCTGACGGCGGCGATGTGACGGTAACCCTGGGCGAGCGTATTCTTGGCCGTTGTTCTGCCGTGGATATTGCCGATCCTGTGAGCGGTGACGTGATTGTCAAAGCCGGKGATCATCTGGAYGAAAAGGTGGTGGAAATTGTCGARAAGGCCGGTGTGGCCATCGTCAAGGTCCGCTCTGCTCTGACCTGTGAAACCCGTAGCGGGATCTGCTGTAAATGTTATGGCCGTGATCTGGCGCGCGGAATTCCGGTTAATCTGGGTGAATCCGTTGGTGTTGTGGCGGCCCAGTCCATTGGGGAACCGGGAACGCAGCTCACCATGCGGACSTTCCATATTGGCGGTACGGCGTCRTCTGTGTCTGAACAGTCAACYCACGAAGCCTCCCATGATGGCAAGGTCAAACTGCTCAACCGAAATGTGGTAGAGGATTCAAAAGGCCGCCTTGTGGTCATGAGCCGCAACATGGAAGTSGTYATYGTYGATGATGAAGGCCGCGAACGGGTAACCTATAAAGTACCGTTTGGCTCCCATTTGATCAAGGATGAAGGCGAGGCGGTTGGTCACGGCGACAAGCTGGTGGAATGGGACCCCTACACCTTGCCGATCATTACGGAGCGCGGCGGTATCGCCCGTTATGTTGATCTGCTGGAAGGGGTGTCTATCAGCGAAACCGTTGATGAAGCCACGGGTATTTCAAGCCGGGTTGTTATTGACTGGCGTTCTCAGCCCAAGGGCGCTGACCTGCGTCCGCGCATCACACTGCGKGATGACAAGGATGAGGTCATCGAACTGGCCAAYGGGACCGAGGCGCGTTACTTCATGTCGGTTGGYGCCATCCTGTCGGTYAATGACGGGGATGAGGTTCATGCCGGRGATGTGGTTGCCCGTATYCCGCGCGAAGCGTCCAAAACCAARGATATTACCGGTGGTCTGCCGCGGGTTGCGGAATTGTTTGAAGCCCGCCGCCCCAAAGATCACGCGGTCATTGCCGAGGTTGATGGTTATGTGGAATTTGGCCGGGATTACAAGAACAAACGCCGCATCAGCATCCGTCCAAAGGAAGAAGATCAGGATCCGGTAGAATATCTGATTGCCAAGGGTAAACATATTTCCGTTCAGGAAGGCGACTTTATCCGGCGCGGTGAATATCTGATYGACGGTAATCCCGCCCCTCATGATATTCTGAAAACCATGGGTATTGAGGCKCTGGCCAATTATCTGGTGGATGAGGTTCAGGATGTYTACCGGCTTCAGGGTGTGGGCATCAATGACAAGCATATCGAAGTGATWGTGCGTCAGATGYTGCAAAAGGTTGAGATCACCTCATCCGGCGAAAGCACCTTCCTGCTGGGAGAACAGGTTGACCGTGAGGAATTCGATGACGCCAACCGGAAGCTGGAAGAGGCGGGTCATCTGCCGGCCAAAGGTGAGCCGATCCTGCTGGGGATCACCAAGGCGTCCTTGCAGACACGCTCGTTCATTTCGGCGGCTTCCTTTCAGGAAACCACCCGGGTTCTGACCGAGGCCGCTGTGGCCGGTAAGAGCGATCATCTGATCGGTCTGAAGGAAAATGTGATTGTGGGTCGTTTGATCCCCGCAGGCACCGGGTCCAAGATGCAGGAATTCCGCAATATTGCCAAACAGCGTGATGAGAAAATCATGGCTGAAGGCAGACCGGAAACGGATATATTGTCTTCTGTGAATGACGACTCAGTGAAGCCCGCAGAATCAGCCTGACAGGCGAACAGTCCGCCGGAATGACATGAATTTGAAAGATCATTCGGGCGGTTAAGATATAAAATGAGGCCGGAAGAGCAGTTTATGCTGATTTTCCGGCCTTTTTTCATAAAAAATGCGCGGCTTTTAAGCTTCTGACAAGGGATGGCAAATTTTGCTTGACTGTTTATATAWCCCTACATAGTATGCGCTCACTCTTTGAGGTCAGGTGGTAGACAAAACAGTCTAAACGCTGTGCCTAAAAGCTCAGAGAACGAAAATTTAGGAATTTTGCGGATAGCCAGAACAGGTTAGGCCTGTTCTGCTGTTTTTTTTATGAAAAACGGGCCGTCCGCTTTGTTGTACGCATTGTAAAATGAGACGTTAAGGAATTAAGATGCCGACAATTAACCAGTTGGTTCGTAAGCCACGGAAAGACAAGCCGGTTCGTAACAAGGTGCCCGCTTTGGAAGCATGTCCGCAAAAACGCGGCGTATGTACACGTGTTTATACGACAACACCAAAAAAACCTAACTCTGCCCTGCGTAAGGTTGCCCGTGTGCGCCTGACCAACGGGTTTGAGGTTACAAGTTACATTCCGGGCGAAGGCCATAACCTCCAGGAGCATAGTGTTGTGCTGATCCGTGGTGGTCGTGTCAAGGATTTGCCCGGTGTTCGTTATCATGTGCTTCGGGGTGTGTTGGATACGCAGGGTGTATCTGATCGCCGTCAAAGTCGTTCTAAATATGGTACCAAGCGTCCCAAATAAGGATATAAGATATGTCGCGTCGTCACGCTGCTGAGAAACGTAAAGTTCTTCCAGATCCCAAATTCGGTGATCTCATTCTGACTAAATTTATCAACAACCTGATGGTTGATGGTAAGAAATCCACGGCTGAGCGCATCGTTTATGGTGCGCTTGAAATGGTCAAGAGCAAATCAGGTCAGGATCCTATCGAAGTATTTCACCAGTCCCTGAGCAATATCAAGCCTGCGGTTGAGGTTAAATCCCGTCGGGTTGGTGGGGCTACCTATCAGGTGCCAATCGAAGTGCGCGCCGACCGGGCGCAGGCTCTGGCCATTCGCTGGTTGATTGAAATGTCACGCAAGCGCAATGAAAACACCATGACGGAACGTCTGGCGGGTGAGTTGCTGGACTCATTGAATAATCGTGGTGCGGCTGTCAAGAAGCGCGAAGACACACATAAAATGGCGGATGCAAATAAAGCATTCTCCCATTATCGCTGGTAGCGGCAGGGTATAGGGTTAAGACAGATGGCACGTATTACTCCATTAAAAGATTATCGCAATATCGGCATCATGGCCCATATTGATGCGGGCAAAACAACGACAACCGAACGTATTCTTTATTATACCGGCGTCAGTCATAAAATTGGTGAAGTCCATGACGGGGCCGCTACCATGGACTGGATGGAGCAGGAGCAGGAGCGGGGTATTACCATTACCTCTGCGGCGACAACCTGTTTCTGGAACGATTATCGGATCAATATCATTGATACCCCCGGTCATGTGGATTTCACCATTGAGGTCGAGCGGTCATTGCGGGTGCTTGACGGCGCGGTTGCGGTTTTTGATTCCGTTGCCGGTGTCGAGCCACAGTCTGAAACTGTCTGGCGTCAGGCCGACAAATATGATGTGCCGCGTATGTGTTTTGTCAATAAGATGGACCGTATGGGCGCCAACTTCTTCCGTTGCGTTGATATGATCAAGGACCGCCTTGGTTCCAATGCGCTGGTTATTCAATATCCCATTGGGTCGGAAGCTGATTATAAAGGTCATGTTGATCTGGTGAAAAATGTTGCCATCATCTGGGAAGATGAGGAAATGGGCGCCAATTACACCGAGGCTGAAATTCCGGCGGAGATAGCCGAGGACGTGGCGGCTTACCGGACCGAAATGATCGACATGGTGGTTGAGCTTGATGAAGACGTTATGGAAGCCTATCTGGAAGGCGCGGAGCCTTCTGAGGAAGTTTTGAAAAAGTTGATCCGCAAGGGCACCATTGCCGGGAATTTTGTTCCCGTGCTGAGCGGAACCGCTTTTAAGAATAAAGGCGTGCAAACCCTTCTGGATGCGGTTGTTGACTTCATGCCGTCACCGCTGGACATTAAAGATGTGGAAGGTCTGGCCGTTGACAGTGACGAGCCGATGACCCGTGCGCCTTCTGATGACGCGCCTTTCTCTGCTCTGGCCTTTAAAGTGATGACCGACCCCTTTGTGGGCACCCTGACTTTTGCCCGGATTTATTCCGGCGTATTGGAAGCGGGCACAATGGTCATCAACTCTGTCAAGGGCCGGAAAGAAAAAGTGGGCCGGATGTTGCAAATGCACTCCAATTCCCGCGAAGACATTAAAGAAGCCCGCGCCGGTGATATTGTGGCCCTCTGTGGTTTGAAACAGACCACAACTGGCGACACGCTTTGTGCAATTAACAAGCAGATCGTTCTGGAACGCATGGAATTCCCGGATCCGGTGATTTCTGTGGCTGTTGAGCCTAAAACCAAGGCCGATCAGGAAAAGATGGGTATTGCCCTGAACCGTCTGGCTCAGGAAGACCCGAGCTTCCGCGTCAAGTCTGATGAGGAAAGTGGTCAGACCGTGATTTCCGGCATGGGCGAGCTTCACCTTGATATTCTGGTGGACCGCATGAGGCGGGAATTCAATGTTGAGGCAAATGTTGGCCCGCCGCAAGTAGCCTACCGCGAATCTATCGCACGCGAAGTTCAAATTGACTATACGCATAAGAAACAATCTGGCGGGTCGGGTCAGTTTGCCCGGATCAAAATGATTGTAACGCCCGGAGAGCGCGGAACCGGCATTATATTTAATGATGAAATCAAGGGCGGTAATATTCCCAAAGAATATATTCCCGGAGTTGAAAAAGGCATTAATGACATTGCCGCCAGCGGCGCGTTAATCGGCTTTCCGATCATCGATTTCAGCGTTCGTCTGATTGACGGGGCTTATCATGATGTCGATAGTTCTGTATTGGCCTTTGAGATTGCTGGCCGTGCTGGTATGCGTGAGGCCGCGAAACAGGCGGGCATTAAAATTTTAGAACCCATGATGGAGGTGGAAGTTGTCACACCGGAAGATTATATGGGCGATGTGATTGGTGACATATCTTCCCGTCGGGGTCAGATTTCAGGATCTGAAACCCGGGGACCAAACACCGTAATTTCCGCAAAAGTGCCGCTAGCTAATATGTTTGGCTATGTGAATCAATTGCGGTCTTTCTCTCAGGGGCGGGCGACTTACTCTATGCAGTTTGATCACTATGCCGAAGTGCCCCAGAGCGAAGTGGAAAAAGTAAAAGAACAATTTGCRTAACTGAATTTAATTTAAAACTAACTTTTCTCGTGAGGAAAAAGCGAGACGCTTGAATATAAGTGAGAAGGACTTAAGACTATGGCTAAAAAGAAATTTGAACGTAACAAGCCGCATTGTAACATCGGTACAATTGGGCATGTTGACCACGGCAAGACGACSCTGACGGCTGCGATCACAAAAGTGCTTTCGGAAACSGGCGGCGCAGAATTTATTGATTTTGCAAATATCGACAAGGCACCRGAAGAGCGTGAGCGSGGGATTACGATCTCCACRTCCCATGTTGAGTATGAAACAGAAGCGCGSCATTATGCCCATGTTGATTGCCCGGGCCATGCGGATTATGTGAAGAATATGATCACCGGYGCGGCCCAGATGGACGGSGCKATYCTTGTTGTGAGTGCGGCKGACGGCCCCATGCCCCAGACCCGCGAGCATATCCTGCTTGCCCGTCAGGTTGGGGTGCCGGCGCTGGTTGTTTACCTGAACAAGGTTGATCAGGTTGATGATGAGGAATTGCTTGAGCTGGTTGAAATGGAAATCCGTGAGCTGTTGAGCGAGTATGATTTTCCGGGCGACGATATTCCGATTGTTACCGGTTCTGCGCTGGCCGCCCTTGAAGGCCGTGATGATGAAATCGGCAAGGAAAGCATCAAGAAGCTTATGGATGCGGTTGATGAATATATCCCGCAGCCCGAGCGTCTGATTGACGGGGCGTTCCTGATGCCGATTGAAGATGTGTTCTCCATCTCTGGCCGGGGTACGGTTGTGACGGGCCGGATTGAACGCGGTGTTGTCAAGGTTGGTGACGAAGTTGAAATCGTTGGCATCAAAGACACAACGAAGACGGTTGTGACCGGGGTTGAAATGTTCCGCAAGCTTCTGGATACGGGTGAGGCGGGTGATAACATTGGCGCCCTTATTCGCGGCGTTGCCCGCGATGAGGTTGAGCGCGGTCAGGTTTTGGCCCATGTAGGCACGATCACGCCTCATGCCAAGTTCAAGGCTGAAGCTTATATATTGTCCAAGGATGAAGGGGGCCGTCATACGCCGTTTTTCACCAACTATCGTCCTCAGTTTTATTTCCGGACGACGGATGTGACGGGAATTGTGACCCTTGACGATGGTGTTGAGATGGTAATGCCGGGTGACAATGTTACGGTTAATGTTGAGCTTATCTGCCCGATTGCCATGGACGAAGGCCTGCGCTTTGCCATCCGCGAAGGCGGCCGCACCGTTGGTGCCGGCGTCGTCGCAAGTATCATTGAATAAGCATAGATAACTGAATTTTCAGGCAGGGTGGATATTTTGTCCGCCCTGTCTGTTTGAAATAAACCATTGAATATGACGGCGCGCGTCTTTATATAAAATGTGCACCGTGACGTGAAGGAGTGTAGCTCAGTTGGTAGAGCACCGGTCTCCAAAACCGGGTGTCGTGAGTTCGAATCTCTCCACTCCTGCCATTTTACAAGTAAGAATAAGTCTGATAGACGTAAAGTTTAGAATTTTATTAACGGATTGTTGAAGATGGCTAAAACGAGCCCAGCAGAATTTGTCCGGCAGGTCCGGCAGGAAACATCAAAGGTCGTTTGGCCGACGCGTAAGGAAACCATGGTTACGACCATAATGGTTTTCATCATGGCGGCGGTGATGGCGGTTTTCTTTCTGGGCGTGGATCAGCTCCTGTCTTACCTTATTAAACTGATATTAGGATAATTGATCATGGCTTCCTCTGCGCGCTGGTATATTGTTCAGGCCCATTCCGGTTATGAAAAGAAAGTGGCTCAAAGCATCAAGGATCAGGCCGTGCTTCAGGGCCTTGAAAGTTTTGTCGAAGAAATTTTGGTTCCTATCGAGGAAATCACGGAAGTACGCAAGGGCAAGAAGGTCACGTCCGAACGTAAATTCTTTCCCGGATATGTGCTGACCAAGATGATCATGAATGATGTGACCTATCACCTGATCAAGAATACGCCGAAAGTTTCAGGCTTTCTTGGCCAAAGCGGTAAGCCCTTCCCCATCACCCAGAAAGAGGTAGACAGAATCCTCCATCAGGTACAAGAGGGAATTGAGCGGCCCAAGGCGGCAATCATCTATGAAGTGGGTGAGGAAGTTAAGGTTATTGACGGGCCGTTTGAATCATTTGTCGGCATCGTTGACGGGGTTGATGAGGAGCGCGAACGGCTTAAAGTTTCCGTTTCAATCTTTGGCCGGGCAACCCCGGTTGAGCTTGAATTTTCACAGGTTGAAAAGAACTAGAATTTTTTCTGGTATTTCATTGGGATGGCTGTTATAAGCCGCCCTTACGGTGGTCGGGTGATTCTTTTATTGTCTGGCGACCTTTTTTTCATATGGGCATTATGTCCATATAGTGTGGGAGGCCCGCCATAGCCGTACCACACCCCTAACAGCGGGAATGACCCCGCATGACGTAAGAAAAGGGTTTGTAATGGCGAAGAAAATTGACGGTTACATTAATTTGCATGTGCCTGCGGGTGCGGCAAATCCATCACCGCCCATTGGTCCGGCTTTGGGCCAGCGCGGTGTGAATATTATGGAATTCTGCAAGGCGTTCAACGCCAAGACCCAGGAAATGGAACGGAATTCCCCTATCCCCACCAAGATTACGGTTTATGCGGACAAGAGTTTTACTTTTGTCACTAAAACGCCGCCGGCATCTTATCTGCTCAAAAAAGCGGCTAACCTGAAAAGCGCATCCAGCTTGCCGGGCCGGGAACCCGTGGCAACCATTCCGGTGGCCAAGGTTCAGGAAATTGCCGAACTGAAAATGGCAGACCTGAATGCTGTTGATATTGATGGTGCGATAAACATCATCAAGGGAACCGCGCGTTCCATGGGTATTGAGGTGGAAGGATAAGACGATGGCACGTATGTCAAAACGCTATAAAGAAGTCCGTGACGGCCTTGATTTCAATGCTGAATATTCACTGGAAGATGCGCTGAAAGAGGTTAAATCCCGCGCCAGAGCCAAATTTGATGAAACCGTGGAAATCAGCATGAACCTGGGGGTTGATCCCCGTCATGCGGATCAGATGGTACGCGGCGTGGTCACTCTGCCTAACGGCACCGGTAAAACGGTACGGGTTGCGGTATTTGCACGCGGTGACAAGGCTGAGGAAGCCAAAAAAGCTGGCGCTGAACTGGTTGGCGCTGAAGACCTGATGGAAGCTATCCAAAAGGGTGAAATGAATTTTGACCGTTGTATTGCAACGCCGGACATGATGGCCATCGTTGGCCGGTTGGGCAAGATACTGGGTCCGCGCGGTTTGATGCCAAATCCGAAGCTGGGTACGGTAACGCCTAATGTCGCGGCGGCGGTTGAGGCTGTTAAGGGTGGTCAGGTGGAATATCGGGTTGAGAAAGCCGGTATCATTCACGCAATTGTTGGCAAGGTCAGCTTTGATGAGGCGGCGCTTCTTGAAAATGCCCGCACATTGATCGGGGTGGTTTTGAAAGCAAAGCCCTCAGCGACCAAAGGCAGCTATGTAAAGAATATTTCCGTAAGCTCGACCATGGGTCCGGGTCTGCGGATTGCAATTTCCTCTGTCACCAGCTAGGCGGCAGAGGGGTCAAGAATTCCGTTGGGTTTGCCTGACGGGAACAGGGTTTTCAGGATTATTTGAAAACCTGCCTGTCCAAAACTGCAGGTGTTCGGCCTTATGCCGGATTTAAGTTGATGTTACATCGGCCTGCAATAGATGGGGTTGTAAAATCCGGTTTTCCGGAATTTACGGTTTCCGCTTTGATCCTTGTGATCAGACGGCAGGCATTCACGGCATTACCGCATGGTGCGGCAATGCTTTAACTCAACCGGCAGGGGCGGACTATCCGCATTTGCCATATAATATCGGAGACGAGAATGGATCGGGCCCAAAAAAGGGAAATGGTTACCTTCTTGAAAGATGTTTTCACTTCCGCCGCCTCTATCGTTGTGGTTCGCAACGACGGGTTGGATGTGAGTGAAATGACATCTTTGCGCATGCAAATGCGTGAAGCAGGGGCCAGCCTCAAAGTGGCCAAAAACCGGCTCGCTCGTCTTGCTCTCGAAGGGACTGAATTAGAGTCTATTGGCGATTATCTTAAAGGCCCGGCGGTCCTCGGTTATTCCGATGATCCTGTTGCGGCGGCTAGGGTTCTTGTCAAGTTTGCCAAGAAAAACGATAAAATCGAAGTTCTTGGCGGTGTCATGGGCACAACCATGCTTGACCTTAATGCTGTCAAGGCGCTGGCGGAACTGCCATCCCTTGATGAGCTGCGCGGTAAGTTGGTTGGATTGCTTCAGGCACCCGCAGGAAAACTTGCACGTATTACGCAAGCACCTGCCGGACAACTGGCTCGGGTTTTTGGTGCCTACGGATCGCAGGGCGATGCCGCTTAGGTTTCTGGTAAGATATTAATTTTTGACTGTAAGGAAATAATACAATGGCTGATCTTGAAAAGATTGCTGACGAACTCTCCGGCTTGACTGTAATAGAAGCCGCAGAACTTTCTAAAATTCTTGAAGAAAAATGGGGCGTATCTGCTGCGGCTCCTGTGGCGGCTGCGGCGGCTGCGGCTCCGGCAGAAGCTGCTGAAGTACAAAATGAGTTTGATGTTGTTCTGGTCTCCTTCGGCGAGAAGAAAATCAATGTCATCAAAGAAGTACGGGCCATCACCGGCCTTGGTCTGAAAGAAGCCAAGGAAACGGTTGAAGGCGCGCCTAAAGTGGTTAAAGAAGCCGCTTCCAAGACTGAAGCTGAAGAAATTAAAGCGAAGCTTGAAGCAGCTGGTGCTACGGTTGAACTTAAATAGGTTCACGGAAATATGGRTGGTGCGGGCCTGAATTTCAGGTGCGTGCCATCTTTCCCATTTCGGGAAAAAGTAATTATGTTGTTGATAGGTGCAGAAATAGCGTGAAGACAGTTTGTTGTTCTGAAATTGAATTGTTGTAACTATTTGAAGGACCGTTTTCAGATTTTTTTCTGAAGCGGTTTCTGGCGTATTGAGAACAGGCGTTTTTTTGAACGCCGAATATGAGGTTGTTCTACGGTGAAACGGTCTATATTTCACAGGGGACAGCAGGGTCAGATCAAGGCAAAGTGGCGAGGATAAAGCATGGCGACTTCCTATTCCAGTCGTAAAAAAGTTCGTAAAAATTTCGGTCGAATTAAAGAAGTGGCAGAAATGCCGAACCTGATCAAGGTTCAGAAAAGCTCATATGACCAGTTYTTRCAAACRGATGTTCCAACAAGTGACCGCGTGAGCGAYGGCTTGCAGGGTGTATTTAAATCTGTATTTCCAATTTCGGACTTTGCCGGGACGGCATCTCTGGAATTTGTCGCCTTTGAGCTGGAACCGCCAAAGTATGACACCGAGGAATGCCAGCAACGGGATATGACCTATGCGGCGCCGCTTCGGGTGACTTTGCGTTTGATCGTGTTCGAGATTGACGAGGAAACAGAGGCGCGGTCTGTTCTGGATATCAAGGAACAGGATGTCTATATGGGCGACCTGCCGCTGATGACTGACCGGGGAACCTTTGTGGTTAACGGCACCGAGCGGGTGATTGTATCCCAGATGCATCGYTCACCGGGCGTWTTYTTTGACCATGACAAGGGCAAGACCCATGTGTCCGGCAAATTCCTGTTTGCCGCCCGCATTATTCCTTACCGTGGCTCATGGCTTGATTTTGAATTTGACGCCAAAGACACYGTMTTTGTGCGCATYGACCGYCGGCGGAAAYTGCCGGTGACAACCCTGCTTTATGCCCTTGGCATGTTGTCAGAGGAAATTCTGGACACTTTCTATGGCCGGGTGAAATATACCCGCAAGAAGGGTGGCTGGAGCGTGCCGTTTGATCATGAATCATGGCGCGGCGTTAAACCGACATTTGACCTTGTGGATGCGGCCAGCGGTGAAGTCGTTGCTGTGGCGGGTAARAAAATCACCCCGCGCACGGCCAACAAGCTGGCTAAGGATGGTCTGAAAGATCTGCTGGTTCCCGATGAGGAACTGCATACCCGCTTTGCGGCGGTGGATGTGGTCAATGCCAAAACCGGTGAAATYTATATCGAGGCCGGGGAAGAAATTTCCGAAGAGCATTTACAGAAGCTGACCGATGCCGGGTATAAATCCATTGAAACCCTTGATATTGATCATGTGAAGGTCGGCCCGCATATCCGCAATACCCTCATGGGGGACAAAGTGGAAAACTGGGAAATGGCCATGTCCGATATTTACCGGGTTATGCGCCCTGGCGAGCCACCGACAAAGGAAACAGCCGAGACCCTGTTCCATGGTCTGTTCTTTGATCCTGAGCGTTATGATCTGAGTGCCGTGGGCCGGGTGAAGATGAATATGCGYCTTGATCTGGATGCGCCCGATGATTTTCGGGTTCTGCGTAAAGAAGATATTCTGGCGGTTCTGAAAAATCTTGTGAACCTGAAAGACGGTAAGGGCGTTGTGGATGATATTGACCATCTGGGCAATCGCCGGGTGCGGTCCGTGGGTGAGCTCATGGAAAATCAGTATCGCATCGGCCTGCTCCGTATGGAACGCGCTATTCGCGAACGCATGAGCAGCATTGATATTGATACGGTGATGCCGCACGATCTGGTTAATGCCAAACCGGCAGTGGCAGCGGTCCGTGAATTTTTCGGYTCCTCTCAGCTCAGCCAGTTTATGGATCAGACAAACCCCCTGTCAGAAATCACCCATAAACGYCGCCTGTCGGCCCTTGGCCCCGGCGGCCTGACCCGCGAACGTGCGGGCTTTGAGGTGCGCGATGTTCATACCACCCATTATGGCCGGATCTGTCCTATTGAAACGCCGGAAGGGCCAAATATTGGTCTGATCAACTCTCTGGCCATCTTTGCCAAGGTCAATAAATATGGCTTTATCGAAGCACCATACCGGAAAGTTAGTGATAGCAAGGTTTCTGATGAGGTTATTTATCTGTCAGCTATGGAAGAAGAAAAATATACCATTGCCCAGGCTAATACGGAACTGAATGAAAATGGTACCTTTGTTGAAGACCTGATCGATTGCCGGGAGGCGGGCGAGCATCATCTGATCAAACCGGAAAATATTACCCTGATGGATGTGTCCCCGAAACAGGTTGTTTCCGTGGCGGCGGCGCTTATTCCGTTTCTGGAAAATGATGACGCCAACCGGGCGCTCATGGGCTCTAACATGCAACGTCAGGCCGTGCCGCTTCTGAAGGCGGAATCGCCCTTTGTCGGCACCGGTATGGAACGGGTTGTGGCCCGCGATTCCGGGGCGTCCATTGTCGCCGACCGGGCCGGTATTATCGATCAGGTGGATGCCCGCCGTATCGTGATCCGGGTCAACGAAGACGTGGAAGACGGTAAATCAGGTGTGGATATCTATACCCTGCGCAAATTCCAGCGTTCCAACCAGAATACCTGCATTAACCAGCGTCCGTTGGTGAAGGTGGGTGATATTGTGGGGCGCGGCGATGTGCTGGCCGATGGGCCGTCCACGGATATGGGCGAATTGGCCCTTGGCCGGAATGTGCTGGTGGCCTTCATGCCGTGGAATGGTTATAACTTTGAGGACAGTATCCTGATTTCCGAACGGATTGTGAAGGATGACGTCTTTACCTCTATCCATATTGAAGAATTACAGGTCATGGCCCGGGATACCAAACTTGGTCCTGAGGACATTACCCGTGATATTCCCAATGTGGGCGAAGAAGGCCTGAAAAACCTTGATGAGGCCGGTATCGTTTATATCGGCGCGGAGGTTCATCCGGGTGATATTCTGGTGGGTAAGATCACACCAAAGGGCGAAAGCCCCATGACACCGGAAGAAAAACTTCTGCGCGCCATCTTTGGCGAGAAGGCGGCGGATGTGCGTGATACTTCCATGCGCCTGTCACCGGGCGTTGCCGGCACCGTGGTTGAGGTCCGGGTCTTTAACCGTTACGGCATTGACAAGGACGAACGGTCCATCGCCATCGAACGTGAAGAAATCGAACGGCTCAGCAAGGACCGTGAGGACGAGCAGGCCATTCTGGACCGCAGCATTTATACCCGRTTGAAACCATTGCTTTTGGGCAATGTGGTGGCTAAGGGGCCAAATGATGTGGCYAAGGGTGACAAGATCACCGACGCGCTTCTGGACGAAGTGGCCAAGGGTCTTTGGTGGCAGATTGTCGTTGAYGATGAAAAGGTCATGGAAAARATTGATCTTCTGCATCARAAATTTCAGGAAGAYCGTGAYCGGCTCCGCGCCCGTTTTGAAGAAAAGATCGAAAAACTGCAACGCGGTGACGAGCTACTGCCGGGTGTCCTGAAAATGGTCAAGGTTTTTGTCGCGGTGAAGCGCAAGCTGCAACCGGGTGACAAGATGGCCGGACGTCATGGTAACAAGGGGGTTATTTCCCGCATCMTGCCGCAAGAAGATATGCCATTCCTTGAAGACGGGACRCCGGTTGACATYGTGCTGAACCCGCTTGGGGTGCCATCCCGGATGAATGTGGGACAGATTCTGGAAACCCATCTTGGCTGGGCCTCGCGCTCGCTTGGGGTRCAGGTTTCCGAGATGCTGGATAATTTCCAGATGGAACTGGCTGAAAAGGCTGAGGCATTACGGGATAAATTTAAAAAGGTTTATTCCAAAGATCAGTATGAGGCTGAAATTGCCCCATTGAATGATGAAGATCTTGTTGAAATGTCCGGTAACCTGCGCAATGGGATTCCCATGGCAACGCCGGTATTTGACGGGGCCAATGAAGAAAATATTTGTGAGATGCTGGAAATGGCCGGGGTGGACACATCCGGTCWGGTTGATCTYTATGATGGCCGGACCGGCGAGAAATTTGACCGTAAAGTGACCGTGGGTTACATTTACATGTTGAAGCTTCACCATCTGGTTGATGACAAGATTCATGCCCGCTCTATTGGCCCATACTCGCTGGTGACACAGCAACCGCTGGGCGGCAAAGCCCAGTTTGGCGGCCAGAGATTTGGTGAGATGGAGGTCTGGGCATTGCAGGCCTACGGGGCGGCCTATACGCTGCAGGAAATGCTGACCGTCAAGTCCGATGATGTGAATGGCCGAACCAAGGTTTACGAGGCCATCGTTCGCGGAGATGACAGCTTTGAGGCCGGGATACCGGAATCCTTTAACGTGCTGGTCAAGGAAATGAAATCCTTGTGCCTGAATGTTGAACTTTTGAATACCGCCGACTAGACCGGACCTGAACAGGAGACATAGGCTATGCGCCAGGAAGTTATGAATTTCTTCAACCCGGTTTCAAAACCGGCGACMTTTGATACCATCAAGATCASKATCGCCAGYGCGGARMATATYCGCTCWTGGTCYTTYGGYGAGATCAAGAARCCGGAAACCATCAATTACCGGACTTTCAAGCCGGAAAAAGACGGYYTGTTYTGTGCCCGTATTTTTGGCCCCATGAARGACTATGAATGTCTGTGYGGTAAATAYAARCGCATGAAATATCGCGGGATTACCTGTGAAAAATGYGGSGTGGAAGTYACSCTYARTAAAGTACGCCGGGACCGCATGGGTCATATTGAACTGGCGGCCCCTGTGGCCCATATCTGGTTCCTGAAGTCCCTGCCCAGCCGTATTGGTCTGGTGCTGGATATGACACTGAAGGATCTGGAACGGGTTCTGTATTTTGAATATTTCATCGTGACTGAGCCGGGGCTGACATCCTTGAAGATGAATCAGCTTCTGTCGGAAGAGGAATATACCCGCGCGCAGGGAGAATTTGGCGATGACAGCTTTACCGCCTCCATCGGTGCCGAGGCCATCAAGGTTCTGCTGGAAAATGTTGATCTGGAGCAAGAACGGGCGGATCTGCGCAAGGAGTTGGCGGAAACCAAGTCTGAGCTGAAACCA
>NVVY01000032.1 GCA_002749135.1 Alphaproteobacteria bacterium | reverse complement strand
AGGGGAATATTATATTCGTTGCAGTTTACAACATACCAAAAGCCATGGGAATCCTTATTCCATAAGACTTTCAATAGTTTTTTAGGGGAGACTAATTAACCTTCTCCATTACCAGGTCATTGATTTGATCAAATTTTTCTAAAAGAAGCAAGTTTGTTCGAACTCCCTGTTCGTCCTTAATATTCATAGGGTGTTCTTTGTGTAGTCACAATATTATGGGTGTTCGGAGCCTGATAATAGGCGGTCCGGGGCGTGCCGAACCGGTCACGATGCGGGGGTATGATCCCCTGACTGATGGATAGGATGTCCTGTTGTGCGATAAGGCGTGCGCGCCGGGTGGTGATGTCGCCGAAACGGCCAATGGTCCGGCGGATTACTCTGACCCGTTTGCCATCTTTCCGCAGGTCTGCCTGAATGGCAAAGCTCTTTGTTTTTTTCCTGATAATGATGAAGAAACCGCCAATCCGGGAATCGCGCACTTCACATTGATGCCGCTCTTTTTTCTTTAAAAGGACAGCGGCTTCCATATTTTTGATGGAATTATCTGACAGTCTGAGATGCAAAACCACACTCCCGCGCTTTATAAGACATAAGAAACCGGTCTTTAAAAACAGCAATTATGTAGGTTTTATGTAGGTTTTCTCAAGGTAAGTGGACGTTTTCGAACGTCAACCTTGCGCCAGCCTGCAGTTTGACCTGACAGATTAACCTGAGTGTTTACAATGCTATAGGGCGTAAGTGCTTGAAAAGAGATGGCTCCCCGAGCAGGACTCGAACCTGCGACAAATAGATTAACAGTCTACTGCTCTACCAACTGAGCTATCGGGGATCAATACCTCATACGGGATCGTCCATGCGATCCAACGTGGCACCTTATACAATCAGTTTTTTATCCTGCCAACAGAAAAATTAAAAAATATGACAATAGTTTTGCTCCAGCCGAWTTTCCTTTGGYAGTGGGCAACAGCGATGGTAGCCTGAGGGMGGAACAATGAAGAATAGMGGGAGTTAAGCGGTGGATAAATCACCCTATGACATATTATTTGAACCGATAAAAATCGGGCCGAAAATAGCGAAAAACAGGTTTTATCAGGTGCCCCATTGCAACGGTATGGGTCATCGCTGGCCCAAATCCATGGCTGAAATGCGCAGGGTCAAGGCCGAAGGCGGTTGGGGCGTGGTCTGCACCGAGGAATGTGAAATTCATCCCTCAAGCGACCTGTCCAGCGGGGCGCTCATGCGATTGTGGGATGACAGCGATATTCCGACCCATGCTCATATGGTGGAAAAGATACAGGAACATGGCGCACTGGCCGGTGTTCAGCTGGTTCATAACGGCTATTCGGTCAGCAATCGTTTTTCACGCATCGCCCCCATCGCGCCCACCGCCCGGGCCGTTCGCTATGACGACCCCATACAGGCGCGGGGGATGGACCGTACTGATATTAAAAATCTGCGCCAGTGGTACCGTGATGCGGCSCGCCGGGCYGTTACCGCAGGCTATGATATAATCTAYGTCTATGCYGGGCATAACCTGACTTTGCTSATGCATTTCCTCAGCCYCCGTTATAATCAGCGCACAGATGAATATGGCGGRTCGCTCACCAATCGGGTGCGGCTGATCCGGGAAGTTCTGGAAGACACAAAGGAGATTGCCGGGGACAAAGCGGCGGTGGCTTTCCGCTTCGGCGTTGATGAGCTTATGGGCGCGGCGGGCATCCGGTGCGCGGACGAGGGGCGGGAGGTAGTGCGTATGCTGGCCGACCTGCCGGACCTGTGGGATGTGAATATCTCGGACTGGAGCAATGATAGCCTGACTTCCCGTTTCGGCGCAGAGGGGCATCAGGAACCCTATATTGATTTCGTCAAGAAAATTACCAATAAACCCGTGGTTGGGGTGGGGCGTTTTACCAGCCCGGATACGATGGTGTCACAAATCCGGCGGGGGGTTCTGGATTTAATCGGGGCCGCGCGGCCTTCTATTGCCGACCCGTTTTTACCCAACAAGATAAAGCAAGGCCGGGCTGATGAAATCCGGGAATGTATTGGCTGTAACATCTGTACCAGCGGCGATATGCTCAGCGTGCCGATCCGCTGCACCCAGAATCCGACCATGGGCGAGGAATGGCGCAAGGGCTGGCATCCGGAACGCATAGAGGCGGCGGGCAGTGACGATAAAATCCTGATCATCGGCGCAGGCCCGGCGGGGCTGGAGGCGGCACTGGCGCTGGGCAATCGGGGGTATGAGGTGGTGGTGGCTGAGAAAACCACTAAAATCGGCGGACGGCTTAACCGGGAGGCCAATCTGCCCGGATTCGCAGAATGGCGCCGGGTCGTGGACTATCGCCGCCATATGCTCAATCAGAAAGCCAATGTGAATATCTATCTGGACAGCGATCTCGGGGCGCAGGACGTACTGGATTTCGGCTTTCCCCATGTGGTGATAGCCACCGGGGCCATATGGCGCACGGACGGTGTGGGCCGGGAAAATCACTTCCCTGTTCCCATCCATGACACGCCGGTATTCAGTCCGGAACAGATTATGGATGGGGCGATGCCAGAGGGCAGGGTCATTATCTTTGACGATGATCATTATTTTATGGCCAGTGCGCTGGCTCAAATGATTCATGACAGGGACGGCGAGGTTGTCTTCATCACCCCGGCGACCAAGCTGGCGTCATGGACGGAAAATACACTGGAGCAACATAAAATTCAGGCGGACCTGATCACGCGCGGAATCCCTATTATCTGTGGTCAGACGGTGACAGAAGTCACGGCGGGAAAAGTTACGTTGAAATGCATCTATACGGGGGCTGAAACCGGGATAGAGGGCGATAGCTTCCTGCCCGTTACTTCGCGCCAGTCCCATGACAGCTTGTTTGATCAGGTCATGAGGCGACAGGATGAATTCGCGGGCCGGGGGGTGAAGTCTGTCACCCGCATCGGTGATTGCCACGTCCCGTCAACCATCGCCGCCGCCGTCTATCACGGCCATCTATATGCCCGGGGGCTTGATAACCCGGCAGACCTGTGGACAGATTTCAGGCGAGAAAATCAATGACGGCAGTTCTTGTCATGAGCTTGTGGCTCGAAAACATAAAACAGAAAAACTTTCTTCAAATGATTGTTAATGACGGGTGATTTTACCCTGATCAGAGTGTCTAGGTTCAGATAGATGTGAGACTGGTTTAAGTTGATTTTAAAGATTGGCCTCCGGAGAATGGGTTTGTGAAACACCCATAGAACCGGCGGCATTTTAGGCAGCTTAAATATCTGCACAAGAATATTTATAGACTTTATCGTTATAGCCACCCGCAGGAATGTCTTGATGTTTACCGCCAAGGCCATGCGCCATGACCTCACAAAAAGTCTCGATAAGTATACTTCAYATCGACCCCATAATGCACTGGCAGGACACRCCCCAACGGCCTATATTAAAAATACCCTGTCCGGGGAAAATCAGGGAGYCCGAGGATRGTTAAGCCATACGGAAGATATTTAAAACACAGYYTAGTCTGTTTTWTGCCACCGTAACACAGGTTTGCGGGCCGCTAAAGTCTCATCCAGCCGCCGCAGGGGCGCGAGGTAGGGYGCKCCGCTGAACAGGTYYKTATTTCCGGCYTTGGCCTCKGCCACCAGATGGCGSAGAGAGCCAATAAACTGGTCAACYGACTGTTTRCTTTCRCTTTCTGTGGGTTCRATRAGCATGGCACCATGCACCACCAGCGGGAAATACATGGTCATGGGGTGATAGCCCTCATCAATCATGGCCTTGGCAAAATCCAGTGTCGCGACCCCGGTGCCCGCAAGGAAACGGTCATCAAACAGACATTCATGCATACAAGGGCCTTCAAAGCTCACCGTCATCACATCCGCCAATGACGCCATGACGTAATTGGCGTTCAGCACACTGTCCTCGGCAATTCGGGCAAGACCRTCTGCCCCGTGGGACATCATGAAGGCCAAGGCACGTACATTCATGCCCATCTGGCCGTGAAAGGCGGTCATGCGGCCAAAGCTGTCGCTGCCTCTTTCCACATGCTCCACAAGGTCAAATTCTTCCGCACCAGCGATGACATAGGGCACCGGGGCAAAGGGGGCGAGGGCCTTGGACAGCACCACCGGACCTGCGCCCGGCCCGCCGCCGCCGTGGGGGGTTGAAAAGGTTTTATGCAGGTTGATATGCATGGCATCCACGCCAAGGTCGCCGGGGCGCACCTTGCCGACAATGGCATTGAAATTGGCCCCGTCACAATAGAAATAACCGCCCGCGTCATGAACCGCCTCGGCAATTTCGATAATGTCGCGCTCAAAAAGACCGCAAGTRTTGGGRTTGGTCAGCATGATSGCCGCMACCTCYGGCCCGAGGGCRTYYTTCAGGGCCTGTAAGTCAACRCGCCCGTCATCRGTGGCYGGRATGGCCTTGACTTTATAACCGCACAGGGTTGCCGTGGCCGGGTTGGTGCCATGGGCGGATTCCGGGGCCAGCACGATGGWKCGATTCTCYCCGCGCTTGTCCAATGCCGCCCGAATRSTCATCAGGCCGCATAGCTCRCCGTGGGCACCCGCCTTGGGYGACATGGCRACCGCTGGCATTCCGGTCAGGGTCTTCAGCCAATGGGCAAGYGTATCCATCAGGTCCAGCGCGCCCTGYACGGTYGAGACAGGTTGCAGGGGATGAATATCTCCAAGGCCGGGCAGGCGGGCGACTTTCTCATTAATACGCGGATTATGCTTCATGGTACAGGAGCCCAGCGGATACAGCCCCATATCAATGGCGTAATTCATCCGGCTCAGCCGGGTGTAATGGCGCATGGCTTCCGGYTCGCTCAARCCGGCCAGACCGATCTCATTGTCGCGGGTGACACCGCCCAGACGGTCTTTGACTTCCGGAATATCTTCCAGATCAACGCCGGTGCGYACCGTATCGCCAATTTCATAAATCAGCAATTCATCCTGTTCCAGTCCGCGATTGCCGCTGTGGGTGGTAAAGCTGTTTTGACCAAGYTCTGCGGCGGTRCTGACGTCCGTTTGACGYCCTTGTTTGTTAAGCATTGACCAGCTCCTTGAGTTCCTGCACCAACCGGTCCATATCATTGTCGGTCACRGTCTCCGTCACCGCCACCAGCATCCGGTTTTTCATGTCCGGGTCATGGGGATAGAGGCGCGATAGYGGCACCCCGCCGATTACCTCAACATCCGCCAGCCGCTCAATGGCCTCTGCGGCATCCATGGGCAGGGCAAGGGTAAATTCGTTGAAAAAGCTGTCGTTCAGCACCTCAACCCCGTCAATGGCCTCAAGTTTATCGGCCAGCATCACCGCCTTGGCATGGTTGAGCCGCGCCAGATGACGAAAGCCCTTCTCGCCCAGCAGGGTCATATGAATGGTAAAGGCCAGCGTGCATAAGCCCGCATTGGTACAGATATTGCTGGTGGCTTTTTCCCGGCGGATATGTTGCTCGCGGGTGGACAGGGTCAGGACATAGCCCCGCTTGCCGTCCGCATCCACCGTTTCGCCGCACACCCGGCCCGGCATGGTGCGAACATATTTCTGTCGGGTGGCCAGTAATCCCACATAAGGGCCGCCGAAACTCAGGCCATTGCCGATGCTTTGTCCTTCGCAGACCACAATATCCGCGCCCATTGATCCGGGGGAGCGTACTGCGCCGAGGGAGACTACCTCTGTCACCACAACGATCAGCAGGGCTTTTCGGGCATGGAGGGCTTCGGCCAGCTTGCTGTAATCCTGTATGTTGCCAAAGAAATCGGGGTTCTGGACCACGACGCAGCTTGTCTCATCATCAATCTGATCAATGAGGGCGTCCACGCTGAACATATCCAGCGGACTTGCCACGGCCACATCGTCGGTGAATTTGGTCACGCATTTGACCACGTCCACATATTGGGGGTGCAGGGTGCCGGACAGGATGGCGCGTTTCTTGCGGCTGGCGCGCCGGGCCATCAATACCGCCTCACCGCAGGCTGTGGAGCCATCATACATGGAGGCATTGGATACCTCCATACCGGTAATCTGGGCCACCTGGGTCTGAAATTCAAACAGGGTTTGCAGGGTGCCTTGGGAAATTTCCGGCTGGTAGGGGGTATAGGCGGTCAGGAACTCGCCGCGCTGAATCATATAGTCCACCGTGCTGGGTACATAATGCCGGTAAGCTCCCGCGCCGCAGAAGAATGGTACGGAGCCTGCGGGGATATTCTTGTCCGCAAAGGCGGTCATTTGCCGTTCCACATCCATTTCGGACGCGTGGCGCGGCAGGTCAACGGGCTGYTTYAGCAGTGCGCCTTCCGGCACATCCCGGAACAGATCATCAATATGATCCACGCCAATTTTCGCCAGCATTTCCGTGCGGTCAGACGGGCCAAGGGGTAAATAGCGCATTCTATTCCAGCCCCGCGACAAATTCTTTATAGCCACTTTCATCCATGAGGCCGTCCAGCTCATCCGTATCACTGAGTTTAACCTGATAAAACCAGCCATCRCTTTGGGCAAGGCTGTTGACCAGTGCCGGTTCATCTTCGAGGGTGTCATTAATGGCGGTCACTTCGCCGCTGACCGGGGTATAGATTTCGCTGGCGGCTTTGACGGATTCCACAACGGCAATTTCATCACCCTTGTTATAGGCGTTGCCCACTTCGGGCAATTCCACAAAAACAATATCGCCCAGTGCATTCTGGGCATAATCGGTGATGCCGACAGTGCCGACGCCATCTTCTACGGTGATCCATTCATGTTCTTCTGAAAAATAGGTTGTCATAATATGTGTCCTTATGCGTTCTTACGATAGTAGCGTTGAGGTACGAAGGGGGTTTTGGCCACATGGGCCGGTAATGATTTGCCGCGCACAGACAGGAAGACTTCCGTATCGGGGGCGGCATATTCTGTTTTTACATAGCCCATGGCGACCGGGCCGCCGAATGTGGGGCCGAAACCACCGCTGGTGATGGTGCCAATCTGTGCGCCGTCCTTGTTCAGGATTTCCGTTCCTTCCCGGGCCGGGGCGCGGCCATCGGGCAGGATGCCGACGCGTTTGCGGGCGTAATTTTTATGGATGATCTGGTCCAGAATGATCTTGTCACCGGGAAAGCCGCCTTCTGCGCGCCGCCGTTTGCCGATGGACCAGAGTAGCGCGGCCTCAACCGGGGTTGTTTCCTCGGTCAGATCATGGCCGTAAAGACATAATCCGGCCTCAAGGCGCAGACTGTCCCGCGCGCCAAGACCGATGGCTTCCACTTCATCCTCGGCCAGCAGGGCGCGGCAGACGTCTTCGGCCTTGTGGGCAGGGATGGAAATTTCGTGGCCATCTTCACCCGTATAGCCGGAACGGCTGATGTAACAATCCGCCCCGCAAATGGTAACTTCTGCGTAGGTCATGAAATCCATATCATCGGCCCGCATATCAGAGCCTTGGGCAAAGCGGGCCAGAACCGCCGCCGCCTTTGGCCCTTGCAGGGCGACAAGGGCGCGGTCATTCAGTTCGGTCAGGGTGAAGCCATCTGGCAAGTGGGCGCGCATATGGGCGATGTCTGCCGCCTTGCAGGCCGCATTAACCACCAGAAACAGATCATTCTGCCGTTTGGTGATCATCAGATCGTCCATGATACCGCCGCGTTCATTGGTGAACATGCTGTAGCGGATGTGGTTTTCTTTCAGGTCAATGATATTGCCGGGTACCAGACTTTCGATCCAGTGATCGCCGTCGGGGCCACAAATGACCACTTGTCCCATGTGAGAGACATCAAAAAGACCGGCGGCGGAACGGGTATGTTTATGCTCCCCCATCACCCCCAGAGGATATTGCACAGGCATGAGATAGCCCGCAAAAGGCACCATTTTGCCGCCAAGTTCCTCATGTAGATTATAGAGAGGTGTTTTCAGAAGGTTACTGTTATCGGCACTCATATATTTCTCCAGAGCAAGCACTTTTAGCACGCAAACCCGTGCCATCGGTGCCCCCTCTGTCATGGATACCTGAGAGATTTGATTGTGCGAAGCACAACTTACCCCGTCGGTGGGATTAATGAAAACCCGCTTTCCAGAGTGCCATATTATCCTGCGGTCCTTGGTGCCTGAGAGTTTCCGGGGCGGTTGCTCCTTCGGCGCTGTTAAACAGTCTCTCCCGCAGGGTCTGTCAGCATGGCCGCCATAATAGCCGGATAGGCAGGAGAGTCAACGGCAGATAAGACCACAAAATCATAAGGCATTGATCATGGCCGGTATTTCTGCGATAAATGCACAAAATCAATTGAATAATTTCAGAAAGTCAGCGTTCATGACCATTATAAAAGCAATTTTTTCTTTTATTATCAGCATACTTAAAGGGTTTTGGGTATATTTCAGGAAATTCCAATCGGCGGTTGGAACGCTGTTATTTCTCATATTGGTATTATTTATCATTGTTTCCCTGTTCAAAGAGGAAAGCATCACGGTTCCCACGAACGGGGCACTTGTTGTGTCTCTGGACGGGGCCATACAGGAACAGAAAATCTATGACCAGTCGCCAGCGGCGGCCCTTACAGGTGGCGAAATCAGACGCCAGACCATCCTGCGTGATGTGATCAAGGCCATGGATTTAGCGGCGACAGACGATAATATTAAAATGATGGTCGTTGATACTAATCATCTGGCCGGGGCTTTGCCCGCCACGCTCCATTATATCGGTGATGCCATGACCCGCTTTCGCAAGTCCGGCAAAAAAATTGTCACTTATGGCAACAGCTATAGTCAGGCGGGTTATCTGATTTCCTCCTATGCGGATGAGATTTATTTAAACCCGTACGGCGCGGTGGAGCTTTATGGCTATGGGTCATATCAGAGCTATTACAAAGGCTTTCTGGATAAAATCAAGGCAGAGGTTCAATTGTTTCGGGTTGGCAAATACAAGTCCGCTATGGAGCCGTTCATCCGCAGTGACATGTCCCCGGCGGCCAGGGAGGCCAGTCTGGCTTTAATGGGCGACCTGTGGGGGGAATTTACCAATAGCGTTGTTGCTGGCCGTGATCTGGACAAGGCGGATTTTGTCGCAAGCTTTGACAATGTGGATGTTGACCTTGCGAGTGTGAAGGGTGACCTTGGAGCACTTGCCCTGAAATATAAACTGGTTGACGGCCTGAAAACCCGTGAAGAATGGCGGGTTTATCTGGCACAGCAGTTAGGGACCACCATATCTGGCTTGAAAGATAAATTTATTGGCTATAACAGCTATCTCGCGGTCAAAACCCCGGCTATTTTACCGCCAAAAGACCTGATCGCGGTGGTCTATGCCAACGGTACGATCATGGACGGGCAGCAGCCACAGGGCGTGGCCGGCGGGGACACCGTTTCCCGGCATCTGCGCGAAGCCCGGCTGAATAATAACGTCAAAGCGGTTGTCCTGCGGGTGAACAGTCCGGGGGGCAGTGCCTTTGCCTCGGAACTTATTCGTCAGGAAGTCCTGCAATTGAAAAAGGCGGGCAAGCCGATTGTGGTGTCCATGGGGTCGCTTGCGGCCTCCGGCGGTTACTGGATTTCGGCGCAGGCTGATGAGATTTGGGCGTCGCCCACCACGATTACCGGGTCTATCGGTATTTTTGGAGCCATTCCCAATATTGAAGGAACCCTGGCCGCCATCGGCATTACGACGGACGGGGTTGGTACAACGCCCCTGTCTTTCGCCGGAATTAGCAAGCCATTGCCCGAAAAGATCAAAGTCATAATTCAGAGCAATATCGAAAGCGGTTATAACCGCTTTCTGAATATCGTGGCGGAGGGCCGCAATATGACCGTGGAACAGGTCAATGAAATTGCCCAGGGCCGGGTCTGGACTGGTAACAAGGCGCTGGAAATTGGTCTGGTGGATAGTCTGGGCACCTTTGAAGATGCGGTGGCCGCGACGGCAAAAAGGGCCGGGATTACAGATTACCGGCTTGCCTATTGGGAAGACCCTATCCCCTGGGAAGCAAAATTGCTGACCGAGATTATGGAACGTAATGCCACGCTCGGGAAAATGTTGTTTGCCCGCACCATAAGCCCGCAGGATATTCTGGCTGCGCAGATTTTGGATAAATTATCCATTTTTGGTCAGCTGAATGATCCCAATAACGCTTACGTGTTGTGTGTGACCTGTATGGGTATGATGGACGCAGGACGGTAACTTTCCCATGACCAGTGATATGACTGTTTATATCGCCAACCCCAGAGGGTTCTGTGCGGGTGTTGACCGGGCTATTCAAATTGTTGAAATGGCGCTGGAGAAATACGGCGCGCCGGTTTATGTGCGCCATGAGATTGTCCATAATAAATTCGTGGTGGAGGGGCTTCGCCAGCGCGGGGCAATCTTTGTMGATGAGCTGGACGATGTGCCGGATGATGTACCGGTGGTTTTTTCCGCTCATGGCGTACCAAAATCCGTGCCCGAGGAAGCCCGTCGGCGCAAGATGCTCTATGTGGATGCCACATGCCCTTTGGTGAGCAAGGTCCACCGGGAGGCTGAGCGTCATGAAAAATCCGGGGCCGAGATCATCATGATCGGCCATGCGGGTCATGCGGAGGTGGTCGGCACCATGGGACAGGTGGGSGCGGGCMGGATTACGCTGGTGGAAACGCCGCAGGACGTGGAAAAACTAAACCTCAAAAATAGCGATAATGTGGCCTATATCACCCAGACCACTCTGTCGCTGGATGATACCGCTGATATTATTGCGGCTTTGARGGCTAGATTTCCCAGCATACGGGATCCTAAAAAGGAAGACATCTGCTATGCCACCACCAACCGGCAGGGGGCGGTCAAGGCCTTGGCGGACAAGGCGGAAGCGGTGCTGATCATCGGCGCGCCCAACAGTTCCAATTCCCGCCGTCTGGTGGAGGTTGCCAAGCGACAGGGCTGTAAATCCATGCTCATTCAGCGGGCCGGGGATATTGATTGGGGCTGGTTGTCTGATGTGCGTAATGTGGGCCTTTCCGCCGGGGCGTCGGCCCCTGAAATTCTGGTGGAGGAAGTGATTGAAGCCTTTCGGTCGCGCTATAATATTCGTCTGGAAACGGTGATGACGGTGGAAGAAAATGTCAAGTTTAAACTGCCCTCTGTCTTGTTGAAGGAGGGCTGAGGATGGCGGTCTATACCCATGTGAGTGCCGATGAAATTGAGGCGTTTCTGAACAGTTATGATGCGGGGTCGGTGATGGCCTTYAAGGGCATTGCCGAAGGGGTCGAGAATTCCAAYTAYATCCTGCAAACCACCAAGGCGTCCTATATCCTGACCCTTTATGAAAAGCGGGTRAATCCYGAYGATCTGCCSTTTTTTCTGGGGYTGATGGATCATCTGGTGAAAAAGGGCTGTAACACGGCGGCKCCRGTGGCGGACCGTAAGGGCAATGTCCTGAAAGTCCTCTGCGGGCGTCCGGCGGCCCTGATCAGTTTCCTGAACGGCCTGTCGGTGAGCAGGCCGGGGCCAGACCATTGTTATCAATTGGGGCAGGAAATGGCGCGCATGCATTTGGCGGCGGCRGATTTTAACCTCGGGCGTAAAAATGCCCTGTCRGTRGCTGGMTGGCAGGRTYTGGTCAGCCAGTGCGGGGATCATGCCGATGAYGTGGCGGCGGGAYTGAAAGAATTGATCCGTGACGAGATGTATTTCCTGAAAGCCAATTGGCCGTACCGYYTGCCAGARGGYATTATTCATGCKGACCTATTCCCYGATAATGTGTTTTTCATGGATGGGGCTTTGTCCGGGYTGATTGACTATTATTTYGCCTGYAATGATATAYTGGCCTATGAYGTGGCYATYTGCCTGAATGCCTGGTGTTTTGAGGGGGATGGTGCCTTTAATATGACCAAAGCCATGTGGCTGCTCAAGGGATATGCGGAGATCAGGCCCCTGTCAAARGATGAAATGGCCGCTATGCCGATCCTGTGCCGGGGGGCGGCGTTCCGGTTTTTRCTGTCCCGGCTGTATGACTGGCTCAATCARGTWGAGGGGGCTYTGGTTCAGGTCAAAGACCCGGCAGAATATATCCGTAAATTAAAATTTCACCGGGCGGTTAAAAACCCATCAGAATATGGACTGGATTTATGAAAGAAGTGGTAATTTATACGGATGGGGCCTGTTCGGGCAACCCGGGGCCGGGGGGCTGGGGCGCGTGGCTGGTGTCCGGCGGTCACAGCAAGGAGCTGACCGGCGGCATGGCGGAAACCACCAATAACCAGATGGAGCTGACCGCCGCCATAGAGGGGCTGAAATCCCTGAAAGGCCCCTGTCATGTGACCCTCTATACGGACAGCACCTATGTGAAGGACGGCATTACCAAATGGATTCATAACTGGAAGAAAAACGGCTGGCGCACGGCCAACCGCAAGCCGGTGAAGAATGCCGCGCTGTGGCAGGCGTTGGACAAGCAGGTGGAAAGCCATAATATCACATGGAAATGGGTCAAGGGCCATAACGGCGATCCGGGCAATGAAAAGGCCGATGAGCTGGCCCGTCAGGGTATGGTTGACTATCAATATTAAGGGGAGGGAAGAAAATGTCACGGGATGATTTATTCAAGGCCATAGATGTGGCTGATGCGGCGAAGTTGCAGGCCATTCTGGCCACGGACCCGGCTCTGGCGTCAAGCCGTAGTACGGACGGGGTGTCGGCCATTCTGTTTACCCTCTATCTGGGGAAGGGTGAGCTGACGCAGGCTTTGCTGGCGCATAATCCTGATCTTGATAAATTTGATCTGGCGGCCTTGAATTTGCACGAAAAGCTGGCGCGCGTTCTGGCCCATGAAAGTGATATAGATCAGTTGAGCGGCGACGGTTTTTCTGCCCTGCATCTGGCGTGTTTTTTCGGATCACTGGAWTCGGCGGCTCTGCTGGTGGAGATGGGGGCCAATGTGAATATTCATGCGGATAATATGACCGAYCTGCGGCCGATTCACAGTGCCTGTGCCGCCGGGCAGGGGGCCATMGCCAGCCTGTTGCTCAAAGCCGGGGCAAARCCAAATGTGATACAGGCCGGGGGCTATACYCCGCTGATGACAGTGGCCAGTCTGGGCAATGGTCCTGTGGTTGATATGTTGCTGGAATTTGGYGCGGATGTGACCGTGAAATCAGACGACAATAGAACGGCGGCGGACTTTGCCAAGGCTGCCGGTTTTGACGRCTTGATAATAAAACTGTAAAAAAGGCCGGGCGAAGAAAATTCTTCAYYCATGCCRTATTATCAATTAYTTGACCGATTTCATCGGGCCGTTCCTCTWGAGGTTATGGTCCCGTGGGGGGGNNCTTGCTTTATATCGTCTGTTTTGTCACTATGGGTAGAGGGTAAAATAAAATAAACTTAAAACGCAGGGATATAGCATGAAACACRCGCTCAAAATTTTTATGATCATTGGAATTTTTGCTCTTTCACTGGGGCAGTCTTTTGCCGCTGAAGAAAAGAAGAAAGAGCCAGAAGCAAAAATTCCGGAAATTCAAAAATCCGTTACACAACATACGGGTAAATTCAACGGCCAGACCGTAAAATATACCGTCACGGCGGCAGATACGCACCTGAAGAATGACAAGGGCGAGGCGGTCGCTAGTATTTTCTCCATTGCCTATACCAAGGATGGTGTGAAGGATGCTTCGAAGCGTCCGGTAACATTCATGTTCAATGGTGGGCCGGGGTCGGCATCTTTGTGGCTTCATATGGGGGTTTTCGGACCTAAACGTATTGATGTGCCAAGCGATGCGCAGAATGCCGGGGCCGCGCCTTACTCTGTTACCGATAATCCGTTGAGCCTGCTTGATGTGACGGACCTTGTGTTCATTGACCCGGTTGGCACCGGCTATTCCCGCGTGATTGGCAAGGGCAAGGGCAAGGATTTCTGGGGTTTGAATGAAGACGCAAAGTCGGTGGCGAAATTTATCCAGATTTATGTGACCAAGAATAAACGCTGGAATTCGCCGAAATATGTGGGCGGGGAGAGCTATGGCACGACCCGGACGGCGGCTTTGGTCAAGGAATTGCAACAGGGCTATAACAGTATGGCGCTGAACGGCCTCATTCTGGTGTCGTCCATTCTGGATTTTCAGACCACGGACGGGGCRTCGGCCAATGATGAYCCCTATGTRAGCTTTCTGCCGACCTTTGCCGCCGTGGCCTGGTATCACGGCAAGGTGGATAAACAGGGCCGCACKYTGGAATCCTTTGTGGAGGAGGCCAGAAAATTCGCCATWAATGACTATTCCGTGGCCCTGCTWAAAGGCAATCGCATGACCGATGCCGAGCGCGCGGMYATCACGGAAAARCTYAGCCTTTAYACSGGATTAAGTCAGCAATATCTGCGYCATGCCCGCCTTCGGGTGAATGAGTTTCGCTTTATGAAGGAACTGCTCCGGGATCAGGGCAAGGTGGTGGGCCGTCTGGATGGCCGCTATACCGGGACTGAGGAAGATGATGCTGGCGAATCCTTTGAGGCCGACCCGTCCGGTTATGGTATCAGCGCCGCCTATACTGCTGCGATCAATGACTATTTCGCCCGTGACCTTAATGTGGTGCGGGATGAACGATATGAGGTATTGAGCTTTAAACCGGGGCAAAACTGGAACTGGAAACAGGGTAAAAGCTGGACTGGAGGCTATCCCGCACTGGGTAATTATGTGGCCCGGGGGATGCGYCAGAACAAAGACCTGCGCGTTTATGTGGCCAATGGCTATTTTGATATGGCAACGCCCTTTTTCGGCACCGAATATACCATGGCCCAATATGGCATGGACCCGAAACGGATCACCATGGATTATTTTGAGGCCGGGCATATGATGTATCTCCATCATCCTTCTTTTGAAAAGCTGGCCAAAGATGTGCGCCAGTTYATTCTGGACGGCCGCAAATAAATTCYGGGAGGRTGCCATGGGGCATATTTTAAGTTTTTTAATTGTTATGGGRCTTTTCATGRCGAYMATTGATGATGTGACGGCGGGSGATGACTGGCCRCAGTCCAATCGSGGGGACCGCAATGTRGGGGCGCMGTTYGCCWCCCGYTCTCAGGTTATCGCCCRRMACGGYATGGCCGCCACCAGCATCCCTCTGGTRACCCAGATTGCSYTGGATATTCTTAAAAAAGGCGGCACGGCGGTWGATGCGGCCATWGCRGCCAACGCRGCCWTWGGCYTKATGGAACCMACKGGMAGTGGTRTTGGCGGYGATATATTTGCCATWGTCTGGGAYCCGAAATCAAAAAARCTYTAYGGCCTGAACGGGTCGGGSCGYTCGCCCATGGGYATGRGCTATGATRATCTTGYGGCYGARTTACAGAAACGSGGRCGCGGCGATATTCCGCCTTTYGGKRTTCTTCCGGTATCTGTGCCGGGGACGGTGGATGGCTGGTTYGCGCTTCATGGTAAATTYGGCAGGCTGTCCATGAAGGAAAATCTGGCCCCCGCCATTGCCTACGCGCGSGAGGGTTTYCCKATCAGCCAGTTGATYGCCTATTATATGAAGGTGGCYGGYAGYCGTTATCTTGACCCGAARAAYGGGGTGGARGATATGGCAAATTTCTTCCAAACCTATTATCCCGGCGGTAARGCYCCCATAGAAGGACAGGTTTTTAAAAACCCTGATCTRGCCAGAACATTGAGCCTGATTGCGGACGGTGGGCGRGATGCCTTTTAYRACGGKCCCATTGCRGAYACYATWGATSKCTATATGARRCGYATYGGKGGSTAYYTGCGCAAAGAAGACCTTGCCGCCCATCACAGTGAATGGGTTGAGCCGCAATCAGTCAATTAYCGGGGSTATGAYGTTTATGAACTGCCACCGAACGGGCAGGGGATTGCCGCACTGGAACAGCTGAATATACTGGAAGGGTTTGATCTGGCCGCCATGGGCCATAACAGCGCCGAYTATYTKCATGTYCATRCRGAGGCCAAGAAACTGGCCTTTGAGGACCGGGCCAGATTYTATGCGGACCCGGATTATTACAAGGCCCCTATCGCGCATCTGCTGTCAAAGGAATATGCCGCCGAACGTCGGGCCCTGATTCATATGGACAGCGTTATYCGYGAAGTRAAATATCCTGATCCCGATGTGYTGAAAAACGGCGATACCATTTATCTGACCGTGGCCGATAAGGACGGCATGATGGTCAGCCTGATTCAGAGYAATTAYCGGGGTATGGGSTCCGGCCTTGTGCCTGACGGCCTTGGYTTTATGTTGCAGGACCGGGGGCAGCTRTTCACCATGAAAAAAGGCCATCCCAATGTCTATGCGCCGGGCAAAAGRCCGTTYCATACCATCATTCCGGCTTTCGTCATGAAGGATGGCAARCCGCTGATGAGCTTTGGCCTGATGGGCGGCGGCATGCAGCCACAGGGYCATGCCCAGATTATYACCAATATCATAGATTTCGGCATGAAYGTRCAGGAGGCCGGCGATGTGGCCCGCTATCGCCATGATGGCTCMAGYCAGCCYACRGGCGAGRTTATGACSGACGGCGGCGTGTTGAATGTGGAATCAGGCGTTGAGGATAGYGTGGTCGCCGACCTRCGTAAACGRGGCCATAGGGTCAAAGTGGGCAAGGGYGGYTAYGGCGGCTATCAGATGATTYTGTGGGATGAAAAGCAGGGCGTCTATAAAGCCGCTTCCGAAATGCGCAAAGACGGTCAGGCGGCGGGTTATTAACTCTTTGCGCATAGGCCAWAAAAAAAGCAAGACCGTTACAGTCTTGCTTTTTTTTAATTAAATAATTTATTTTTATTAGCCGAATATTATTTTTAATTTTTCCGACGYGGTGTAGAGATTTTCCCTCCCTAGACTTGGGCCTCACGTTCGATTGAGACCATAGCCGSRCGAACTTGATCTGTCATTAACAAAAATGACATATTTATCAATTTATCCTYATCTGTTGCAAAAARCACACACATGTGGGATAGTGAYGAAACCTTGTATTYGCAGGGRTAACAGGAGCAGATAACATGTGGCGATGTATTTTTGCAACATTGATTATTAACAAAATCTTAATATTCCCAAGTGTTTCCGCAGAAATAAAGGCTTTTGTMTCGCGCGAGAATTGCCGYGTTYTGACGGAACATATYCCRTCYGATGATGTGACCTATAAGGCCGGGGTTGACGTGCGGGGCARGGCGGTAAAACCGGCAGACTTATCGCCSGCCRTGGATTTAAASCTGAAAGACAAGATTTCYTTCCAACTGATTCTCGACGTGGCCAAAGAAAACCGGCGGGGGAACAGGCCCATTGAACAGTTCACSGACCACCCCGGTCTGGAAGGCCATGTGCCTCTGRGTCAAATCGCYATCAAAGACGGYAAGGTAACCCTTGAYGGCAAACCGCTGGCCGCACAGAATCAGCAACTGTTGAATGAMTTTTGCCTGAAAAGGCAGAATTTGCCGTAAAGACCAAGGCTTCGTCCGGGGACTCGGGGTGATTCCCCCGTGAAACAGGTAATCTGATTGTGACAGTATTGTTAAAATACTTTACTTATTGACTAAAAACCGCCCTTCCAGAATCTATCATACCGTAGTTATGGTTAATTTTGTTTGAATAAGCTTGAGTAACCTTGAGTAAGCTTGAATCCTCTGCGCCCCCCATAGCAATCCCCCGCTAAAGTTTATTACTATCAACTCACGCAAAAGTTTAGATAAAATAATTATAAACCTGGATGGAGAAATGTAATGAAACGGAAAACCAATAAAGAAACTATTTTAAAGAGAATATCGGGTCTGTACGCAGTTATGACAGCCATAATGACCCGTAAAGGAAGGGGCTTACTTATGCCTATTAAAAAATACGCATTTATATGTATGGGGTTTTTGTTGAGTAGTGTTCCGGCGGTGGCAGTCCCCGTAACTTATGATTTTAACGGTTTTGTACCTTTATTCCCGTCCGGAAATCCTGTTGGTGCAGATCTTACGGGTAGCTTCATAACGGGTTCATTCGATTATGACAATAATGCACTGACAACCGTTTTTAATAATTCAAATACGGCCATTACAAATTTCGGCTTTAATATTCACACCACCTCTGGTGCGACGCTAAGTATGACAACGCCTAATAGTATTATGCGTTTCTCTACTTCAGTAGGTTGGGATTTTACAGGCTTTGCAAATTCCAGYTCAACAGCTTTACCTGTATCCGGGGCKACATTGGCCAGTGCAGGTATTGTAGCAGACGTAACGCCAATTCCCTCTAGCTTGCCTACAGAYYTAAGYCTYTTTACAGGTGCCAGGGCACTGATGGTATTTAATTTTGGCTCYACYYTMGGCASWCARGTGATCTATACTGTGACAAGTATAACTGCCCGCTCCGGCATCTTGCCGACCGGTGGAAACACGCCAACCACGACCACATCCTCTATTCCCGAACCGGCTCCTCTGGCCTTACTTGGTCTTGGGCTGATGGGGCTTGGTATGGGTTTGGCGCGGAGAAGGCGTAGATAAGAATTAGAGTTCTGTCTAAAAAAAGGCGGTCCGTTAGGGTCGCCTTTTTTACATGAACTGTTGTTCTTAGACCAGCACTGAAACAGGCAAAATCAGCTATGGCAATAAAAATACTGGTCAAACAGAACATTATCTGGAAGAATGCAGGAAAACATGCCTTGTAAAGAAGTCTTAAAATTAAGAAAAGGGGGATGGGTGACTGATACTCTATATCAGTTTGAAAACTATATTCTGGATGTGGATAAAAGGCGGCTTTTCCAAAATGGTGAGGCGCTGAATGTTGACGTGCGCACCATTGACCTGCTCGTCTGTCTCATTCAGGCCTCTCCSAACTGGGTTGACAAGAACGACTTGCTGGACCGGTTATGGCCGGAYCAGGAGATTACCGACTGGGCMTTATCCCGTCTTGTGTCCGATACCCGRAAATTGCTTGGTGATGATGGGGATGCCCAGCGYATTATCCGCACMGTAAGGGGGCGGGGGTTTCAGTTTTATGRCGGTTTCAAGMRGCTCGGGTTGTCAGAAATKCCTRTGCCGGGGGCAGATACTGAAGGCCCRGCCTCTTTTATTGCTAAGTCACTGTGGGTCAAATATTTTCTGGCTGGGGCATTTCTTCTGAYRGYAGCATGGCTCGGCATGACTTATCTTCCAAATACCCCTGMGGAGAAAAATGACGTTACCGCACTGGTCAATCTRTCCATCTCGGGAAACTCCCGGTTAAACAACATTCTTGAGGATTGGGCATTGTCTCAGGATGATATGATCTTGATTAAAGACAGCACAGGAAGCAGAGATACCAAAGGCGCAAATCTGTTCAAACATTATTGTGGTGACAGTAAATGCAACCAGCTCATTCTGATCACGGAACGCAAAAATGGCAAGGCTGTATCTCTGCKCTATCAGGTCATGTCAGAAGGCATCAAGAAAGARGAAAGAGARCTGATTAGCACCAATCAGAATTTCCTGATTTCTGCCCTGCGYGATGTTGTGGCCAATAGCATGAACAGACCTTCCGATTATTTTGCTGTACCTATGGCCRTTCTCATGCAACATCCCGATCAGATATATCAGGATATGTACCGTATGTATATCAATCTTGAAAATACCTATGTGACKTTTGTGGCTCAGGCAAGACGGCGGGACGAATTGGTCGAATTAATCASCAAACGGCTACATATCAAGAGAAAACAACAATATGARAAATTCTTTGTCACCTATTTTGATCAGATGAATCAGGAAGAAAGGTTTATTTTTGACCAGATGCGGGCAATGACGTCGGGAACCTTGTATCAGGGCAACCGGAATATGCTTAGGTTGCTGGAAAATAATCCTTCCCTGATCCRGGAATTGCCAAAACTCGGAGATGTTCGCAAACATCTTTCTTTCTGGCTTAAAAAATATGACACCATATTTGTGGTTCGGAAGGATATGGGCCTGCTTTATGTAGGGGTGGAGGATGCGGTTCCTTTCCCATCCGGTATTGATGGCCAAGTTTCAGCATGGCTGAAGGCCTATCAGGAAAAATAGAATTTACGYTGTATTCTTCTCATTTTGGGAAGTATATAATCWGGATTTGCTTCGTAAAACAGGCTTAATTCATCACAGTGACCTGTGCCAAATTTTGGGCTAGTCAATATTRTTCTTATGATTATCGGGAACGACTGAAAAAATATGGCATGAAAGCTTCAATGAGCGCCAAGGGCAATTGTTATGATAATGCCGTGGTGGATACGTTCTTCAAAACTATAAAATRTGCATTAATCTGGCGCACAAGCTTTGCAACAGATGCGGAAGTTGAAAATATGATTGGACAATATATTGATGGATTTTATAATCCAGAACGTCGACATTCGACATTGAACTACGTAAGCCCTATGCAGTTTGAAAATCAAACCGCGTAAACACGGAGATTACTCTCCATTCTACTGAAGAAAGTCCATATAAACAACTTTCAAAGCGATTAACAATATGCAACTCGCCCTTTATCAACCGGATATACCGCCCAATGTTGGTACTATTCTGCGTATGGCGGCCTGCCTTAATGTGACGGTCAATATTATCGAGCCCTGTGGCTTTCCCTTTGGGGAAAAGTCCTTTCGCCGGGCCGGAATGGATTATATTGAYCAGAGTAAARTCATACGCCACAAATCATGGGATATTTTTCTGRATAACATTGGGTCGGCGCGATTGATTCTGCTGACCACAAAGGCCGCAGAAACTTATACGGACATATCCTATCGGTCGGATGATATTATTCTYCTTGGCCGGGAAAGTGCCGGGGYGCCGGATGAGGTTYATACCCGCGCGGACAAGCGGGCCGTGATCCCGATGATGGCTAACACGCGGTCATTGAATGTTGCCCTTTCGGCCTCTATGGTATTGGGCGAAGCTTTGCGGCAAACGAAACTCTTTCCCTAAACCACAGGACCCCGCCTATGCCCCTTCTGGATCAAGACATCACCCATGGCCATCAAAAGCAGGCCGCCGCATGGTTTGAGGATTTGCGCAATCAGATATGCACCGCCTTTGAAAAACTGGAAAATGAGCTGACTGGCACCAACTCAGATCAGGAACCAGAGCGTTTTCAACGTACCACATGGTCCCGCAATGATGACCCCAAAAATGGCGGCGGCGTGATGTCAGTGATGAAGGGGCGGGTCTTTGAGAAGGTCGGGGTTAATATTTCCACGGTCTACGGCGAATTTCCGCCCGAATTTGCCAAATCCATGCCCGGCGCGGATAAAGACCCGCGTTTCTGGGCCAGCGGCATCTCCCTTGTGGCCCATATGCATAACCCCCTTGTACCCGCCGTTCATATGAATACCCGCCATATTATCACCGCCCGTGACTGGTTCGGCGGCGGCGGCGACCTGAACGCCGCCTTTCCCAATACGCAGGATACTGCAGATTTTCACGCGAGSTATAAAGCGGCTTGCGATAAACATGACCCGGACTATTATCCSAAATATAAAAAATGGTGCGATGAATATTTCTATATCAAGCACCGCAACCGTCCGCGCGGCGAAGGCGGCATTTTTTATGATCAGCTTAATTGTGGTGACTGGGCAAAGGATTTTGCCTTTACCCAGGATGTAGGCCGCGCCTTCCTGAATATTTACCCGGATCTGGTCCGCCGCCATATGAATGAAAGCTGGACCGAAGAGCAGCGGGACGAACTGCTATATTACCGGGGGMTTTATGCGGAATTTAATCTGGTTTATGACCGGGGCACCACATTTGGCCTGAAAACAGGCGGTAATGTAGACGCCATCCTCATGTCCCTGCCYCCGGAGGCAAAATGGCGGTARRGGGTKSWRSGRARRATCAWRYTTTRCWCATRTCMAGCAAWTCRGCYTTTGACAGGCTRAAATCRCTGGCGATCCATTCTGTTTCGAGTTTTTTCAACATTCYCCCCAATYCCGGCCCTGCGGTCAGGCCTGATTTAATCAAATCACGACCGTGAAGCGGGAATTCGGGTACGGACCATTGTTCRGCATATTCCAAAAACGCCGGACCGTCCTTGATTTCTGTTTCAGCCCATTTCTTCAACAGGGCAAAAATAAACACTTCCCTGCTAAAGTTATAGATATTTCTACGCATATCCGGCTCGTTCATATGAGACGAAATTTCAAAATCCTGCGCGCCATATTKCTTCAGGATATTGGCCTGTTTATTAGACAATTTAAGGTGACGACTTGTMCTGGYRCCCCTGTTGCCAATCAGGCAGGACAAGCGACCCAATATATCACATCGCCCCAATTTTTGTTCAAGACGCRCAAAGGCATTGAAAAGGCCCAGTTCCCTATAATCCGGCAGGATATTTCTCARAATACCAAACTCAGCCATAATCTTTATGATGGGCAGCAGATTTTYAGCGGCCAGAGTTTTAAACAGCTCCTGCGCCAGACGCTCTCCCGACAGATGGCCTATCAAATGCTTGTTTCTTACGCAGGCCTCTAGTCCCGCCGGATCAAGCTCTCCCTGCCCGATCTGGGCGGCGAAACGAAAGAAGCGTAAGATGCGTAAGGCATCCTCTGTAATACGTCTGTCCGCATCCCCAATGAACCGCACGCGCCGGGCCGCGAGGTCTTCAAGGCCATCGCAGGGGTCATACAGCCTGCCGTCCCCATCCAGATAGAGCGCATTAAAGGTAAAATCCCGCCGCCGGGCGTCATCCCGCCAGTCATCGGTAAAGGCGACCCTGGCATGACGACCATCGGTTTCCACATCCCGGCGCAATGTGGTGACCTCATACGTGTTTCTTTCGATAACCGCCGTGATCGTGCCGTGTTTCAAACCGGTGGGAATGACCTTGACCCCGGCTTTTTCCAGCCGAGCCGTCATTTTTTCCGGCGGCAAGTCACAAGCAAGGTCAATGTCTATAATTTCCCGCCCAAGCAAAATATCCCGCACCGCACCGCCCACCATTCGGCATGTGGCCCCCTCGCCGTTCAAAATAGACAGCAATCTCACCAGAGATTTTTCGCCAAACGCCGGATAGTCGCCCAGAGTCAGCTGTTTCACCACCTCCATCACAGGTTTCCGTTGATCAGCTTGGCAAAGCGCACCAGCATGGCCGCCGTCGCCCCCCATACATTATGTTTTTCATTCATCAAAACATAATAATGGCGTTCCTGATCATTCCAGACCCGGCTTTGCAATTCATGGTTACGCTCATCCAGAATATAGGAYAGGGGCAGTTCAAAAGCCTCCGCCACCTCACCGGCATCAACTTTCAGGCTGAATTCCGGCTGGAGTATGGCAACCACCGGCGTGATCACATAGCCGGTGATGGTTTCGTAATCCTCCATGGCCCCCAGAACCGTGATATGGGATGGCTCAATACCCACTTCTTCCTGAGTTTCCCGCAGGGCCGTTGTCATGGCATCGGCATCGCTGGCCTCACAGCGGCCACCGGGAAAGCTGACCTGCCCGGAATGGGTTTTCAGATGTTGCGCCCTCTTGGTGAGCAGAACCGTCATGCCGTCCCTGCGGTCCACCAACGGGATCAAGACCGCCGCCGGTTTCAGGGGCAGCTCGGACGCGTGATAATCCTTATCCGGGCGATAGATATTCAGGTCGCCATCAACGGGACGGCGCATACTTCTGACCTCTGCGGTCTGGCGCGCCCGCATCAGGCCCGGATCGTAAGCCTTGAATATCTCAATGATTTTGTCTTTCACTTGGCGGCCTCCAAGGGAAAAAAGGTTCCACTGCTCCAGATACCGTAACGGCCGTCCTGCATCTCAACCATGTTGGCAAGTTCGTAATAGACCGAGCGGGAAATCAGGGCTTCCAACCTGTCCCGCACCAGAATATAAGGCGATGGCTCGCCCTTGCCCGAGAATTCAAGGTGCAGGGGGTGGGCTTCGTCCAGCACAACCACATCGTCCACATTTGTTCTGAAGTGCAAAATTTGATTCTTCCCTGCGCCCTCTACCTGTAATTCCACCGCGACAAAGGGGGCGTCATCCACGCGGATACCCACTTTTTCCACCGGTGTTACCAGATAATATTTTCCATCGTCATCATGGCGCAGGATGGTGGAGAACAGCTTGACCATTGCCGGGCGGGAAATGGAGGACCCCATATAGTCCCAACTGCCATCCCGTTTGATATGCATGTCAATATCACCGCAGAATTCAGGATTCCACAGATGAACGGGCGGCAGGCCTTTTTTACCGGATGCCTTTTGCGCCTCACGGGCAAAAATATCGGGTCTGAAAGATGATGTATTTTTCTCTGTCATAGACATATCCCCATACTACTCCAGAACCCGAAAATTCTGGAATGATATTATTCGAAAGTTATCCGTGACTGTATCACGGAATTAGGGCCATTTTTTGGGCACTGTGCGGCTGAAGAAGGCCAAAATTGCCCCGGCTGGCAGAAGGCAAGGTCGCCGATAGACAAAACCCAACCTGTGCATCAGCTTGATCACCCCGGAATGCGAGAAACCATAGCCATGGATACGGCGGATATAGTCACGGACCTCATGGGTGTTGCGGGGCATGGTGCGACTGAAATAATCACACATGTCGGCTTCTTTCGCTGGTGGCGCAAAACATCTTCCAGATCAACACGTTGCCAGCCACTTAAGAAGTTACCATGTATCATCATGGACACTGTAGAATCTATCCTMTAWAAAACGTYAACATGTTTCTCGGAAAATYAGGGWGYCTGAGTATAGTTTGCGGTTTTATTAGGYAGTGAGCGTTCATCGTTATGATATTCTCATCTCGATTCCCGGTATCGGACTAACAACYGCCATTATGCRATCGCCTGTTGCGATGAATTTTGTAGAATACCCAGYCTTTTACCCACAAGGATGAATTTTTCCAGCATAAAGTCAATCTGTGCAAAGCTGTGGGCCGCAGACAGGCTACAACGCATCAAATTCATGCCATTTGGGGTTGCAGGGGGCAGGGCAAGGTTGACATAAACCCCTTCCTTGATCATTTCACCCCAAAAGGCGATGGCGGTGTCCTGTTCATCRACAATGATGGCGGCGATCGGGCTTTCCCCGGTGGTGCCCATATTAAAGCCCGCAYTGCTCAGSCCCTTGTTCAGCTTTAMGGAATTGTCCAGTAATTTACTACGYAGGTTGGTGCTGGCAATCAGTTCAAGTGCCTTGGTGGCCGAGGCGACGACAGACGGTGGCAGGGAGGCGGTAAATATATAGGGGCGGCAGACAAGGCGCAAAGCCTCAAATTTTGGATGGTTGGAGACACAATARCCGCCAATGGTGCCGACACTTTTRCTGAAGGTGCCGATGATGAAATCCACCTGATCCTCCACATCCTGTTCCTGGGCCACCCCGCGCCCGGTTTCCCCGAAAACACCGATGGAATGGGCCTCATCCACAAGMACATGAGCGCTATGGTTTTTGGATATTTTTGTCAGTTCCTTCAGAGGGGCCTGATCACCAAGCATGCTGTAAACCCCTTCCAGAACAACCAGAATTCCGGCTTCGGGATCACTTCTGCGGATACGGGACAGTCGCTTGTCAAGATTGTCYGGATCGTTATGYTTGAAACGGACAACGGTGGCATTACCCATGGCGCAGCCGTCATAAATGCTGGCATGRCTRTCYGCATCRATWACYACATAGTCTTTGGGGCCGGCAAGGGTAGAGATGACGCCAAGATTTGCCTGATAACCGGTGGAAAAAACGATGGCATGWCGGCAGTCATAAAATTCTTTCAGGGTTTCTTCCAGCTKCTTGTGGCTGTTATAGGTGCCGTTCAGAACCCGCGAGCCAGTGGTGCCGGTGCCAAAGTCTGCGAGGGCTTCCTGCGCGGCCGCCATGCATTCCTTATTAAAGGTCATGCCCATGTAATTATTGGTGCCCGCCAGAATGGTCTCATAGCCATTTATGACCGCTGTCGTCGGGGAGAGRACTTTCTCCATGCTGACGGTGAAAGGGTTTCCAGCCCCGTCCGGCAGGCTRTTATAGTCATTCAGGATCGGGTCAAATTTTTCAAAGAGGTCAAGGGTCATTWTTCGCTCAATAATTTATGTACGGCATTGGTGAATTGGCCAACTGTCTCCAGATCGGGCAGCATGTTCAGGGGGATTGTAATATCAAAATCATCCTCAATTTCCGATAACATATCCATAACGGTGAGGGAATCAAGTTCCAGATCAATGCTGAAGGTGGTGTCTTTACCAATTGCAATGTCTTTTTTGTTAAAGGGTTTGAGCAACCTGCAAATCTGTTCAAAAATTTCATCAACATTTTGGGTCATATTTTTCCATCCCGGACAGTTATTTTACGTGTTGGTTTAAACCAGACCATTCTCTTTATACCATTTCAGGGTTTTGTTAAACCCTTGTTTCAAATTCGTTTCCGGTTTCCAGTCTGTCAAATCCATAACATGGGGCCCGTGACATACCCAGTCCGGGTGACATAATTCGTTGATTTTCTCTGGCGTAAGCATGGGGGTATAGCCGAATAATGTCGAAAATAAGACATTTGTATGGCCAAAAATTTTCAAGACCGCCTTTGGCACGGTGAATTTAAAAGGYTTRTTYYGWAGAATATCTGCGGCGGTCTGATACATTTCATCAATTGAATAACCGTTTTCAGCCCCRTCATCCACGTCCAATATCTGGCCGTAGCATTCTTTATGCCCGGCAACGGTGATCATGGCTTGCGCRAGGTCGGGGGCGTAAATCCATGATGCCCTGTTATGGACCCCACCGGGYAGAGGGGCMATCCGGGCCGCAATAGATTTGAAAATTTTGAGGGTTTCCATATCCTCCGGCCCGTATATTCCGGGCGGGCGCAGGATCGTCCAGGGCATGTTCTCCGGCGCATTCGCGGTTAACRTATCTTCGCCGTGWCGCTTGCTATAGGCATAGCTWGAYAAATGCGGTTCCCGCGCAGCCAGAGAGGATAGAAGAATAAAATGTGGGTTTGATGGGACTTCCCGTAGAATTTCTACAAGTGTTTTTACGCTTTGGCTGTTCACACGGGCGAAATCRGCCGTTTTTTTCGCCTTGATCAGGCCTGCCAGATGGAATACCACATCAACGCCGCTGACAAGTTCCGTAAGGGCTGGCTTGTTCTCAAGATCACCCTCTATCCAGAACAGATTTTCRCTATTTTTCTGTGGGCGGCGGGTTAAGGCCCTGACCTGATAGCCACTGTTAATCAGTGTCCGGACAAGATGYTTGCCGACAAATCCGGTGGCTCCGGTGACTGCTACAGTTTCTGTCATAATAAAAAGCGGTCATCCTTGTTTGGCAAGAGATTACCGTTCTGCCCTTTTTAAAGGACCAGGTTGCCTTCTAGATATTGTTTTCTTGCCTTGACCCGGCTTAACTTGCCAGACGAGGTGCGCGGCAGGGACCGGGGCGGAATAAGGGCAACCACCGGGGATATACCCAACATGGAATAGACGGTATCCTTGATATTATTTTCCATTTTGGTCCGTTCAGCTTCGTCTCGGGTGCGGCATTGTACCAGAATTGCCGGAATTTCTTCATCATGTTCACCGGGGATAGATACCGCCGCCGTGTCTCCGGAACGCAGGTCGTCCAATTGTTCAACCGCCCATTCAATATCCTGTGGCCAATGGTTTTTGCCATTGATGATAATAAGATCTTTAATCCGGCCAATGATATAAAGAGAGCCTTCTTTCATATAGCCCATATCACCTGTATCCAGCCAGCCATCCTCGGACAGACAGCTTTTCGTTGCTTCCGGATCTTGAAAATATCCGGCCATGACGCTTGGGCCACGCACGCAGACCCGGCCAATCTGATATTCGCCCAGATCGTTATTATCCTCATCGCGGATTTCAAGTTCGTATTCGGAGATGGGAATGCCGCAATTAACCACACTGCGGCAATTGGCACCATTGCCATTCACTTTGAATTTTTTCAGGCATTTTTCTTCGCCGGACAATACTTTTTTATGGACCAGATCAATTTCAAAGCCGGTATCCAGACGGGCAAAACTTACCGCCAAAGTACATTCCGCCAAACCGTARCTGGGGACAAAGGTTGTCGCCCTGAACCCGACATCAGAAAAAGTATCCAGAAAACTCGTCAGCACATCAGCTCTGATCATATCGCCGCCAATACCCGCCACACGCCAGGAGGATAAATCCAGACCGGCGATTTTGGTAGGGCTTGCCCGGCGCGTGCAGATGTCATAGCCAAAGGTCGSGCTATAGGCCAACGTACCCCGGTTTTTTGAGATCAGCCGCAACCATTGCAGGGGCCTGCGGGCAAAGGCCTCGGTCGCAAGGTAATCAGTGGTTACCTGATTGGCAATGGGCGATAGCAAGGTGCCAACCAGTCCCATGTCATGATAGAAAGGCAACCAGGATACAGCCCGGTCATCATCATTTAGCATCATGCCTTCGCCGCCGATACCAACACAGTTGGCCATGAGTGACTTATGGGTCACCGCGACACCGTGGGGAAAACGGGTACTGCCCGATGAATATTGCAGATAAGCCAGATCTTCGGGTTTTGCTTCGGGCAGGGTGATGTTCTTTATTTCTTTGAGCGAGGCCTGTGCTTCAAATGTGGTGGAGGTGCCGACAAATTTCATTTTTTTCAGCCCTGATGTGGCTTCATCCAGCAGGGGCAGCATATAGGACGCAGATACGGCCACGGACGCGCCACAACTTTWCATCTGTTGGTTCAATTGGCTGGTATATCCCTCACGACCGCCAAAAGACGTGGGCAGGGGCAGGGGAACCGGCAGCAAACCCGCATATTGGCAGCCGATAAAATAACAGACAAATTCATCACTTGTTTCAGCAATCAAGGCAACACGTGAGCCTTTTTCAATGCCGAAATGGATAAAACGCCGGCCAATTTCCTGTGCCTTATTTTTCATCTCTGCGAAAGTGATGCTTGTTTCAAGCTCACCGCGCGGGGAATAGAAATTTAAGCCCCGGGTGCCTTTGGCGGCATATTCGATTGCTTCCAGAAGGGTGCCAAAATCAGCAAGCCTGCGCGGAAGTGTTGGGTCTTTTGTCGCAATAGGTTCAAGCATGTATGTTCAAAGTCACTCACATTTTCCTGTGGATATATCCACCAACCAGTCAGGAAGCCAACAGCAGGTGCAGGTATCCTAGTAAAATATTTCACCTTCGATACATTCTGTTGTCCCGTATCGCAAGGTTTTTATTTTAAATTCGGGTTATTTTATAGGTAGTCTGACGACTTTCCAACCTATTTCTTGTTTGGGGCCTTTGACTTAGGGYCAAAAGCAAGGCTACCTATGTGATTTTTTACGTTTTTCAGCCAGATAAATTCCGGTAAATATTAAGGCAACCGAGACAATRGTAATCATTTTTATGGCTTCATCCAGCCAGAAATAGCCAGCGGTCAATCCCACCAGCGGGATCAAATAGGTATTATAGGACACAAAGGTTGCTCCGGCCAGATGGGTCAGGTGAAACAGGATCAGTGATCCCAGACCGGTCGCAAAAATGCCAAGGACAAGCACGGAATAAATTGCTGTTGGCGTAGGGCTTAATGCCAAAGGATTTTCAAATATCAGGGCGAGGGGAATGGTGATCAGGGTGGCACTGATCAACATGGCGGATGCAGTGCTGAGGTGATCCTTGTTGTCAAGTCTTCGGACCAGAACCCCGGCGAAGGCATAGGAAAATGATGTGGCCAGCAAACCCAGTAAAGCCAGATACACTGTATCGGAGGGGCCAATATCGGTGACTGTTCCGTAAAAAAGGCTGCCCACCCCCAAGGTGCCAAAGAGGACGCCGATGAGCTTGTTTGCGCTTATTTTCTCATCCTGTGTCATGAAATGGGCCAGGGTGATGGTGAACAGCGGTGACAGGGACATGGATATTGCCGCWAGTGAACTCGGCACATATTGGATGCTCCAGTTTAGCAGGAAAAAGGGTATAACGGTTCCGGTAACCCCGATGACGGTGCATAAAAGCCAATCTGAAAGGTTATCGGGAAGTTTCCGACCCATCTTCAGGGCAATCAGCGTTACGATAAGAGCCCCGATACCCACGCGACCAGCGGCTATGGTCAGCGGGGTGAGGCTTTCCAGAGAAAATTTGACAAAAACAAACGCACTGCCCCAAAAGAGGGCAAGGAGGCCTAAGTAAATAAAATGGCTGGGGGCCCTGTTTTCGATCATATTACTCTGATAGTGTTCGTTGTATGGAAAAAGAAGTTAAGAAAAAACGTCCTTTGTCGCGGGATTATCTGGTGCGAGCAACCTATAGCTACCTGCAACGTTTTGCAACAACGGAAAAGAACCTGCGGGCGGTACTGGGCCGTAAAGTGCATCGCCGGATGCCGGAATCAGATGACGGGGAGCTTCAGGCCACGGCCATGGTCTGGATTGACGAAATTGTCCAAAAAGCCGTRGCGCAAAATCTGGTCAATGACCGTCAATATGCCGAAGCAAAGGCGCGGTCCCTGATGCGCGGCGGAAATTCAACAAGAACAATTCACCAGAAATTACTGGCCAAAGGGATCGCCGCTTCGTTGGCCGCAGAGGTCATGGCGGCTTTGGCGGAAGAATTCGAGGATATGGATTTTCTGGCGGCGGTAAAATACGCGCGTAAGCGGCGATTCGGGGYATTCAGYATTCGYCATGACGGRAATGAACTGATTGAAAAGGAATTGGCCAGCATGTGCCGGGCCGGWTTCTCCTATGGGCTGGCCAGCCGYATYYTGATGATGCCGCGCGCGGAACTGGAAGATATATTATATGGGCTTTAGTCAGGCCGGGAAGGGGGAAAACCTTGCGGAAAATGGGCACAGTATACTATTATTTATTTGGGGTCTCAGACATYKATTCCTAAAATAGTATACTGTYSYCNAWTTKWMTNNNTTTCTTTNNCTSMGGTKTYTYWMMKWWTTTTCSRMTTSTKMTKKTTKTYYAMKMKKTMSRTAKMMCKGMTKWATTTTGGTGCTGCTACTCAATATTTTCTTTGTTTTTCCACTTTTTCTAATTATTAAATATCTCCTTTGATGAGTGGCCAGCAGCAATTTTTATTATTTGTGGTCATGTCGTTATTTCTTCATAAGCCATGTCCGGCAAACTGCTTTTGGTCAGGGTAATAAACCTGCCCAGCAGGGCGGATTTTTCTTCGCTTGCGGGGTGGCGGCTTTGGATGAAGCCGATTTCGCGGGTGAAATCATAACCTTTCATGGGGACGCGGGTGACGCCGGGCATGCGGTAATGGCCCGGCATGGTGGTGAAGCCAACCCCCGCCGCGACCATGGCTAAAGCGCGTTCATCCTGCGCGGTGTGATAAACAAGGCGCGGGCGGACGTTATGGTCGGTGAAAAAACGGCTGGTTTCGCTCAATACCTCACATCGGCTGCGCACGATCGTTGGCTCATTAGCCAGTTCCGTCGGGTCGATGGCGGCGGCATTTGCCAAGGGGTGATGGCTCGCGATGGCCAGAGAATAGGGCTCATGATAGAGGGAGGTCGTTTTGCCTTTTAGGCCGGGACGCAGGATGGTCAGGGCAAGGTCTATGCGGCCCTCATCCATACGGTTGAGGATTTCCTGTTCCGAGCCTTCGAATAATTCGGTGACCAGCCCGGATTCCTGTCGCTGAAAAGGGTGCAAAATCTGCTGAATACGTTGGGACGGGATGGTCAGCAGGATGCCAAGGCGCAGGAGTTTTGGCGTATCCCCGGTTTTCATGGCCGCTTCGGCCAGATTAAGCTGATGCAGGACGCCCTTGGCCCGTTCCACAAAGCGGGTGCCGTTCTCGGTCAGGAACACCCGCCTGGAGGAGCGATCAAACAGCCGGACATCCAGATTGCTTTCCAGCTTTTTTATCCCCGCCGACAGGGTGGGCTGGGTCACATAAACCCGCTCTGCGGCTTTGGTGAAACTGCCGGTTTCCACCACGGCCAGAAAATATTTCAGCTGATATATCTCTATCATATGTGGCCTGCGGAGCGCACCAGCGCGGCACAATCCGGCCCTATATTGAACAGGGCATCAATGATGCTGAGGTTGGGGATGAAATCCCGGCCCTGATTATAGGCGGGATGGGTGAAATCCTGCCAGTGATGCTGAATATCATTCTGCTGGAACAGCCCCTCGTCAAGATAGGCCCTTGCCCCTTCGTTGGAGATATAATGATCGGCCCCGGTCAAGTGGCAGAGATTGATCAGCATATCGGTCTTATGCCCCTGAATATCATGGTCCTCGCTATGGATGACCTTGGGTGACAGATCGCACCAGCCCATAAATTGTAGGAGCAAGGCGTTATTGAGGGCCGCCAGACTGTCATGGGGGGCCAGAATGATCCGTTCAATGTCCGGGTAATAATCCTGAAAATAGGGCCGCTTCCCATAGCCTTCACGGATGCTTTTTAAATGCTTTCTTTTCCAGTGATCGCCCGCCGTTTGTGCCTCGGTTAGGCTTTGGCCGAATTTTTTGCGCTGTGATATGGGGATGGTCAGGCAGATACTGTCCTTACCCGCCCGAATTTGGTTACGGTGGTGCCAGCTCTGTTTGACAAATTGGCAATGGCCCAGCAGGACAAGGCAATCGCTGAGGGCAATTTTATTCATCAGGTGAAGGCTGGGCAGATAAACCGGCTGATGCGCACATAAAATCATGTATTTCCCCCGTATAGGCGTGACAGAAATTTGTCTATTTCCTGTGCGGCCCGGATCATTCCCTTGCCGTCGATTAATTCGCGGTCATTGGCGGCACGTTGTTGACCTTTATATAACAAGGCAAGTTGCTGTCCAACCAATTTCATATCCATGCCGCCCTCATAGCCAAGATTGATCAGACAATCCTTTTGGGCGAACCAGTCTGCCTCACGGATCAGATTTTCCTCTTGCGGGAAGATAATCGCCGGGCATCCGCTGGCCAGCGTTTCATATACGATCATGCCCCCGGTGATCAGCGCCGCCCTATGACGAGCCAGAAGATCAGCCAGATCAGCCTGCCGGATATTTTGTTGCACTGAGATATCAAGCTTGGCACAAGCGGTGCGCAGGCGGTCAATATCCGGAAAAGACCCGCCGACAATCATGGTAATTTGGTCTATGGCCTTACTTTGAAAAGGGCTATGTTCCCCGGTCAGGGCCAGTGCCCACTGCCGCGCCCGTTCGCCGCCGCCAATGACAATCAACAGGCTGTCCGGCGCCGGATTATGACGCACCTCGCCAAAGGCCGGATTAAGCAGGGCATAATCGCCGCCGCAGAAAACATGATCTTTCGCCGTCATCAGGGGATAGTGATGATAGTCGTCCAGAATGGTGCCGTTAAAAATCAGGTCGGCTTGCACATCACCGCCGTAATCATCAATGGCAATGACGGGCAGAGGGCTGTCATGGTATTTCTGCCAGGTTTCGCGGGTCTGGTCCGGTTGGTCGATGAGCAGAATACGGGCGGATATATCCCCGGCCATGCGCAGGAGGTGATCTGATTTTTCCACCTCTGAAATCTGTTCCGGCAGGGGATGATGGGTGATGCCTTCGCCAAAAAACAGGGGCAGCTGCGCCCCGGTGCCGCAAATATGAATAGCCAGCGGATGATCTATATGACGCAATAATTCTGCTATGCGGGCAGCGTGACCAAGGCCCGTGTTATGATCGCCGTCAAGCCGGATGAGCAGCTTTATCGGGTCAGGTAGATCAGCCATGCCGCTTCCAGATATTTGTCATCGTCCAAACTTGTGGTCATTTCATTGATCATGACGTGGGAGAATTTGCCGCATATGTCCAGAACAGCCGCCCGGGGCAGCAGGGTGAGCCGCATATCCTGCTCATTATTCCACGGCATACCGTCATCCGTCTGATTGATCAGAAATTCATGGGGCGCGACTTCTGTGCCCTTACTCGCCCGCACATCCCGGTGGTTTTTAACCATGATAAAGGCCTTGCCGCCCGGTTTTAACAGGCGATGGACCTCATCAAAGGACA
>NVVY01000003.1 GCA_002749135.1 Alphaproteobacteria bacterium | reverse complement strand
TTTGCGGTCGGGGTGGATAACTGAACTGAACAGAACCTCGGGTGCAGACTGAAAATCAATTAAATCGAATTTTTCCGTCTTCAGATCAAGGGTCAGCAGTCCGGTGCGGAACCGTTCCATATTATCCTTGGCCATATCGGTGCGCGCATAAAATATGGGGGTTGAGAAAATACCGTTATTATCCCAGCTGGGCCAGAAGGCCAGCGCGTCGGGCTGCGACAGGTTCTTCTGCGTCCAGTTACGCAAAGGATAGGCGATCTCGTATTTTCCGGTCTGAACATCAACCTTGTAAAAATCCCATCCCATGGCATACAGCGCCCCGCTCTTGGCCACCATCAACAGGTGAATACGGCGCGGCAGAGGAAATTCACGCACCGGTTTGGCCTCTAGACCGTCAGCAGTTCTGAACACACTCAGGCGCGGTTCTCTGGATTCAAAACGGTCCAGATATATCTTTGTCGGAATATCATAGGAATAGATTTCCGACCCGTCGGGGCTGATGTCAAAGCCATAATTCCAGGTGCGTTCATCGTCCTTGTAATCAAGGTCTGCGCGGAAGACCACATCACCTGATTCCAGATCAATACCGACAATGGAGCGCAGATGATTGGTGCCCACATAGGCGATTTTGCCATCGGGGGATATGACAATATTCTGCGGCGCGGTACTGTCGGGAATGGTGAAGGTCTTTTCAACCTTGCGAGCCTTTATGTCAATGACATAGAGCTTGTCCGGGCGTGCCCCGACAATCATATACTCTTTGGCTGAACTGACAGACAGCAAAGCCGCCCCCCATAACATCATCGATAATATAATAAGTTTCTTCACGGCATCAATCCTCCGGGAAAACGGCTTGTAATTTGCGCCAGTTCTTGCGGGTATTTTCCAGTTTTGACCAGTCGGGATAGGTATTGACCGTGTCCGGCACGGCGGCGGGCCACCAGCAGGGGTCGGAACAGCCATAAAGATCAGCCTCCATAGGCTGACACAGGGAGGCGACACTGCCAAACGGGTCCACTTCCCAGCCGGGGTCGGTGGAGGTGGTGCATCCAGCCACGGTCTGCATGGCGAAAACTTCCTGTTTCTCATCGCTTTGGGTCAGCCGATGAGCCTTTTTATTCAGGGGTTTTAAATGTTTCATGGTCCGTGTTCCTGCTTACATTATGGGCGGGTTGTTCCAGCGTTGTACSGTGGCAATCAAATGGGCCTCGGCGGTCAARGTCCGCGTYCCATTGTGGTAGCTGGCAATGACTTTCAGGTCGCCYGCGTTATTGGTGCCATATTTCCGYTCCGGATTAGGTCCGGCWACGGCGGGAATGAAGGTRCCATTTTCGGTGATATGTCCGGCATATCTGGCATCCTGCATMGCGGCSGCGGTGGGRTTATAGTTATCCACCWGCCAGATAACRGGCAACCGGCCAAGATTGACGTCATCATCGGTGCCYTGCKTGCCRTCCGGGCCGAATGTATAGCCCACGGCCTCAAACTGGGCCGCGACYTTGGGGATGGGCCCGCCGCCSCCGCCCACGCGGGAAATACCATATTCCGGRGTRACTTTAATATAATCCACTTGGAGATAGATGGCCAGCGGGGCGCTGTCTTTACCCACGGTTATTTTTGCCGGGCTGGTTGCCCCGGACAAAGCCAATGCGGAAATGACAATGCGGSTGTCAGAGGCCTGCTTGACCGTGACCTCTGCGCCGGGAATAGATATATCACCGGAYAGATTAAGGCCGCTAATGACGATTTCGGTTGCTTTTYCGGCTTTCAGGGCGGCGGGGACGATGCTCATAATACCGTTATTTTTCGGGATGTTACGCCAAGCGGTGATGGTCATGCCGTCTTCGGGATGGTCTTTCTTGAAAAAMCGYCCGGTCATGCGGTTGCCATCGGGGCTGGCGGCCCAGATCTGGCGGTATTTAATATCGTTGAGGGTCACCGCTCCGCGCCATTCATAGCCCGTATGAACGATGGATTTACCCTCACCTGTCAGGGTGATGCCATCGGYCCCGGTAAAATCATCGGTGAAAACCATGTTGAAACGGGTTTTATATTTGCCTCCGCCAACGGCCTCTACGGTCATGGYGCCGYCCATATCRCCGATGCCCGGYACATGACCAACCATCTGCCAGCKYCCGGACATGTCTTTCCATTCCGCTTTCTGCCAATCCGTCCATTGGGCCGTCTTCAAGGGATATAGCTTGCCCAGCTTTTCAGCAACCGGGCCGAGGGCATCCGCGCGCCAGTCCCGCTCACGGGCCAGCATTTGATATTCGATAGAGGCCCATTGCCCCAGATGCATATGGACCAGATTTTGCCATTCCGCCTTGTCCCGCCGTTGCAGGGCTACGCGGGCATARGTATGRCAGCGCGCGCACATGGCGGCAAGGTCCGGGTCMACSCCCTGCTCTATRACATTATGTTTGCGTTCCAGAATATCCCKRTGGGCGGCTGTTTCGGACGGGGCTAGCCCTTGCGTGTCGGCCAGATATTTGACCAGATCCCGCCGGTCCTGTGGGTCAATTTCAAGACCGTGAAAAATCATCATCCGGGCAATATTCATGTCCCAGCCCTCGGGGGTTTTGCGGATAAAGCTGATCCGGCTGAAGGTGCCGTCCTCGGCCTCTATGTGGCAGCCGGAACAATTATCGGATATGAGCATGCGCCCGGCGGCTTTCTCAGCCTCGGATACATTGGATTCTTTCGGGGCTTTTGAGCAGGCAGACAGGCCGACAATCAAAAGTAAAATTGACAAAATAGGGGCGATAAATTTCATATTCTGTCCTAGTAAGTTCAGGGAAAAAGGCGGGCTCTACATAAAGCCCGCCTTGGATATTTTATAACTTAGAAGTGTGTTCTGACATCAATCCCAATCGTCCGGGGACGGTTAGTGACCAGACGCTGGCGTCCGGGCGTTTCCGCCGCAATGGACCGGCTGTCAGCCAGATTGGCGTGGGTATTGGTCACATTGGTTATGAACAAGGCAATTTCCCAATCATCCCGGATCACCCCGGCACGAAGATTAAGCGCGTTCCATGACGGACGTTTGCGTTGGTCACCGTTATTGGTGCTGAAACTGCGGCCATAATAGTTAAAGTCGGCCCGAAGAAGTCCGTCCAATGCATTGGTAAGGGGGAAGATATATTCACCGGTCGCTGACATGGTCCAGTTCGGAACGCCCTGTATCTTGTCCCCTACATCCGCAACACCGCCATCACCCTTCTTGGTGATTTTTGCATCGGCATAGCCCAAAGCTGCCGTCAAAGTCAGACCATCAATGGGAGCCGCCATCATTTCAATTTCAAAACCCTTGATTTCAGCTTGACCTGAATTCAACTGGACCTGAAACCCGCACCCAAGGCGGTTTTGTTGAATGATATTGTCCCATTTGATGAAATAGACGGCCCCATTCAAGGACACGCGATTATCAGCAAGGTTCGATTTAAACCCGGCTTCATAGCTCCAAAGCGAATCAGAATCAAATGTTCTATGGGCGTTTCTGTATGCTGTATGAGCCGCCAGACCTGGCCCTGCCAGACCATCCAGTTCGTCACTGCAAAGGTTTTCCGGCAACGCGCCGTTCACCCCGCCGATACGATACCCTTTGGAGGCAGAGGCATAAATATCAAAATTTTCATTCACATTACCCTGAAGCAGAATTTTAGGGTTAAAGCGGGTATCTGATGTTGTGCCGTCGGCATGGGTAGGCCCACTATTGGCAAAACCGTCAGAATCAATGACCGCATCGGTTTCTGTCTTAGACCAGCGTCCGCCAGCGGTTATGGAAATAGCCTCTGTCACATCAAAGGTCACCTCACCAAATGCGGCATATTCCTTGGTGTTAAATTTATTATCGGTCGTAAATATCAAATCTGGCGTAGTCAGGCAAAATCCGAAATCACAATTTGCGGCTAATCCGGGGAATGTTGCAGCATCAATGGCATCGTTAAGGCCCGGTTGCATTGAAGGCGGGTCATAGCGCAGGCGATTTCTGGTTCTTTGGTAATATATTCCAGCGGTGACTTGAACCGGACCATCAAAATCTGATGTATAACGGGTTTCATGGACGAATGATTTATAGCGTTCATTTTCATCCAGAGGTGATTCCAGTGGATTAAGAGGTATGCCGATCACTTGATTAAACAGGAAATGGAGGAAAGTATGCTCTTCTTCCCGCTCATTAATGAAGCGGTCAAAATAGGATGTGGTTGAAACGATTGTACCACTATCAAGATCCCAGTTTAAGGTACCACTCGCCAACCACCAGCGGTCTGACCCGGGTTCTTCGGTGTTAAAGAAACGTGTTCGTGTGAAATTCCCCGGATTAATATCGGCAAAGGGCAGGCCGTCCGCATTAATTTTTTGATACATAAGTTTCGGGGTAAATGTCAAATTTTCAGCAATCTGTGCTTTGGCTACAAGCTGGAACCCGCCATATGTTTCACTGTCAACGTTTTTGTTCACATCAAAGGCCGGTGCGGTGTTTTGTACGGTTTCGCCTGTCTGGGCATTTACCCAGGTGGGCTGATACACCCGATCAAAAACACCTGAATTCTGCCCGATATAGGCGGTGGCCCGTATAGCCAGCTTATCTTCAACTACAGGAATATTTACAGAGCTATCAAAAGACCAATTGATTGTGCCTTCCTTAACCGTTGACAATGTGGCATGGGCAGAGCCGGATGCTTCGTCAAAATCTGGTTGTTTGGTGATCAGGCGTATGGTACCGCCCATGGAGCGCGCGCCGTACAAGGACCCTTGCGGACCACGTAATACTTCGATGCGTTGAACGTCAATCACCCGGGGTTGGATGGAGGCCGGCAGGGGCGTGTCATCAATATAAAACCCGGTGGTGTTATCCCCGAAAACGCCGCGTATGGCCGGGGAGTTGGCGTTAAAGCGGCCATCTGATTCGTTCCCGAAACCAAGGTTTGGCACCCGGACTGCGAAATCTGTAAAGGATGTGGCACCCATTCTTTCCAAGTCCTGCGCACCGATGGCGGTCACGGACATACCGGCTTCCTGAAGGGTCTGTTCTCTTTTGGATGCCGTGATGACGATTTCTTCAAGGCCTTTGAAGCCTCTCTCTTCCTCATCTGCCGCAAAGGTTGGTGCAACTGATCCGGCAACGAGTAATGCCGTTAAACAAGTCGTTCCGGTCAGTTTTTTCCACAAAGTGGATGGTGATGCTTCCCGCATAGTCCTCTCCTATATTAAGGGTTAAGTTATACTATTGTCGTTATTTTATTATTGTCGCATGTTAGCACCATATATATTAGACACTCTTGCCTGAGCGCGCCAACATAAATGCATCAGAGTGACAAAAATATCATATCACTGTTCTAAACATATGAAAATCAGGTATTTACAGGCGTCTTTCGGATAATCGGTACTGCCTTGGCGACTGGCCGAACTCCTGCCGGAAACAGCGGCTGAAATGGGCGGCATCATTGAAACCCCAATGAAAAGCGATCTGAATAATGCTCTGCCCCGAGAAATGTTTGTTGGCCAGTTGGCGCCGGGCTTCTGACAGCCGCCGCCGCCGGACCCATTCGCCGAAAGACACCCCGTCACCCTTGAACAGCCGGTGCAGTTGCCGGGTGGAGATACCGCACAGCATCGCCACTTTGGTCGGGGACAGATTAGGATCGGTCAGATTTTGTTCGATGGTTTTGCGGATATGGGCCAGCTGTCGCACTTTGATGTCAAATGTATTTTCCGGGCTGTATCCCCGCAATGTGGCGGCCAGAAAATTAAGCAGGGATTCCCTCACCAGAGGATAGTCCTGTTCCCCGATATAGGCCGCTTCGTTATAGGCAGAGGCCAGAAAATCACGGATGATCGCCCCCATGCCCGATACGCCGGATATGGTTCTGGCTTCTTTTATCTGGCGGTAAGGCAAACAGGATTCCAGCGTTTCCCGGGGAATATGCAGTGAAATCTGTTCCATAAAGCCGTCGTAAGAGAATTCGGACGGATAACCGGAATCAATCAGCGTCATATCGCCCGGTTCCAGAAAGGCTTCATTATTGCGCTGGGACAGAACCGCCCGGCCCTGCATCTGCATGATCAGAAAACAATATTTATTGTCCCCCTGGGCAATCTGTTTGCGGGACCGGATGATCTTGTCCGCATTTACCGAAATACCCGCCACATCAAAACCGCCGATGTTGCGCAACTCAACCCGGCCCTTGAATTTAGACCAGTCGCTGGAGAAAGTTTCAAAACCGCCGCAGACATTTTTCAGGGACTCTGTCCAGTAATCCGCGCGCTCTGCCGGGGCGATCATCTCTATGGGGTAATTTGTTTCCATATCCTCCCTATGGCCGCTTCAATCGGCCTTTATTCAGACTCACTCACCTGTAGTCGGAATGTTACCAAATGTAACCAATGCCGTCAAATCACGGGGGTTTTCCGAATTATTAAAAAAATCTGTAACATTTCGTATGTTGGGCCGTCATTGTTATAATCATGGCAAATACTGATCAAGAGAAACAAATATGCATGAAACTGTAAAAGACTATTATGGCCGGGAACTACAGGGCACCAGCGACTTAAAGACCGATGCCTGCTGCGATGCGTCCAGCGTACCGGGCTGGCTGAAAAGCCTGCTCAAGAATATCCACCCGGAGGTCCTGTCCCGCTATTACGGCTGCGGCCTTGTGTGCCCGCCTCTGCTTGAGGGGTGCCGGGTTCTGGACCTGGGCAGTGGATCGGGCCGGGATGTCTATGCGCTGGCCCAGCTTGTCGGCCCCACGGGCGTGGTTGTCGGCGTGGATATGACCGATGAACAGTTGGCGATTGCCAATGATACCCGCCAGTTTCATATAGAGACCTTTGGCTATGACAATGTGCGTTTCCTGAAGGGCTATATTGAAAAGCTGGACCAGCTTGATCTGGAACCGGAAAGCTTTGATGTGATTGTGTCCAACTGCGTGATCAATTTGTCCCCGGACAAGGAAGCGGTGCTGAAAGGGGTTCGGCGGTTGCTGAAACCGGGCGGCGAGTTTTATTTCTCGGACGTTTATGCGGACAAGCGGGTGCCGGAGGCGGTGCGTAATGAYCCGGTGCTTTACGGCGAATGTCTGGGCGGCGCGCTCTATTGGAATGATTTTGTCACCATCAGCAAGGCCTGCGGCTTTGCCGACCCACGCCTTGTGGAGGACCGGCCCCTTGAGGTCACGGACCCGGCGTTATCGGCGCGGGTGGGCAATTTGCGGTTCTATTCGGCCACTTACCGTCTGTTCAAGCTGGATGATCTGGAAAGTGATTGTGAGGATTATGGTCAGGCGGTGGTCTATAACGGCGATATTGCCGAAAACAGTACGTCTTTTACGCTGGACAAGCATCACCATTTTGAAACGGGCCGTGTCTTTCCGGTGTGCGGCAATACATGGCGCATGTTGCAGGATACGCGCTTTTGCGATCATTTTCAGTTCATCGGCGATTTCTCCCGTCATTTCGGCATTTTTGCCGGATGCGGCACCAGCTTACCCTTTGAGGATAATGCCAAGGGCGATGAGCCGGACGCATGTTGCTAAAACCCGCAACAGACAGCAGGTTCAGCCTGTTGGTTCTCTGCACCGGAAATTCCGCGCGCAGTATCATGGCAGAGGCCCTGTTCCGGCAAGAGACGGAGGATTTTTTCAACGTTCATAGCGCGGGCAGCTAGCCAACGGGCCGGGTTAACCCCTATGCTCTGGAACAGATCAGCGTCCTTGATGTTGATTTTGAACCGCGCAGCAAAAGTTGGGCTGAATTTGACGGGGCTATTGCGGGTCCGCTGGATTTCGTCATCACCGTGTGCGGCAATGCGGCGCAGGAAATTTGCCCCTGCTTTGCCGGTAGTCCCCGCCATATCCATTGGGGCCTGCCGGACCCGGCGGCGGCGGGGGGGTCGGATACGGACAAACGCCGGGCCTTTGCCGAGTGCTTCACCGCCTTACAGACCCGCATACAACAGCTCACCCGGCAGATAAAACCGGCCTTGGGAGCCGAAGATATATATGGGCTGATGCAAAATTTGGGAGATGAAGAATGACCATGGAAGTAATGCTGGTAATTCTCGCGGGCATCGCTATTGCCGGGGCCTTTTTCGCCCATGCCATGACCGAAACCTTTGGCGGAAAGCTTCTGACGGCGGCGGCCAGCCCGGATATGGTATCGGCACTGGCGATCATTGGCCGCGCGGTATGAATGATGCGCCCAAGCTGGGCGGCCTGATGGCTGGTCTGCGGGTGACACGCATGTTGGCGGAAAAGGTCACGGTAATGAACCATCACGAAGGTTTTACCGCCAATATTGTGACAAGTATGCTAGTAAGTTCCGGGGCTATTTTTGGCCTGCCAATGTCGACCACCCATGTTTCCGCGTCGGCCCTGATCGGGGTCGGGGTTTCGGGGAAAAAGGGCAATCTTCATATGGGTGCTGTGAAAGTGATGCTGGCGGCATGGGTGATCACCCTGCCCGGCGCGGCGGCCTTTGGGATTATCCTGTTCTGGCTGGGCCGGTTTATGCAGGCGTAACGCACGGAAAGAAATTCTATGAAGGGTGTTTTAAAACTCGTTTTAATTATCGGTCTGTTGATCGGAGCCAGTATTATCTGGCCGGTTAGTGAATGGATGCAGGCAATGATTGTCTGGGTCAAGGCCAGCGGTGTCTGGGGCGTTGCCGCTTTTGCGGTGATTTATATCATCTCGACCGTGATGCTCATTCCGGCGTCGCTGCTGACCCTTGGGGCGGGTTTTATCTATGGGCCGTGGTGGGGAACGCTTCTGGTGTCCCCGGTGAGTGTTATGGCGGCCTTTGTGGCCTTCAGTCTGGCGCGGGGGCGGATGCGGCCCTGGGTACAGGCAAAGGTGGCGAACAGTCCCCGTTTTGGTCTGGTGGACAAGGCGGTGGGGGATCAGGGTTTTAAAATCGTCATGTTGCTGCGCCTGTCACCGGTATTTCCGTTTACCTTTCTGAATTATGCTTTGGGTCTGACCCGGGTTAAGGGACAGAGCTATGTGCTGGCGTCTTTCATCGGCATGTTGCCCGCCACGTTTCTATACACCTATCTGGGGTCGCTGGTCACCAATGTGACGGAGCTTGCCGCCGCCCCGAAACAGGGGGCTGAGGACGCACAGAGTATATTTATCTGGGTCGGTTTTGCAGTGACGGTTATGGTCACCGCTTATGTGACCTATCTGGCGCGCCGCGCCCTGCGGGATACCATCGCGGAAGGAGAAACGCCGTGACAGTGACGGTTGAGCCACAGGACAGCCATAACAAGGCCCTGGTGGATATGCTGGCCCCGGCGAATTGGCAGAATCCAGCTCCGGCGGGGCGTTATAATATGGTGGTGATCGGGGCCGGGCCTGCGGGTCTGGTTGTGGCGGCCGGGGCGGCGGGCCTTGGGGCCAGGGTTGCCCTTGTGGAACGTCATCTCATGGGCGGTGATTGCCTGAATTTTGGCTGCGTACCCTCCAAGGCCCTGCTCAAAGCCGCCCATAAGGCCCATGACAGTGGACAGGCCCCGGATTTCGCGGCGGTGATGGAAGACATGCGGCAAAAACGCGCCAGCCTTGCCCATCATGACAGTGTGGCCCGTTTCAGCGCATTGGGGATTGATGTTTTTCTGGGCGACGGCAAATTTACCTCACCGTCATCCATAGAGGTGGCGGGGGCACAATTGAATTTTCACCGGGCGGTCATTGCCACCGGTGCCCGCGTTGCCCTGCCGCCCATACCGGGCCTTGCAGAGGCCAATCCGCTGGTCAATGAAAGCCTGTTCTCCCTGACCGAATTGCCGCGCCGCCTGATCGTTATCGGGGCGGGGCCCATTGGCTGTGAAATGGCGCAGGCCTTTCGCCGGTTTGGCGCGGAAGTGACCCTCATTGAAATGGCGGACCGTCTGGTACCTATTGAAGACCCGGAAGCCAGTGCTATCCTCAAAGCGCAGTTTGAAAAAGAGGGCATCAATGTAATTCTCGGCGCAACCATAGTATGCGTGGATAAAAAGAGCGTAACAATCAAAGACGGCGATCAGGAAAAGATCATCGAGGGCGACGAAATTTTGGTTGCCGCCGGGCGAATCCCCAATATTGAGGGTCTTGATCTTGAGACGGCCGGGGTGGACTATCACCGCCGGGGGGTGACGGTTAACGACCGCTTGCAGACCTCAAACGCAAAAATCTATGCCGCCGGGGATATCTGCTCCCCCTATCAATTCACCCATAGCGCCGATGCCATGGCCCGGATCGTCATTCAGAATGCGCTGTTTTTTGGCCGCAAGAAAACCTCTGATCTGGTGATGCCCTGGGCCACTTATACYGCRCCGGAAATCGCCCATGTGGGCATGACYGCCAAAGAGGCYACGGAMAARGGYGATGAGRTTGTYACCTATAGCGCCCGGATGTCAGAGATTGACCGRGCCGTGTTGGAGGGCGAGACAGCGGGKTTCGCCAGAATATATGCGGATCGCCGTTCGGGCCGGATTCTGGGGGCYACCATGATGTCSGCCCATGCCGGGGAATCCATTTCTGAAATGGCGCTGGCCATYACAGCGGGCCTGAAAATGGCYGATGTRGMCGCRACCATTCATCCCTACCCCACCCARGCAGAAATCTGGAAACGGCTGGCCGGAGAATATCTCAAGGCRAAATTCACCCCGTCCATTGCCCGTATWTTTAGWATTTTTCTAAAATTATTCGCGAAAGCATAAGGGAAAATGGTCATGGCATGGATTTTTTCACAAAAATGTTATCGGACATCGGCAAGCTATGCCAGTATGGTTCTGCAAAATTCTGACGTGGAATGGACAGAAGCATTATGCAGAGTACCGGGGTATATCAGGACAATCCAGACGATCTTGCCGCGCTTAAAGCAGGGAAGCCAGCGGCTTGGTGCGCGGTTTTTGTCCGATATGGCCCGTCCCTGCTTGCCTATGCCACGCGCCTGCTTGGTGACCGGGCTTCCGGCGAAGAAATCACGCAGGACAGTCTTGTGAATATTTACCGCACCATAGACCGCTTTGACGGGCGGTGCAGCCTGAAAAGCTGGCTTTACCGGGCGGTACATAACCGGGCCATCGACGAAATCCGCCGCCGAAAACGCTATGTGGATGTGGGGGACAGGGGACTTGAAGATTATTTTAACGCCGCCGGACGCTGGCGAGATGACTGCCCCGGCTGGGATGGTCTGGCGGCAAAACAGCTGGACGATAAACGGCTGTTAGGCAGGGTGCGGGAACAGATGGACCGCCTGCCCCATGCTCACCGGGAGGTTTTRYTGCTGAAAGAGGTTGAGGGGCTRGACAGTGCTGAWATYTGTGMSGCSCTTGAYATCAGCCCCGGCAATCTKCGTATCCGWATTCATCGCGCCCGCGCCGCCYTGCGGGYCGCTGTGGTGGGRGWMTAGGTCATGGTYTATATCAAATGCCGYGATGTGGTGGCAAAAATATCAGATATTATCGACCATGAGGCCAGCCTGATGRCCCGTATGCGGTTTCAYGGYCATATCATGATGTGCAAWAAYTGCCGCCGCTATTTTAACCAGTTTAAAAAGGTTAAAGCCCTTGCCGGWRAGGTAACCGCCGATGAYCTGCCGCYGGACTTTGAACAGGTGATGGGCGCGGTTCTGGACGAGATWGAGGGGCRTAAAGATGCCTGAGCCCATGCCAACGCTGGYCATYTTCTGYAAACGCCCGGGCCTGTTTCAGGGCAAACAAAGRCTGGCGAAAACCATCGGGGCCGCGCAGGCMCTGCTSTTTGCYCAAGCCTTTCTGGATTGTGCGCTGGAAGATGCACGAAGCTGGCCCGGCCTAGTGGTGCTGTCCCCGGCGTCTGTGGATGATCWTGATTGGGCAAGCAGCTTGCTGGAAGGTRCTGASGTCATGGCCCAGCCGGACGGCGGCCTTGGGGACAGGCTRTGGAYYATTGATCAGCAATTGCGGGATCAGGGCCATGARCAGATTATCTTTATGGGYACCGATGCGCCCRTGCTGATCCCCGCYCATTTTGAACAGGCGCGCCGGGCTWTGRATGATCATGACATYATYCTGTCCCCGGCTCTGGACGGCGGGGTGACRYTKATGGGCGCGCGCCGGGGCTGGCCCCAAATGGCCGACYTGCCGTGGAGTACGGACCGRYTSGGYCATGCSCTTGAACAGCTKTGYCATGCASAGGGCTATCCGGTTAAAAATATYATGCCCAGTTATGATATTGATGTGGCAGAGGASCTGYCMYRGCWRMSSYGCGRTYYRTSCGSCGMMCYGCSTCMGRCRYRRCGGKCNNYTTRTATGRTCAGCTTGGGGAATTTTTGRCRCAGGASGGGGTTCAATATGGCTGAGGCRATAGAACAGGATCAGAARTCWGAAAACTGGYAYCGRACCCCGGACGGSSMGGCGCGGGGCTATATTGACGGGGATKACCTKCGGGAGCTGTGGATTCAYACCGGWACGGCCTGCAATCTGGCYTGTGACTTTTGTCTGGAAGGCTCAAAACCCGGYGATACCCGGYTGGGTCTGGTGAAATTACAGGATGTTGAGCCCTATATTACAGAGGCGGTGGAACTGGGCGTGGAGCAGATTTCCTTYACCGGCGGCGAGCCTTTTCTGGCCAAGGATATGCCAAAGATATTGCATCTGGCCGCCCGCTATCGCCCGTGCCTTGTGCTGACCAATGGCACCGAAGCCCTGCAACGGCGGGCCAAAGAACTTCTGCCCCTGCTGGAAAGCCGCTATCCGGTGGCCTTCCGGGTCAGTCTGGATCATTTCGCGCCTGAAACGCATGATCTGGGACGGGGCGCGGGTAATTKTGTCAAGGCATTGGCGGGGCTTAAGATGCTCCATGATATGGGSTTYGCCGTCTCGGTCGCCCGCCATATCTGGCCCRATGAGGATAAGGCACAGACGGACGCCGCCTTTGCCGACCTGTTCCGGCGGTATGGCCTGCCGGTGGATATGACCCTTGTGGCCTTCCCCGACTTTGCCCTGCCGGGGTCCATGCCGGAGGTTCCCCATGTGACCACCGACTGCATGACCSGGCATCAGGATGCGGCCAGCCGCAAGAATTTTATGTGCGCCTTTTCCCGCATGATTGTTAAGCAGGAGGGCCGGATGCGGGTCTATGCCTGCACCCTGGTGGATGATGACCGCGAATATGATCTGGGTTCGTCCCTGACCGACAGCATGGCGGCGCGGGTCAGTATGAAACATCATCGYTGTTACAGCTGTTTCGCCTACGGCGCATCTTGCAGTGAATTATAAAGGAGATATGGGGATGCTTGGTATTATTGGCGGTTCCGGGGTTTATGACCTGCCRGGTTTGAATATCATCGCGGAAGAGGTCGTTGAAACGCCTTTTGGCGCGCCGTCTGCGGCTTTTACCATCGGGACTTACGGGGAGGGCGGGGCCAAGATTGTCTTTCTGGCCCGTCACGGGAAATCCCACGATTTTCTGCCTCATGAGGTCAATTACCGGGCCAATATCTGGGCCTTGAAGAAACTGGGCGTGACCCGTGTGATCGGTATTTCGGCGGTGGGCAGTCTGCGCCATGAGCTAAAGCCCGGTGACCTGTCTATTCCCGATCAATATTTTGACTTTGTCAAAGGCGCGCGGGACAAGAGCTTTTTCGGCGGGGGTATGGTAGCCCATGTATCCACCGCCGAACCCACTTGTCCCCAATTGACAGATGCTTTGAGTACCGCCGCAGAGGCCCTGGATATTCCCCTGCATACGGGGGTGACCTATGGCTGTGTTGACGGGCCGCGCCTTGGCACACGGGCGGAAAGTTTTTTTCTGAAAAATGCCGCGGGCTGTGACCTTGTGGGCATGACCAATGTGCCCGAAGCCTTCCTCGCCCGGGAGGCRCAGATATGCTATTGCACCATTTCCGTGGTCACCGATTATGATTGCTGGCTGGATGATCCGGCGCAGCATGTGAGCGTTGAACAGGTTATCTCCCGCTAYGGGGCCAGTCTGGAAAAGGCCAAACGGCTRCTTARCGGRTTTCTTGCGCGGGATWYGGYGGCCCCCGACTGTGGGTGCCGAAAAAGCCTTGARACAGCRGTSCTYAGCCCCCGKGACAGCCTGAGCGATGATAACAAAGCCTTGCTGGATATMYTGTCCCGATGACRYTGGCGGYGGTTTCCATCATCATYCCCCTTGGCCCCGATGAGGATCAGTTGGCCCCGCTTCTGGCGGATTTGGCCGCGTTTGCGCCGGAGGCCGARATTATTCTGGTTTCTTGCGCCGAACCCGTGGCGTGCGCGCCGCATATCCGACAGATCACCGCAAAACAGGGCCGCGCCAGTCAGCAAAATGCGGGGGCAGAGGCGGCTAGACGCGATTTCCTCTGGTTCCTTCACGCGGATTCGCGCCTGTCACAGAAGGGGGTGACGGCGTTAGAGGAAGCCTTAAAAGTCGCGCCGAAGGCCCTGCATTACTTTCACCTGAAATTCCGGAATGACGGGCCGCGCGGCATGGGGCTCAATGAATGGGGGGCGCGGTTTCGCTCACAAATTCTGGGGGTGCCGTTCGGYGATCAGGGGTTCTGYCTGAGGGYTGAAAACTTTAACCGCATTGGCCGCTTCCCCGAAGATGTGGCTTATGGTGAGGACCATTTGCTGGTCTGGCACGCCCGGCAGGCGGGGGTTAAGCTGCGCTGTGTCGGGGTCGCGCTGGAAACCAGCGCCCGTAAATATAGCGCCCATGGCTGGGGGGCCTTGACCCTGAAATATCAATATTACTGGGTTCGGCAGGCCCTGCCGGAAGTATGGCGATTGATCCGTAACAGATAACCAGATTTTCCATCCGGTGCCGTCACCCTTGACAGCGGGCCACTTCTTTTCTATAATTTATTATATGAAATATCATAGAAAAGAAACCATATCATGACAGGAAATTATATTGACGACCATATAGAGGACATTCGGGCCGAGTTTAAAATGCTCGATCATTGGGTCTATCTGAATGCCGGGGATCAGATGATTCCGGGTAATTACTGGCTGAAGGCGGCCCGGGAGTTTTATGATTTTGTCGAAGCCGGACGGATGGAGGATATTCCGGTGGCCGATGTGGCCTCTCACCCGTTTCTCATTGCCAGCTGGGATGAATGTATCAGCCGCGCGGCGCGTATGATCAACGCCCATAAGGATGAGGTCACCAACAGTTACCGGCCCAGCATTATGGCCAATTTAATCCTGTATAATATGATGGACTGGGAGGCGGGGGACAATGTGGTCTTTACCGACCTTGGCTATCCGTCTTTCATCTATATTATGCAGGACATCAGCAAGCGTTACGGGGTTGAGCTGCGCATGGTTCGCAATGTGGGCGGCGAGATTCTTATGGAGGATATGGAAAAAATGATTGATGACAATACCCGGCTTGTCATTATCGACCGGACCACCGCCTTTTGCGGTTTTACCTATGATGTGAAAGAGGTTTGCCGCATTGCCCATGCCAAGGGGGCCCTGGTCTTGGATGATGCCATACAGGCTTTCGGGGCGATCAATATTGATGTGAAACATGACGATGTGGATATGATGGTCACCGGGGCTTATAAATGGCAATGCGGGCCGGAGGGGGCCGGATTTTTCTATATCAAGCGAGAGGTCATGGACCGCATTGATGCCCGTTTCCGTAATTATATCTGGGCCGATATTCCGGGCGGTATTCCCTTTGCCGACAAGGATCATGATACGTTGAAAAGCTGGGATTATCCGCCGGTGAATAATGCCAATCAATTTTCGCAGGATGTGACCATCGGCCCGGCGTTATTTGGCTGGAATGCGACCCTGAAATTTTATGAAAAGATCGGGATTCATAATGTGGAACAGCGGGTGCGGCGTCTGGGGACCTATGCCATTGAGCGATTGCAGGACATTGGCTGCCGGGTCACCAGCCCGACGGACCCAAAAAAACGCCATGGCCTGATTACCTATACCACCGGGGATTATGACAAGGATACAGCCTTTTTCCAGCGCACCGCCGCGCCGGGACGATGCATGCGCCCGATCAAGATTTCCATGCGCGCGCTGGGCGGTGTGGGTAATTTGCGGGTCTGCACCCATTTTTTCAATACCGAGGACGATATTGATTGCCTCATTGATTTGCAAAAACAGATGATGTAATGATTTTAGCCATGTCATCACACCGGGAAACGCCGTTACTTGAGTTTATTCCTTATCTGTTCCGCCGGCTCACCACGGAATTGAACGGGGAAATTGTCCGTGATTTAAAGCCCTATAATATCAATTTACCCCGCTGGCGGATCATCGCGGTTCTGCATTTTTGCGGCGGGGTCAATATTGGCGAGCTGGCCAGCCTGACCTCCCTGACCCAGCCCGGCACCAGCCAGATTATTGACAAGCTGGTCACCGAAAAGCTCGTTCGCCGCCGCTCGAAAAAAGAAGATAACAGGATCATGCATATCGCGCTGACAGCGGCGGGAGAAAGGCTGTTTCAGGATATTTTCCCGATTATCCTACAGCATCAGGATCACCTAACATCTGATTTTACCCCGGAAGAAAAAGCGTTATTTATCAGCCTCTGTCAGCGGATGCTGGTGAATATCAAGCGGTAAATTTTAACGATGCCGAATTGATGCAATAGCGCAGGCCCGTGGGCTCTGGCCCGTCCGCAAAGCGATGGCCCAGATGTGCATAACAATTGTGGCAAACCACTTCTTCCCGAACCATGCCAAGGCTGCCATCGCGCTTGATGGTGATATTATCCGCCGCAACCACATCATAAAAACTGGGCCAGCCGCTGCCGCTATCATATTTTGTAATCGACGAAAATAACGGCGCATCACAACAGACGCAGTTATAAATGCCCTCTTCCTTATGGTTCCAGTATTTACCGGTAAAGGCCCGTTCCGTACCGCCGCACCGGGCCACCTGATAGGCATCGTCTTCCAGCGTGTCTTGCCATTCCTGTTTAGTTTTACGGGTCATTATCTCACTCACAAATCAAAAATTTTGCCGGGGTTCAGGATRTTTKTCGGRTCWARAGCCCGCTTTACCATCTTCATATAGTCYAGTGCCGAACCATGTTCCTGCATCATATATTTCTTTTTACCAAGGCCGATACCATGCTCTCCGGTTGAGGTGCCGCTCATGGCAAGGGCGCGCTTTACCAGCCGGTCATTGAGCTGCTCTATGGCCTCTACTTCCTGCGGGCTTTCCTTGTCATAGGGGATGGTCAGATGGAAATTGCCGTCCCCCACATGGCCCACAAGAGGGGCGACCATTTTGGCCTTCTGAATGTCCGCGCGGGTCTGGCGGATGCATTCAGCCAGTTGTGATATGGGAACGCAAACATCCGTGACCCAGAAATCTTTCCCCGGATAGGCGGCGCGCAGGGACAGGAAACCATCATGGCGGGCCTGCCATAATTTGCTGCGGTCCTCAGGGCGGGTGGCCCACTGAAAGCCATGACCGCCGTAGGCCTGCGCGATTTCCTCGACCATTTCCRCCTGTTCCTTAACCGCCGTTTCACTGCCATGAAATTCCATGAACAGGGTCGGTTCGCAAGGATAATCAAGGTCGGAAAAACGGTTGATAATATCCACCAACAGGTCATCAATCAGYTCTATRCGGGCGATGGGCAGRCCCATCTGTATCACATCCACCACCGTATCCACCGCCCCGTCAAGGCTRTTRAAYGGGCAGACGGCGGCAGAGATGGATTCCGGTACGCCGTAAAGCCGCACGGTGATCTCTGTGATGATGCCCAGCGTCCCCTCGGACCCGATCAAHAGACGGGTCAGGTCATATCCGGCGGCGGATTTTCGCGCCCGGCTTGAGGTGGTGATAATGGTGCCGTCGGCCATGACCGCTTTGAGGGCAATGACATTCTCCCGCATGGTGCCGTAGCGGACCGCGTTGGTGCCYGATGCGCGGGTTGCCGCCATGCCGCCAAGGGTGGCATTGGCTCCCGGATCAATGGGGAAAAACAGCCCCGTATCGCGCAAATCCTGATTTAGCTGTTCCCGGGTGACCCCGGCTTCCACTACGCAATCCATATCCTGTTGATGCAGGGCGATGATCTGGTTCATGCGGGTGAAATCCAGYGTGATGCCGCCGCGCACCGCCAGGAAATGCCCTTCCAGCGCGGTTCCGGCCCCGTAGGGAATGACCGGAATGTCATGGGCATGGCACAGCTTGACGATCTGGCTCACTTCATCCGTACTAACGGGAAAGGCCACCGCATCGGGTGGGCAGTTATCAAAATGGGTTAATTCCTCACCGTGATGCTGCCGCACCGCTTTTGACAGGCTGAAACGATCCCCAAGCAGAGCTTTAAGGGGCGTTGCAACTTTGTCCATATTTAAATTTTTTGTCATAGACGAAGCATATCCCAATAAAATAATCTATGCTATATACAAAATCAGAAGGGGCGAGAATGAGCCACAGAATTATTCAGATACATGTCCGCAAAGGGGCCGGGGATCTGGCCCAAAAGGTCAAGATGATCGACTGGACGGTGGATTGCTGGCCGGTGGGGCCGGACGGRCTGAGCTATGCGCTTCTGGTGCGCACMCAGGAYACCCAGAATGTGACCGACCGMYTGCAGGAACTSTTCCTGAAAAATCAGATTGTTCGCATCGTATTACAGCCCGTTGAGGCTATCCTGCCCAAGCCTGCAGACAAGATAACGACCGAACAGGTAGCCGCCAACGGCGATGGCACCGACAAAAAGCCCWAKGCCCCGAARGTTTTTTCCGGTATCAGCCGGGATGAGCTTTATGCGGATGTGTCCCGGGGGGCCGAAATCACGACCAGCTAYATCCTGCTGGTGGTTTTTTCCACCATTGTCGCCGGAATTGGTCTGATCGAAAATAACGTGGCGGTGGTTATCGGGGCCATGGTCATAGCCCCCCTGCTGGGGCCTAATCTTGCCCTTGCCCTGTCCACGGCCCTTGGTGATCTGGACCTGATGGCGGGGGCCTTGAAAACCATGGCGGTGGGCTTTCTGATCGCGCTGGCCCTCAGTTTCTCGCTGGGGCTGGTCTGGAACAGCTATTGGCCGGGGGARCTTAACGGGCCGGAGCTTATGTCCCGCACCAATGTGGGTTTTGACAGTATMGCGCTGGCGCTGGCGTCCGGGGCGGCGGCRGTGCTGTCACTGGCCACGGGYCTGTCCAGCGTTCTGGTCGGGGTGATGGTGGCGGTGGCCCTGTTRCCGCCGGGGGCGACCATTGGCATTATGCTGGGCGCGGGGCATTATGATCTGGCYCTGGGGGCKGGGCTGTTGCTGGCGGTGAATATTGTCTGCGTCAATCTGTCGGCAAAGYTGGTATTCCTGTTCAAAGGGGTACAGCCGCGCACATGGTATGAGAAGAAAAAGGCCAAGCGGGCCATGATCTTCTATATGGTCTTCTGGCTCCTCAGTCTGGCCTTGCTGGGCTATGTGATCATTCTAAGGAATGTTTGACTTTTTTCTTTAAATTGACCTCTAACGCCACCGCAATTTCGCCGCCSTTTTCGGTGGCAAAGTGATTGACGATGCCTTTCAGGGCTGGCAAGGCGGCTTTATGGTCTTCGATTACATCACGGGCAAGGAACAGGATATAAACCCCGTCYCGCGTCTGAAAATCCGCTGGCGAGYCTGTGGGCAGGACGGATATTATATAGYTCAACTGGCCTTGGGGYAGRTYGAYTTTCTGTTGAATATCGCCGTCAATCAATAGCTGTTCCAGCTCATCAAAATCCAGCCGAAAACTGATCTTTTCCGCTTCRATACGTAATTTCATRGRCGTTTAGCCCCCGGTAGAGGACAGATTGGGAATCAKRCCCGTTTCCCCCTGCGCCAGAAAATGAGAGGACTTTTTGTAATCCAGCTGTTTCATCACCCGTAATTGCAGCTCGTTTTTCTGATCATCATGTTGCAGAAGGTCACGCAACGGAATRCCAATATCRCCGAACAGACACAGGCGCAGRTCGCCGGTGGCBGTGATGCGSAGCCGATTGCAVCCCAGACAGAAATCCTTTGAATAGGGCGCAATCAGGCCGATGGCDCCCTGATAATCCGGGTGGGTGAAATTCACCGCCGGGCCCGCGCCATTGACCCGGATATTCTGGGTCCAGCCCCGGGCCAGCAATTGATCCCTGATCACATCGGCGGACAGATGGCGTTCTTTAAAATARKCCAGRTTATCGCCGGTCTGCATCAATTCGATAAAACGAACCGTCACTGAACGGTTCTGGATATAATCCAGATAGCTCTCAAGGGCGGTATCRTTATAGCCTTTGAGCAACACCACATTCACCTTCACGCTGTCATAGCCAATGGTCAGGGCCTGTTCRATRCCCGCCAGGACATCCGGCAAMCGGTCATGGCCGGTGATTTTATGGAACATCTTCTGGTCAAGGCTGTCAATGCTCACATTAAGGTTGCGCATCCCGGCCTCAAACCAGWKTTYGGCATTTTTGGCCAGCCGGTAGCCATTGGTGGTGAAGGCGGTATTACGGATGCCCGGCACSTGGGATATGAGGTCAATGATCTCATTAAAATCCTTGCGCACACTCGGCTCRCCCCCGGTCAGGCGGATTTTCCAGACGCCCAGTTCGGCAAAAGCCGTGACCARCCGCCGGATTTCGTCCAGCGTCAGAAAGTTGGGCTTGCCAGAGCCTTTATAGCCATCRGGCAGGCAATATTCACAACGAAAATTACATATATCGGTGATTGACAGGCGCAAATAGGGGAATGCGCGATCATAGTTATCAACCAATTCAATTGGTTTCAGGTCCACTTATAGTCTCCTTTCCAAGCACGGGAGGCCACGGTGTTTTCACCATAACCCGGCAGGTCTATTCGCCTGCGGCCAGCGAACCATGCTCMCGRGGGAGTTTAGGGTCGAAGGCTTCGGAGCAGGGCAACAACGCCCTGACACGTATCACTATACATAAAGGAGAAAATAAATCCAGTGTTGATATGGATCAAAAATCAGYAATGCTTTCATTATTGCAACCGGGATTTGAACATTCCGGCGTACCGTGCTTCTCGCAGGCGCCGGTCAGATCATGATCGCAAAAGCCGCAAAGGGCRTTGACCTGCGGCAATATCACCGAGTTTTTATTGATCTTAAACCCATTGTCGCGAAAGCGTTTCAGGGTGCGGGAAAATGTTTCAGGCTTCATATCCAGATAGGAGGCAATGAGCGACTTGTCATAGGGCAATTCGACAAGGTCCGGTACTTTACCCTGATCCAGCAAAAGTTTTAGCAGGAACCAGCCGACCCGTTCCGTGGCCGGTTTCAGGCGAATATTYTCAAATTCCTGAATCAGRYTATGRGAATGTTTGGAAATSCCGTCCARWACYTTYAGGGCCAGTTCGTTATGCTGYTTTATACGCTCGCGTATGATMGGTGCGGGCAGGGTAAGAATGACCGCATTYTTGGCCACCTGTGCGCTKRCCGGATAATTKGCATTCAGGAAAACGGCTGATTCTGCAATCATGTCACCACTTGTGAGCATTTGCAGCACTGTTTCATTGCCGCTTGAGGTACCCTTGAATAATTTTAYCCAGCCATTYAGAATGATGTAAAGACGGGTGGARACTTCGCCTTCCAGAAATAAMAGYTTGCCTTTTTTATACTCCCGCACCTGCGCATGTTGTAGCAGGCYCGAGACAATATCCTCCGGCAGGTTCATGAAAAACGGCAGGTCTTCGATAAAATCCCGTTGCTGTGATGTGATGCCTTCTACTGYSCGCTTGGCCGTAACTTGTGAAGCCTGCGAGACATTGCCGTTCATCARGGTGTYTTTCAACAGGGTTTCGGCCAGTTTTTCCTCAACCCTTTTCATCAGGTTCATCTTTTCCGAGGTCAGGGCAAACCAGTCGRYCGGACCAATGTCCGGCAGGGTAAYTTTATGYCCCCGTTTTAAATTCAGATGCAGGTCGGCCAGCTTGCGRACCGCATTGCCATGCATGATGGCGTCATAGATGTGTTTCTGGCTATTRTCCGCCATTACGAAAAAGGTGCGTTTGAAGCTGTCCTGTTCGGAGATCAGAAACCGGAAACGGTCCAGAAATTCCTGATTGGCAAATGAGTTGGTGGCMAGYCCYCKKACMCCAAGYGCCCTCTCCCGRCCAAATTTTTCCTTGAGYTGGAGGAAATAGGAATAGGCGCTGACCTTTCCCGGRTCATTGTCTTTGTTAAACAGGGCAACCAGAACCATAATATCCATYAGGGGACTRATCACATTATGGCTATAGCCGCTGATRATTTCGGTGGCGTTAAATTCAAGRTTRAGRATTTTATTRCGCCGGGATTYGACAGTTTCAGAATTATTGAGRACRATCTCCATTTTATGGAGAAAYTCRTCATCAAAGCWAYGGTCCGCGYGCCATCTYTTCATTTCGGCGCGTATTTTTTCAAAGGTGGCGTGGGATTTTTYAAAACTATTCTGTAATTCTTTTTTGAACAGCTTRCCRGMACTGCTGACAAAAAGCACCGCRCATCCCCGTTCGGCCTGCATRTCATGYAAGGCATTGCTCAGATAAKTAAGTGTAATATTCATATTTTTTGATCGTTTTTATATACCCGCTYCAATATTAGGRSAGTTTTCACAAAGCCACAAGGTTTCTTGTCAAAAATCGACTATCCGGACGGGTAATTTTTTTTGAAGTTAACATTCGTTATTTGACCRAGATCAAATTCAAGTGGTCTTYTTTTCCCTAATGTCCAATCAATCNAAAAACTTAAGAGGTTTAGCTATGAACGCAGGAAATGTAACCGGAGGTGAGCAAAAACAGGCGCTGACAGCAAGTACGCTGGCCTTTACCGTCTGTTTTGCAGTTTGGACAATTTTTTCCATCATTGGCCTGAAAATCAAGACAGATTTGGGCCTGAATGATACCCAGTTCGGTATTTTGGTGGCGACGCCTATTCTGACCGGCTCCCTGAGCCGGATATTCCTGGGCGTATGGGCAGACCAGTATGGCGGGCGGATTATTTATACTTTTCAGATGGTGATTACCGCGCTGGCGGCGKTCCTGTTGACCAAGGTATCWACCTATCCCATGTTTTTGGTGGCGGCCCTCGGGGTTGGCCTTGCGGGCGGCAGTTTTGCCGTTGGTATCGCCTATGTTTCCACCTGGTATCCTGCAAATCGTCAGGGCACGGCCCTTGGCATTTTTGGCATGGGYAAYGTGGGGGCGGCCATAACCAACTTTGGCGCGCCGTTTCTGCTGGTGGTGATGGACGGTAAATGGCAGGGCGTGGCGCAGATCTATTCCATTATCCTGCTTGTCACGGCCATCTTGTTTTTTGTTTTCACCAAGGATGATCCCGCCTTGCGCGAACGCCGCGARAAAGGCATCAARCATGCCTCTTTCATGGAACAGATGGAACCGCTGAAAAACCTTCAGGTMTGGCGYTTCTCYCTGTATTATTTCTTTGTTTTCGGCGGGTTTGTGKCKTTGGCYTTGTGGTTGCCGCGTTAYTATGTGGGGGCGTAYGGTCTTGAYATCCAGACCGCTGGCATGCTGGCGGCGGCCTATGCGTTGCCCGGTAGTATMTTYCGSGCRCTTGGYGGYTGGTTATCWGACAARATCGGGGCCAGAAGGGTCATGTATTGGACGTTTGGTGTCGCGGTTGTCTGTACCTTYATCCTGTCTTATCCGGCAACKGATTATACGGTTGCCGGTATTGAAGGGCCGATCAATTTTAACATCACCCTTCCCCTGTGGTTTTTTGTATCCGTGACGATCGTCCTTGGCTTCTTCATGTCACTGGGCAAGGCGGCAGTTTACAAACATATCCCGGTTTACTATCCGGGCCATGTGGGCTCCGTTGGCGGTGTCGTTGGCCTGATCGGTGGTCTGGGCGGTTTCTTCCTGCCCATCTCTTTCGGTATTATGAATGATTTGATCGGTGTCTGGACAAGCTGCTTCATGTTGCTGACTCTGTTGATTGGTATCGCGCTGATCTGGATGCATTTTTCCATTGTACGTATGGACCGCAGGGATATGCCGGAGCTTAAAGGTCCGCGCTACCTGCCGGAACTTGACACCATTAAAAATGAGCAGAGTTAAAGTGATTTAGTATCACGGGAGAGCCTCTGATATCTCACCCGTTTTTATAAATATAATTAAAGGATTAAGGATATGGCTGAAGATATTAAACAATGGAACCCGGAAGATCCGGCGGAATGGGAAAATCGGGGCAAGGCAATTGCCACCAGAAATCTGTGGATTTCCATACCGAGCCTGTTGTGTGGTTTTGCCGTCTGGCTTTATTGGGGTATCATCACGGTTCAGATGCTGAACCTGGGCTTTCCTATTGCCAAGGGCGAGCTTTTCACCCTGATGGCTATTGCGGGCTTGACGGGAGCGACGCTCCGGATTCCCAGCACCTTTTTCATCCGTCTTGCGGGTGGGCGCAATACGATCTTTTTCACCACGGCCCTGCTTATGATCCCGGCGGTAGGGGCGGGTTTTGCYCTTCAGGACATTAATACGCCGCTGTGGCAATTTCAGATTCTGGCCTTTCTGTCTGGCCTTGGCGGCGGCAACTTTGCGTCTTCCATGTCCAACATCAGTTTCTTCTATCCGAAGAAAATTCAGGGATATTCTCTGGGGATGAATGCGGGCCTTGGAAATTTTGGCGTGACAACCATGCAGATTCTGGTGCCTTTATTTATGACATTTGGTCTTTTTGGCGGTGATTCCATGATCCTGCAAAATACCAGCGGCACCTTGATCGGTAAAATTCCGGCGGGTACGGAAACCTATATTCAAAATGCCGGGTTCCTGTGGTTGCTGTTTCTGGTGCCGCTGGCCTTTGCGGGCTGGTTCGGCATGAACAACATTACCGATGATCATGTATCCCCGGACATCGGAAATCCGGTCAGTGTTTTTGTTNAAATCTCCTTTATGCTGACCATTGGTTTTGTAGCGGCGGCTTCCGGTCTGTGGTTAATGTTGCCGGAAACGGCAGCGGGCCTRCCCACATCCGGCATTGGCTTGAGTAAATGGATWGTGTTGCCYATCGTTATTATACTGACCGTATATATGTTAAAACTGATCCCCGGACAGATTGGGGAAAATYTGAAACATCAGTATAAAATTTTCAACAACAAACAYACATGGGCCATGACGGTGATTTACACCATGACCTTTGGTTCYTTCATYGGATATGCGGCGGCCTTTGGTCTNGCGATCAAGGTTATCTTTGGCTATCAGCATGTGATGGTTGACGGCGTGATGGTCCATGATCTGGCCAACCCCAATGGCCCAAGCGCCTTGATGTTTGCCTGGACCGGGCCGTTTATCGGGGCCTTGATCCGGCCCATCGGCGGCATGATCGCTGACAAGTTTGGTGGCGCGCGGGTGACGCAATATATCTCCATCGTGATGGTGGTCTGCGCCCTTGGCGTGGCTTATTTCATGAAGCAGGCCTATGCCTCCGCAACRCCGGAACAGTATTTTGTACCCTTCCTTATTCTGTTTTTAATCCTTTTCGCCGCGACCGGTATTGGCAACGGCTCTACTTTTCGGACCATTGCCATGGTTTTTGACAGGGAACAGGCCGGGCCGGTTCTGGGCTGGACATCTGCGGTGGCGGCTTATGGTGCCTTCATCATTCCGAAGGTTCTGGGTGAGGAAATCAAGGCGGCAACACCGGAAATAGCCCTGTATGGTTTTGCCATATTCTACGGTGTATGCATTGTGATTAACTGGTGGTTCTACCTGCGTCCCGGTGCTTATGTGAAAAACCCGTAAACTGACTTAATGAATAACTGAAAGAGTAAAGATATGAGCCATTTTTTGGAYAAGATGACTTTTTTCACCAGAGAAAAGCCGGAAGTATTTTCAGACGGACATGGTATCACCACCAATGAAGATCGGGGGTGGGAGCGGGCTTACCGGGGGCGCTGGTCCCATGACAAAGTGGTGCGGTCCACTCACGGGGTGAATTGTACCGGTTCGTGCAGCTGGAAAATCTATGTCAAGGGCGGATTGGTCACCTGGGAAACCCAGCAGACCGATTACCCCCGGACCCGGACGGATTTGCCAAATCATGAACCACGGGGCTGTGCGCGCGGCGCCAGCTACAGCTGGTATCTTTACAGTTCGGCACGGCTGAAATATCCGATGATACGCAGTCGGTTGCTCAAGCTGTGGCGGGACAGCAAAAACACCTATGCGGACCCGGTGACCGCATGGGGGGATATTGTGGAAAATCAGGACAAGGCCAAATCCTATAAGCAGATACGCGGCCTTGGYGGTWTSGTRCGSGCRRRCTGGGATGAGGTTAATGAAATCATCGCGGCGGCCAATATCTATACGGCCAAGACATATGGTCCGGATCGGGTGGTCGGCTTTTCACCCATTCCCGCCATGTCCATGGTTTCTTACGCSGCAGGMTCGCGTTATCTGTCCCTGATTGGCGGCGTGTGTCTCAGTTTTTATGACTGGTATTGTGATCTGCCGCCGGCCTCACCGCAAGTATGGGGTGAGCAGACCGATGTGCCGGAATCTGCCGACTGGTATAATTCATCTTATATCATGGCCTGGGGCTCCAATGTGCCGCAGACCCGCACCCCTGACGCCCATTTTTTCACCGAAGTGCGCTATAAAGGCACCAAGACGGTGGCCATTACCCCGGATTACAGTGAAGTGGCTAAATTGAGTGATATATGGCTTAACCCGCGTCAGGGCACCGATGCGGCCATGGCCATGGCCATGGGCCATGTGATTCTGACCGAATATCATGCCAAGGGTCAAAGTGATTATTTCGACGATTATACCCGGCTTTATTCCGATATGCCGTTTCTGGTTCAGATTGATGAACAGGACGGGATTTATGTGGCGGGCCGGACCYTGCGCGCGTCTGACTTCGCAGATAATCTGGGTCAGGACAATAAYCCGGACTGGAAAACGGCGGTCATTGATGCCAATACGGACAAGGTGGTCATACCCAATGGCACCGTCGGTTCCCGCTGGGGAGAAGATGGTCACTGGAATCTGGAGGCCAAGAATCTGGCGGACGGTAATGAAATCTGGCCGCTCAAGTCTCTGGTCAAGAAACATGATGAGGTTATTTCCGTGGGCTTTCCCTATTTCGGAAATCTGGGCAATGACCAACCGATTTTTGTCGCCACCGATCATGACAGTGTTCTGTTCCATAACATTCCCGTGCGGAAGATCAAAACCCGGGACGGTGATAAATATGTCGCCACGGTCTTTGACCTGATGCTGGCTAATTATGGTGTGGACAGTGGCCTTGGCGGCGATAATGTGGCCAAAAGCTATGACGAYGATCTGCCCTATACCCCCGCATGGCAGGAAAAAATCACCGGCGTTTCCCGGGATAAAGTCATCAAGGTGGCGCGTGAGTTTGCCGACAATGCGGACAAGACCCGTGGCCGGTCCATGATTATCATCGGCGCGGCCATGAACCATTGGTATCACATGGATATGAATTATCGCGGTGTGATCAATATGCTGATCATGTGCGGCTGTATCGGCAAATCTGGTGGTGGCTGGGCYCATTATGTGGGACAGGAAAAACTGCGGCCTCAAACCGGTTGGCAGCCTCTGGCCTTTGCCCTCGACTGGCACCGGCCCCCACGCCATATGAATGGCACCAGCTTTTTCTATAATCATGCCAACCAGTGGCGCTATGAAAAGCTGGGCGTGGATGAAATATTGTCCCCGCTGGCGGATAAGAAGAAATGGGAGGATTATTCCCTCATTGACTGCAACGTACGTTCAGAAAGAATGGGCTGGTTGCCGTCCGCGCCGCAGTTAGAGGAAAACCCCCTTGARCTGACCAAACTGGCGAAGGCAGCCGGAAAGCCAACGGCGGACTATATCGCCGAACGCCTGAAAGACGGTTCCCTGAATATGTCATGCGAGGATCCGGATAATCCGAAAAACTTCCCGCGCAATATGTTCATCTGGCGGTCCAATATTCTCGGCTCCAGCGGCAAGGGCCATGAATATATGCTCAAGCATCTTCTGGGCACCCAGAACGGCGTATTGGGCCAGGATATTGGCGAACGCGGGGCCAAACGCCCCAGCGAAGTTGTCTGGCATGATAAGGCACCCGAAGGCAAACTTGATCTGGTGGTGACACTGGATTTTCGTATGTCCACCACCTGTCTCTATTCGGACATCGTCCTGCCCGCCGCGACCTGGTATGAGAAGAACGACCTGAATACCTCGGATATGCATCCTTTCATTCATCCCCTCAGCCGCGCTGTGGACCCCGCATGGGAAAGCCGCAGTGACTGGGATATATACAAGGGACTGGCCAAAAAATTCTCTGAACTTTGCCCCGGACATCTGGGTGAGGAGACCGATGTGGTCGCCCTGCCGATCCTTCATGATACCCCGGGGGAACTGGCGCAGGGTCTTGACGTCAAGGAATGGAAGAAGGGGGAGATCGACCCTATTCCCGGCAAAACCATGCCATCTTACATTGATGTGGTGCGTAATTATCCGGACACCTACAAGAAATTCACTGCTCTCGGCCCGCTGATGACCAAAATCGGCAACGGCGGCAAGGGTATTTCCTGGAACACGGAGCCGGAATATAAATTCCTTGGCGAACTGAACCATGTGGTGACAGAGGAGGGTGTGTCCAAAGGGATGCCGCGCATCGAAAGTGATATTGATGCCACCGAGGTTATCCTGTCGCTGGCCCCTGAAACAAATGGTCAGGTGGCGGTGAAAGCCTGGGGCGCGCTGGAGAAATTCACTGGCCGCGCGCATAAGCATCTGGCCCTGCCCAAGCAGGACGAAAAAATCCGCTTCCGGGATATTCAGGCCCAGCCGCGCAAGATTATTTCATCGCCCACATGGTCCGGCCTTGAGGATGAGCATGTGAGCTATAATGCGGGCTATACCAATGTCCATGAGCTGATTCCATGGCGCACGCTCACCGGACGTCAGCAATTCTATCAGGATCACACCTGGATGCGTGATTTTGGCGAGGGATTCTGCGTCTATAAGCCACCAATCAATACCAAGACTCTGGCCCCGGTTGAGGACCAGAAAAGCAACGGCAATCCGCAGATTGCCCTGAACTGGATCACGCCTCACCAAAAATGGGGTATCCACAGCACCTATTCAGAGAATCTGTTGATGCAGACCCTGTCGCGCGGTGGACCCATCGTCTGGATGAGCGAGGTCGACGCTCAGAAGATCGGGGTTGAGGATAATGACTGGATTGAGCTGTATAATGTGAACGGCGCCATTGCCTGCCGGGCTGTTGTGTCCCAGCGGGTGAATGAAGGCATGTGCATGATGTATCACGCTCAGGAAAAGATCATCAACACACCAGGGTCTGAAATGACCGGCCATCGCGGCGGTATTCATAATTCTGTCACCCGCGCCGTGGTCAAGCCGACCCATATGATCGGCGGCTATGCCCAGTTATCTTACGGTTTCAACTATTACGGCACGGTTGGGTCAAACCGGGACGAGTTCGTAATATGCCGCAAAATGGACAAGGTGGATTGGATGGACGAACCCGCAGACGGTGTTTCCGGAAATCATGATCATTCGGATAGTTTTGGGGAGTTAGCATAATGAAAATTCGTGCTCAAATAGGAATGGTCCTTAATCTGGACAAATGTATTGGCTGTCACACCTGTTCCGTGACCTGTAAGAATGTCTGGACATCCCGGGCCGGTGTTGAATATGCCTGGTTCAATAATGTTGAGACCAAGCCGGGGGTTGGCTATCCCCGCGACTGGGAAAACCAGAGCAAGTGGAACGGCGGTTGGTCCCGCCTTGGTAATGGCAAGTTAAAGCCAAAAATGGGCGGGAAATTCCGCATTCTGGCCAAATTATTTGCCAATCCGGACCTGCCGGAAATTGACGATTATTACGAACCCTTCACCTTTGAATATGAACGGCTGCAAAAGGCCCCGGAAGTCCATACCCCGCCTACGGCCCGTCCCCGCTCCGCCATTACCGGCGAGGTGATGGAAAAGATCGAATGGGGCCCCAACTGGGAAGAAATTCTCGGCGGTGAATTTTCCAAACGGTCAAAGGACTATAACTTCGGTGCCATGGAAAAAGACATTTACGGTCAGTTTGAAAATACATTCATGATGTATCTGCCGCGCCTGTGTGAACATTGCCTCAACCCGGCCTGTGCCGCCGCTTGCCCAAGCGGGGCTATATACAAGCGGGAAGAGGACGGTATTGTTCTGATTGATCAGGAAAAATGCCGGGGCTGGCGCATGTGTGTCAGTGGCTGTCCCTACAAGAAAATATATTTCAACTGGGAAAGCGGTAAGTCCGAGAAATGTACCTTCTGTTATCCCCGGATTGAGGCCGGCGACCCGACTGTTTGTTCGGAAACCTGTGTGGGCCGTATCCGTTATCTGGGCGTTTTACTCTATGATGCGGACCGGATTTTAGAGGCCGCAAGCGAAGAAGATGTTGAGGATCTCTATCAGGCGCAATGCGATATTTTCCTTGATCCCCATGACCCGGAAGTCATCGCACAGGCCAAGAAGGACGGTATCCCCCACAGCTGGCTTGAGGCGGCGAAAAACTCGCCGGTCTATAAGATGGCCATGGACTGGAAGGTGGCCTTCCCGCTGCACCCGGAATATCGTACCCTGCCTATGGTTTGGTATATTCCGCCCCTCAGCCCTATCCAATCCGCCATGGAAGATGGCCGGCTGGAAAAAAGCGGCGTCATCCCCAATGTCCACGACCTGCGTATTCCGGTGAAATATCTGGCTAATATGCTGACCGGGGGCAAGGAGGAACCGATTGTTCATGCGTTGGAGAGAATGCTGGCCATGCGCGCATTCATGCGTGAGAAAACTGTGGAAGGCATATCCGATCTGGATATTCTGGACCGGGTGGGCCTGGATGAAAATACGCTGGATGATATGTACCGGATTATGGCGCTGGCCAATTATGAGGACCGCTATGTGATCCCCACCAACCACCGTGAATATGCCGGAGATACCCCGTTTGATAATGAAATCGCTTTCGAGCAACGAGCAGAATGCGGCTTTTCTTTCGGCAATGGGTGYGGCGATGGGGGGCAGACCCGGACCAATCTGTTCGGCACCTCCACCCATAAAAATACCATGAGTGGCCAGACAAATCCAAAGACAAGGAGCTAGRCCCATGAAAACATTTAAAATACTTGGRCTGCTWCTGTCCTATCCAAAGGCGGAAATTCTGCCTCATCTGGATGACCTGATGGCGGTGCTGGCACAGGAAAAGCTGTTACCCGCCCGCCAAATCAAGAAGGTTAAGGCCTTTGTGGATGAGATGAAAGTCAGAGACATCTATGAAACCCAGGAAAACTATGTGGAGATATTTGACCGGGGGCGGGCTCATTGCCTGCATCTGTTTGAACATATCCACGGYGAAAGCCGCGACCGGGGACAGGCCATGGTCAATCTGGCCGAGGCTTACGGGCAAAAGGGTTTCTATGTGACCGCCGGTGAATTGCCGGAYTATCTGCCGTTGTTTCTGGAATTYCTGTCCCTCTGYCCCCTGGACGAGGCYATGGATTTTCTGGGSGACCCGATTACGGTGATTGCCGCCATCGGGGTCAAGCTGAAAAAACGCAAATCATCCTATGCGGTTCTTTTTGAGGCGCTGGAAGTCCTGTCCCGGGTGAAGCCGGATCAGGATATGATCGCSCAGGTCCAAATGGAACCTCTAGAGGAAATGAGCCTTGAGGAAATTGACAAGGACTGGGAAGAGGCAAACGCTTTTGACAATAGCGATGTGGATGGCAGCGACTGCAATACTTGCGACGCTTTTCCCAACGCAACCGCAGAATTACAGAATATAATCGGAGGCGAGAAAGATGCCAGAAACTGAAATTKTAACAWCATCGCCRTTCCTGGRCCATCTGGTCTTTGGCCTGTATCCCTATATTGCCRTCGTCGTGATGGTGGTGGGGTCCATCCTGCGCTATGACCGGGATCAATATAGCTGGAAGGCCGGCTCCAGTCAGCTGTTGCGCGCCAAGGGSATGCGCATCGGCAGCAACCTGTTCCATGTGGGGATTATCCTGTTGTTTTTCACCCATCTGGTGGGGCTTCTGACCCCGGAAAGCCTCTATCATTTGGTGATCACCACCGAGGCCAAGCAGGTCATGGCCATGATCGGCGGCGGCATATTGGGTAGCATTACCTTTGTTGGCCTGACCATCCTTCTGGTGCGGCGCATGACCGATCCGCGCATTCGGGCCACCTCTAAGTTCTCGGATATTCTGTTGCTGTGGCTGCTTTATATTCAGCTCATTCTGGGCCTGATTTCCATCTATTATTCATCCCTGCATATGGATGGCTCCTCTATGGTGGCACTGGCCAACTGGGCACAGCATATTGTCACTTTCCGCAGCGGTGCCGCTGATTTTATCGTTAATGAGCCATGGGTGTTCAAGGCCCATCTGTTCTTGGGGCTGACCATATTCCTGATCTTCCCTTTCACRCGGCTGGTGCATATGTTGAGCGTTCCGGTGAAATATATTTTCCGGTCCGGTTATCARATYGTTCGCAAGCGTGGAAAGGGGTACTGATGCCGGTATTTGTCAACAAGAAAGAAATCAGTGATGATCAGGTCCATGCGGAAATGATCAACCAYCCGGCGGAATCTCTGGACGCGGCGCGGCTTGAGGCCGCCCGCGCTCTGGTGGTTCGCCAATTRCTGMTGGARRATGCCGCYGCGCGCGAACTGATCCCGGCCAAAGAAATCGATTCTTTGTCCGAGGAACAAACTGAAGCGRTCATCCAGCRGCTTCTGGATCAGGTGATTACCACGCCTAAGGCGGATGCGGACACTTGCGTGCGCTATTATGATCAGCATAAGGATCGTTTTCGGGACAAGAAAACCGAAGAGATATTACCGTTCGATCTGGTCCGGCCCCATATTGTGCAATATCTGGAAGATAAGGCCTATCATGCCGCCTTCCACGCCTATCTGGATCAATTGATGGCCACCGCAGAAATCGTCGGCCTTGCCGCGTAAAGGCCCCGCCGCCTCTCTATTGCGTCATGCGGAACTCGTTTCAGCATCCATTTGTCCGTTATTGAGTTGGTGGAAATATGGACCCTGAACTGAATTCAGGGTGACGAATGTGTGTATGAGGCAGGGCGATCCTAAACCAGATCTTCAAACTGTTCCGTATCCGTATTATAGGCTTCGATAATGCCGCTGCCGATGTCGAAATGCCAGGCGTGGACCTGAATAGTCTCGGCCAGCAGGGCCTCATGGACCCACGGAAACCCCATCAGATTGTTGAGGGAAATCAGGCTGGCCCGCCGCTCGCAGGTGGCGGCAAGGACTTCGATGGATGAAGTTTCCTTTTCCACCGCCGTAAATTCGGCGGCCTCATCAACGATTTTCATCCATGGGCGGATAAAGCTGAAATCAGCCGCCGGGTCTTTGTCCGTATTATGATTGGCGATCAGGGCGCGAATTCCGCCGCAGCCGCTATGGCCCATGATGATGATATGTTCCACCTTTAACTGGGTGACGGCAAATTCAATGGCCGCGCTGGTGCCGTGATAGGTTTCATCGTCTTTTTTATAAGGCGGCACAAGGTTGGCCACATTATTGACGATGAATATCTCGCCCAGACCCGAATGGGTGAGGATCACCGGATTTACCCGGCTGTCGCTACAGGCGATAAACATGACTTTGGGACTTTGGCCGTCCTTGGCCCAATTACGCCAGCTGTCATTCTCTTTGGCCAGATACTGATCACGGAATTTGGCATAGCCATTCAGAAGTTTTGTATAAGAATCCATATGGCGGGTACCCTATTTTCAACCTGTCATCAAGTTCCGATCTGCATACGTCCGGCCTCGCCGTGATAATAGCCGTTTGAGAATTCCATGGCAAACATTTCCGTCTCTAAAATATCATTTGCTTCTGTCAGATCAATTTTATTGTCAAGCCGATCCCGAAAAGACGTGCAAATCCTGACCATATCAACATCATGGGGCGACAGGCGGAAATTATGGATACCCATTTCCTTTAATTCCGGCAGTTCCGCCAGCAGATTGACATAGCTGTGGGACAGGGTTTGCAGGCCGTTAATGGCCAGAAACGGCTGCCCGTCCATGGTATCCACCGCCCGGCCATCCGGGTCCCGGTCGCAGATATACTGACAGCCGTCTTTATGGAGCTTATGGGCGCGGGCATGATAGCACCGGGCGGAAATGGCCAAAGGCAGGCGGCCAAAAACCTGTACTTCCAATGCGGCTGTGGCGGTGCGGGCCAACGCCCGTAATGAGGCGGCGGGCAATTCCGGCGGCAGGCTGATCCGGCTGGCGCCGCCATCCTCATAATATTTCAGGCTGGCCTCGTTATAGATATTGATAAACGGCCCGATGGCATGATTTTGGCCGTGCAACAGACTAACCAGAGACATGTCATTGGCTTCCACCAGATAATCACGGCCCATACTGGCCAGATCATTAGTCATAGCCATATCCCGGTCATCCAGAACCAGCATCAGACCCGACAGAATGACCGTCTTGCCCGCCCGTTCCAGCCGTTCAATGACCTCCGGCATATAATCCTTGCCCGCAAGGCGCTTGGCGCAGACCACCTCGCCAAGATAGACATGATCCACCGGCGCTTCATCGGCGATGGCAAAATAAAAATCACGGGTTTTGTCGCCGTCCCAGTTAAACAGCAACGGTCCGAGCGAGAGACTGGTTTTGTGCATCACATCCATTTCTTTTCATAGGCTCCGGTGGTGTTCTGGCCGCCCTCGGACAGGCCATCCATATTGATTTGCAGGCGTTCGCCGCGCCCGGCGGCGTCAATGGCGGCGCGGAAATTCCGGACCACTTCGCGCACATAAGCCTTGCTGCGCTGGCGGCCTTCGATCTTAAGGGCGCTGACTCCCGCATCCATCAGCTCCGGCAATATGCCGGTCACATTCAGGCTGGTGGGTTCCTCAAACAGATAACCGACCTCATCGCCGACGGCAAAACGGCCCTTGCATAGGGTGGGATAGCCCGCCTGCTCATTTGGTCCGAATCTGTTGATGGTAAAGCCCGCCAGATTGGTTTTAAGATCCGCGCCGCTTTGCACGTAAGTCACATGGCTGGCCGGGGAGCAGACCCCGTTCATATTGGGTGATTTGCCAGTGATATAGCTGGACAGGCTACAGCGGCCCTCGGCCATGGGGCACATGCCGCCAAAAGCAAAGACTTCAGTCTTGATGTCAATGCGTTCATTGATACGGCGAATCTCCGGCAGGGTCAGCACCCGGGGCAGGACCACCCGCCGGATGCCGAATTCCCGCACATAATGATTGATCGCCGCCGGGTTGGAGGCCGAGGCCTGTACCGACAGATGCAGACGTAAATCCGGATGAGCCTCTTTGGCATAGGCCAAAAGGCCTATATCCGCCATAATGATGGCATCAACCTTCAGCCGCGCCGCATTATCCACCGCCCGTATCCACGGCTCGCCGTTCCCGGCCTTGGCATAGGTATTGACCGCCAGCAGGACTTTGGCTCCTCTGGTATGGGCATAATCCAGGGCTTCGGCCAGTTCCTCCACGGAGAAATTCAGCCCCGGAAAATTGCGGGCGTTGGTTTCATCGCGAAAGCCCATATAGACCGCATCGGCCCCCATATCCACCGCAATGCGTAAAGCCGCCGGGGTGCCAGCAGGACAAACCAGTTCCAGCTTGGTCATGACGGTATCTTTCGGTTGAGGACTTGTAGTCTGTTTTGGACTTTGGTGAGTTTTTTCTCCAGCTCTGTGGTTTTTTGGGCCAATTGCTGGTTTTCCTGTGCCAGCGCATCACAGCGACGGGCCAGGGAAGCGGTGGCCGCGCGGCGGATATGGCTCATATCCCGGGACAGCCCCTGATAGAGACGGCCCGTGATGGTCAGCAGGGCACTGGCGGGCGTTTTTAACGGTCCCAGACTGGTCAGGATTTCCTGGCGCAGGTCAATATCCTCGCTGTCCATGGCATTGCGCAGGGTCAGCAGGGCTTCCGTGTCCCCCTCAACCGCGAGGCTGCGGGAGAAAAACAGGGCATCACCGTCTATCCGGCCATCCATCATATCCATCAGCGACAAAAAAGGGCCGGAGATGGTCACATCCGCGGGGGCTTTGAATTCATCCTCAATCCGGCAATCCACCTGTCCGTTGCCCATAATCATCCGCATGTCATGGGGTATGTCTGTGGGGCAGATCAGAAATTCCATGCCCGCCAGAGGGGTCAGCCGGTCCAGAATGGCCGGATGGTTTTTTTGTATATGACCCGCCATATGACGGAGCAGGCGGTTCAGCGGTGCCTTGGGCAAGGGCCGGAGCAAAAGCCCCACCATCAGCAGAGGCGAGAAAGTATCATTGTCCGTTGGGCGGGGGGTAGCAGGTGGCATGAGTCGGAAAAATTCCTGTGTTTTGAGTTATGAACGCGAYTTATAGGACATATAGTGCCCGCCCGGATTGATTTATGTCAAGGGGRAATAGGYATAATCCTTTGTTTTTATTATTGTTTTAGATGTTAANMTWKTTTTTCCNMAAGGTTAATAAARCCAAGGSRAAACAATTAGTTAACCGATCGTTCGAGGAATTTTCTTTCTTTTCAATACACATATTGAATGTTTTATTTCCTGTATTACGCTAAATAAGATGTTTTCTGCTTGCCAAAAATMTTAAATATGATACATTTTATCAGAYTTTATTTAAATTAATGTATCACGATAAACGGGAGACGGACATGAGTTCCAAGGCTGAGCAGGTATCGCCCACGGCGATCAAGACAGGCATAACCCATCAGATGACCGGCAATGAAGCYATTGCACGGGGCGCGTGGGAAGCCGGGGTCAAGGTKGCCGCCGCCTATCCCGGTACGCCAAGTACGGAAATTATGGAGAATATGGCTCATTATCCGGTGGGCGATGTTCACGCTCAATGGTCAACCAATGAGAAGGTCGCCCTTGATGTGGCCATCGGAGCCTCTTTTGCCGGGGTTCGGGCCATCAGCATGATGAAACATGTGGGCCTTAACGTGGCATCCGACGCCCTGATGTCCCAATCTTATATCGGGGTTCACGGCGGGTTGGTGATTATCGTCTGTGATGATCCGGGCATTCATTCATCCCAGAATGAGCAGGATACCCGCCTGTTTGGCCGCTTTGCCCAGGTGCCKGTWCTGGARCCRTCCGATGCGCAGGAGGCTCTGGACTTTACCAAGGCCGCCTTTGASATCAGTGAACGGTTTGACACCCCGGTCATCGTTCGYAGCACGACCCGTATTTCCCACACCCGCAGTTCCGTTTTGGTTAGTGAGCGGATCACGCCGGAGGATAAGCCCTTTAATGCGGAAGTTTCCAAGAATGTGATGGTGCCCGGCCATGCSCGYGTGCGCCATCCCATGGTGATTGATCGCCTTGAAAGACTGGCAGAGGAATTGGAAACCTCTGATCTGAAYCGGGTGGAAATGGGTTCGTCAAAGCTGGGGATTATCACCAGCAGYATGAGCTATGTCTATGTGAAGGAAAATCTGCCCGAGGTCAGCGTCCTGAAGCTGGGCCTGTCCTTTCCCCTGCCGAAAAAACTGATACAGGATTTTTGCGCCAAGCATGACCGGGTGATCGTGGTTGAGGAACTGGAACCGGTGATCGAGAATGAGATCAAAACCTGGGGCCTGAAGGTTGAGGGCAAAGAATTCTTCCCGCGCACCGGTGAATTRTCGCCGGAACAGGTACGCATCAGCTTTGAGCAGGCCGGGGTTCTGGAACCCGAAGCCGACGCCTTGGGCCCACARTTTGAACCTTTNGATCCGGCCTCCGGTGCTATGCGCGGGCTGTCCCCATGCCATGAGCTATACGGCGATYCGYAGCCTTGACGTGCGGGTGGCGGGCGATATTGGCTGYTATACGCTGGCGGTGGGGGACCCCCTGACCGCCATTGATACCACCGTTGCCATGGGGTCAAGCATTGCCAATGCCACGGGCATGTATCTGGCGGGCAGTGAGAAAAAACCGATCGTGGCCACCATTGGTGACAGTACCTTCATTCATTCGGGCATTCCGCCCCTGATTGACGCGGTCTATAATCAGGCCAATATCACGGTGATTCTGCTGGACAATCATATTACCGCCATGACCGGGGGACAGGAAAATCCCGGYACCGGCAAGACCCTGCGCGGTGAGCAAACCCATCAGGTGAATTTCGAGGAAATGATCCGGGCCTGCGGCGTCGAATGGATTGAACGGGTRGACAGCTATGACGCGGGGTCCATGCTYCATACCATGCGYGAGGCCATCGCTTACCGGGGCGTRTCCGTCCTGATTGCYGACCGGCCTTGCGTTCTTGACCCGGTCAAGATYAAAGGCCCGGCCATGACTGTTGACCCCAAGGATTGCAACGCCTGTCAGGGCTGTATGAATCTGGGYTGTCCGGCKCTGATCTGGAGCGACGAATGGTTCGAGGGCCGCCATATTGTCAAGATTGATCCAAGTGCCTGTATCGGCTGTTCCGTTTGCGCCCAATTCTGTCCTACCGGGGCCATTCAGCCAACRGTTAATCTGGGCCAGACGGCGGCGAAAGCCAAACCCTGCGGYGGAGGCGTATRAAAATGACCAATGCGATAAAATTAAACCCTGAAAARATGAAAGAGCCGATCAATGTTCTGATCGTTGGTGTGGGCGGACAGGGCGTGATCATGGTGTCCAAGGTGCTGGCGCAGATATGCCAGAATCTGGGCTATCAGGTAAAACAGAGCGAGGTTCATGGCATGGCCAAGCGCGGCGGCGTGGTGTTCAGCCATGTACGCTTTGGCGCAGAGGTCTGGTCACCAACCATTCCCATGGGCAAGGCCGATGTGCTGATCGCCCTTGAATGGGMAGAGGGTCTGCGCTGGATGAGTTATCTACGCCCCGGCTCCGGTATTTTCATTGCCGATACCAAACGTATCGTACCGCCTTTTGCCTGTCGCTCGCGGGTGCTGGGGGCTGATATTGGCTATTCCAAGAATACGCCCGACGATGTGCGGGAAAAGGTGGCAGAGGCCTTTGCTATTGATGCCACCGAAATGGCGACAAAAGCCGGAAATGAGCGGGCGGCCAACACCCTGTTGCTGGGCGCGCTGTCAACGACCCTTACCATTCCCGACAAGGCATGGAAAGAGGTCATCACCCAGATGGTGCCGCCAAAAACGGTTGAGGTGAACCTCAAGGTTTTTGATCAGGGCCAGAAATGGATCAAGGGTTCCCGCAAGGGTGAGCCCGTGGAAGGGGCCGCTTTCGTACCGCTGGTTCAGCCCGAAGAAAATGCCGTACGCACCCATCTTGAGATTACYGCAGAATGGTGCAAAGGCTGYGATATCTGCGTTAAAATGTGCCCGGAACGGTGCCTTGTCCTGAATAAGGATCAGGTGGCGGAACTGGCGGAGCCKGAGAAATGTACGGGCTGTCATATCTGTGAATGGCTCTGCCCCGACTTTGCCATATCCCTTAACCCAATTCAGCAGGAGGCCGCCGAATGACTATGCAAAGCTCTGGTCAGGAGACCATAAATTTACAAGGCAATCATGCCTGCGCCTTGGGGGCTGTGGCGGCGGGATGCCGTTTTTATGCCGGTTATCCTATCACCCCGTCGTCCGAAATCGCCGAACGGCTGGCCAAGGAATTGCCCAAGGTGGGCGGCGTCTTCCTTCAGATGGAGGATGAGATCGCGTCCATTGCCGCAACTCTTGGCGCGAGCATGGGCGGCGTCAAGGCCATGACCGCCACCAGTGGCCCCGGCTTTTCCCTGAAACAGGAAAACATAGGTTACGGCATGGGGGCTGAAATTCCCTGYGTTGTGGTCAATGTGATGCGCGGCGGCCCGTCAACGGGCCTGCCAACCCGCCCGGCGCAGGGCGATTTGATGCAGGCCCGCTGGGGTACGCACGGCGACCATCCGGTCATTGCGCTGACCCCCGGTTCGGTGGAAGAAATCTATCAACAGACCGCCCGGGCCTTTGCCCTGTCGGAAAAACTGCGCATACCGGTGATTGTTCTGTTCGATGAAAGTCTGGGTCATCTGGTGGAAACCGTGGCCCTGCCCGATGTGACGGAATATGAAAAAACCGTCCGCAAATGGGCCACTGGCAAACCGGAAGATTACAAACCCTATAAGGCGGATAAGGACGGGGTRCCGCCCATGGCGCGGCCCGGYGATGGCTACCGGGTTCATACCACGGGCCTGACYGTGGATGAAAGTGGCTGGCCAACGCAAAAATCTGCTGAGGTGGAGCCGGTCATGAAACGTTTACTGGGTAAGGTWGCSCTGAATAATGATCTGGTGGAGAGTTTTGAAGATATGAACTGCGCAGATGCAGAGGTGGTTGTGGTCGCCCTTGGCGTGGTGGGCCGTGCGGCCCGCAAGGCGGTTCGGGAGYTGCGCGCATCGGGGGTCAAGGCGGGATTATTCCGGCCCATTACCCTCTGGCCCTTTCCCACCGAAAGCTTTCGCAAGCTGACCAAAAAGGCCAAACATTTTGTGGTGGCTGAAATGAATGCCGGGCAGTTGATACTGGARATCGGGGCCGCTAAAACGGGACGCCAATCTGTAACCGGCCTGAACCGTTTTGACGGGGTGCCTATCTCACCGTCCCAGATAGAGCAAAGCGTCAAGGAGGTGCTGGGCCATGAATAAGCAAGTCGCCATTACGGCAGAAAATAATGAAGCCAGCAACAGTGAAACCCGGGATTTTGAAATCCGCGATTACCTGCGCCTTGATATGTTCCCCCATTTCATGTGTCCGGGCTGTGGTCACGGTATCGCCCTGCGCGCCCTTCTGTGGGCTATTCATTCGCAGGGCATTGAAAAGGACAAGCTGGCAATCGTTAGCGGCATCGGCTGTTCAGGCCGGGTGGGCAGCTATATTGACGCTAATACCTATCATACGACCCATGGGCGGCCACTGGCCTTTGCCACCGGGTTAAAGATGGCGCGGCCTGATCTGCATGTGGTGGTGATCACCGGTGACGGCGACTGTCTGGCCATTGGCGGTAATCATCTGATCCATGCGGCGCGGCGTAATCTGGATATTACCTGCCTGATGCTCAATAATGAAATTTACGGCATGACCGGGGGACAGGTCTCCCCCACRACMCCCCAAGACCGTTTTACCACCACGACCCCGGCGGGYAATAARGARCCGGTCTTTGATGCCAGCCGWCTGGCSGARGCCGCCGGYGCCGGTTTCGTTGGYCGCGAGATCACTATTCAYCTGCCGCGCCTGCGGGATTTGATYGCCGARGGKCTGGCYTATAAGGGMTTTTCCTTCATTGAGGTCATGTCYGACTGTACGGAGGTYAATGGCCGCAAGAATGATCTTGGCTCTTCGCCGGAAATGGTTTTGGGTCAGACCCGGGCCATGCGSCCCAGTGAATATGACAATAACGTGGTTGACCATCCCTTCCGTCCCAATACCATGAATACRGGGGTATTTGTCCGTTCGGACAGGCCGGAATATGGGGCGACTTACCGCAATATGGTGGATGAAATACAGGCCTTGCAACAGAAGGGGCAGAARTRATGAAAAATCTTGAAATGCGCTTTAGCGGYGCYGGGGGTCAGGGATTGCARYTSTGCGCYAAAATATTCTCACGGGCTTTGACCGGGGARGGMTATCATGTGTCCATGTCGCAAAGCTATGAGCCAACCTCRCGCGGGGGCCTCAGCCGGGCAGATATTGTGGCTAGYGMWGGCACSCCCGATTATCCGYTGACYACGGATCTGAATACGGTTCTTATATTGGAYCAGGCSGCGGCGGATGCGTCCGAGGGCATYATCCGGGATGATGCCTTGGTCATTGTGGACCCGCGCCGCACCAAGACYCCGCCCAAGGGCAAATTCAAGGTCATTGAAYTGCCGCTCAGYGAAACCGCGATCTCGCTTGGGTCCGAACGGGTGACYAATGTGGTGGCYACAGGGGTGATYGCYGAATTATCCGATGAYATAGAGCTTGAGATTGTTGAACGGGCSCTGCGCCAAAGTTCACCGAAAAAATTTCTGGATATGAATATGGAYGCGCTTCGRGCAGGGGTAGAGCTTGCGCGGGGGGTAAAATCCGCCTAAAATAAGAATGAAAAGTMAAAATACAGGGAAGTAAAATTTATGACGATGTTCGAAGGGATTAACGGCTTTGAATATGCCAGCAAGGAAGATATYGCGGCAAAACAAYTGGAGCGTATGAAATGGTCGCTCAGCCAGGCTTATGACAATGTGCCTTTTTACAAAAAGATATTTGATGACCRCGGCGTCCATCCRGRYGAYCTGAACAGCCTKKCGGATCTGGCRAAATTTCCGTTCACGGTRAAAAARGACCTGAGGGATAATTAYCCRTTTGGTCTTTTTGCCGTTCCGCGYGARAAAWTATCCCGYATCCATGCCTCCAGCGGCACCACRGGCAAGCCCACYGTTGTYGGCTATACGGCGCAGGATATTGATGTCTGGGCAGAGGTCATYGCCCGTTGCATAAGGGCCGCCGGTGGCCGGGCGGGGGATATGGTTCATGTGGCYTTTGGTTAYGGTYTGTTCACAGGCGGGCTTGGGGCCCATTACGGCGCYGAGCGGGCGGGWTGCACGGTTGTGCCCGCATCRGGCGGSGCGACCGAGGCCCAGATACAGCTGATCATGGATTTCAARCCGCGCATCATYATGGTGACGCCGTCCTATATGCTCTCTCTGGCCGAYAGYTTYGAGAAGATGGGCATYGACCCYCGSACAACGTCTCTGGAAATTTCCATGCATGGGGCGGAGCCATGGACCGAGGAAATGCGCAAAGAAATCGAAGCGCGGTTTGATCTGAAGGCCGTTGATATTTATGGCCTGTCCGAGGTTATGGGACCGGGCGTGGCCTCGGAATTTGCCGAAACACAGGAYGGCCTGACCATCTGGGAGGATCTGTTTTATCCTGAAATTATCAACCCGGAAACCGGTGAGGTTGTGCCCGATGGCGAGGAAGGGGAACTGGTCTTTACTTCGCTCTGTAAAGAGGCCTTTCCCATCATCCGTTACCGGACCCGTGATTTGACCCGGCTCTTGCCCGGYTCCCTGTCCAAYATGCGCCGYATGGCAMGAATATTTGGCCGTTCRGAYGATATGATGATCATTCGCGGGGTTAATGTCTTCCCGACCCAGATTGAGGAAATYATCTGCCGGGACGCACGCCTCACGCCYCATTATTTCTGTGAAATCCGKCGGCCMAARGTGATGGATGARCTGACCGTRGTGGCSGARGCMAAGSCGGAATTYTCCGATGAYCACATGCGGRGCCATYTGGCTGATGAGYTGAAACGCYWTATCAAAAAYCTGTGCGGKGTCACCACCAAGGTGGATGTGCGGGARCCGGGCGGCATCCCSCGSTCMGYSGGYAAGGCAAAGCGGGTTTTTGAYTACCGGAATCTGGCCGACAAGTRATYTAKCCCYRYYWGMYNNTNTGTCCGAATGTGTGACAGCTTGAGCAGAGGGCCAGATAATTTTCCCGCGCCGTATGACAGGAGGCGCAACACCATTTGGGGTCCGGTGCCGCCTCGGCGGCCTGAGCCAGATGGGCTTGCGCTGCCTTTTCATCCTTTTTCTGTAGCATATCCAGCCGGGYTAGAAGCTGATAGGTTTCACCTGTTGCCGCCCCGGCTCCGGTGAGAAAATCCAGTGCYTTTTTGGCCTCTGCCCAATGTTCYGTGTCTAGCGCAACCCGAGCCAGCAGGTGGCGGCTGTGGAGATGGTCGGGATTTAGGGCGGTGAATTTCTGAACTCTGCGGAATTTTTCGCGGGCAGTTTCCAGAGGCTCCAGCTTCAGGAARAACYGGCCAAGCTCYGGATGRGGRGCCAGCTTCCATGTGGTTTCAATGACCTTTCGGGCCTTTCCCTTGTCCCCCTGTGCCAGATGATAACGGCCAAGGAGCAGGGCGGCAGGGATAAAGGCCGGRTCATTCTTCAGGGCCAGCTYTGCCTGCTCACGGCCCAGTTTTTTCTGTCCGGCAAGGTCCGCTTCCAAAGCCTGACTATAGGCAAGGACGGCGCTCAGGTGTTTTTCCGTTCCCTTGTCAATGGCTTTGGCTTTGACCAGCTTGGTCAATTCCTGTGCCGCCGCCGTCCATTGGCCGAGCCGGGTCTGAATGTCAAATAATTGCTGGTTGATCCACGGGTTATTCGGGCGTTTTTCCCGCATGTCTTTCAGCAGAGCCAGACTGGCTTGGGTATCATTTTCGGTCAGGGCTATCTCCAGCTTACAGGCCATCGCCAGCAGGTGACCGCTGGGGTCTTTGCTGAGCTGGTCCAGATATTTCTGCTGGTCTTTACCCTCGGTTGCCTTGACCAGCAGGCGGCGCGGGCCATTATTATCGGGCAATAACCCCAGCGCTTTCTTGCCATGGCGGATGGCCGCTTCCCGGTCATGAATAGCAAGGGCCGCCCAGCCCATATCCAGCTCCGCCAGTCCTTTTTGGCGGCGGCTTTGCTGGCGTCTGGGGCTGGTCAGGGGGTTTTCGGACCGGAACCAGCGGTAAAGCCGGAACAGATACCAGCAGAAAAAGCTATAGAGCAGGGCCAGTAATCCAAAGACCGCCACCGACAGGCGTATTTCCCAGCCCTGCCAGGTGATGATCATATTGCCCGGATGGTCGGCAAACCATACCGCGCCCATCGCCAGCAGAATGGCGAGGGTGATATATACCGCCAGCCGGATCATGAGCCTGTCTCCTCGGCCTTGGTATCGTCAAGATAATAAGCGGTGGTCAGGCTTTCCAGCTGATCCAGTTCTTCTTCGGCCCGTAAATATATTTCCGCCTGCATTATCCAGGCGTTCAAAGTCTCGCCCGCCTCCCCGGATATTTGTTTCAACTGATCAAGGGCCGCCTTCAGGTCAAAGCGGTCCAGCATCTGACGCGCTCCGGCAATGGCCGCGTCCAGTGTGTCTTCTATATCCTTGGTTTTGCGGACCATGATCAGATTTTTGCTGCTGTCATAGGCCCGTTTCCACCAGGGGTCATCAGTGCCATTTGACCGTGCGCGGATCATGTCCGGGATCAGGTCATCAAAACGGTCGCGCAATCGTCCCGCTGTTATGACGCCGTCCCTATGCTGATCCAGCCACTCAATAGTGCCCTGAATTTGATCATTCATGGCAAGGGAACCCTCAGCCATCATGGCTTTCAGGGCATCAATTTCCGGGCCAAAATCCGCCCCGGCGGTGACTTTACGCCGGAGTTCCCCGATGCGAAAGGCCAATAATGCGCCGCTGGTATCCCGGGCGGCGAAGCCTTCCACCTTGCCAAGCCTGCTGTCAAGTTGCGCCAGCTTTTCATTGTGCGCGGTGAGACTATTGGCCAGCTGTGATCGTTCTATGCGGGCTTCCTGCGCCTGTATCAATCCTTTGCTGAGAGGCACGAAAGAGGCTTCCAACTGTCCCATGCGGCTTAACAGCATATCAATGCGGGCGGATTGGGACATATCCTGTTCCACTTTGTCCGTCTGTAATCTGGCCTGTTCGAGGCTGTTCAGACGGTCTAATATAGCAGGGTCGGGTTGCATATTTACTTTAGGGGCTATTTTCAAAGCCTGAATTTCATTTTCCTGCGCATCAAGGCGACTTTCCAGTGCGGCAAGTTTCTGGATAAGCGGGCTGTTATCCGGCGCGCTTGTTCCCGCCCATTTGGCCAACGCCGGAATACGGTCCTGTAATTGGGGCAGAAAATATAAAGCTCCCCCGGCACCGATCAACAGGGTGATGAGACATAACAGGATGCGCAACGGCCAATTGGCTCCGGCTGTTTTCTTCACAGCTTGGGGCGCATCGGATTTTTTCTGAGTTCCGTCCTTTTGTTTGACTTTGCGTTCGGCAATGATGTCCTGTGCTTTTTTTTCTAATGGCGGCTTTCTTTCGGTCATTCCCGGTCTTCCTCTGGGGTCAGATGTTTGCGTTCCGTATTTTATCACTGGCGCGGCACAGAATGCGCCGTAGCGTCTTTTACTGCAAGTATTTTATAGCGATAAAACAGGGGACGTCTACAGGATTTGGTCATAATGGCCTGTTTTTACACCTATTGCCTCACTTGATATCAGGCCTTCAAAACCAGGCCGGAGGTAAAGCAGGCTATGATTGTAATTCTTCTCCTTAAAATAATATCCGTATTAAATTATAATCTTAAATTTATTTTAAGCTTTACTTCTTAAGTTAATTTCTACCTCAGATTGTATTATCTAAAACAGGAAAGAAAATATTATGGTGCCCTTTATATCCGTTGAGTCCGACGACCATATACAGGTGACGTTAAAATCCGTACTGGGTTTAACGCTGGCCGAGGCCTTGCATCAAAACTTTCTTGATGTTCTGACGACAGGCAAGACGATAAATATCATGGCCGGGGACGTTGACCGGATCACCACCCCCCTGCCTTCAAATAATGCTGGCCCTGAAAAACCGGGCTATGCAGGAAAAAATTACCTTTTCCATTGCCGAAATGTCTGATGCCTTTCACGCGGCCTTGAAAGAAACCGGGCTTGACAGTCATCTTATAGATCAGGAGCAAGCCACATGAGCAGACGCGCCCTTACCATTGACGATTCCAAAACCATGCGCGATATGATCGCCTTCACGTTGAAAAATGCGGGCTTTGATATTACCGAAGCCGAAAACGGCCAATTGGGCCTTGATCAGATTAATGACGCCCCGTTCGATGTTATTATCACAGATATTAACATGCCCGTGATGGACGGCATTACCTTTACCCGCGAAGCCCGAAAACGCCCCGGCGCAAGAACAGTGCCTATCCTGATATTAACCACCGAAAGCGGCGCGGACATAAAAAATCAGGGCCGGGAGGCCGGGGCCACCGGCTGGATTGTCAAACCATTCAATCCCGAAAAACTACTGCAGGTCGTAGAAAAGGTCTGTGGCTGATGTCCGATCCCATGGAAGAATTTAAAGGCGTCTTTTTTGAAGAATGTGCCGAACTCCTGATCAACCTTGAAGAAGGTCTGATGCAGTTGCGGGACGGTGACAGCGATCCTGAAACCTTGAATAGTGTTTTTCGCGCGGTCCATTCCATAAAGGGCGGCGCGGGGGCTTTTGGCTTTAATCATCTGGTCTCCTTTGCCCATATTCAGGAAACATTGCTGGATGATATCCGGGCCGGGGCCCTCACCATGGAAGTGGATGATTTCACCGTATTGTTACAGGCCTGCGATATTCTGGGCGAACTGGTAGGGGCCGCCCAGCGCGGTGAAGACCTGACCGCAGATTATGGTTCGGACATTGCCGCCGCCCTGAAAAAAATTATCGGTGATGCGGAGGCATCCCCATCCGGGAACAGCGATGAAAAACCTGACGTGATGCCGGATGAACAAATCACCCGTCATTACAAGATAGATTTCAAACCTCACCTGCATCTGTTTCAGCGTGCGAATGAACCGCTGCTCCTTATCCGTGAATTGGGCAGTCTCGGGCTGCTATCGGTGTCTTTGGACAGCTCTGATATGCCACAGATAGAGGGCATGAATCCGGAACATGCCTATTTCTCATGGGTGTTTCATCTGATCACAGATCGGAATGAAGAGGACATATCTGAGGTTTTTGAGTTTGTTGAGGGTGATTGTGACCTTGCCATTACAGACCTTGGCCCCTATCTGTCGCCTGATGATTTCGTTGCCGATGAAGCCGCCGGATTATTTGCGCCGGAGAAGTTACCTGAAAAAACCATATCCGCCTCGCCTGGAAAAACCATGGTCAGCCAATCCATCCGGGTGGAGCTGGACAAGGTGGACCGGCTGGTCAATATGGTTGGAGAACTGGTCATTACCCAGGCTATGTTGAGGGAACAGGGCGGACAGCTTCTCAGCGCGCAGTATCCTAATCTGGCGCAGGGGATTGAATCGCTGTCCCGCCACATACGAGATCTGCAAAATGACGTTATGGCCATTCGCGCCCAACCGGTAAAATCAGTTTTTTGCCGGATGCCCCGTCTGGTACGGGAACTTACGACTTCATTGGGCAAAAAGGCCCGGCTTGTCATGTCCGGGGAAGAAACCGAAGTGGATAAAACGGTTACCGAAAGAATCGGCGACCCCCTGATGCATATGATCCGCAACAGCGTGGACCACGGTCTTGAAGGGCCAGAGGGCAGGCTGAAAGCCGGCAAGGACGCGGAAGGCACTATTCGCCTGTCTGCCTTTCACCGGGGCGGGCGYATCATTATAGAAATAGAGGATGACGGGGCGGGCATTAACCGCGAAGTCGTCCTGAAAAAAGCCATTGAAAAGGGGCTGGTTACCCCGGATGCYRCCCTCAGCGATGAGGAGATTGACAATCTGATTTTCCTGCCCGGTTTTTCAACCGCMGAGAATGTCTCCAATGTCTCTGGCCGGGGGGTCGGCATGGATGTGGTCCGCAAGAATATTCAAGGCCTCGGTGGGCGGATAACCATTGTCTCCCGCACCGGACAGGGCAGTAAATTTACCATGTCCCTGCCGCTGACGCTGGCGGTCATGGATGGCATGGTGGTCGAAATCGGCCATGAGAAATATGTCCTGCCGCTAATAAATATTATCCAGACCTTGCGGCCCGCACCCGCAGATGTCAGTCATCTGCCCGATGGCCGCCGGGTGATTATGTTTCGGGGGAATTATATATCTCTGGTGCCGTTATATGAAGTCTTTGACATTAAAGACGCTAGTCACGACCCCTGCGAAAGTCTGGTTGTTGTGGTTGAGGGCGAGGGCGGCCAATTGATGGGCTTCATCGTTGATGATCTGGTTAATCAGCAACAGGTGGTGATTAAAAGTCTGGAATCAAATTATGAATTGGTCGCGGGCGTTTCCGGCGCCACGATTCTCGGCAATGGCCGGGTGTCTTTGATTGTGGATATCGCCGCCATACAGGAAATGGCTTTAGAACCACAGGGCATATTCACCGAACCGACGACCCCCCCTACTCATATCAGTCAGGAKATCCACTGATGACATCACAAAGCTCACCTGCCATGGCCAGTGACGATCTGGTCARACAATATATTTCTTTCACTATCGGGGATGACCATTATGCGGTTGAAATCACGACGGTGCGCGAAATCAAAGGCTGGATACCGACCACCGATCTGCCCAATTCCCCGGATTATATGCGCGGGGTGATTAACATGCGCGGCGTGATCGTGCCGGTWTTTGACCTCAGAACCCGTTTTCAGCGCGGCACMACYGAACCGGGCAACACCCATGTGGTGATCATCATCMGGCTGGAAGAGCGCACCATTGGCATATTGGTGGACGCCGTATCAGACATTCTGACCATAGCTTCRRCRGATATTCTGGCMGTGCCGGATCAGGATGCCAACCCGGAATATTCTTTYATGGARGGRCTGGTATCTGTCGAAGGMAAAATGGTTGCCATCCTCAAACCGGACCWGCTTTTYCAGGTTGACCTGATCACAGATAATATGAATCYCAAGGAGTAGATAAAATGACAACCCCGTTTAATAACCTCAAAAACCTGCCGTTTGTCCCTGTGGCCGCCGTYCTTCTGGCGGGATCACTGRCRAGYTTCACCCTGATTTTAATCCTGTCACAACAGGCCATATTTCCGCTTGCGGGTATGATYATAACGGGCCTGCTCGGTTTTACCCTGTATGGCATGACTACAAATATGAAAGACATGAAACAGGCGGCAGATACGCAGAAATGCCAGCTAATTGATTTTTCCGGACAGGTTGACGCCATCGGCAAGGCACAGGCGGTGATTGAATTTAATATGGACGGAACGGTTATCACCGCYAACGATCTTTTCCTTGATGCATTAGGATACCGGCTGGATGAAATTCAGGGTCGGCATCACCGKATGTTTGTGACGGACGATATCCGGGACAGCACCGAATATCACCGCTTCTGGGACCGGCTCAATGAAGGAAAATATGATGCCCGGGAATACATGCGTATTGGTAAAGCGGGCAAGGAAGTCTGGATACAGGCCTCCTATAATCCAATTCTTGATGATCAGGGCGTGCCTTTCAAGGTGGTGAAATATGCCACCGATATCACCCGTCAAAAACAACAAAACATCATAAACCAGAATATCAAAGCCGCCACTGACGGCGTTAAAACCAATATCATGATGATCGACGTAAATCACACCGTGGTCTATATGAATAAGACCATGCAGGATATGATCAAGGCCAAGGAAAGTGACCTGARAACAGATTTGCCYGCCCTTGATTTTGAYAATCCTGTRGGCGGCAGCATCGACARYTTYCACRAGGAGCCTTCCAYYCYGCGCAMTATTKTGARAGAYGCCGCCACRACCAGAGAAAACCATATAACCGTGGGCGGCATTGAATTTGATCTGGTYATCAGCCAGATCAAAGRTRYYGATGGCACGGTSACCGGAACCGYKYTGGAATGGGAAGATGTGACCGCGAAAATGGCCCGGGYGCAGGCCGCYCAGATARAGGCAMATGAAAATCAGCGSATYAARATCGCCCTTGATAACGCCASSRCMAATGTYATGGTMGCGGAYAAGGATTTCAATATTGTWTATATGAATGACATTCTCATCAAAATGATGCGGGAGGCTGAATCGGARCTTAAAAARGYCCTGCCCAATTTCAACGCCAATAAACTTATTGGGGCCAATATTGATATTTTCCAYAAGAACCCYGCCCATCAACGSKCRATGCTGCAAMATATTACCCAGACCATCAGCACCAACATCRCGGTCGGCAGYTTCMACTTYAACCTGATWGTCAAYCCGGTRWCWGAYGATCAGGGAGARCGCATGGGAACRGTTGTCGAATGGAARGACATRACRCAGGARCTGGCYATYGAAGCTGAAATAGAGGSGGTGGTCAAGGCCGCTGCTGCCGGGGATTTCACCAAACGGGTTGCCGYTGAARGCAAAGAAGGTTTTATGCTCAATCTGGCCAATAATATTAATGTCATWGGCGAGAATACCCAGGCCGCCACYGATGATCTGGCRCGGGTTCTGGCCGAATTGGCCACGGGAAATCTGACCGAGGAAATCACGGCGGATTATGAAGGCACCTTTGAGAAGTTGAAAGACAGCTCCAATGAAACCGCCGCCCAGCTCACAACYATCGTGACCCAGGTTAATCAATCCGCCGCCGAAGTGGCCTCTGCCTCGGCGGAACTTTCCAYYGGCAGYAAYGACYTRAGCCAGCGGACYGAATCCCAGGCTTCGGCACTGGAAGAAACCGCCGCYTCCATGGAAGAACTGGCCGTGACCGTGAAACAAAATGCCGATAACGCCGGGGAAGCCAACGCGCTGGCCGATAAATCCCGCAAAATGGCCGTTGACGGTAAGAAAATCGCGGATCAGGCCATTGATGCCATGGGGGTTATTGAAGATTCCGCCCAGCAGGTTTCTGACATTATCGGCGTCATTGACGACCTCACTTTCCAGACCAACCTGCTGGCCCTGAATGCCGCTGTGGAAGCMGCGCGCGCCGGGGAAGCCGGAAAGGGATTTGCGGTTGTGGCCGAGGAAGTTCGCACCCTCGCCCAGCGTTCCGCGCAATCCTCTAGCGAGATCAAGTCACTGATCACCGCCTCCAATGCCCAGGTTAAAAATGGTGTTGAACTGGTTAATAACGCCGGTTCCTCCCTGAGCGACATTATGGCGTCCATTTCACAGGTGGCGGAGATCGTCTCTGACATTGCCACCGCCAGTACTGAACAGGCGCAAGGCATTGATGAGGTTAATGTGGCCATTGCGGAAATGGATGATATGACCCAGCAGAATTCCGCTCTGGTGGAACAAAGCACCGCCGCCGCCCGCCTTCTGGAACGTCAGGCGGCTGAAATGCAACGGCTCATGTCATTTTTCAAAGTCAAGGATATGGATAGCGGCGCCTCCAACATTTCCCCCGTTCATGTTCAGCAACAACAGGCGAAAGCGGCCATGATACAGACGTCCCRGCTAAAAAAGAAGGCYGCMTCCGGCGGAAGTTCTGATGCAGGCTGGGCAGAATTCTAGGAGTATGCCCGTGCCTGCAACACAAAAAATCCGTGAATTTGAATGGCGTGATCAGGATTATAAATTCCTGTCAGCCCTGCTCCATGAGAAAACCGGCATTGTATTAGCGGAAAAAAAGAAGGAAATGATGTATGGCCGTCTGGTCCGGCGGCTGCGGTTGCTGAAACTGAACAGTTTCAAAGACTATTGCGCCTATTTACAAGGGCCCTCAGGCGAAAAGGAACTTGGGTTCGCCCTGAACAGCATCACSACCAATACCACCAGTTTTTTTCGGGAAAAACATCATTTCGATTTTCTGCGGGAAGAAATTCTCCCCCCTATACGCCGGGAAATTGACCGTAACCCAAGGCATCATGTGCGGATATGGTCTGCTGGCTGTTCTTCTGGTCAGGAGCCTTACAGTATCGCCATGGTCATGCGGGATATTCTGGGGCCGCGCGGGACAAACAGCCGGATATTGGCAACCGACCTGGACAGTGCAATTATTGATACAGCCCGCGCAGGCCGGTATGATGAAAAAATCTGCAGGGAGGCCTGCCTAAAAGGTGCCGGGCATATGAGCGGCGGCCAAATGGAGATACGTTCAGAACTCAAAAATATGGTTTCCTTCAAACAGCTTAACCTGTTGCATGACTGGCCCATGACCGGAAAATTTGATGTAATATTCTGCCGCAATGTCATGATATATTTCGATCAGGAAACACAGGATAATCTGGTGCGCCGTTTTGCAGGCCACCTGAAAGCCGGGGGTTTTCTCTTTGTAGGACATTCGGAAAGCCTGCTCAACGCAACCGATATATTCACTAATATCGGCAAGACAACATATCGGCTATCATCATGAAAAAGCACCAAACCCGCCACCCAAAAGGAAATGATACGTCCTGTACGGAACGCCGCTCCCGGGATGTCTTTGATGATATTCCGGCAGGGTCATGTTATTTCGATCAAAGACTTGGCCGGACCGTTCATAAAATCAATGAAGGCGGTTTTTGTGTATTGAGTCAGTCGGACCATGTGATCATGACGACGCTCGGGTCGTGCATTGCGGTTTGCATGTATGATCCGGTCGCCGGGGTGGGCGGGATGAATCATTTTCTCCTGCCGGAAGAAAAAAATAATGCCGATAAAAATACYTAYAATATGCGCTATGGCAATCATGCYATGGAAGTTYTGCTCAATGARATMYTAAAACGYGGCGGACAGAAARAACGCCTTGTCCTCAAGGCYTTTGGCGGCGGYAATGTATTGTCKCTCACCGCMAATATAGGYKCCCATAAYCAACAGTTYTTAAGGCAGTATATTGCCGATGAGGGGCTTGTGCTGGACACGTGTGATCTGGGCGGYGAYTTTCCSCGCCGCCTTGCYTTCTACCCGTCCAGTGGCAWYGCTTATRTCAAAATTCTGCGCCGGGCCAGTGACCTTGACATACATAACCGGGAAGAAACCTATCGGCAAAAGGCCGTGCRAGAAARSCGTAACAGTCAGATTGAYCTGTTTCAGGAAGGCCGGRCATGACAGGAAAAATWCGCATTTTGATTATTGATGATTCCCGCCTGATCAGGACMATGATAAAATCCATTCTCGCCCGYGAYCCGTCCCTTGATGTGGTYGGCGAGGCCGCCGACCCTTATGAAGCCCGGGAYAARATYAAACAGCTTAATCCGGACGTGGTGACCCTTGATGTGGAAATGCCGCGCATGGACGGCTTGTCTTTTCTGGAAAAGATAATGTCCCTGCGGCCCATGCCGGTGATTATGCTGTCAACCCTGACCCAGAAAGGCACAGACGTGACCCTGCGCGCTTTGGAACTTGGGGCCGTTGATTATGTGGCAAAGCCGCTGGATCAGAATTTTGACACKATCGGCACGGAACTCATCGCCAAAATTAAAATCGCCAGCACGGCRAATATTCARCCCGGCGGCAAGWCGCATTCCACYAACCAGACCCTTAAACCCCTTCCYRYSATACCCCATTGCACRAAAAAGTTAATTGCCATCGGGGCYTCGACAGGCGGCATTGAATCCCTGTATGAGATTATTCTGCGTYTGCCSGYCAACTGYCCGCCCGTGGTCATYGCCCAGCATATTTCCAAAGGATTTTCCGCCCGTTTTGCCCTGCGGGTCAATAAGGTGGCCCCCGTCCGGGTCAAAGAAGCGGAACAGGGTGACATTCTTGAAACAGGCACCGTCTATATGGGCCAGGGCGGCCAGCATCTGACCATAAGTAAAACGCCGCGCGGCCTTGTCTGTCAGATTACAGCGGATACGGCGGAAGAAAATTACCGGCCCTCTGTTGACCGGCTTTTTCATTCAGTGGCCGCATCGGTGGGCGCCGCATCGGTGGGTGTCATTCTGACCGGAATGGGCAAGGACGGGGCCAAAGGGCTTTTGGCTATGCGCGTCGCCGGGGCCGTCACATTGGGCCAGGACGAGGCCACCGCCATCGTTTATGGCATGCCCAAGGCTGCCATGCTCATCGGTGCCGTGGAAAGGCAGGTCGCCTTATGTCATATGGCCCGGGAAATTATCGCATCCTGTGCGGGCAAACCAATGATACGGAAAGCGGCAAGCCATGGCTGATAACATCACGCTCTCCTCACTTAACCAGAAAGATATGGACAATATCCGGCAGATTACCCTGTCCAATATTTCCCGTGAGATCATAAAACTCTCTGATTTTATAGAAGGTAATATTTCCTGCCTGTCCGATGCCTTTATGGCGTTGGCAAACGGGTCAAAAGAACCGGAAGATGCTATTAATCAAATGATATATACCCTGCAGTTTCAGGACCGCGCACGTCAGAATATGCAGGCCATATCGGCGGCCCTTGATATTATCCTCAAACTGTCCGGCCCGGTGAAAGGTCTGAATCCAACGGCAAAAAACAATCATGCTCTTCTGACAGCATTGGCGAAAGATGTCCCTCAAGAGGGACTGGATCAGAATTATTTGCTGGAAATATTTACCGGGGTGACGGATACAAACGCAGAAGAGTCTTCTTGTTCGTCGGAAACAGTATTATTTTAAAACTTAAATTTCGAATTTCGTTGAAAGGACAATGGATGAGGTGGTTTTTTTAACCCCGTCCATTCGGCCTATTTTATCCAGCGTACTGTCAATTTCCTCTGTGGTTTCGGCCTTGACCAGCGTGATCATATCGTAAATACCGCTCACCGCATAAACCGCCTTGATCAGGGGAATTTTCTTCAGGTTCTGTAAAATCTGATCGGCGAATTTGGGGTTGAGCTGCATCGACACATGGGCTGTGATCTGACGGGTGGCATGGGCCTCATTCAGGCGGATGGTATAGCCGCCGATGATGTTCCTGTCCTCCAGCCGCCGCACCCTTTCTTGCGCTGTGGACCGCGATACCCCGAGCTTGCGCGCCAAAGCCGTCATGCTTTCCCGGCCATTGCTGACCAGCAGGTTAATCAATCTTTGATCCATGTCATCCATAGGGTGAAAATGACGGTAAAAGTGCCAAAAGGCAAGTTAAAAACAATCATATTGTGCGGGTGAAAAAAAAGACTATAGTATTTTCAAATTAAAAAAAATATAGGGATTTAGAATCATGCAACCAGCAAAACATGAACATTGGTCATCGGGATTTACCTTTCTTCTGGCCGCTGTGGGCAGTGCGGTGGGTCTTGGTAATATCTGGCGTTTTCCATATGTGGTTGCCGAGAATGGCGGCGGGGCTTTTGTCCTGATCTATATTGCCATTGTGGTGGTCTTTGGCATCCCGTTGTTGATGTCCGAACTGATGATTGGACGCAGCGCCCAGAAACCGCCGCTTGGGGCCATGCAGAGTTTCGGCAAATCCAGGGTTCAGTGGCTGTGGAACGCGCTCGGCTGGTCCTATTTGCTGGTGCCTTTGGGGATATTGACCTTTTATACGGTGGTCGCCGGGTGGACCCTTGATTATGCCCTCGGCATGGGCCTTGGTACCTTTAACAATCTGGAAGACGGCGCATCGGCGATCATGTTTCAGGAGCTTCTGGCCAGCCCGGTCAAGCTGATCCTCTGGATGACCGTAGCCATCGGCATCACCGTTGCCATTGTGGCCCGGGGGTTGAAAAACGGCCTTGAAACCACGGTGAAAATCCTGATGCCGGCCCTGTTTGTCATCCTGATTGTTCTGGTGCTTTATGCCTCCATCACCGGGGATTTCGCCCGCAGCTTCGCCTTTATGTTTGAGCCGGATTTTACCAAAATAACGCCCAAACTGGTGTTGATGGCGGCAGGACAGGCCTTTTTCTCCCTATCGCTGGGCAGCGGGGCGATCATGGTGTATGGCTCTTACCTGACCCGGGATATTTCCATTCCTAAAATGGCCGTCGGCGTCGCCTTTGCCGATACAGGGGTCGCCCTGCTGGCTGGCTTTGCCATCTTCCCCATCGTCTTTGCCTTTGGGGTTGATCATGCCGCCGGGCCGGGGCTGGTCTTTGTCACYCTGCCSATCGTTTTYAATGATATGGGCGGTATCGGGCAATTATTCGGCGTYATGTTCTTTTTACTGCTGGCCTTTGCCGCCATCACCTCRACCATTTCCCTGCTGGAGCCCATGGTGGCCCAATTATCCGAAGAGGGAAAATTCAAGCGGGCAAGRGCCGCMATCTATTGCGGCGCGGTSCTGTGGGTGGTCGGGGTTTTTGTCGCCCTGTCCAATAATATCCTGAGCGATCTGCATCCTCTGGATTTCCTGCCTATGTTTGAAGGCAAAACCATCTCGGATATTATTGAATTTTTGTCGGCCAATGTCTTTATGTTGCTGAACGGGCTGTTGGTGTGCGTTTTTGTGGGCTGGTCCGTTAAACGGTCGGTCACGCTGGAGGAAATGGGCCTCGGCGATTCGGTGATCTTTAAAATMTGGTTCCTGCTGGTGCGCTTTGTGGTGCCCCTAGGCGTGGGCTTTATTTTCTATGAYGTGGTTWTGTAACCGCTCAACGGAAATCTGATCCGGCGCAAGGCCCAGATCAAGCATATCCTGCGGCAGGCCGCGCCCCGAGATCAGGGCGGCGGTCAGGCGACCCATGGCGGGGGCGGTTTTAATGCCAAACCCGCCCTGACCCGCAAGCCAGAAAAAGCCGGGCGCACCCGGGTCGAAACCCGCCACCGGATGACCATCGGCCACATGATTGCGCAGACCCGCCCAGCTCCGGTCGATGCGGTCCACGCTCAGGCTGGTTGCCTGTGACAGATAATGGGCGCCGTAGGCGATATCCATTTCCTCGGGCAGGACATCGGATGGGGCAACGCAGGTSGCATCCCCCGGTGTCATCAGGATTTTGCCGGAATCCGGCTTGAAATAATAGCCCTCTGCCGCCCCCATRACCACRGGCCAATCMTCACAATTCTCCCCATCGGGCAGGGGGGCCAGAATGACCGTTCGGCGCAGGGGCCGGATGTTTATCGGCGCAACACCGGCCATGTCGGCAATCTGATCCACCCATGCCCCGGCGGCATTGATCACAATCGGGGCTGTGAAMAGGCCTTTGCTACTACTCACCTGCCAATCTTTATGTTTTTGAAGCCCCAGTACCTCGGCCTTGGTRATRAYCTTRCCGCCAGCGGCCCGGATCGCCCGCAAATAGCCTTGATGCAGGGCATTCACATCAATATCCGCCGCGCCATATTCCTGCAAYGCCCGGCCCCGATAGTCCTSWGACAAKATRGGSAGCAGGTCGCCCCCGTCAATGAAGGCGSAAGGCACATCAATRGCGYCCAGCCGGGCCTGCAAATCATCCAGAACCGCCTGATTATCCKYTGTGGCAATATGAATCATGGGCCGGGGGGTGAGCAGGGGATGATCGGTGAAGCCCGCAGGCGGATGATAGAGGAAATCCGCACTGGCCCGCACCAGAATATTCAGCAGGGGATCGCCCTTGTTATAGCCCAATTGAAAAATAGCMGAGGAACGCCCGGTGGTGTGATAGGCGGGTACAGCCTCTTTCTCCAGAATGATGACTCTTGCCTCTTTGCACAGCTCATAACCGGCGGACGCCCCGGCAATGCCGCCGCCAATGATAATTATATCCGCTGTTTTCTCTGTCACSTTAACTTACTATCCTGCCAGTTTTGCAACAGCCTATGCTGAACAAAGTTTTGGAGCAATAAAAATATCTGCCACCCGGCTTTTGCTGTGGTGCAATAATGTTTAATCGMCTGTAATATAAATATTATTTCAGATTTACTCGCAAGTGCAAAATTTTATAGTGGAAAATACTAATTAATTTGTTAGATTATTGTCAAAATGACCCATAAAAGCGAGCAGGAGTGAAAAACATGAGAAAAACCCCCAAGGATTTTTTTAAGCCCCTATCCATCGGGGCCCCTGCGCCCTTCCGGGAAATTCCCGTGGCACTGGAACGGATGATTCATTTCTTCCCGCCGCAGATTGAGAAAATGCGCGCCAAAATCCCCGCTATGATCGGCAAGGTCGATGTGATTTTGGGCAATCTTGAGGACGCCATTCCCATGGACGCCAAGGAAGCCGCCCGCGCCGGATTTATCGCGGTCGCCGAACAGAATGATTTTGGCGCCACCGGGCTGTGGACACGGGTTAACTGCCTGAACAGCCCGTGGTTTCTGGACGATGTGACGGAAATAGTCTCTCGCATTGGCAACAAGCTGGATGTGATCATGCTGCCCAAGGTGGAAGGYCCGTGGGATATTCATTATCTGGATCAATTGCTGGCCCAGCTCGAATCCCGTCAYAAAATCACTGCACCCATTCTGATTCACGCCATACTGGAAACCGCGCARGGGGTGAATAATGTGGAGGAAATCGCCGCCGCCAGCCCGCGTATGCATGGCATGAGCCTCGGCCCCGCTGACCTTGCGGCCTCACGGGGGATGAAAACCACCCGGGTGGGGGGCGGCCATCCCTTTTACGGCGTGCTGGAAGATGACAAGGGCGACGATAGTCCCCGCGCCTTTTACCAGCAGGACCTGTGGCATTTCACCGTCGCCAAAATGGTGGATGCCTGTATGTCATACGGCCTGAAAGCTTTTTACGGTCCCTTTGGCGATTTTTCCGATGATGCGGCCTGTGAAGCCCAATTCCGCAATGCCTTCCTGATGGGCTGTATGGGGGCCTGGTCCCTGCATCCCAAACAGATCGATATTGCCAAAAAGGTCTTTAGCCCTGATGTGGAAGAAGTTCTGTTCGCCAAAAAGATTCTGGCCGCCATGCCGGACGGGACCGGGGCGGTGATGATCGACGGCAAGATGCAGGATGACGCCACCTGGAAACAGGCCAAGGTCATCGTGGATCTCGCCAAAATCGTTGCCACCAAAGACAAAGAGCTTGGCGCGCAATACGGTTTTTAGGCATCCCAAACTTCTCCGTTCAGCGCTGAAGTAGCGGACATATGGACCCTGAAACAAGTTCAGGGTGACATAAGGGTGGTGCGGTGTAGAGATTTTGATTTGATTGTGCAAAGGCCCGCCCCGCCATCACGCGTCTTGCTGAACTTGTTTCAGCATCCACGTATTTCAGGTTTTTCAGAAAAGAACAATAGGCTCGAGTGTGGTTTGGGTTTAACGTCAGCCCTTGACAGCATACTCATAAACCATGTCTAAATCAGGCTGTGCCCTGGCCGAAAAATACGCCGTGTGGCGGGAGGGTCACGTGATTGCCGGACAATAGTGGGCTGTCAGAGGGGCGGCAGGCCGTCACATGATTTGGCAATGTGATCTGTTTTGATTGGGCTGTCAGATTGAAACAGGCGTAGATAACATGGGCCTCATCACGCCGGGTGAAGGCCAGTATACCCTTATCCGTATCCATAAATTTTATATCGCCGTGGAGCAGCGCCTTTTGCTGCTTGCGCCAGGCCATAAAGTCTTTGAAACTGTTGAGCACCGAATTAGGATCGGCTTCCTGTTTGTCAACGGTATGGGCCAGATGATCTTCGGGGATGGGCAGCCAGGGCGTGCCTTCCGTAAAGCCGGCATTTACCTTGCGCGCTGTCCAGGGCATGGGGGTGCGGCAGCCGTCACGCCCCTTGAAATCGGGCCAGAATTGAATGCCGAACGGGTCCTGCAATTGTTCCTGGGCGATGTCGGCCTGTGTCAGACCCAGTTCTTCGCCCTGATAGCTGCAAATGGTGCCGGGCAGGGAGCAGAGCAGGGCGGTCAGCATCTTGGCCATTTCAGGGTCGGGGTTATCCCCGCCCCATCGGCTGAGTACCCGGACAACATCATGGTTGCTTATGGCCCAGCAGGGTGTGCCGCCATTCATCTGTGCCATCTGTTTTTCAACGGTTTCCCGGATGTGCGCGCCGGAGAAATCATCCACCAACAGCTCAAAACTATAGGCCATATTCAGCCGTTTGTTACCTGCGGTATAGTTGGCAATGGTTTTCAGGGAATTTTCCGTATTGATCTCACCCATGGTCATAACCCCGGGATAACGGTCTATCAGACGGCGCAGGTCTTCCAGAAAGCCCAATATTTCCGGCTGATCGCTGTCATGGATATGATATTGCGCGGCATAGGGATTATCTGGGCTGAACCCGCGTCCCCGGCGTTCTTTCAGCGGTTTGAACGGGTTATCCCGCAGTTCCTTGTCATGGTAACAGAAGTTCAAGGCATCCAGCCGGAAGCCGTCAACGCCCCGTTTCAACCAAAATTCCACTTCTTCCAGTATCTGACGGCGCAAGTCATCGCAATGGTAATTCAGGTCCGGTTGATTGGTCAGAAAATTATGCAGGAAATATTGCTCACGGCTGTCATCCCATTGCCAGGCAGACCCGCCAAAAATAGCCAGCCAGTTATTGGGCACATCGCCGTTATCCTTGGCATCGGCCCAGACATACCAGTCGGCTTTTGGGTTATCGCGGCTTTGGCAGCTTTCCTGAAACCAGGCATGCTGGTCGGATGTATGGCTCAATACCTGATCTATGATTACTTTCAGTTTTTTATTATGGGCCTGTTTGATCAGGTCATCAAAATCATCCAGCGTCCCGAATATGGGGTCCAACACCCGATAGTCGGAGATGTCATAGCCGAAATCCTTCATAGGGGATTTGAAAAAAGGCGAAATCCAGATGGCATCCACGCCAAGGCCGCTGATGTAATCCAGCTTCTCTATGATGCCGGGAATATCACCAATACCGTCGCCGTTGCTGTCGAGCAGACTGCGGGGATATATCTGATAAATTACGGCGTTGTCCCACCAGGATATTTTATTCATGCCTAATATATTCTTCATTATTATACTGTTGACAACATAGATAGAACTTTAAATTCAATTGCTTAAATATAATCTATCCTGCTGGCAACATCCCTGACGGCGCCTTATTATTATGTATTGTTTAAGTAACGCCATGGCCAAAGCTACGCGCGGTAACATGGTGGGCGCAAATGGATACATACGTATTCAAAAGGACGGCGAGGATGGTGGGACCCGGGTCAATATTTATCATATTTAATAAAACTGTAATTTAAGACATTGAATCTTATGGTAAATCTATGTTAGTGAAATATGGTTTTCTTGCAAAAACGGGCTTTGATAAATCTTTGAATACGTATGCTTAGGGGGTTTATTAATGAATACGTATGTATGCATTTGCTTTGCTTAGTGATCAATGAATAGGATGTCTGCGGAATTATAAGTCAAAACGGCTTATGGATAAACCAGGCTAACAAGCTATTTTAAGGGAAAGTAGGGAGCAAACATGAAATTTAATACGCAAAACCCGCAACGTAATATACGCAGGCACACCACAAAATTTTTATATTCTTCATTAGTGTCAGCCGCCATGCTGACAGCGGCAAGCCCCGCAGTTTATGCTGCGGAAGAAGACACCGCAAAGGATGACGAAGTCGTATTGGAAGAAGTGATCGTCACCGGTATCCGGGGCAGTATCATAAGCTCTATTGCCAAGAAAAGTAATAACTCATCCATCGTAGAAGCGGTTTCCGCGGAAGACATTGGCAAGCTGCCCGATGTCAGTATCGCAGAATCAATTGCACGCCTGCCCGGTGTTACGGCACAGCGTCTTGATGGCCGTGCCCAGTTGATCAGTATTCGCGGTCTGTCCCCGGATTTCACAACGGCTCTGCTTAACGGGCGTGAGCAGGTTACAGCCGGTAATAACCGCGGCGTTGAATTTGACCAATATCCGTCAGAATTGATGAGCGGTGTTGTCGTCTATAAAACCCCCGATGCGTCCTTGACATCTCAGGCGATTGGCGGAACCATTGATATGCAGACCGTTCGTCCTCTGGCGTACGGCAAGCAGGCAATCGCCATTGGTATTCGCGGTGAATATAATGACCTTGGTGCCCTGAATGCCGGGACAACGGCCACAGGCTATCGGGGAAGTTTCTCCTATATTGACCAATTTGCTGATGACACGGTTGGGGTTGCATTCGGTTATGCCCGTATGACATCACCGACACAGGAAAAACGCTGGAACTCATGGGGTTTTCCGGAAGTTGGTGGCGCGTTCCTTGATTCTAATGGTAATGCCGTTGATCCTGCTACTCTGGTCATTGGCGGGGCGAAGCCTTTTGTCAAGTCTAATAAGCTGACACGTGACGGGGTCATGGGCGTTCTTGAATATCGGCCTGATGACACTTTTTCCACCACGATTGACGTATATTATTCCAAATTTAAGGATGATCAGCGTTTGCGCGGCGTTGAATTCCCCCTCAAATGGTCCGGGGCCCAGTTGCAGGATGGTGCGACAGTGGAAAATGGTTTGATCACAGCTGGTCAGTTTAACGGGGTTAAGGGTGTTCTGCGTAATGATGTATTCGTGCGGAACAGCAAAACCTGGTCACTTGGCTGGAATACGGAATATCAAATTGATGATGACTGGTCTGTGGAAACTGACGTCAGCTATTCCTCCGTTAAACGTACTGACACAGCCATAGAAAGCTATAGTGGTACGGGTCGCGGCGGCGGSAATGGTGTTCGGGATAACATTGGCTTTACCATGCAGCCAAGTGGCGGCGCTTTATTTACCCACGATCTGAATTATGCCGATCCGACATTGTTCAAGCTCGGCGGCCCGCAAAATTGGGGTGACCCGTTAAAAACCGGTTCCTGGGACAGTCAGGATGGCTTTATCAACAAGCCGTCTATTGATGATGAGCTGTATGAAATGCGCCTTAGCGTGGAACGCCAGATGGACGGGCCGTTCAGCAGTATTGAGGTGGGCGGAAATTATAAGAAACGGACCAAATCACTAAAAGACGTTGGTTTGTTCCTGACCTTGAAGACCTTCCCTGATATTCAGGCGGTGCCGGATAAATATCTTTTGAAACCGACATCTTTGGATTTCATCGGTATTGGCAATATTTTGAGCTATGACGCGCTGGCCTTCTATAATGACGGCAATTATATTGAGACAAGTGCCAGCAGTAATGACATTAACCGTACGGTCAACAGCTGGAATGTTTCAGAGGAAGTCTTTACCGGTTATGTTATGGCAAATATTGATACTGATGTGAGCGATATGCAGTTAACGGGTAACATGGGCGTACAGGTTGTTTATACCAATCAGTTTTCCAAAGGCACCGCCGCCAGTAGCGGTCCGAATGGTATCTTCACCATCCCAATCACCGGGGGTGATAAATATACGGAAATTCTGCCGAGCCTGAATTTAAAGCTTGAGGTGGAAGACGATACTTTCATTCGTGTCGCGGCCTCCCGGACGTTGGCGCGCGCGCGCATGGATAAAATGAATGCCAATAAATCCTTCAGCTTTAATCTGGCAAATAATACATCTGGCGCAACGCCTGAACTTAACTCGCCGTGGGGCGGCGGCGGCGGTAATCCGAAATTGCGCCCGTGGATGGCTATCCAGTTTGACCTGAGTATTGAGAAATATTTTGGCCAAGGGGGATATGTTTCGGTTGCTGGTTTCTATAAGAAACTGGAAAATTATATCTTTGACAGCAGTGAAATATTTGATTTTAGCAGCTTCCCGACGGATGGGGCAATACCGGTTATTACCCAGGGGCTGGTATCCACCCCGCAAAATGGTAATGGCGGTAAAATATACGGCGTCGAATTTTCGGCTTCCATTCCCGGTCAAATGATCGCGGAAGAACTGGAAGGCTTCGGGGCTTTGTTCAGTGCGTCTTTCACCGACAGTTCTGTGAAAGAATTTCCGGACAGTCTTCCTATTGATTTGCCGGGGCTTTCCAAAACGGTGGTGAATGCAACGCTATATTATGAGAAGCACGGCTTTGAAGCACGGATAAGTGGTCGTTATCGTTCAGATTTTGTTGGTCAGGTATCCGGCCTCAGCCTGAACAGGACCACGGTATTTATCAAGAGCGAAACCGTTTTTGATGCTCAGATAGCCTATGATTTCTCTGATGTTGGTTATGAAGGATTGTCAGCGCGTTTCCAGGTAAATAACCTGACCGACCAGACTTTCTCCACATTCCAGAACGGGGATAAACGTCAGATTCGCGATTTTCAGACCTATGGGCGGACATACCTGTTTGGCCTGAGCTATCGGATGTAAATTAATCTGAATAAGTTAAAAACAGGCCTCTGACGATGTAATATCGACAGGGGCCTGTTTGTTTTATACACTATTTATAAACAGGTCAGGAATGGATAGAGAGATGCAGGAAAATCAAGTGGAAAATATTATCATCGTTGGCGGCGGTACGGCCGGATGGATGGCGGCGGCGATGCTGGCGAAAACGGCTGGCCGGCACATCAATATTACATTGGTTGAGTCTGATGAAATCGCAACGATCGGGGTCGGGGAAGCAACCATTCCTCCTATACAGCTGTTTAACAATCACCTTGGCCTTGACGAAAATGATTTTCTGCGTAAAACGCAGGGCACGTTTAAGCTGGGGATTCAGTTTGATAACTGGGGCCGTCAGGGGGACAGCTATATGCATACCTTTGGCCGCATTGGCCGGGATTTGGGGGCTATTCCGTTCCATCATTATTGGCTCAGAAGTATGCAAGAGGGTCAGGCATCCAGCCTGTGGGATTATTCGTTCAATCACAAGGCCGCCTATGCCAATAAATTCAGCCGTATCGAAAAAATTGACAATAGCCCCCTTGATGGTTTGACCTATGCCTTTCATTTTGATGCCATACTTTATGCACAATATTTGCGGGACTATAGCGAGAAACTTGGTGTGAAGCGCATTGAGGGCAAGGTGGTTGATACTRTCTTGCGCGGCGAGGATGGTTTTATCAGTCATTTGATGCTGGAAAACGGGACAGAAATTCGCGGTGATTTCTTTATTGATTGTTCCGGTTTTCGGGGGGTATTGATCGAAGAAGCCCTTGAAACTGGTTATGAGGATTGGAGCAATTGGCTACCTTGCGACCGGGCCATCGCGGTGCCTTGCGCCTCCACAGAACCGTTAGTGCCTTATACAAAGTCAACGGCCCTGACGGCGGGTTGGCAATGGCGCATTCCTTTGCAACATCGTACGGGTAATGGTCATGTCTATTGCAGTGATTATATCAGTGATGACGAGGCGGCTGATATGCTGCTGAAAAATCTTGATGGCGAGATATTGGCTGATCCAAAATTCCTGAAATTTAACACCGGGCGGCGTAAAAAATTCTGGAATAAAAATTGTGTTGTTCTCGGGCTGGCCAGTGGTTTTATGGAGCCGCTGGAATCCACCAGTATTCACCTGTTTCAGGCGGGCATCACGCGCCTGATTAAAATCTTTCCCGATAAAAAATGTTCTCAGGCTGATGTGGATGAATATAATCGTCAGGCAATTTATGAATTTGAAGGTATTCGTGATTTTATCATCCTGCATTACCATCTGACCCAGCGTACAGACACGGCTTTCTGGCGAGACTGTGGGGCGATGGATATTCCGGAGACCCTAAAACAGAAAATGGCCCTGTTTAAATCCAACGGGCGCATATTCTGGGATACGGTTGAGCTTTTCGCGGAAAATTCATGGCTTCAGGTTATGGTGGGGCAGGGGTTGATGCCCGATAGCTATCATGCGTTGGCTCATCAGGTGGAGTCTGACAAGGCRMTGGAATATATGAATAATATCCGCCAAATTCAGGATCAGGCGTTAACGCCCATTCCCTCTCAGGCWGAYTTTATCGCCCGTCATTGYGCYGCYGCGYGGCAGTARTGATCGATATARTCCTGATGRRTTGKCATGACGCTGACGGCKTCSTYCATSACCCGGCGCAGGCCGCYTAGCATCYGCGCSCCGTCAATGCCGCGCAGGTCKGCCAGCGGCGCATAATGTTCCGGCCAGACATGYTGCCCGACCATCACCGCMAGCCAGCTYGGRTTYTGRAAYAGYTCRTARTCGCTGGCSACGATGCGCGCGCCGCTGCGGAAATGATCCATTTTATATTTCAGRTTGGCGGGAATATCCATATTGGCCACATAACGCCASAGCTCAGCATCCCGCCGYTCGGTCGCCTTGTAATGAAGGATGATAAAATCCCGGGTGGCCTCATATTCYGCCAGTGTGATCCGGTTATATTCCTGCTGCGCCAGCGGGTCAAAGTCCCGGTTGGGAAACAGSGCAAGAAGGCGGGTYACCGCCGACTGGATCARATGGATGCTGGTGGATTCCARYGGYTCCAGAAAGCCACTGCTYARACCRATAGCGATACAGTTTTTRTTCCAGAATTTCTTGCGATGTCCKGTGGTAAAGCCCAAYACCCGCGYYCCKGCCARCGKSTCGCCGCTCAGGTTATCCAGCAGRACMGTSGTGGCYTCATCCTCGCTGATATAGTCACTRCAATARACATAACCATTGCCCATACGATGTTGCAGGGGGATRCGCCATTGCCAGCCCGCSTCCAGCGCYGTTGACCTTGTATAGGGGGCAAGGGTGTCGTCATTGACACAGGGAACCGCGATGGCCCGGTCGCAAGGCAGCCAGTGGCKCCAGTTCTCATAGCCGGTTTTAAGGGCGCCTTCGATCAAAAGCCCCCGAAATCCGGTGCAGTCGATRAAMAGRTCCGCTTTGACCTTTGTGCCRTCCTCCATCAGAATATGRTCGATAAAGCCGTCTTCGGGCCGTAAATGGGTATCGACGACCTTGCCTTCTATACGTTCAACACCTTTCTGCTCTGCGTAGCCGCGCAAATATTTRCCRTAGAGAATGGCATCAAAATGATAGGCATAGTCAAAGGTGGACTGGACAAGTTTKGRRTCTTGKGTYGGYTTGTTGAATTTACCGTTCCTGGCCGCGAYCCAGGCCATGGAATATTCATCCAGCGATGTYTCATCGCCCTGCGCRCGGGCTTGYAGCCAATAGTGATAGAGGGGRACGGAATCAAAATCTGCACCRTACTGGCCAAAGGGGTGGAAATAATGCTGTCCCTTCTTGGCCCAGTCAACGAATTGGATGCCCAGCTTRAAGGTGCCTTGGGTATGGCGCAGGAAATCATTYTCATCAAGACCAAGGCTCTGATTAAACAGCTTGATCGGGGGGATGGTGGCYTCRCCAACGCCGACCACGCCGATGTCCTCGGATTCAATCAGGCTGACCCGGCAATTGCCGCGCAGGGCATTGRYCARMGCCGCYGCCGTCATCCATCCGGCGGTGCCGCCGCCGACAAYRGCGATATGGCGAATTTTACGATCATTCATAGCKSWGTCCCATCCTCACATAGATAAGGYTCAGAGTARCCTTCCCAACCTTTGGGCGGCAAGTGATAACATACGTATTCATAAAATATTCTTATTCTGAATACGTATGTTATGGCTTGTTCTCATGGGCCCGCAGGCTCTAGGATGATAAGTATATAAAATAAATGGGAGAAATAAAATTTTCAGGGCAATCATACTGTTCATTGGTGTCATATTCTATTCGGCGGTGGCCCATAGCGATGTGGGGACGGTCACCTCACCGGGAAATATYCTGACGGTMACCGTGGGCCTTGARRRKCARRTYCCCTATTATCAGGTGAGCCGCCACGGCAAGACAGTGATCGAAAAATCCAGACTTGGCCTGCGGTTTAAGGATGCCCCCCATCTGGACGGYGGTTTTACCCATGCCAGCTTTGCCAAAACATCTTTTGATGAAACATGGACCCAGCCCTGGGGTGAGAAAGAAAATATCCGCAACCATTATAATGAATTGCGCATGACCGTAACCGATGGTCTGAAACGCCGGATGGTTCTGACGTTCCGGGTCTATGATGACGGTGTTGGCTTTCGCTATGAATTGCCCAAACAGAAAAATCTGGGCACTGTGGCGATCATTGACGAACTGACCGAATTTCGCATCAGCGATCCGGCCACCGCATGGTGGATACCGGCGCGCGGGTGGAACCGATATGAATATCTGTACCGCAAAACGCCCCTGACAGAGATCAGACATGTCCATACGCCGCTGACCATGCGCACAGACAAGGGCCTGCATATCAGCATCCATGAGGCGGCTTTGGTGGATTATGCCGCCATGACGTTAAAGCGGGGACGGGGACAGGCTTTGCAGGCCGACCTTACCCCCTTGTCAGACGGGATAAAGGTCAAGGCCACCGTCCCCTTTCACACACCATGGCGCACGATCCAGATTGCCGATACGGCGGGGGGGCTGATCACCTCATATCTGATCCTTAACCTGAATGAGCCAAATAAATTGGGCGATGTGTCTTGGGTAAAGCCGGAAAAATATGTGGGAATCTGGTGGGAAATGCATCTGGGCACTGCCACTTGGGGGTCGGGGCCRAAGCAYGGRGCSACAACCGMACGGRCCAARACCTATATTGATTTTGCCGCCGAAAATGGCTTTAAAGGCGTTCTGRTGGARGGCTGGAATRTTGGCTGGGACGGGGACTGGTTCAATAACGGCAATGTTTTCCGCTTTACCGAACCCTATCCTGATTTTGATATAAAGCTRYTGTCYGATTATGCCCGCRMAAAGGGGGTGCATCTGATCGGTCATCAYGAAACATCGGGCGGTATWTCCAATTATGAGAACCAACTGGACGCCGCGCTGGATTATTATCAGAAGCTGGGCATCCCCGCCATCAAGACCGGCTATGTGGCKRACGGCGGTGATGTGACCTATACGGGCAAGGATGGCCGTACCCGCCATGAATGGCATGACAGTCAGTTCATGGTTCGTCATTATCAAAAAGTGGTTGAGGAAGCGGCAAAGCGCAAAATYGCCATCAATACCCATGAACCGATCAAGGATACAGGCCTGCGCCGRACYTRKCCYAACTGGATCAGTCGTGAGGGCGCRCGRGGGCAGGAATATAATGCCTGGGGCGAGCCGGGGAATTCGCCGGAACATACGGCCATYCTGCCCTTCACCCGTATGCTGGCCGGGCCGATGGATTTTACCCCCGGTATTTTTGATCTGCTGTTCGAGAAGGAAAAGCCCAATAACCGTATTCCAACCACSYTGGCCAAGCAACTGGCACTGTATGTGGTGATCTATAGCCCGATTCAGATRGCYGCCGACYTGCCRGARAATTATATGGCCCGGCCAAAGCCKTTTCAGTTTATCAGGGATGTGGTGACTGATTGGGCGGATACCCGTGTCCTGAACGGCGAAATTGGCGAATATGTTACCATTGTGCGCAAAGACCGCCATAGCGACGACTGGTTTCTGGGCAGCCTGAGTAATGAAAAAGCCCGCCATCTTGAAATTTCGCTGGATTTCCTTGATCCCGGCGTGACTTATCGGGCGCAAATCTATCGGGACGGCCCAAAGGCGGATTATRAGAATAATCCCTATGAYATGGTGATTGAGGAAAAACAGGTAACCCGGGACAGTATGTTRAAACTTGACCTTGCCACCAGCGGCGGMSAGGCCATAAGATTTACCCCTCTTAAAAAATAAATCAGAAAGACTGATATGCGAYATTTTTTGGTATTTATGCTGGCCYTGKTCATTCTTCCGGGCACCATACAGGCCCAGGATAACATCAAACGGGTGGAGCCGCCTTTCTGGTGGGTGGGGTTCAAAGACAGTCGGCTTCAACTGCTGGTTTACGGCGATAATATAGCCGCCTATGAACCACAGGTGGATCACAAGGGCATCAGTCTTGATAAAATCACCCGGGTGAAAAGCCCCAATTATCTGTTCCTTGACCTGACCATCGCCAAAGGCACGCCCGCCGGTGCGTTTGACATTATGTTCACTCACAAGAGCGGCAAGGTCATTATCCGGGCCTATGAGTTAAAGGCGCGGGCGAAGAATGCCGCAGGGCGCAAGGGCTTTGATGCCGCYGATGCYATTTATCTGATCACACCGGACCGTTATGCCAACGGTAATCCGCAGAATGATACGGTGGCGGGCATGAAGGACAAGCTGAACCGSGCCTTTAAGGGCGGGCGGCAYGGCGGCGATATTCAGGGGATAAGTGATCACCTGAACTATATTGCCGATATGGGTTTTACTTCCATATGGCTCAATCCGGTACTGGAGAATGATCAGCCGGAATATAGCTATCACGGCTATGCCACCACCGATTTTTACCGGGTGGACCCCCGTTATGGCACCAATGAGGATTTCCGCAAAATGGCGCAGAAAGGCCGGGCCATGGGCATCGGCTTGATCATGGATATGATCGTCAATCATGTGGGGTCGAAACATTGGTGGATGGCTGACCTGCCCACCGATGACTGGATTAATTATGCCAGTGAATTTTTGGGTGGAAAATATGTCAATACCAGCCACCGGCGCACCACCATTCAAGACCCCTATTCATCCGCCAGCGACCGCAAGATTTTTTCCGATGGCTGGTTTGTCGAAAGTATGCCGGATATAAATCAGCGCAACCCGCTGATGGCGCAATATCTGATCCAGAATGCCATCTGGTGGATTGAATATTCCGGCTTGACCGGCATTCGCATGGATACCTATCCCTATCCGGATATGAATTTTATGGCTGAATGGTCACGGCGGGTCATGGAAGAATATCCGGACTTTAATATCGTCGGCGAAGAATGGAGCGTAAACCCTTCTGTGGTGTCCTATTGGCAGCGGGGCAAGATCAACAAGAATGGCTATGTCTCTTATCTGCCGAGCCTGATGGATTTCCCGTTGCAGGATGCCATGGTCACGGGCCTTACGGTTAAAGAAGAATGGGCGGATGGTCTGATCGGTATCTATAAAATGCTGGCCAATGATGTGGTTTACCCGGACCCGAGCCATATGGTCACCTTTCCCGACAACCATGACATGAACCGGATTTTCACCCAGTTGGGCGAGGATTATGATCTCTATAAGATGGCGATGGCCTTTACCCTGACCATGCGCGGTATCCCGCAGATATATTACGGTACAGAGATATTGATGACCAATCCGGACGGTAAGGATGACGGTATTATCCGCAGCGATTTTCCCGGTGGCTGGAAAGGCGACAAGGTCAATGCCTTCACGGGCAGGGGGCTGACGGACCGGCAAAAGGACGCGCAGGCCTTCCTGAAAAATCTGCTCAACTGGCGCAAGGACAAGGCGGTTATTCATAACGGCAAGCTGATGCATTTTGTGCCTGAAGATGGGGTCTATGTTTATTTCCGCTATGATGATCAGGATAAGGTCATGGTTGTCCTCAATAAAAATGCCAAGGATACGAACCTGTCCCTTGGACGTTTTTCTGAAATCCTGAATGACGGGGCGAAAGCAACAGATATTATCACCGGAAAGAAGGTTGAGCTGTCAGATACATTGAAACTTTCGGCCCGTTCCGTGATGGTTCTGGATATAAAATAAAGGGAAATGGCCATGGCACAGAAACCGCAACTTACCTTCTGGCAGATATGGAATATGTGTTTTGGTTTTCTGGGGATACAATTCGGCTTTGCCCTGCAAAACAGCAATGTCAGCCGGATTTTTCAGACCCTTGGCGCGGATATAAATGATATTCCCATCCTGTGGGTGGCGGCGCCGCTGACCGGGTTGCTGGTTCAGCCCATCATTGGYTATATGAGCGAYAARACATGGAACGGTCTGGGMCGGCGGCGGCCTTATTTTCTCTGGGGGGCCATATTGGCCACGGCGGCCTTGTTTATCATGCCCAATTCGCCTGTCCTGTGGGTGGCGGCGGGGATGCTGTGGATTATGGATGCCTCAATCAATATCGCCATGGAGCCCTTCCGGGCTTTTGTCGGGGACATGCTGCCCCACCGCCAGCGGACCATGGGTTACGCCATGCAGAGCTTTTTTATCGGTGTGGGGTCAGTGATCGCTTCGGCCCTGCCGTGGATATTCACCAATCTATTTGACATCAGCAATGTTGCGCCGGCGGGTGAGATTTCGGCCACGGTGAAATATTCATTTTATTTTGGCGGCGGCGTGATGTTTCTGGCCGTGATGTGGACCATCCTGTCGACAAAGGAATATTCACCGGACCAATTAAAAGAATTTGATCAGAACGCGGATACACCGCCACCGGAAATACGGGAAAAAACCCGGCTGGCTTCGGAATATCGCAGCGGTGGCTGGCTGTGGCTGGCGGGCGGCGTTGCCTTTACGGCAGTGATATATTTTATGGGTTGGGATGTTCAGCTCTATCTGTTAGGCGGCGGTCTGTTTCTGTTTGGTATTTTGCAGCTCATCTGCGCCGGGCTTCAGGAACAAGGCCGGGTGAGCAGTGCATTTTACCAGATCGTCGATGATTTCTTCCATATGCCAAAGGCCATGAAGCAATTGGCCGTTGTTCAGTTCTTTTCATGGTTCGCCCTGTTTTCCATGTGGATATATACCACACCCGCCGTGACGGCCTTTCATTATGGCAGCAGCGATCCGGCCTCCCTGGCTTATAATGAGGGCGCAGACTGGGTGGGGATACTTTTCGCATCCTATAACGTCTTTGCCGCCCTTGCCGCCTTTCTGATCCCGGTGGTGGCTAATATGACCAGCCGGAAAATTGCCCATATGATCAATCTGTTTTTAGGCGGGGCGGGGTTGATCTCCATGTATTTCATTAAAGACCCGAGCCTGTTATGGATTTCCATGATCGGGGTGGGGATTGCCTGGGCCTCCATCCTGTCCATGCCTTACAGCTTACTGTCCAGCGCGGTGCCGTCCCACAAGATGGGCATATATATGGGGATTTTTAACTTCTTCATCGTGATTCCCCAAATTCTCGCGGCCAGTGTTCTGGGGCTTTTTGTCACAAAATTATTTGATGGACAGGCCATTTATGCGCTGGTGCTTGGCGGCTGTTTGATGATCCTTGCCGGGCTGGCCACGCTCCGGGTTGACGATAAATAAAAGATAGATATATGACCTTAAAGAATATTACTGTCGTCCTTTTGGCCCTATCTCTGTTGGGTTGCGCCGAGAAATTGCCCGAGGGACAGGCACCGGGCGCACCGGGACAGCCCTCCGTATGGGCCTATGCAGGCAAGACGGGCATTGGCACCGCCTATACCCCTTACGATACGCCCTCAGACAAGCGGTCAAAAGTGTGGTTTTCCGTGGCGGAGGGTATTCTGACTGAAACCATGTTTGGCCTGATTCATGAGGCCCAGATCAAGGATATGCAGTTCCTGATTAAGGGAGAGGGCTATCTTGATACGGAAAAAGACGATACCATTTCCACCATTGATTATCTGTATAAGGACGATGCCGGGCGGCCCCTGTCGCTGGCTTACCGTATCATCAACCGGGACCGGGACGGCAAATATGAGATTGAGAAACATATTTTCACCGACCCGGCGCGCAATGTGGTTTTCCTGCGGGTTATCTTTCGGGCGTTGAAGGGGGGCATCACACCCTATCTGATCCTAAACCCCCATATGGCCAATACGGGTAGCGGTGATCACGCCGCCGTGGGGACGAACGCCCTTTATGCCAGTGAGGGCGATGTTTTCCTGACGGTAAAATCATCCGGTGCCTTTGTGAAAAGCTCTGCGGGTTTTATGGGGGCCTCGGACGGCCTGACGGATTTGCGGGAGGACGGCCAGATGGATTGGACCTATGACACCACGGGTCCGGCGGGCGGCAATGTGGTCCTGAGCGCCGAACTTTCCCCGCTTGCGTCCGGCGAAGTTACCTATGATTTCACCATTGGTTTTGGCCAGACGGCAAAGGCAAGCGCACAGGCGGCGGATCAATCTCTGGCCGCCGGATATGATGCTGTTCTGGCCCGCTATAACAAAGGCTGGCAGGGGTATCTGGCGGGTCTTTCCGCCCTGCCGAAAATGGTGGGGGCGACCACTGATGGCGGCAAGTTGCTTTATACCAGTGCCATGGTTTTAAAAGCGCAGGAGGATAAGACCTATCCCGGAGCTTTGATCGCGTCCCTGTCTAACCCTTGGGGGGAGACCGTATCGGCGGAGGAGAGCGCCACGGGCTATAAAGCGGTCTGGCCCCGGGATTTTTACCAATGCGCCATGGCCTTTCTGGCCCTCGGCGATCATGAAACACCGCTCAAGGCCTTTGAATATCTGAAGAAAGTTCAGGTGACGGACAAGACGCCGGGCAATAGGGGGGCCACCGGGTGGTTCCTGCAAAAAACCCATGTGGACGGGGTTCTGGAATGGGTCGGGGTTCAGCTGGACCAGACGGCCATGCCGATCATGCTGGGCTGGAAGCTCCATGAGGCAGGCATTCTGTCCGATGAACAGATGGTAAAATGGTACCGGGAAATGCTGAAACCAGCGGCAGATTTTCTGGTGCGCGGCGGCGAGGTCAATGTAGGCGGGAACAAATTTCAGGTCACACCGCCCCTGACCCAGCAGGAACGCTGGGAGGAGCAAACCGGATACAGCCCGTCCACCACCGCCGCCATCATTGCCGGGCTGGTCAGTGCCGCCGATATGGCCAAGCTCGCCGGGGATGAGGCCGGGGCGACGCTTTATCTGAAAACAGCCGATGACTATGCGGCTAAGATTGAACCCCGCATGTTTACCACGGCGGGGGTCTATGGCAATGGCCGTTATTTCCTGCGTATTACCGCCAATGAAAACCCCGATGATGACGGGGTGGTGACCAAAAATAACGGGCGGGCCGTCATGAAAGAACAGAAGATTCTGGACGGCGGTTTTCTGGAGCTGGTCCGGTACGGGGTGCGGCGCGCCGATGATGGGGCCATTCTGGATACATTACCCGAATTTGATGATCAGACCCGCGCGGACGCTTTTCGGGTGAAATATGATTTCACCTTTGCCGGGGTTGCGGGCAAATTCCCCGGCTGGCGGCGGTACGGCAATGACGGTTACGGGGAAGACGCCGACGATGGTCTGAATTACGGCAGGATGACACCGGGGCAACGGGGCCGGGTCTGGCCTTTTTTCACCGGCGAACGCGGCCATTATGAACTGGCGCGGCTCAGGGTAGAAAATGCTATTGTGCCTGCGGATAAGATAGAGGCTTTGAAAAACACTTATGTCAAGGCCATGGAACTGTTCGCCAATGAGGGGATGATGTTACCGGAACAGGTCTGGGACGGGGTCGGGGTTAACAGCCCCAATCACTACGAAACAGGCGAGGGCACCAATTCGGCAACCCCGCTGGCCTGGACCCACGCGGAATATGTCAAGCTGGTCCGGTCATTGAAAGACGGTCAGGTCTGGGATTATTATCCGCTGGTGGGCGCGCGTTACGGCAAATAATTAGCTGAGATTCGCCCCGCAGGAATCCCGGATAATCAGCTTTGCCGGCATCAGGATGGAGCTTACATCCTCACCCCGGATCAGTTTCAGGATATTTTCCACCAACAGCTCCCCGGCGAGCTTGGTATCCTGTTGCACGGTGGTCAGGGGCGGATTGGTATAGGAGGCAGTCGGGATGTTATCAAAACCGACCACGGCCACATCTTCCGGCACCCGCTTGCCATGTTCCTGCAAGGCCTTGATGGCGCCGATGGCGATCAGGTCGCTGGCCCCGAATATGGCATCAAACTGTAATTTGCCTTTCAGCAATTCTATGGTGGCCTCATAACCCATTTCTTCGGAGGTATCCGCATCAATCTGGAGCTTGGGGTTGACGATCAATCCGGCTTCAAGCAGGGCCTTCACATAGCCCTGATAACGTTGATTAAACTCCGGTCTATGTTCGGAGGCAATACCGAGAAAAGCAATTTTCTTATGATCCAGATCGGTCAGATGCTTGATGCTCAGATAAGCACTATTCAGATTATCACAGCCAATGAAATGCCCCGGCTGTTTTGCCAGAACCGGCCCCCATGTGATGAAATGGGCCCCCAGCCTGTCCAGATGGGCGATTTTCTCCATATAGGTGATGTAATCACCGTAGCCGAGGAAGATAATACCGTCCGCCCGATGGGCATTTTCATAATCCGCATTCCAGTCCCCGCTTTGCTGTTGAAAGGAAATCAGCAGGTCATAGCCCATTTTGCCGGACGCCCGGGTGATGCTGCCCAGCATGCTGAGGAAAAAAGGATTGATCAGGCTGTCATCGGTGCCGGGGTCTTCGCACAGTAAAAGGGCAAGGGTTCTGGTTTCTTTTGACCGCAGATTCCGGGCGTTAATATCAACCTGATAATTGAGTTTTTTGGCGATGGCCTGTATTTTCTCGCGGGTTTCTTCGCTGACCAGCGGACTGTTACGCAATGCGCGCGACACCGTGGGCTGGGACACACCCGCCAGATGGGCAATATCAAAAGAGGTCGGCTTTTCGTCTTTCATTAAAGGTTACCCTTAAGTTTTACAAACACACAACGTCCCATAATACATACGTATTCATTGGTTAATCAAGTATGTATACGTATGTCTTTCCTTGTGGGCAAGGGGGTGATGGCGTAATTTCTTACCCAATTAACAAAAAAGCAGGGACATAGGATGACGTTATCGGGCATTGATATTGGGGTATTTTCGGCTTATGTGGTGGGGATTATTGGCCTGGCTTATTGGGTCAGCCGGGAGAAGGCGGGCCATGACAAGACGACCGAGGATTATTTTCTGGCGGGCAAGTCCCTGCCCTGGTGGGCGATCGGGGCGTCATTGATCGCGGCCAATATCTCCGCTGAACAGATCATCGGCATGTCGGGGTCGGGCTATGTGATCGGACTTGGCATTGCGTCCTACGAATGGATGGCGGCGATCACCCTGATTATCGTCGGTAAATATTTTCTGCCCATCTATCTCAAGCGCGGCATCTATACCATGCCGCAATTCCTGGAACAGCGGTATGACCACCGGGTGCGGACCATTCTGGCCATCTTCTGGCTCGGGGTTTATGTCTTTGTCAATCTGACGGCCATCCTGTGGCTGGGCGCGCTGGCGATCAATACGGTGGCCGGGGTGGAGCTGGTTTACGGCCTGATCTTCCTCGGGGCTTTTGCGGCGGCCTATTCGCTTTACGGCGGCTTAAAGGCGGTGGCCTTCACCGACATTATACAGGTGGTCCTGCTGGTGGGCGGCGGCCTGTTCCTGTCCTATGTGACGCTGGACACTATCGGAGACGGGCAGGGGGTCGTGGCGGGCTTTATGGAGCTGACGGCACGCGTGCCGGAAAAGTTCGATATGATCTTAAGCCCGGATAACCCCCATTATATGAGCCTGCCGGGCCTGAGCGTACTGGTTGGCGGTATGTGGATCATGAATCTGTCTTACTGGGGCTTTAACCAATATATCATTCAGCGGGCACTGGCGGCAAAAAGCCTTAAAGAAGCCCAGAAGGGGATCGCCTTTGCGGCCTATCTGAAATTGCTGATGCCGGTGATTGTGGTGCTGCCGGGCATTGCGGCGGTGGTACTGGCCCCCAACTTAAGCTCCCCGGATCAGGCTTACCCYGAATTGATGAAGCTGATGCCGGTGGGYATGATGGGGCTGGTGTTYGCCGCCCTTGTGGCCGCTATTGTCTCGTCACTGGGGTCGATGACCAACAGTATCGCGACTATCTTCACCATGGATATTTACAGCTTTTATCAAAAAGACCGCAGCCAGAAACATTATGTGTTTGTGGGCCGGGTGGTGAGCTTCTCCTCCCTGATTATCGCCATGATTTGTGCCAAGCCGTTGCTCGGTAATTTTGATCAGGCCTTTCAGTATATTCAGGAGTTCACCGGCTTTTTCACCCCCGGCATTGTGGTGATCTTCCTGCTGGGCATGTTCTGGAAACGGGCGACGGCCCACGGGGCCTTGGCGGCAGCCATTGGCTCTGCGGTTCTGTCCTTCGCCCTGAAAATGCTGTGGCCATCCCTGCCGTTCATTGACCGGGTCGGGCTGGTGTTCCTGCTGTGCCTTGGCCTTGGGATCATTGTGACGCTCATGGAGAAAAGCGGGGTTCAGGACAATGCGGTTGACCTGGAGGACATAGATTTTTCCACAAGCCGTAATTTCAATCTGTCAGCCATAGGCGTAATCCTCATCCTCACCGCCCTCTATGCTACATGGTGGTAACGATGAGCTAATTCTGGTCCAGCTATAGGGGTGCCAAAAAATAACAGGCACCACTGGCAAAATTTCTATGGGGGTTCTATAGTGGGTGAAAATAACCCTTTGCCTGTGGATTCACACTGAATGTCAGATAACGACCCAAATAAAAACGATGAGAATTACCGCGTATTGGCCCGGAAATACCGGCCTGTAAATTTTGATGARCTGATCGGTCAGGACGCCATGGTCCGCACCCTGTCCAATGCCATTGAAACCGGACGGCTKGCCCAYGCCTTTATCYTKACCGGGGTGCGCGGAGTTGGCAAGACCACCACCGCCCGCATCATTGCCAAGGCTCTGAATTGTATCGGGCCGGACGGCACCGGCGGGCCAACCATATCCCCCTGCGGCGCTTGTGACAATTGCCGGGCCATCGCCGAATCCCGCCATGTGGATGTGATGGAGATGGATGCCGCCAGCCGCACCGGCGTTGATGATATCCGCGAGATTATTGAAGGCGTGCGCTATGCCTCCGTTTCCGCCCGTTTCAAGATTTATATCATCGACGAAGTGCATATGCTGTCACGCAATGCCTTTAACGCCCTGCTCAAAACGCTGGAAGAGCCGCCGGAGCATGTGAAGTTTATCTTTGCCACCACTGAAATCCGCAAAGTCCCGGTTACGGTCCTCAGCCGCTGTCAGCGGTTCGATCTGCGGCGGATTTCCATAGAACAGCTTACCGCGCATTTTAGCAAAATTGCAGAGCAGGAAAATTGCACCATAGAGGACAAGGCCCTGTCCATGATCTCCCGCGCCGCCGAAGGGTCCGTGCGCGATGGTCTCAGCCTTCTGGATCAGGCCTTTGCCCACGGGGCYGGAAAAGTCACCGAACARCAGGTCCGYGATATGCTGGGCCTTGCCGACCGGGGRCAGGTGCTGGACCTCTATAAAGTYACMCTCAAGGGYGATACGGCGGCRGCGTTGAAACAATTGCGCCACCAATATGATTTCGGCGCCGACCCGGAGGTGGTGTTAAGCGATATGCTGGAGCTGACCCATTGGCTGACCCGSCTGAARGTRGTGCCGGACGCAGGCGAGGATGTCGTGACCTCGGAAGCTGAGCGCAAGGAAGGGCTGGCGATGGCCGCCGCCCTGACCATGCCCGTCCTGACCCGCACATGGCAGATGTTGTTAAAAGGGCTGGAAGAGGTAAAATTCGCGCCCGCCCCGCTGGCCGCTGCCGAGATGGTTCTGGTGCGCATGACCTATGCCGCCAAACTGCCCACCCCCGGTGAGATGATCCGGAAAATTCAGAATTCGCCCTCTCAAGGTAGCGGGACGCCCACGGGCGGCACGCCGCCGTCGCCGCAAAATACCGCTGGCACCACCGGCGGTCCGACAGCCTTTCAGGTCATCCGGGGACAGGGACAGGCCCGAATATTGGCTCAGGATTCCCTGCCTGCCGAGGGACAAGGCCTTGAGCCGTCCCCAAAGAGCTTTGCCGARMTGGTTGCCCTGTTTGAACGYCATAACGAGGCCWCMATCGCYTTTCAGCTCACCGACAAYGCCCATCTGGAAAGYTTTGCCGAGGGGCGGCTGGATATTCGCCTGAAAGAACAGGCGCCAAACAAYCTGACCGGGCGGATGATTAGCCTGTTGAAGCAATGGACGGGCCARARCTGGATCATWTCKCTGACCACGGAACAGGGSGAWGAYACCCTGTTTGAACAGGGKCAGGAGACCGARCGGGAATTACGRMAGAARYTCATGGAAAATCCACTGATYAARGCSGTATTRASCCRSTTYCCCGGYGCSARBATTTCCGATATTCAGAARAAAGCCGATGAATTTTCCCTSATGGATGAYGGGTCAGCGGAYTTTMTYAATGACSATTTCCTGATTGGYGAAGACGAATTCGGCCTTGAYTAANNCCCCAAAAMAAYCCCCACGGAGACCATATGAAAAAYCTTGGTAAAATGATGAAACAGGCTCAGGAAATGCAGGGCAAGATGGCYGAGATGCAGGCCGCGCTGGAACAGGCGGAATGTAGCGGGCARTCCGGCGGCGGGCTGGTGAGCGTCACCCTGAACGGCAAGGGCAATATGAAAAGCCTTAAAATTGACCCGAGCATTTTCAACAGCGATGACGCGGAAATGGCCGAAGACCTGATCGTTGCCGCCTTTAATGAAGCCAAGCGCAAGGTCGAAGACCATACCCAAAGCGAAATGGCCAAGATCACCGGCGGGATGCAATTGCCGGACGGATTAAACCTGCCGTTTTAAGGCCAAGGTACAAGGAACACAGAATGTATCGCAAGGCCTCCTATGGTTCTGAACTGGATCAGCTGATCCARCTGCTCTCCAAACTGCCGGGGCTGGGGCCGCGCTCGGCCCGGCGGGCGGCCCTGCAACTGATYAAGCGCAAGGATTCGCTCATGCGGCCTCTGGCTACGGCTTTGGCGGCGGCGGCGGAGCATGTGAACCCCTGTTCCACCTGCGGTAATCTGGACACCAGTGACCCCTGTCATATCTGCGACGGTGACCGGCGGGACCGGRCCAGCATATGCGTGGTGGAAGATGTGGCYGACCTGTGGGCCTTGGAGCGCGCCGGAGCTTTTCGCGGGCTCTATCATGTGGTCGGCGGCACCCTGTCGGCGCTGGACGGGGTTGGACCTGATGACCTGAATATCTCTGGCCTGATTGAACGGGCAGATGCGGCACAGGTGACGGAGATTATTATCGCCACCAACGCCACCGTTGATGGCCAAACCACGGCCCATTATATCACCGACCGGCTGAAACATTGTGATGTCGCGGTCACCCGCCTTGCCCACGGGGTGCCGGTGGGCGGTGAGCTGGATTATCTGGACGATGGCACCCTGACCGCCGCCCTCAAATCACGGCGGCCTTTTTAAGAATATTTATGAGCGGTGCGAAGTAGGGCCAAGGGCCGYCCGMGTTAATACGAGAAGGGGGAGCTATCCCACTAAAGGACATATAAAATGATCCATCATGGTTCCTGCCAYTGCGGCGCGGTAAAATTTACRGTTGAGGCCCCGGCAGAGRTCACGGTCAGCAAATGTAACTGTTCCATTTGCAGTCAGACCGGCTTTCTGCACCTGATCGTCAAGGCCGGGGAGTTTACCCTGCTTCAGGGCGAGGGCAATCTSACCCWATACAGMTTTAACAGCCATACGGCCCGGCATCTATTCTGCAAAACCTGCGGSGTGAAATCCTTTTATGTGCCGCGCTCTCATCCKGATGGCTAYAGTATCAAYGTCAATTGTCTGGACCAKAAAACTTTCACAAAAATCACCATAGAGGAATTCGACGGTCAGAATTGGGAAGACAATATCGACCARATTACCTAAGCCCTATCAACGATTCTAGAATAAATTTGTCGCCAGAATAGCTTAAGGAATTATTCCAAACGCYCTGATCCYTTGGCCGGTTCCAGAACCGCCTCGGGACTTTCGTTTTCTTCCATCTGCAGGCCCTCTATCCTCTCCCCCCGGCTGGTGATTTTCCGGGTTGAGGTTTCGATCATGCCAATGTCTTTATCCGCCTGATGGAAATGGGTGCGCAATTTGCCCACCCGGTCATCAAGGCGCGCCACATCCTCTATCAATGTGACAACCTCTTTCTGAATCACCCCGGCCTGTTCGCGCATACGGGCATCTTTCAAGACCGCGCGCACCGTATTCAGGGTCGCCATCAGGGTCGTCGGGCTGACAATCCACACCTTGGCGCGAAAGGATTTCTCCACTACATCGGTGAAATTGGTATGCAGTTCCGCATAGACCGCCTCACTGGGCAGGAACATCAGCGCCGATTCGGCGGTCTCGCCGTTGATGATATATTTCTCTGAAATATCCTTCACATGTTTSAGMATATCGGCCYTRAAACGGCTGATGGCGRCKYKCTTCTSRSYMTCANTCTTSKSMYYNGCGCARCAKRTGATARCYYTCCAGCGGRAATTTGGCATCRACCACAATSGMYCCCGGYGGATTGGGCAGTTTGATCARRCAATCSGCYCGYTTRCCATTRCTCATTKKKRCCTGAAAKYCRTAAGCACTGGGCGGCARKATYTGGCTGACCAGATCRTTGAGYTGRATTTCMCCGAASGCSCCGCGCGMYTGYTTRTTRKMCARAATATCCTGCARKYYMAYCATCTGMCYGCTMAGGTCKGTGATATTCTTCTGGGCCTGRTCAATGACCGCGAGCYKGGYYTTSARSTCGCCKAGGSYMTCRGTRGTRKTYTTSKTGGATTTTTCCAGGCTGTCACCCATGCGCTGGCTGACCTTGTCCAGCCGTTCGGACAGGGTTCGGTTGACCTCTGCCGCGTGCCGGGCCGATTGCTCGGACATCTGATTGAGCCGCCCTTCCAAGGCCGCCATGGCCTGCATCATCTGATGCTGCTGCGCCTCGCTGTTGCGGTTTCTGCCCTGTCCCCTGATGAGGAAAAATCCCAGAATGATCATCAGCAGGAAAGCCCCGGCGATAAACATCATAACAGTCTGGTCCATGGTAAAAATTCCAATTATTATGCCGCCTACTTGACGATTTGCCTGTATCATATTACCTACTAGCTGAAACAGCAAAGGATAGATCAGGAAAATATGGCCATATTGCCCATTATAACCGTCCCGGACACCATTCTGAAAACCATCTCTGACCCGGTGAAGAAGGTGGATGACGATTTGCGCGCCCTGATGGATGATATGCTGGAAACCATGTATGCGGCGCCGGGCATCGGCCTGGCCGCCATACAGGTGGGCCGCCCCTTGCGCCTTCTGGTCATGGATCTGGCCGAGGAAGATGCGGCCCCGGACCCGCAATATTATATTAACCCGCAAATCACATGGACCTCGGACGAGCTGATCACCTATAACGAAGGCTGCCTGAGTGTGCCGGAACARTATGCCGATATTGACAGRCCATCAGAATGCAAGATCACCTATCTGGATTATAACGGCAAGGAACAGGCCCTYCATGCCACSGGGCTGTTTGCYACCTGTATYCAGCATGAGWTGGACCATYTGAACGGTATTGTCTTYATTGATTATCTATCCACCCTGAAAAAAAATATGGCGATACGCAAGGTCAAGAAACTGGTCAAGGAGGGATAAGTCATGCGGCTGGCCTTTATGGGAACCCCGGATTTCGCCGTGGATATATTGCGCGCGCTGACCAACAGCAACCATGACATCGTTGCGGTCTATAGTCAGCCGCCAAGCCGGTCAGGCCGGGGCAAGAAAGAACGTCCGTCCCCGGTTCATCAATTGGCGAACAGCCTTGATATTCCGGTGCATTGCCCCACAAGCCTGAAATTCGATGAAGAACAACAGAAATTTGCCGCCCTAAATCTGGATGCCGCCGTGGTGGTGGCCTACGGYCTGATTTTGCCAAAGGAAATAYTGGCGGCCCCAAAATATGGYTGTTTGAATATTCATGCCTCGCTGTTRCCGCGCTGGCGCGGGGCGGCSCCCATCCACCGGGCRATYATGGCCGGGGAYAAAGAAAGCGGCATCAATATTATGSTCATGGAAGCCGGGCTGGACACCGGCCCCGTRRTCTTRGARCAGCGCATCCCCATTCTGGACAGCGACACCACAGGCAGCCTTCATGACAAGCTGAAACAATTGGGSGCGRACATGATCCTGCCCGCCCTTGAGGGYTATGTTTCTGGYGAMYTSMMCCCCGTGGCCCAGCCGGAAARYGGCATCACCTATGCCCATAAAATTGACAAGGCYGAAGCCYCTATTGACTGGCACAGGCCCGCYGAAGACCTGCGCAATCATATCCAYGGCCTCAGCCCCTTTCCCGGGGCCTATAGYATGAYCGGGGACATCCGGCTTAAATTCCTKMRGGCCGARGTRACAGARGGCAACGGCCCKGCGGGAACGCTGCTTAGCCCCCCGCTTGTCATTGCCTGCGGTGATGGCCGGGCGCTTAATATCCTGACCGCCCAGCGGGCCGGGAAAGGCCCTATGACTGCCGAAGATTTAAGCMGGGGGCTGCAATTGCCGCCGGAAACGGTCTTTTCATGACCGAAGACGCCCCGCTCTATCGCTATAAACTGACGCTGGAATTTTTTGGTACTGGCCTTGTGGGCTGGCAGCGGCAGGATGTGGGCACCTCTGTCCAGAGCATCCTCACCGAAGCCGCCGAAAAATTCTGTCACGAGGCTGTTATCTTCCACGGCGCGGGGCGCACGGACGCCGGGGTTCACGCCCTTGGCATGGTCTGTCATGTGGATATGCCGCAGGATTATCCCGCCTATAAGGTCATGGACGCGCTCAATTATCATTTGAAATGGARGCCRGTGTCGGTGYTAAGCTCCGAACGGGTCGGGCCGGATTTTGAGGCGCGCTTTTCCGCCGTAAAACGCCATTACCGCTATCACATCATCAACCGCCGCGCCCCCCTGACCTTTCAGRCGGACCGGGCATGGCATGTGAAATTCCCGCTGGATGCGGARCTGATGCAYAGGGCGGCACAGACATTGGTCGGCCATCATGATTTCACCACCTTCCGCAGTGTGGATTGTCAGGCCAAATCACCGCTGAAAACTCTTGACCAACTGGATGTCTGGCGGGAGGGCGAGAATATCTATGTGGCGGCCTCGGCCCGCTCCTTTCTCCATCATCAGGTGCGGTCCATGGTTGGGTCGCTCTATTATGTGGGGAGGGGGAAATGGACCATTGCCCAATTGCAAAAATCCTTGATCGCCCGCGACCGCCGTACCCTTGCCCATAATGCCCCGCCGGAGGGGCTGTATTTCYTGRRTGCGGATTATCCGGAAGATTGATTTACAGGAAAATCAGCATCACGACCTGGCTGAGGGACAGGACGAACAGGGTTTCGAACACCATGATGCCAAAAGCCAGCCAGCCGCTGATTTTCAGAGTGTGTTTGAACATGAACCAGGTCACATAACCCTTGAAATAAAACATCAGCATCCAGAAAATCAGTGCCGCCATCTGTGCGGGGATCAACCCGGCCACCATCAATATGATGAAGGGCACGGTGCAATAGGATATGACCATCCACAGCCAGTTATAGGCTATGATCATAGCGGAATAATGCTTCTCAATTTTTAGAAATTTGGTAAAAAGCCCCAAGGCAATGGCCAGCAATGGGAGTTGCAGCAGAAAGACCACAATCTGTCCCGGAATGGRAATGACAATTTCTTGTTTGAGTTCACCCTCAAGTTCTTCGATCATTTGAGCCCCCACATAGACTCCRATCAAAAACAGGGGYGCCACCAGAATGATCACCCANAAANGATTTCCAGAAACTGTTAGCCGTGATCTCAAACTTATCCATGGCCCGGGGTGACAGGACCACAAACTGCCATGCGGCGCTGACCTGCCGGGTCATATGGTTCAGGATTGAATTATTCTTTTCCATCAACTTTTCCCTTGAAAAAAGCCATCAAAATTTCCCGGTATATGGTCGTCAATTCGGCCAGATCATCAAGACGAACACATTCATCCACCTTATGCATGGTTTGATTGACAAGGCCAAATTCAGACACCGGACAATGGTCCTTGATAAAGCGCGCATCGGACGTGCCGCCGGAGGTGCTTAGTTCCACCGCCCGCCCGGTAACCTTGCTGACCGCATCGGTAATCAGGCCGCTTAATATGCCCGGCGGGGTCAGAAAGGCATCACCGGAAGCCCGCATCTCCAGATCATAATCACCGCCCACGCCGTCACAGACGGACCGGACCCATTGCTGTAAGTCGCCATCATTCTGAGCATTGTTAAAGCGGATATTAAAACGGGCCTCGGCCTGTGCCGGGATCACGTTGCTGGCCCCGTTGCCCACATCGACCGAGACTACCTCAAGGTTGGTGGGCTGAAAATGATCATTGCCATCGTTAAAATCACGCGCCAGCAAGCCGTCCAGAATCCGCACCAGACGCGGGATCGGATTATCGGCCAGATGGGGATAGGCCACATGRCCCTGCGTYCCGCGCACCWSMAGCCGYCCGTTCAGRCTGCCCCGCCGTCCGATCTTGGCCATATCGCCGACCTTGCCSGGATTGGTTGGYTCCCCCACCAGACAATAGTCCAGAATTTCGYCCTTTTYMSTGAGCCAGTCCAGCATCCTTATGGTGCCATTGACYGCCGGRCCTTCCTCGTCCCCGGTGATCAGAAAGCTGATGGAGCCTGYGAAATCMGCCCCRTCACTAATAAATTCAGATGTGGCGGCTATAAAGGCGGCAATGGCCCCCTTCATATCCGATGCRCCGCGCCCAAATATGGCYCCGKCCCKGAYCWCTGCGCCAAARGGATCATCCTGCCAGWGGYYMTGMTCYCCCGCCGGCACCACATCCGTATGMCCGGCAAAACAGAAATTGGGCGATACGGTCCCYAAGCGGGCATAGAGATTATCCACCCTGTCCGCGCCCTCCCCAAAGGGCAGGCGGTAACAGGTAAAGCCGAGGCCATCCAACGCCCCCTGCACCACATCCAGCGCCCCCGCATCCTGCGGTGTCACGCTGGGGCAGCGGATTAAATCCCGGGTAAGCTGGATCGCATCAACGCGCATCAGTCCCTCAGCAAATCATTGATAGARGTTTTRGAGCGGGTGCGGGCGTCAACCCGCTTGACGATCACCGCCGCATAGAGACTWGGCCCTGGTGTGCCRTCCGGCAGSGGCTTGCCCGGCAGGTTACCCGGCACCACRACGCTATAGCTGGGCACCCGGCCCATGAAAATCTCGCCGGTYTCCCGGTCAATGATCTTGGTGGAGGCTCCGATATATACGCCCATGCTTAACACCGCGCCTTCTTCGACGATCACCCCTTCGGCGACCTCTGASCGGGCCCCGATAAAGCAGTTATCCTCGATGATCACCGGTCCGGCCTGTAATGGCTCCAATACGCCGCCAATGCCAACCCCGCCGGACAGATGRACATTCTTGCCAATCTGGGCGCAGGAKCCAACGGTGGTCCAGGTATCAACCATKGTGCCACTGTCCACATAGGCTCCCAGATTAACGAAGGACGGCATCAAAACCGCGCCCGGCGCAATATAGGCCGAGCGGCGCACAATGGCCCCCGGCACCGCCCGGAATCCAGCGTCCGCAAAACTGGACTTATCCCAGCCCTCAAATTTGGACGGCACCTTGTCATACCAGTTGCTATTGTCCCCCGGCGCGCCCTTGATTATTTTCATGTCATTAAGGCTGAACGACAGCAATACCGCCTTTTTCAGCCATTGATGGACGGTCCATGCGCCGCCCTCTTTTGAGGCTACGCGGGCCTTGCCGCTGTCCAGAAGGTCAAGGGCATGGTCCACGGCATCGCGGACCTCGCCAACCGTGGCKGMGCTTATTTCGGCGCGGTTYTCCCAGGCCTGATCAATGGTGTTTTCCAAAGACTGATCGGTCATAATTCTTTCCTGTAATTCCTGTAATATCCAACTTGGCCCGACAATAGTCATTAGGGTCTAACTGTCAATCCTTATAGCTGACTTTCCAGCCATTCTGTCAGGTCAGGGGCCGTATGGTCAATATATTCCGGRCGGTGTCCCGCCGCAGACCATTTCTGGCCCGTGGGCACCCAGACGGTGGTCATGCCCATCCTGCTGGCCGGGGCCAGATTTTGTGCCATATCCTCAACCATRACAGTTTTTTTCGGGTCCAGCCCCATATCCTCTGTCATTTTGTGATAGCTCTGCTCATGGGGTTTGGGCAGGTAATTGGCGGACTCAATGTCGAAAATATCTTCGAAAATTCCGTCGAGGCCGATTTTTGCCACCACCTTATCGGCGTAGGCGCGGGAGGCGTTGGTATAGATAAATTTTCGCCCGGAAAGATTCTCAAGCACCGCCYTCAGGCGYRCATCCGGRCTTAGRACYCCRAAATYAATGTCATGGACATACTCAAGAAAATCCTGCGGCGGRATGTCATGCTCGGTCATCAAMCCCCGGAGCGTGGTGCCGTAWGTTCTGAAATAGCTTTTTTGCAAATTCCGGGCCGCCTCACGTGACAGGCCAAACCGCCGGGCGATAAAGGCCCCCATYCGGCGATCAATTTGAGAGAACAGGTTATTCTCCGCCGGGTAGAGCGTATTRTCCAGATCAAAAATCCAATGTTYTATGGGTCTGTCCTTYCTTTAATTTTACCAAATCGTAAACTTCTTGTTAAGGCTCCTCCGATACAATCGGCTATTACCCGGYCTGTTGCCATTTTTAACCTGAGTGTCTGCCCTATGGAATCTAATATCGCACGTATTCTTCTAAAACCCAAAGATGAAAAAAAACAGCAGGTRGAGCCTGTTCTGCCCATGTTCCAGTTTGAYCCTTCTGTCATGGTTGATATGTTCCCCGGCCCGGCCCTGTTAATAGATGCGGACATGACCGTTATTCACCARAATATTTTTGCCAAAAGCCTCCTGCCCCCCCTTGAAAACAAGGAGGCYTTTCTGGAARCCATGATCACTCGTTGCCTGTCCAACAATTGCCCCGATACCCAGAAAGCCACTCTGAAAGAACTATCCGGCCTGCGTCATTATGACCTTTATGCCTTTCCGGTTAAGGCGGTTCAGAAAAACACGCCGCCCATGGCTTTTCTCTTTGGCCGGGAAACCACCATTGAACATAACCTGACCAATGCCCTTGTTGATTCCCGGCAGATGTTCAAGGATCTGGTCAATTGTTCCACAGACTTTGCCTGGGAAACCGACAAAAATGGCAAATTTATTTATGTCTCACCCAGAGGAATTCTGGGCTATACCGCTTTTGAATTGAACGGCAAACTTTCCGGYGACCTGATTATCGGTGACAGGGACAATAGCCCTTTTACCACAACCCGCAAAGTAGAAGAAATAGAGCTTTGGCTCCGGCGCGCCGACGGGTCCATGGCCTGCCTGCTGATTTCAGCCGTTCCCCGGCAAGATGARGGGTCTAACTGGCAGGGGGCACGGGGCGTTTGCCGCGACATCACCATCCAGAGGGAAAGAGAAGCCCTGTTGCGCCGAACCCGCAAACAGGAGCATGTGCTGAGCAAAATTGTCTCCACTATCCGGGATATGACCACCCCGACCGATATGTTGGAAAAAGCCACAACCGCCACTTTGGACGGCATACCGTCCGATAGCTGTCTTATCATACAAAAGACAACCCATTCCGGCGGCGATTTTACCGCCGAGGTCAAACAGCAGGGCGGCCTGTCCCTTGACGCYGATTATATGTATAAATTATGCCAAAAGGCKATGGCCCACTGGGCMCCATCYGACTTGGCGGTAAATTCRGAAAATATWGCRACRGAGGTCATGCTGATCGACGCGCATCTTATTCTGATGGGTATTACCAGCCATCACGGYAAAAATAATGGTGCCATATTCCTGATCCGGGAYAAGGACCACCATTGGCARGAAAATGAGGTTCATCTGTTTAACGGCATCACCGCGCATCTGGGKATCGCGCTGGAACAGGTTATTACCCATGAGGAACTTGAACGGCGGGCCTTTACCGACGAACTGACCACATTGTTAAACCGCCGGGCCTTTACCAAAGAAATCACCAAACGCSTMWWRWWTYAWGSCAGMRSSMKMYKGKWYGKKGSSWTKYWYKRTYWTRWKCTSRRYRNNNATTTCAMGAATGTAAATGACAGCAAGGGCCATGCCCACGGCGATATGATTTTAAAACAGCTGGCTAAAATAATTCGCGACAATATCCGGGTCGGCGATTATGCCGCACGGCTCGGCGGCGATGAATTTGCCATCTGGCTTGATGAGATTTCTGCCAAGGACACCCTGGCCATTGCCCATAATTTTGTTACCAGCGGCGCGCGCCTGTGCCATCTGGCGGACGTTGAGGGGCCGCCCCTGTCCATCTCACTGGGTATCGCCATCAGCCACCCGGAGGACGGGCAGACTTTTGACCAGTTGATGGATAATGCGGACAAGGCCCTCTATCAGGCGAAATCAGCCGGCAAGGCCACATATGCGCTCTATGATCCGGTCAATAAAGATACAAGACAGAAAGGGGAAAATGATGCTTAAAAATATATTCAAGCGCATTTGGGATGGTAAAAACAAGAAATATTCCTATGAAGAAGCCCGATCGGCTTTGGAAGACAAGAATAAACGGGACAAGCGCCGGTTGGCCGCCAACGCGGATACCAAACCGGAAATGCTTTATTATCTGGCCAGCGATGTTTCCCCGGAAGTTCGCCGGAAAATCGCCATTAACAAAAGCACCCCCTATCACGCGGACAAGATCCTTGTCACGGATGAGGATTGTGAGGTCCGCGCGGAACTGGCGCGGAAGATTGCCCGCATGTTGCCGGATATTCCGGCAGACCAGGTTACAAAGATACGCGAACAGGCCATCGAGATGTTGGAAACACTGGCCAGCGACCAATTGCCGCAAGTGCGCCGGATCGTGTCCGAGGAATTAAAGAAATTCGACTGTGTGCCCAAGCATATCATCATGAAGCTGGCCCATGACAGTGAGGCAGATGTCAGCGCCCCGGTTCTGGAATATTCGCCGTTGCTCAGCACTGATGACCTGACGGAAATCATTGCCGCCACCACGGCCAGCGGCGCCCTGACAGCCATTGCAAATCGCCGCCATGTGGACGAAGAAGTTTCGGAAGCCATCACCATGTCGCTGGATATTCCGGCGGTGGCGGCCCTGCTGGCCAATGAAAACGCTCAAATCCGGGAAAGTACGCTGGATGCCATCATTGATCAGGCGGAGGAGGTAGAGGAGCTGCATCCCCCGCTGGTGACCAACGCGAATTTATCCATCCGGGCCATCAAGCGCATCGCCGGTTTCGTCGCCTCGTCACTGGTTGACCGGATGATCATAACCCATAAACTTGACAAGACTGTTGCCAATAACCTGTTGTCCAAAGTGCGCAAGCGGATCAGGGAAAATGATTTTGATCAGGAAGATCAGGACACATTGGCGGAACAGGCCCGGAAATTCTATGATCAGGGGCTTCTGGACGATGACTTCATTGAAAATACCATAAAGAACCGCCAGCGAGAGCTTTTGATGCAATGCCTGTCATATATGGCAAAAATGCCGCTGGATTCCATCCGGAAGATCATCAACAGCAAAAAAGGCCGCCGGGTGGTGGCATTGGCCTGGCGCTGTGAGCTGAATATGCGCACCGCCCTTAAAATTCAGCAGGAAATTGCCTGCGTGCCGTCGAGCCAGCTGCTCAACGCCAAAAACGGCCTTGATTTCCCTCTGTCGGAAATTGAAATGAAGTATGATCTGGCCCTGTATGACGGCGGTTGATAATTACTGCTTGCGGATCAGGGTTCCAACCCCATGTTCGGTGAACAGCTCCAAAAGCAACGCATGTTCCACGCGTCCGTCAATAATCACGGCCCCGCCGACCCCCTGATCCACCGCCTGAAGGCAGGTATTCACTTTGGGGATCATACCGCCGTGAATGGTGCCGTCGGCGATCAGCTTCTGAGTCTGAATTTCTGTCATATCAGACAATAGCTGTTGGTCACTGCCTATAACACCCGCCACATCGGTCAGCAGCAACAGGCGTTCCGCCTTGACCGCCCCGGCCAATGCGCCGGCCATGGTATCTGCGTTGATGTTATAGGTCTCACCCTTCTCGCCAAGGCCAATGGGCGCGATGACCGGAATGATGTTGGTGGATTTGAACATCTTGAGGAAATCCGCATTCACATGCTTGGGATAACCCACAAAGCCCAGATCCAGAATCTGCTCAATCTGTGAATCCGGGTCTTTCTTGGTCCGGCGCAGGGCTTCTGCGACCACAAGGTTATTATCCTTGCCGCTCAGGCCCACCGCATGGCCACCGACGCTGTTAATGGCCCCGACAATGGATTTGTTGATACTGCCTGACAGGACCATTTCCACCACTTCGACCGTGGCCTTGTCCGTGACCCGCAGGCCATCCACAAAGGAGCTTTCAATTTTCAACCGGTCCAGCATACGGCCAATTTGCGGGCCGCCGCCGTGAACCACGATGGGATTCATCCCCACCTGTTTCATCAGGACAACGTCATGGGCAAAGCTCAGGGCCAGATCCTCATCGCCCATGGCATGACCGCCGTATTTGATGACGATGGTTCGGCCACTATAGCGGCGCATATAGGGCAGGGCCTCTGACAGGATGCTGGCTTTTTTAATCCAGCTTGTCTTTTGATCGTCCAGTTTTGAAGCGTATTTTTCTGTCATAGTCATCTAATTCCCGTAAACAAGGTCAGCAATAGCCGCCCTAAGTTCCCCGATACCATCCCCCTTGGCCGAACTGGTCAGGATAATATCCGGATGTGCCGCCACATGCTTGGCGATCTCTATTCTGGTTTTTTCCAGCACCATGTCCTGCGCCGTTTTTTTTAATTTGTCAACTTTTGTCAGGATAACCTGATAAGAAACCGCCGCGTCATCCATCATGGTCATGATGTCCCGGTCGCTATCCTTGATGCCGTGGCGGCTGTCGACCAGCACGAAGGCCCGGCGCAAATTGGGCCGCCCGCGCAGATAGCTTTTCAACAGCTTGGTCCAATCCTTAACCAGAGAACGGGATACCTTGGCATAGCCATAGCCCGGCAGGTCCGACAGATAGAGGTTGTCCTTCACCGTGAAGAAATTAACCTCCTGCGTGCGGCCCGGCGTGTTGGACGTGCGGGCCAGACTATTTTGTCCCACCAGCGCATTCAGCAGGCTCGATTTGCCCACATTGGACCGCCCGGCAAAGGAGACTTCTATCCTGTCCGGCGGCGGTAGATGTTGTAAAGCCACAACCCCCAGCAGAAATTCAGCCTGCCCGGAAAAGAGCAGGCGGCCTTGTTCCAGCCTTTCCTGTTCCTGTTGAGCGGCCTGTTCCGCTTCGCTCAGTCCCTCCATGGATCAGGCCTTGGTCTTTGCCGGCACCGGATCGGCCCGCCGTATTAATATCCATTGTTGAAGAATGCCCAGAATATTACTGAACGTCCAGTAGATCACCAGACCCACAGAGAATTGGGCCAGCATGAAGGTAAAGACGATGGGCATGAACATCATGATCTTGCGCTGCATGGGATCGCCGGACGATGGGTTCATTTGCATCTGCAGCCACATGGTAAAGCCCATAAAGATCGGCAGAATACCAAGGGCAAGAAAGCCCGTTGGCTCCCACGGGATCAGACCGAACAGGTTGGTGACCAGCATAGTATCCGGCCCGGACAGATCCTTGATCCAGCCAAAGAAAGGCGCGTGACGCATGTCAATGGTCACATACAGCACTTTATAAAGGGCGAAAAATACTGGAAACTGCAGGAACATGGGCAGGCACCCGGACACCGGATTGACCTTTTCCTTCTTGTACAGTTCCATAGTGGCCTGTTGCAGTTTGGTTTTGTCATCGCTGTATTTTTCCTTCAGGGCCTGCATTTTGGGCTGCAGGACCTTCATCTTGTTCATGGACTTATAGCCCTTGTTGGCGACGGGGAACATGGCCAGCTTGACAATGGCGGTGAGCAACAAAATAGCAACGCCGAAGTTACCCACAAAACCGTAAAGCAGTTCCAGAAGATAGAAAATCGGCTTGGTCAGGAAATAGAACATCCCCCAGTCAATGGCATAATTGAGCATTTTGACATGCTCAACGTCGGTATAATAATCCAGCAGGGAAACCTTCTTGGCCCCGGCAAACAGACGGGAGTTTTCCACATAGCTTTCCCCGGCCTTAAGTGTGGTCCAGCCGTGAAAGAAATTGGCATAGAATTTTTCTGAAGTGTCATCGCCCCGGCGATAGACCTCTACATTAAAGTCCTTTTTAGGGTCCGGGATCAACGCCACCAGCCAATATTTGTCGGTGATACCGACCCAGCCGCCATCGGTGCCCGTGGCGGTTTTCTTTTCCGTCTTGCCCATATCCTCAAGGTCAGAGAAGGTAAATTCCTCCATACCGTCATCCAGTGACCACATGGGGCCTTCATGGAGGATATACAGCGACCGGCCCTTTGGACGGCTATGGCGGACGATGCGGCCATATTGGGCCACCTTGATCGCTGCATCCGTTGTATTGGTCACTTCCTGGGTTACAGAGAACATGTAATTTTCATCAAGGGAGATGGTACGGCTGAACAGCAATCCGGCGCCATTGTCCCATTTGAGGGTAACGCTGCCCCCGGCCTCAAGCATATCATTGTCCGTCGTCCAGACAGAATTTTTATCCGGCCCCTTGGCCCCGTCCACGCCCCAGTTGAAATCAACGAAATAGGCATCCGCTGTCCCCACCGGATTGAGCAGGGCCACATCTTTCGAATCCGGGTCCAGCGTTTCCTTGTAATCGGTCAGGGTCAGGTCATCAATCCGCGCCCCTTTCAGAGCGATGGAGCCATGCACATGAGGACTTTCGATGGTAATCCGGTCCCGAACAGTCAACAATTCGTCCCGATCAACGCTCACGGACGCCGCATCCATGGGGTTTTGGCCGGGGATAGTATCCGTGGCATTTGAACCGCTGCTGAAATCAGGGATTTCATCGCTTTTCTGTTCGGCCTGTGCCACTTGTCGTTCCTGACGGGCCTGCTCTGCCGCCTGTTGACGGGGCGCATCATACAGATAGGTATATCCCAGCAAAATCACCATAGTCAGGGCAATGGCGATCATAAAATTACGGTTGTCTTCCATGGACTGCTTCTCTAGTTACTTTATTCATTGGACCGACATCATCGGCCTTGCCTATTATCAGTGTCATTATCTTTTTCCGGTACCGGATCAAACCCGTGGCCTCCCCAGGGATGACAGCGGCCAATACGCCGGATCGCCAACAGGCCGCCTTTAAAAGCCCCAAAACGATCAATGGCCTCTGTGGCATATTCCGAACATGTGGGCAGATAACGACAGTTTTTACCCAAAAGCGGCGAAAGAGTATATCTATAGACTGTGATCAAGGCTTTCAAGAGCCAGTTGAGGAGAATCACGCCTTCCCCCCTGTGCCGGGGGTCTGATCAGCGGTTTCAGCCGATAAATCCCGAGCGTTTGAGGGCTTTAAGCGTTTGAGACACCAGTTAAAATCGCGAATCAGCTGATCAAAGGACATATCCACTGTTGCCGAACGGGCGATGAGTACATAATCATAACCCCGCACGCCCCGATCCCACAGGCTTTTGCGCACCACTTCCCGAAGCCGCCGCTTGGCCCGGTTGCGCCGGATCGCATTGCCGACCTTTTTGCTGGCAGTATAGCCAACCCGGATGGCGGACCTGTCCTCAGTAGCTTTGGCCATCTGAACAATCATACCGGGGGCAACCCATTTTTTACGGGTGGCGGCAATGCGCAGGAAATCCCGCCGCTTTGCCAGCGTTGGAATATCGTGTTTGTTATGGTCGGAAGGCTTGGTCATCACTCTTTCCAAACAACAAAACCGGCCGCTGAAATCTCAGGGCCGGCTGCTGAAAATATCTTAACCCTGTGGTCAGGATTTAAGCGGACAGGCGTTTGCGCCCCTTGGCCCGGCGTGCGGATAATACCCGGCGACCACCAACAGTGGCCGACCGCGAGCGAAAACCATGACGGCGTTTACGAACCAGAATACTTGGTTGAAATGTACGTTTCACTGGACTACTCCATATACCGTTATTTTATGGATCATAACGGCGTATATAAATTATCGCCAGACCACAATAATCTGACGTTCGATTTCAAATGGGGTGTATAATGCCATTCACAAGGTGAGTCAATCACCAACACCGCCTATACACCGTTTTTTAGCTTATATATTATGCGTATAATTTTTTCTACCTATTGATCAAAAAAATAGCTACACTTGAATAAGTCTGGCACATATAACCCTATAGAGGAAACACACCGCTTTCATGTTTCAGAAACTCAGGTCTCATCTCTCTCTGCAACTTTTGTTGCTGACCATGTTCTTTGTCCTGCTGGCAGAGGTTCTGATCTATGTGCCGTCGGTGGTTAATTTTCGTAAAACATGGCTTGAGGAAAGGCTGGCCGCTGCTAATATAGCCATTCTGGCCATCGAAGCGGCCCCTGACCATATGATTGGCGAAATGCTGTCCCGCAAGCTGCTGGGTAATGCAGGGGTGGTGGCTATCAGTTTAAAGCAAAAGGACAAAAGGCAGCTTGTTCTCAACACGGATCAACCCCTGAATGTGGCCATGCGTTATGACATGCGTGATGCGTCTTATTCGGATATGATACGCGATACCATAAAAAGCCTGTTCCACTTTCATCCCCACAAGAGCCTGATACAGGTCAAGGGCTATGCTAATTTCATGCAGGCAGATGCCACACAGCAGAACCCTGTTATACACGATGAGGGTACCTTCATCGAAATTATCTTTTATGAAAATCTGTTATGTGAGGATATGCGGCGTTTTTCCATTAATGTGATGTTGCTCTCGATCATTATATCCCTGATTACCGCCGGGTTGGTTTATTTCAGCCTGTCCTGCCTGTTGATCCGTCCGGTGCAAAAGATGACCCGGAGCGTGGCGGCCTTTCGGGCGGCCCCGGAAAATGCGCCTATTGACCTTTCTGATGAGGGACGGGCCGATGAGATTGGTATCGTCATGCGGGAACTGGCCGCCATGCAGAATGAAATCCGCGCCGCCCTGATTCAGAAAAGGCATTTGGCCCAATTGGGGGAAAGCGTCAGCAAGATCAACCATGACCTGCGCAATATCCTGTCCAGCGCCCAGATGGTCTCCGATCATTTAAGCAATGTTGACAACCCGGTCGTCCAAAAACTGGCCCCCCGCTTTGTCAAGGCGGTAGACCGGGCGATAAGGCTCTGCGAGAATACCCTGAAATATGGCAATGCCGGTCTTGAGGAGCCTGATATTTCATCTGTCCCCCTTCTGCCAATCGTCGAAGAAGTCTGTCTCTCTCTTGGCGTGACTGACCTTGGCGGGATTCATATCATGCCGGATTTCCCCGAAGATCTCACTATTCAGGCCGACAGTGATCAGATATTCCGCGTATTCCTGAATCTGTCCCGCAACGCGGTGCAAGCCATGAAGGACAGCGGCACAATAACTTTTACCGCCCGAAAAGAAGATGGTCAGACAATCATTGACATCAAAGATAACGGCCCCGGCATCCCCGGCCAGATCAAAGCCACCCTGTTCCAGCCTTTCCACGGCAGCAGCAACGGCGGCGCGGGCCTTGGCCTTGCCATATCAAAAGAAATACTGGAAGCTCACGGCGGTGCGCTCGAACTGGTTAAATCCGATGGGGATGGTACTCATTTCAGAATTATTCTTCAAACCGTCTGACAGCATATGTCTATAACGGGGCAATGACCTATAATTCAAATGGCGGTAGTAAGTGCAGGGTACTCTAAACAAGCGCGTAGAACGGTGCCAAATTGGTGAGGGCCAAGAATAGAAAGAAACTATTCAGCAGCATAATAAGCCATTGATACCTTTTTGTTCCGGGGGCATAGAGGGTTATATATGCCAGCAACCTACCTGATGGGTGAGGGAAATATCTTTATCCAGTTCCCCTTTTGGTGCGATATGCCAAGGCCATGTTTCATTTGGTGCCGGCAGGCCAATATCCGGCAGGGCGAATTCTGTTTCCACCAACAGTGTATCTTTTTTATAGTGCCTTTCCATATCTCCAATGATCAGGACGTGAGGGGCAATTGTCTTTAGCAAAATCAGATGATCCACCATCACTGATCTGGCAAAATCATCGGGCAGGGGGATGGATCGTTTCTGGGCATATTTGGTCAGATTCAGGGGCAATTGAGACAGGATATTGAGGGAAATCACAAGGTCTGCCCTGGGTAAAGGCGGCGGCATCCCTGAGGATGCCCCGCTTTGATGCATCGGCTGAACCAACCTGGTGACATCCTGCTCCATAAATTGCACCTTAGGATCATTCCGGTATCGTCGCCGAACTTTGGGCAGATGGATAATATCCACCAGAATGAGGTTATAGGCTGACAAATCCGCCATCGGCACATCATGCAGGGCGCCGGAGCCGACAATCATGATGGTCGCATTGGGCGCGAGCCCTTCCGCCGCCGTCATAATATGATGGTGACATTTTTTAAGGTGAGTGGCCCAAGCCGCATGGCATCGCTTGTAACGGGCTTCGATGGCGATGGCTTCGCGGACATATCCCAGGGCCTTGACCTCTTTTCTGGCCGGGGTCAGGATATGCTGGATCGCCTCAAAAATCATTCGCCGTTATAGGTGCCTTTGCGTTTTTCCAGAAAGGCCGCCGTGGCCTCGGCCCGGTCTTTGCTGGATAGCAAGACCTGCATACTTTTCCGCTCCAGCCCCAGCGCACTTTCGAGGGACATATCAGGCCCATGCAGGATGGCATATTTAATATGCTCCAGCCCGAGCGGCGGCAAAGCGGCCAGTTCCCGCGCCATTTCCATGGCCCGGTCCATGACCTTGTCATCGTCAAGCACCTCACAGACCAGCCCCATGCCATGTGCCTCATCCGCGCCGATCATCATGCCGGTCAGGCACAGGCGCATGGCGTTATATTTACCCACTGCCCGTACCAGTCTTTGCGATCCACCCGCGCCGGGCATGACCCCGACCTTGACCTCGGGCTGGCCGAATTTGGCACTTTTCCCCGCCAGAATAATGTCGGAAATCATGGCAAGCTCCATACCGCCGCCAAGGGCAAAGCCGTTGACCGCCGCGATCACCGGGCGCGGATAATCGGCGAACGCATTATAGAGCCGCTCCACATGGGATTTATAATAATCCACCGCACTKARGMCCGACATTTCCTTCAGGTCCGCCCCGGCRGCAAAGGATTTTTCATTGCCGGTGATGATCACCGCCCGAATATCCTCGCGCGCTTTCAACTGATCGAATTTCTCGGCAATCAGGGTCCGGCAGTTTAAATTCAGGGCATTATACGCCTTTGGCCGGTTAAGCCGCACCACCGCTATATGGTCTTCTGGAAATTCCAGCAATATTTCTTCAGGCATATAAACTCCGTAATTTAGCAACTGTATCATTAAATTGTTTATTAGAGTATTTGAGATGAAAATGGATTTTCCGGTCATCGTCTTCAGGGCGAGTTTATGGGCTTTTCCTTTTTCTTTCAATCTTTTTGCAAATGTTTAGAGTATCACAGACTCAAACACCCTGACCTCCGCCATCAACCAGCCTGTGAAGGAGCGTAATCTTAAGAAAAATTGATGGCTGTTAAGCCACTCACATCCACCGCCCTACGAATATTGGTCAGATCATATTGGTCTTGCATAAGCAACCAGCTTTCGGCGCTACGCCCGAGAACAGCTTCGAGTTTTATGGCCATTTCGGCAGAGACATCACTTTTTCCGCTGACAAGGCGGCCAAATGTGGAGGAATGTACCCCGAGCTTCTTTGAAACTGCATTTGCCGAAAGCTTCAAAGGCTCAAGGTAAACGGTGCGGATGAATTCTCCCGGATGGGGCGGGTTATGCTGTTGATATTCCATTAGTGATAATCCTCATAATTTACAATATAGGCATTGCCATTTTCAAAAACAAAAGTGACGCGCCAGTTGCCATTTACCCATACTGACCAAGTGTTTTTTTGCCTGCCCGTAAGACCATGCAATCGCCATCCGGGAAGCCGCATATCGTCTATATCCACGGCAGTGTGCAGAGCTGTAAGTTGCATGCGAAGCTTTGCGGCATGGTTCGCCTGAATCCCCGCCTTGCTCCCTTTGGTAAAGAAACGTTCCAGTCCTTTATGATTGAAGCCCTTAATCATTAAAATACTATATATGCGTTACGCGCATAACGCAATATAATAATATATTGTCCTCGCTCTTTATTTGTCAAATCAGTCCTCAAAAGCATCCTCAAATATCCTGACCTCCTCCATCAGCCAGCCTGTGAAGGAGCGGATTTTTGATTTGTCGGTGGCGGTGTTGGTGTTGATCACATAATAGCCCATGCCCGTGGGCAGGCTGATGTCAAAGGGGCGCACCAGATCACCTTTTTTCAGGGCATCCGACACCAGCGGCATCCGGCCAAGGGCAATGCCATGGCCCAATGTCGCCGCCAGCAGGGTGATCTGATAATGGGAAAATCCCGGCCCCCGGCTGTGGTCAATGCCCTTGATCCCCGCATCGTCCAGCCATTCCTTCCAGCCAATCATCTTATTGTCATGAAGCAACACATGACGGCCCAGATCATCCAGTGTTTTCAGGGGAATATCGCCTTTCAGAATATCCGGACTGCAAACCGGGAAGATTTCTTCGGGCAGGAATTTCTGGCTGTCCACATGGGGCCATTTGCCGTCACCGTAGCGCAGATCAATATCCACATCCCCGGCCTTCAACATGTCGTATTCCTTGTTGCTGACCATGACCCGGATGTCGATATTGGGATATTGCCGGTAAAATTTATCAAGGCGCGGCATGAGCCAGCCCGTGGCAAAACTGCTGAGCATGGAAACTTTCAAAATCTGAATTTCGCTATTAACGATCAGATTCGCCGCATCGGCGATCATGTCAAAGGCATTGGTCATGGGCTGGACCATGGTCTGCCCCTCTTTGGTCAGCAAAAGCCCCTTGTTATGACGGCGGAACAGCATTACCCCCATCTGGCCTTCCAATGCCTTGATCTGGTGGCTGACCGCCGCTTGCGTCACATTCAGTTCCTCAGATGCGCGGGTGATGCTTAAATGGCGGGCCACCGCCTCAAAGGCGCGAATGGCATTCAGGTTCGGCAGGTTGCGTCCCATGTGATTCTCGATTATCTACGTTAGAAATACTTATACCAAATATCATATAATATCAAAAATACAACCTTAAAATCCATATATATCTAATATATTATAAGGTAACTATTTGTTTTATATATGTTTATATTGATATTAGAATTTCTAATGTCAATCATAAGAAACTATTATTTGTTTCCGGCGGCTTTTTTGCTCTATTCTGGGGCATAGGGTATTATAAAAACGCACAAAGAAAAACCGATCAAACCCCATTATTATTTTACAGGATACACGTCATGTCTTATATCGCGGAAATACCATACGGAGCCTATTGGTCCACCCCCTTTTGCCGGTGGCAGGGCAGTTTCTCGAACCTGCATAGCCTTAAATTTGCCGCCCATGTGATCCGCGCCGAAATGGCAAAGCGGGATATGGATGGCACATTGCTGGATTACGGCGTTCTGGGGACTTCCGTGCCGCAGCAACATGCTTTTTACGGCCTGCCGTGGGTGACGGGCATGGCGGGGCTGGACCATGTGGGCGGKCCGACCATCGGGCAGGCCTGCGCCACCAGCGTRCGYTGTATGCTGAACGGGGCGCWGGAGATTGAAACCGGRCAGGCCACCGCATCGCTGATCATTGCCGCYGACCGGGTGTCCAACGGRCCGCARGTCTATTACCCCAATCCGGCGGGKCCGGGCGGCACCGGCAAGACCGAAAACTGGACCATGGATAATTTCGGCTATGACCCCCTTGGCGGCCATTCCATGTTGCAAACYGCMGAGAATGTGGCCCGGGATTATAATATCTCTCGCGAGAAACAGCATGAGGTCGTGCTCATGCGGCAGGAACAATATGCCGATGCGCTGGCCGATGATCATGCTTTTCAGAAACGCTATATGACCCTGCCMTTYGATGTGCCAAGGCCCAATTTCAAGAAAACCGCCAATCAACTGACCGGGGATGAGGGGATTGTTRCCTCCACCGCCGACGGGCTGGSGGGATTGCGTCCTGTGATGAAGGAAGGCWCCATCACCTTTGGCGGCCAGACCCAYCCGGCGGACGGCAATGCCGCCCTGATTATGGCSRCCCCGGACAAGGCGAAAGAGCTTAGTCAGGACAGCAGCATTCAGATAAAAGTCCTTGGCATCGGGCAGTCCCGGGTTGAGCTGGCCTATATGCCCAARGCCACGGTTCCGGCGGCGCAGGCCGCACTGGCACAGGCGGGCCTTTCYATTGAACAGATGGACGCCATCAAAACCCACAATCCCTTTGCGGTWAATGATCTGTTTTTCGCCGATCAGTTTGGCATAGATGTYAMGRATATGAATAATTATGGCTGTTCCCTGATCTGGGGRCATCCGCAGGGGCCAATGGGTCTGCGCAGTGTTATCGAATTGATTGAGGAACTGGCCCTGCGCGGCGGCGGATACGGTCTGTTCAGCGGCTGTGCGGCGGGYGATACCGCCATGGCCATCGTCATACAGGTCGTGGACCGGAAATAAACAAAAYAGCTTTAAGGAAATACAGATGAGTCTAAAAATTGGCATTGATGTGGGCGGGACATTCACCGACTTTTTCGTCGACCAGTCCGGCAAGGAAACCCGCATTTACAAGACCCTGTCCACGCCGTCCGACCCGTCGATCGCGGTCATGAACGGYCTGACGGACATTGCCGAAAGCATGGACCCGCCCAYGAGYCTGGCGGAGCTTGCCGCCGCCGTGGATACCATCGTTCACGGCACSACRGTAACCACCAATGCCACCCTGACCAGTAACGGGGCCAAGACCGGCCTGATCACCACCGAAGGGGTSCGSGAYGCGYTGGAAATGCGCCGGGGYATTCGTGAGGAACAATATAACAACCGTTGCACMAATGTGGTGCCGCTGGTCCCCCGCTATTTGCGTCAGGGYGTTGGCGGRCGGCTGGACCGTAACGGYAAGGAGATCAAACCCCTTGACCTGAATGACGTGCAAAAAGCCATTGACCTGTTCAAGGCRGACGGGGTCAARGCSGTGGCYATCTGTTTTATGAACAGCTTTGCCAACGGCGACCATGAACAGCGCGCCGCCGAGCTGGTGCGCCGGGAAATGCCGGAGGCTTATTTGACCGTATCATCRGAYYTKCTRCCCTCCATYCGTTTTTATGAGCGGGTCAGCACCACGGTCCTGAACAGCTATATCGGCCCCATATTGGACCATTATCTGAACCAGCTTCTTGCCCGCCTGAAAGACATTGGCTTCAAGGGYATTCTGTTGATCATGCAATCCAACGGCGGGGTGATGACACCTCAGATTGCCAAGGCAAAAGCCGCCCTGACCCTGTTGTCCGGTCCGGCGGCGGGSCCYGGTGCGGGCCTGCAATATGTCCGTGCCCACAATCAGGAAAACTGTATTGTGGTTGATATGGGCGGCACCAGTTTTGAGGCGGCCCTTGTGGTCGGYAGCCCGGTTGTGGTTAACGAGGGCGAGATTGACCGCCGCCGTCTGGCCCTGCCCATGCTGGGCATCCATACCATCGGCGCGGGCGGTGGCTCGCTCGGCTGGCTGGATGAAGGCGGGTTGCTGCGTATGGGTCCACAAAGTGCGGGCGCGGCTCCCGGCCCGGCYAGCTATATGAAAGGCGGCACAAAGCCGGCCTGTACCGACGCCAATCTGGTGTTGGGTTATCTGAACCCGGACTTTTTCGCTGGCGGAACCATGAAACTGGATATGGACGCCGCGCGCAAGGCCATTGACGAACATGTGGCAACCCCCATGGGCTTTAGCATTGAGGAAGCTGCGGCGGGTATGTACCGCATTGCCTGCAACAATATGGCGCAGGGTATCCGCGAAATTACCATCAAGCGCGGCTTTGACCCCCGGGAATTTCCATTGGTGGTGGCGGGCGGCGCGGGGCCAACCCACAGCTGTCTGATCTGCGAAGAACTGCAAATACCGTTTCAGCTGGTGCCCCGTGAATCCTCCATCCTCTGTGCGGCGGGCATGTTGATGTCTGACCTGCGTCATGATTTTGTCCGCACTTTTGTGGCCTTGCTGGGTAATCTGGACTGGACGGCCCTGAATGAGATGATCAGCGCCATGGTGGATGAGGGCAACAAACTGCTGGAACAGGAAAATATCCCCGAGGATCGCCGCAGCACTRTCATYAAGCTGGACTGTCGTTATCTGCGCCARTATCATGAGGTATCGGTTGAAGTGAACCAAAGTGACCTTGATACCCATAACCTTGACGCCATCGCCGCCGCCTTCCACGAAGAGCATAACCGTCTGTTCGGCTATTCATTGGAAGGCGATGCCGATGCGCCGGTTGAAATTATCAATGTTCGGGTGCAAAGCGTCGGCGAGGTGGAAAAACCCGCCTTCCGCACCGAAGAGAAATCTTCCGCTGATGCCGCCCATGCCATCAAGGGGGAGCGGTCCGTCTATATCCCGGAAGATAAAGAATTCCGTACCGTTCCGGTCTATGATGGTCACAAGATGGTTCACGGCAATCATGTGGACGGCCCGGCYATGATTGAACAGGTRACAACGGCSATCTTTGTYGGCGGCACMTTYAATTGYGTSATTGACCAATATGGCTCCTTYGCCCTGTATCGCAAGGACCGAACCGATTTAGTATCCTCACTGATTAAAGGAGAGACGGCATGAGCAAAATAGACCCTATTTTATTGTCCGTATATGCGCGGGCCTTTAAATCCATTGCCGATGAAATGAGCATTTCGGTTCAGCAATCCACCCGCTCACCCATCCTGTGCGAGGCCAAGGATTTCGTCACCGGATTATATGACGGCGAGGGCAATATGCTGGAACAGATGGAAAATCTGCCCATATTGGCTTTCTCTCTGGCCCCGGTCTGTAAATATATCATCGGCTATTATGACGGCGACATTAATGAGGGCGATGTCTTTTTCCATAATGATGTCTTCTCCATGGGCAATCAGAATAACGATGTGGCGGTTTACAARCCRATYTTYTTTGACGGKSMKCTTGTGGCYTGGTCAGCGGTCAAGGGSCATCAGGCCGATATTGGCGGCAATGTGGCGGGCGGTTATAACCCCAATGCCACCGAGGTCTGGCAGGAAGCCCTGCGTATCCCGCCTATCAAGGTGGTGGAAGGCGGAAAATTACGTAAAGACATCTGGAATCTGATCTTTGCCAATATCCGCTTTGACATCGTACAACACGATATGAAAGCCCAGATGGGCGCGTGCGTTATTGGCGAGCGGCGGATGCTGGACCTGATCGGCAAATATGGCCTGACGAGTTATCAGGACCATAAACAAGCCTTGTTTGAGGCGACCAAGAAAATGATGCAAGCCGAAATCCGTAAAGTACCCAACGGCATTTATCGCGGTGAAGGCAAGGTCTTTTATGATGGCCGCCATAAGGGCAGTGAATTTACCATCCGGGTTAAAATTACCGTCGAGGATGAAAAGATCACCTTCGATTACGAAGATACAGACGCCCAGACCGATGGTTTTGTAAACGGGACCTATACTTCCAGCGCCTCGGCCACCATCCTGACCTTCCTGCAGATGGTCAACCCCGACATTCCCCATAATCAGGGCATGGTSGAACCCATTGAAATCCTGATCCCCGAGGGTAAGATTCTTAATGCGTCCTACCCCAAGGCAACCACTTTCGGCAATCACCTCTGTCCGCCCAATGCGGATGCCATCATTCGCGCTTTGTCTCCGGTTATGCCCAGTAAGGTAACCGCAGGCTGGAATAATCTGCTTTGTTCCCTGTCCACGGGCAAAGATGCGGAAAAGGATGATACTTACGTTGATATTTTCTTYATGGGCATGAAGGGCGGGTCCGGGGCCATGGACGGCACCGATGGCTATGACCATATTGGYATGATTGATGCGTCCGGCGGTGTTCTGGATCAGGATTATGAGATGTTTGAACAGCAAACCCCCCATACCCTGATCAAGCATGAATATGACATGGATAGCGCCGGGGCCGGACGCTGGCGCGGCGGGCTTGGCACYGAAACCATCTATGAAATCGGCTCCGACGATACCCAGATTGTGACCTTTGGCGACGGYGATTTTGAGGGMTCATTCGGCCTGTTTGGCGGCAAGGGCGGCGGCCTGAACCTGATCAARATGACCTATCCTGACGGCACAGAGGTTATCCCCAACAATAAAGACCTGATYGAGAATGTGCCCAAAGGCACCRTCTATTTTCAGATTGCCGGCGGCGGCGGCGGTTATGGCCGGCCCGGCGAGCGGGACCGTGAAACTCTTGCCCGGGAAATCCGTGACGGTATTATCTCAAAGGAAAAAGCCGCYGAACTCTATGATTATGCGGAGGGMTGATCCATGGATTTTGACCTGTCCGAAGACCATAGACTGATAAAGGAAACCTTCACCCGTTTYTGTGATGAGCGCATCATACCACAAGCGGAAGCCATTGACGAAGCCCACGAATATCCATATGAGCTGTTCCGGGAATTGGGTGAGCTTGGCTTTTTTGGTATGCGCTATCCAGAAGATATGGGCGGCAGCAATCTTGACCTTCTGGCCCTGTGTCTGGCCYTGCGKGARGTTTCGCGCGGGTCYATGTCGCTGGCGGGYTGCGTYGCCATGCAATCGCTYATGGGCACCAATTTYCTWCATCTTYTGGGCAATGRCGATATTAAGGAACGGCTGTTYAAACCAGCCCTGCGSGGKGAGAARATCGGGGCCATCTGTATGACCGAGCCTAACGCGGGCAGTGACCTTATGAGTCTGACGACCAACGCYAAAAAGGTGGAYGGTGGYTATCTTCTAAATGGSCAGAAAATGTGGGTAACCGCCGCRCCCATGGCCGACTTYTTTACSGTYTTTGCCAAGGCGGGRCCGGATATGAAGCTGACTATWTTTYTGGTGGAAAAGGATTTTAAGGGCCTGCATGTGGGCCGCGCCATTGAGAAAATGGGCGTTTGGGCCTTGCCCACGTCMGAGGTYGCYTTYYMKGAYTGCTTTGTRCCGGACAGCCACCGGTTAAGCCGCGAATATGGCGACGGCGGCGCGCATCTGAAAACCGTWTTGGCTGAAATCCGCATCATCACCGGGGCCATGGCCCTTGGYGTGGCGCAGGCSGCCCTTGACGAAGCGGTRCGMTATGCCGCCGAGCGCACGCAATTCGGCAAGCCTATAAATCGTTTTCAGGCGATTCAGCTCAAACTTGCGGAAATGGCCACCGACCTWGAGGCCGCCACYCATATTGTGCATTATGCCGCYTGGCTCAAAACATCCGGCAAACCCCATCTTCAGGAAGCCGCCATGGCAAAACTTTTTGCCTCHGAAGCCGCCGCCAGCATTTGTGACAAGGCGGCGCGGGTTCTGGCGTCTTACGGCTTTGCCATGGAATATCCGGTGCAGAGGTTCCTGCGCGATGTGCGCTTTACCCTGATTGGCGGCGGCACCAGCGAAATTCTAAAATTGACCATAGCTAAGGGCTTAAATTCATGACGAAAAATAAAATACGTGTTCTTGTGGGGAAACCGGGCCTTGATGGCCATGATCACGGGGCGAAAGTGGTTGTCCGCGCCCTGATGGATGCCGGGTTTGAGGTGATCTATACGGGCCTGCGCAAAACCCCGCGCCAGATTGCCGAGGCGGCGGCCAACGAAAATGTGGATGTGATCGGCCTGTCCAGCATGGCCGGGTCTCATATTCCCTTTTGYGAGAAATTAAAGCCGCTGCTGAAAGAATATGGTCTGGAAGACAAGCTATGGATCATTGGCGGCAATGTGCCGGTGAAAGACCATGAAGTTCTTCAGAAGATAGGCATTGACGCTATATTTCCCACCGGCAGCCATTTTGAAGATATTATTGATTACATCAAAAACCGTTACCGGCAATTGGCATAGAGAGCATTATTCATGACACAAGATAAAATTATCAATGAATCCGGCATAGAGGTAAAAGCCCTATATACGCAGGAAGATGTGGAYGCTTCCGGCGGTGTGGAGATGGTCGGCTTGCCCGGTGAATATCCTTTCACGCGTGGCATCCATCGGGAAATGTAYCGCAAGCGGCCCTGGACCATGCGCCAATATACCGGCTTTGCCAATGCCAAAGACACTAACGAGCGGTTTCAATATCTGATCGAAAACGGCCAGACCGGCCTTAATGTGGCCTTTGATCTGCCGACCCARACCGGCCTGGACACGGACGATCCCATGGCCGARGGCGAGGTGGGCCGKGTYGGCATGGCGGTGGATACCCTGCGCGATTTCGAGATTGCTTTTGACGGYATTGATCTGGAAAAAATTACTGTGTCTCTGACYATCAACGGCTCGGCGGCKATYCTGATTGCCATGTATCTGGCGATGGCGGAAAAGCGCGGCTATGACGTGACCAAACTGCGCGGCACGGCCCAGAATGATATTCTGAAAGAATTTATCGGACGCGGCACMTGGATTTTCCCGGTGGAGCCGAGCATCAAGCTGGTCGGCGATACCATTGAATATTGYGCCAARAAYGCCCCKAAATACAGCCCGGTCAGCGTTTGCGGYTATCATATCCGYGAAAGCGGCGCGACCCCGGAACAGGAAATGGCCTATGCTTTTTGTATCGCSAAAGCTTACGCCGATGAYATGTTAAAGCGYGGGTTGCATATTGATGAATTTGCCGGACGGCTCAGCTATAACTTCAATATTTTCGGTAATATTTTTGAACAGGTGGCCAAATTCCGYGCSGGGCGCGGTCTRTGGGCCAAGATYATCAARGAAGATTACGGTGCCAAAGATCCCAAATCCATGTGGTTGCGCATGATTGCGGCGGGCGGCGGCGGCGGGCTGACCATTGAACAGCCGGAAAATAATATTGTACGYGGGGCCTATTATGCTCTGATCAGCGCCCTGTCCGGGGCCCAGACCATGGCGCTCTGCTGTTTTGATGAGGCCTATACCATCCCGTCGGAATATGCCCAGCGTATTTCCCTGCGCACCATGCAGCTCTTGATTGAGGAAATGGGCCTGTGCGAAACGGTCGATCCGCTGGCGGGCAGCTATTATATGGAAACCATGACCAACGAAATGCGCAAGAAGATGGAAGAGACCATGGCCGAGGTAGAGGCCGAGGGCGGTATTGTCAAAATGGTTTCCGAAGGCATCATTCAGGCCAAGGTCTCGGCGCAGGCCTATGAAATGCAGAAAAACCTGCAATCCGGGGCTTTCCCCAAGGTCGGGGTCAATCGTTACAAGATTGATCAGGAGGAAAATGAGGTGGAATTYCACCCCTATGACACCAAGGATGCCGATCAGCAGATCGAAAATCTGAACGCCGTAAAAGCCGAACGTTCTCAGACAGACGTGGACCGTACGCTRGCYATGGTCAAGGCGGCGGCAGAGGCCGATGACAATGTGATGCCCGCCATTGTGGCGGCGGTGAAGGCCTATGCCACCGTGGGCGAGATCACCAAAAAACTGGTTGAAGTTTACGGTACTTATCAGGAACCCATTCGTTTTTAAGAAGAGCAGAAAAATGTCAGAAATTGAAAAATATATTGCCCCGGATACAGTCAGCGACGCGGTAAAGGCCTTGTCTAGCGGCGGGGTGACCATCCTTGCCGGGGGAACCGACYTNNYAYMYCRCWGANWTGAYGNMAGGCNCKSMGYSGSMAMGCCNNCCGAYCCTNNTNNWYAKCYGCCGGGTGAACGACCTGTCCGGCATCACACAGCAGAAGGGCGAGACCCGCATCGGCTGCCTGACCACCGTATCGGAGATCAAACAGAGTGACTTGGCTCCCGCAATCCTAAGAGAAGCCGCCGATCATTTTGCCAGCGAACAGATCCGCAATGCGGCCACCCTTGGCGGTAATATCTGTAACGCGTCCCCGGCGGGCGATATGATCAACCCGCTTTTGGTGCTGGGCGCATCGGTGGAACTGGCCAGCTGGAAAGAAGGCGCTATGGAGGTTCGGCGTGAGCCTTTACGGCGTTTTTTCACCGGCCCCGGCAAGACCATCAAACATGACAATGAACTGCTGACTGCGGTGGTTTTTGACACGCCCGGCGCAGATTTTGTTGGCTATTTCCGCAAGTCCGGCCCGCGCCCGGCACTGGAAATTTCCACCGTCAGTGTGGGTATTGGCGGCGATTATAAAGATGGCGTGTTTCACAATGTTCGGGTGGCCTTTGGTTCTGTTGGTCCAACCCCCCTGCGCGGCAAAGCCACCGAAGCCCTGCTGGAAGGGCAAGTCCTGACCGCCGAGGTCATTGACAAGGCCGCCCGCGCCGCACAGGACGATTCGACTCCCATCGACGATATTCGGGCCACAAGCTGGTATCGCACCCATTTGATTGCCGTATTCACAGAGGAGCTTTTGAACAATGTCTGTCAAAATAGAACTTAACTTTACCCTGAACGGCAGGCCGGTCAATATCGAGGTCCCGGTGGATATGACCGTGTTGAATCTGTTACGCGATTCTCTGGACCTGAAGGGCACAAAATATGCCTGCGGCGAGGGTGAATGCGGGGCCTGTACCATTGAGGTGGACGGCATGACTATCAACAGCTGCCTTATGTATGCCGCAGACCTGAACGGGCGCACGGTGATGACCATTGAGGGATTGGGCGCGGGGAACAAGATGCATCCCATGCAACAATCCTTTGTCGATCACGGSGCRGTTCAATGCGGKTTYTGCATGCCGGGTATGATCATACAGGCCAATTATCTGGTCAAKCAGAACCCGAACCTTACCCGCGAAGAAATGAAACGGGGGCTTGAAGGAAATATCTGTCGCTGTACCGGATATACCAAGGTACTGGACGCCGTTGCCGCCATTGTCGGGGCAGAAGGATAATATCATGAGTGAACAAGTCGCCTTTCAACATATTGAAAAAACCAGCCTGATCGGCAAGCGGATTAAGAAACCCGATGCCCCCGCCAAGGCCATCGGCAAGACCCGCTATATCAATGATATGGTTCTGCCCCAGATGCTCTATGGCAAGATACTCCATGCCGGACGAACCCATGCGGAAATTGTAAGCATTGATACCTCYGAGGCTGAGCGTCTGCCCGGTGTTCATCTGGTGATCACCGCCAAGGATACGCCGGATTTGAAACTGGGTTTTGTCAAAGATAACGCGCCCCTGAAAGAYAAGGTGCGCTGCGAACGGGACGAGGTGGCCGCTGTCGCYGCCGAGAGTGAGGCCATCGCCGCTAAGGCCCTGAAACTGATCAAGGTCATCTATAAAGACCTGCCGCCGGTATATACCATCGAGGATGGCTTGAAAGACGGTGCGCCGGTGATACAGGACCGCTTCCCGGACAATAAAAGCCTGTCTTTTGAATTCACCCACGGCGATATGGCCGCGGCGGAAGCGAAATCAGATATTATTCTGGATGATGTGTTTAATGTGCATTATGTGACTCATTGCTGTATGGGCACCTCCTGCGCCATTGCTGATTTTGACCATAACGGCAAACTAACCATCTATTCCCAGACCCAATATCCCTATAATTACAAGATGGATCTGGCCCCGGCTTTGGGTATTGACCCCGGTGACATCCGGGTGATTCAGCCGCCCACAGGCGGGTCTTTCGGGGCCAAGCTGGATGTCTATCCCTTTGAGCCGGTGGCGGCCATATTGGCCCAGAAAACCGGGCGGCCCGTCAAAATTCTGTTTGATCGGGAAGAAGAATTCATCAATAGTCCCACCCGTCAACCGGCCAGAATGCACCTGCGCACCGGATGCACATCTGATGGTATTCTGACCTTTCGGGCGGCAGATGTTATGATGGATAACGGGGCCTATACCTCATGGGGACCAACGGTTCCGGTGATTATGATGCGCACCGTATCTGGCCATTACCGGGTGCCGGTGGTGGATTTCAAGGGGCAGGCCGTCTATACCAACAATGCTTACGCCGGGTCTTTCCGGGGTTACGGCAATGTTCAGATGACCTATGCCACCGCCCAGCATATGGATATGCTGGCCGAGAAACTGGACATGGACCCGATCGAGTTTCGCCTGAAGAATGCGCAGAAGTCCGGCGAGGTGACACCGCAAAAATCATTCTTGCGGGAATGTGCGCTGGCCGAATGTCTGACCACGGCGGCAGAGGCGTCAGACTATGTGAACAAGCTCAACAAATATACCGCTGAGCGCGCGCAGGAAGGCCGCTATAAACGCGGCATAGGTCTTGCCAGTTCCATCCACAACGCGGGCGGGGCTAAAATCCATAAGTCTGACGGTTGCGGCACCATCCTGAAAATGGATGACTATGCGCGGGTGACGGTCATTACCGGCGCGTCTGAAATCGGGCAGGGCATTGATGCGGTCATCGCCCAGATCGTTGCCGAGGAACTGGGCGTGCCAACCGAACATGTGAATCTGGTCAATAATGACAGCGACCTTGGGCCATGGGATGTGGGGGTTCATGCCTCCCGCACCACCTTTATCGCCGGTAATGGCGCGCGGCGCGCGGCCATCAAAGCCAAGAAACAGATTTTGGCGGCGGCCTCAAAACAGGCCAATGTCTCTGCGGATGAACTGGACCTGCGCGGCGGTTTCGTCGTACAGGACAAGGACGGCGCTGTGGTTACCAAGCTGGACAAGATGCTGCGTCAGATGCATTTCCAGCCGGAACCGGATGTGGTCATGGTCAGCGACTATTACGAACCCAACAGCGAACCGGAAGGCAAAGATCATATCTCCAATCATTCGGCGGCCTATTCCCACGCGGTCCATATTGCCGAGGTGCTGGTGGATACTTACACCGGCGAGGTCAAGGTGGAAAAAGTGACCATGGCGCAGGACGTGGGCCGGGTCATTAACCGCATGGGGCTTGAAGCCCAGATGGAAGGCGGGCTGGCCTTTGGTCTTGGCTTTGCCCTGAGCGAGGAAATGATTTTCGAGGAAGGCCGCCTGAAGAACCCGTCTTTCCGGGATTACAAGCTGCCCACCGCGCCGGATATGCCGGACCTGGATATTCATTTCATCGAAAGCGATTGCGCGGAGGGGCCGTACGGCGCCAAGGGCATTGCGGAACTGCCGACCATTGTGGTGGCCCCGGCCATCGCCAATGCGGTTTATAACGCCACYGGCATCCGCTTTTTCAAYCCGCCCATGACCCCCGAAAAGGTCGCCAGAGCCATATGGGAAAAGAAACAGGCATGAAACAGAAAACGGTCCTAAGCCTTGAACAGGCCCTGTCCCTGCCCTCGGCGACCCTGCGGTTTGCCCAACTGGGCTGGCGGGTAATTCGCATAGAGGCGACCCCCAACGGACGCGGCCTGCCCGGTGATCCGAACCGCTATATCGGCAAGCATATCATAGAGGACGGCGATGATCGGCGCAGCTATTTCATGGCGCCCAATGTGGGCAAGGAAACCATCTCGCTCAATCTGAAAGATGAAAAGGGCCGGGCCATTCTGCATCAGATCATCCGCGAGCTGGATGTGGATATATTCTGCTGTAATACCCTGCCGGGCCGTTACGCCCAGATGGGCATAGATTATGACACCCTGAGTGCCATTAAACCGGATTTGATCTGGGCCGGAATTTCCGCCATGGGGCCGGATTATCCGGGGGTGCCGGGTTATGATCCCGCCGTACAGGCCATGTCCGGTTTTATGGAGGTCACGGGACATGAGGACGGCCCGCCGACCCTGTCCGGTATTCCGCTCATTGACCTGAAGGCCGGGGACGAGGTCTACGCGGGGGTCATGCTGGGGCTGGCCGAACGCGCGGAAACCGGACGGGGCAAGCGCATCGACATTTCCATGCTGCAGGCGGCGGCAAGCTGGCTGATCACCACCCTGCCCCTGCTGGATTTTGACTGTGACAAGTCCGAAATTACCCGTTGCGGCAATGAACATCGCAAATTCATCCCCACCAATGCCTATCCCACCAAAGACGGTTTTGTCTATCTGGCCATTGGGAATGATGTGCAGTGGGAGCGGATGACAGAAATCCCGAAATTTACCTCGCTGGCCAATGAGGTCCGCAAGACCAACGAAGGCCGTCATGCAGAGCGGCAATCGCTTTATGCCGATATTGGTGCCCTGACGTCACACTATAGCACCGATGAACTGGTTGAAGATTTTATGGCGGCCACCATTCCCCATGCCCGGATTAATGATATTCCGGCAGTGGCGAAACTGCCCGCTATTGCCTCGAAGCTGACCACGACCCATTTGCCCGATGGCCGCACAATCCATATGCAGCCCATGGCGGTGGATGTGGACGGGGCCGTGACCGAGCTTAACTTTCCGCCCCGTTACGGCGAACAGACCGCCAAAGTCCTGAGTGAAGCGGGCTATAGTGCGCAAGATTGTACCGCTTTGCAGGAAAGCGGCGTCATATATTGTAGTTGAGGGGGAACCTGATGACCATAGAATGCTGGATTGACAAATGGGCCGCCCAATGCCCCGACAAGACCGCTATTCTCTATGAAGGCCAAGCCATCACCTATGGGGAATTTCAGCAGAATATTTTGAAAACCGCCGCCCTGCTACATCATGGGCTTGATGTTGAGCACGGCGACCGGGTGGCCTATCTGGGACAGAATCATCCGCGTATGCTGTATCTGTTATTTGCCTGTGCGCGGCTCGGAGCCATTTTCGTGCCGCTCAACTGGCGGCTGACCCCGACGGAACATCGCCATATGCTCCAGACTTGCGGGGCYAAARYCCTGTTTGTCGAAGATGATTATCAGGATCACGGCGCGGCCCTGAAACCGGACCTGCCGGATTGCACCTTCGTTGACCGGGCCAGCCGGGACCGATTGCGAACAGAGGCGGACACAGAGGCTAGCGGGAAACTGGATGACCCTTTGTTGATTATCTTTACCTCCGGCACCACGGGCTTTCCCAAGGGGGCAGTCCTGACTCAGCAGGCCCTTGAAACAAATGCCCTGAACAGCATCCATATGCATGACATGACGATCAAAGATGTKGCCCTGACCATCCTGCCCATGTTCCATGTGGGCGGYATGAATATTCARACCACRGCGATTTTRCGCACCGGGGCAACGGTGTTGCTCCATAARGCCTTTGACCCGGYGGATACCATCCGGGCCATTAATGAGGAYCATCCGACAATGGGCATTATCCTGCCCGCCCATATGCCYGCCCTGAAACAGGAASMGGRCTGGGAAAATGTTRATTTTTCCAGCTTAARAAGCATGACCACAGGCTCTTGCGTGATCCCYGATGATATGACCGCCTTCTGGCATGGGCGGAAAGTCCCGCTGTTACAGGTTTATGGCTCCAGCGAAACCTGCCCCATTGCCATCCAYCAGCGSGCGGCCAATGCCTTTGACACCGAAGGYTCCATCGGYTTCCCCGCCCAACATTGTCAGGTCAGGATCATTGAYGAGGCCGGRCAGGAYTGCGCGGTGGGCGATGCCGGGGARATMCTGATCAAGGGTCAKAATATCATGGCCTTTTACTGGCAGGACAAGGCGGCCACGGACAAGGCCCTGAAAGACGGCTGGTTCCATACCGGTGATATTGGCTGCCGGGATGAAAAGGGCTGTTATTTTTTCGTGGACCGTAAAAAAGACATGATCATTTCCGGCGGCGAGAATATCTATCCGGCGGAAATTGAAACGGTTCTGGCCAATCACCCGGCCATACAGGAGGCCGCCGTGGTGGGCCGCCCGGACCCACGCTGGGGCGAAACTGTGGTTGCCTTCATCGTCACTGAAGACGGTTGCGCGTTAAGCGAAGAAGCCATACGGGACTGGCTCGGCGACCGGCTGGGCCGCTATAAACATCCCCGGGTGCTTCATTTCATTGATCAGATGCCRCGCAACGAAATGCGTAAAATCCTYAAAGATGAYYTGCGGGCCATGGCGTGATTGCCAAACMGGCCCGCCTGCTGTATTGACAATCCCATGACAGATTTTGATGCGGTAATTATCGGGGCCGGGGCCGCKGGCCTTATGTGCGCCATAGAGGGCGGCAAGMGRGGCCGCCGTATCCTTGTGATTGAAAAGAATGAGGCCGTGGCGGGGAAAATTCGTATTTCTGGCGGCGGGCGGTGTAACTTCACCAATCTGCATACAGGGCCGGATAATTTCCTGTCGGATAACCCGCGCTTCTGCCTGTCGGCCCTGCGCCGTTACCTGCCGCAAAATTTCATCCGGCTGGTGGAAAAGTATGACATTGCCTATCATGAGAAAAAGCTGGGCCAGCTGTTCTGTGACGGTAAATCCCATCAGATCATTGACATGCTGTTAAAGGAATGTGATCAGGCCGGGGTTATCATCCGCACCGAAATGACGGTGGAGGATATYCAGAAAACAGMYACCGGTTTTCGTCTGYTSACCGCCGATGAGACCTTTACCTRCCGGTCWCTGGTCATYGCCAGCGGCGGCAAATCAATYCCCAAAATGGGKGCCAGYGGYTTTGGYTATGAGGTGGCRACCCACTTCGGCCATAGCCTYATTGAYCCCGYGCCCGCTTTGGTGCCGCTGACCTTTCAGAATGAYCTGTTGGGTCAATTCAAATCTCTGGCCGGAGTATCGGTGGAGGCCACTGTTSACCGGGGTAAAAAGTCATTCACCGAGGCCCTGCTGTTCACCCACCGGGGCCTGAGTGGTCCGGCCATTTTGCARATATCATCCTATATGGAACCCGGTGACGACATCACCATTGACCTGTCGCCCCACCGGGATATGYTGGATTTTCTCAAAGAACAGCGGACAGCGCAACCGAAACAGGAGCTTCACACCATCTTGACCCAACGCTTCGCCCGCAGGCTGGCCCAATTCATTTGTCAGGAAGCCGGGGTTGACGGACGGYTGGCGGACCTGTCCAAYCAGAAATTTGAACAGGTCGCCCGCTTTATCCACGGCTGGACCCTSAAACCCGGCGGCRCCGAGGGATTCAGAACGGCGGAAGTAACSCGCGGCGGCGTYAATACCCGCGAAATATCGTCCAAGACATTTGAAAGCAAYCTCACCCCTGGCCTCTATTTCATTGGRGARGTTCTGGATGTGACCGGCCACCTGGGCGGCTATAACTTCCAATGGGCCTGGGCTTCGGGCCACGGGGCAGGACAATATATTTAACGGTAAATGATTGATCTTTTTACCGCTTTTCCGTAACGTGGCCATATGGAGTTTATGGAGATATACGGGCCACTGGTCCTGCTGATGCTGACTACCGGGTTGGTGGGGGGGCTGATGGCCGGGCTGATGGGTATTGGCGGCGGTATTGTCATTGTGCCGGTTCTGGAATTTGCCTTGGGTTTTATCGGGGTTGATCCGTCTATCCGTATGCATGTGGCGGTGGCGACCTCTCTGGCGACCATCATCCCGACCTCTATTTCCTCTGCCCGGGCGCACCAYRGGCGCGGGGCYGTGGATTTTKCYCTYGTTAAAATATGGGGRCCGGCCATATTTYTCAGYGCYGCCTTTGGCAGTTGGYTGGCSTCGCGTGCGGGCAGTGATGTTCTGTCTATTATCTTCGCCGTCGTGGCGTCACTGGTGGCCCTGAAAATGATCCTGCCGCTGGAGAAAATCCGGCTGGCGGACCATGTGCCGCGCGGCATTTCTGCCCCTGTTCTACCGGGGATCATTGGCACGGTGTCCACCATGATGGGTATTGGCGGCGGTGCCATGAGCGTCACCATCCTGACCCTGTTTAACGTGCCCATCCACCGGGCGGTGGGGACCTCGGCTCTGTTCGGTCTGTTYATYGCCCTGCCGGGCACCATTGGYTATATGATTTTRGGGCAGGGGAATATGCTYCTGCCGCCGGGCAGYGTGGGTTWTGTCAATGTGATCGGTTTTCTGATYCTGTCGCCMGCCACCTTTCTGGCCGCGCCCTTCGGCGTCCGCATCGCCCATGCCCTGACCCARMGRCARCTCAGCATGACTTTTGGTGCTTTCCTTATGGTCGCCGCCGCCAGAATGTTGTATCGTAGTATGGTCTGATAAAAGGGGATATGATGTCACAGTTGGATTCTTGCTTTAATATTGAGGATTTTCGCAGGCTGGCCCGCAAACGGCTGCCGCGCATGATTTTTGACTATCTTGACGGCGGGGCCGATGATGAAGTGACCCTTGGCCGYAATCAGAGCAGTTTTTCAAAATTTCAGCTCATGCCCCGCGCCCTGCGGGATGTGGGGAATATTGACCTCACCACCACGGTTCTGGGCCAGAAAGTCGACCTGCCGGTCCTGATCTCGCCCACCGGGCAGAGCCGTATGTTCCATCATACGGGGGAACGYGCCGTGGCCCGGGCGGCGGCCAAAGCCGGGACCATCTATGCCCTGTCTTCCGTGTCCAGCACYTCRATTGAGGATGTYGCCAMCGCSASYGATGGCCCCAAATGGTTYCAGATTTATGTCTGGCGCAATCGGGASATCACCAARGAATTTATGGAYCGTTGCCGGGMGAATGGCTATCACGCCCTGTGCCTGACCGTGGACCTGCCGGTTCATGGCAAYCGGGAGCGGGACCTGCGCAATCAYCTGACCTTTCCGGCGGCCCCAACCGCCAAAACAATTTTTGATGTGKTGAGCCATCCGCGCTGGCTCTATGATTATCTGACCAGTCCGGYGATYGAAATTTNCAATGTAACGGATTCGCCCAGTGCCAGTTTTTCCGACCGTAACGGCCTGCTGGATTATATCACCAAGCAATTTGATCCGACCGTGGACTGGGATGATGTGGCCTGGATGATTGAACAATGGGACGGGCCGTTYCTGATCAAGGGWATCGTCAATCCRSAGGACGCCCGCCGGGCGGTGGAGGTCGGGGCAAATGGTATTATCGTRTCCAAYCACGGGGGACGTCAGCTGGACTTTATGCCGCCMACCATCGAAGTCTTGCCGGATATTGTCAAGGCGGTGGCGGGCCGGGCGGAGATCCTGCTGGACAGCGGGGTGCGGCGCGGAACCGATGTGATCAAGGCTTTGGCCCTTGGCGCGACGGCGGTGATGATTGGCCGGCCTTATCTCTATGCGCTGGCCGCCGGGGGTGAGGCGGGGGTTGACCGGATGTTTGACCTGTTACGGGCGGAAATCATGCGGGATATGGCCTTGCTGGGCTGCACGAAAATTTCTGATCTGACGCCGGAATTCATTCACCGCTTTTAAGAAAATCCATAATCACTTTTTGCAGGGCCGGTTTATGAAGCAGGCTGATATGGCCGCCGTCCCGCTGATGAACTTTGCATTTGGGGCCGCGCGTTATCATCATATCCACCTCATGGTCAGGGACAATGGATTTTTTGGCGCGGATCAATAACGTTCTTGCGGTAATCCTGTCATAATGATGCCAGAGATCAAAATCCTGCCCGTGAAGGCTGAACTGATTGGCCAGCGCCGGGTCATTCTGAAAGGTGAACAGGCCGTCATCATTCTGGCGGCACCATGTCTCGGACAGATGACGCCATCTTTTGTCATCCAGCACCAGACCGCCGCGGGTCAGCATCTCTTTCAGATAGGTTTCAAATTTGGTGAAGCTGTCAAAATGAGGGGGACTGGCAATATTTTTCATGGCCGCCTGACGGAGCCATTCGGGAAAGCCCGGCCCCACATCATCAAGGATTAAATGGCTGATGACACAGTCGGTCATGGTGGCGGCAAGGACAAGGCCAAGGCCGCCGCCCTTTGACGCCCCGATCCAGCGCACGCGGCTCAGCCCCAACTGACCCAGTAAATCCCGCGCCATTTCAGCATAAGCGGTCAGGCCGGGGTCCCTTTTCTTGTCATGGGCCCAGTCAGACAGGCCGCAGCCAATGGAATCCGGGCAGATCACATGATAGTCACGGGCCAGCCGGGCGGCCAGTTCCTCATGGTCGCAGCAGGTGCCGGTGACGCCGTGCCAGATGACAACCGTATCTCGGGCCGGATCACCCCATTCCAGAAAATGAATATTACGCCCCTGACACTTCAGGAATCGTGACTGTGGTTCGGGCATAAGGTTACCGGGCGTCCTCCCGGATATTATCCAGAATCCGGTTGAGGTAATCCAGCAGTTGCTCTCGGTTTTCTTCGGAGAAGCCTTCCAAGGCCCGGTCCTCGCGGGAAAAGGCGGGGACAGAGGCCTTGGCAAAAACATCGCGGCCTTTGGGGGTCAGATAGACCAGAACATAACGATTGTCGTTTTTACGTAATTTGCGGGTCACCAGCTTTTCCTTTTCCATAGAATCAATCACCCGGCTGACCGAGGATTGCTCCATCATGGTAAAGGTGCAAAGGTCGCTCATATTGCGGCCATCTTTTGCGTGAAGAGCGCAGAGTACCCGCCAGCGCGACACGTTTATTTTCTGGGGCCGCAGGCAATCCTGCAAATCCATATTCATGCGGTTGGTAATCCGGTACATGACATAGGGAATGAAATCATCAAGAAAGGCTTCATCACCCCCGGTCTTCTTTTCCCTCACAGTAAATCATCCTCTTTTAACCCATATTCCTGACGGATTGTAAGGTGCTTTACAGATTATGGCTACCCATAACTGACAGAAATGGCTATGATTCTGCCATGACACGTAAATTTAAACGACGGGAGTTGATTTTGGCACAGGCCAGTCAGCTTTTTATGGAAAAAGGCTTTGCCGCTACCTCGCTGGAGGATATTGCCGAGGCCGTGGGCATCCGCCGGGAATCCCTCTATTATTACTATCCGGGCAAATATGACCTGCTTTACGATATTATCGAGCCGCAAATCGCCAAAGTAATGGCAGGCTTTGAAAAGGTCATCGGGCAGGATACAGATATTCGGACCACCATTGAACGGGGCATAGCAAACCATCTGAATCATTTTAACGCCGACTATCTTCATATGGCCATGGCAGTCAGAAAGAACAGCCGGGACGAAGTAGAACAGAAATTCGCCCATCTGCGCCGCCTGTTCAAAGATTATGAAAACCTATGGCTGGTCCTGCTCTCCACCGCCCAAAAGGAAAGGCATTTGCAGGGCCATAATATCCCGCCAAAAATGCTGGCTTATTCCATTCTGGGCCTGTGCAACAGCCTGTCCAGCTGGTACAAGCCGGACGGGGAGATGTCCCTTGACCAGATCGCCCGTCATTACAGCCGGATCATTTTGGATGGTATTGCGTTCGCTTAGCCGGTTTTTTCAAAATCCGGTTTGCGCCGCTCGGAAAAAGCGGAAATGCCCTCTTTCGCCGCCGCTGTGCAGGCACTGTCGCCAAAGGCTTGATAACCGACCTCAAGGGCCGCCGCCAGTGACGTGGCCTGTGCCGCGTCTGCCACTGCCTTTTCAATAATGGCAATGATTTCACCGCTTAAAACCTGGCCTGTTACGGCCTTGCCGTTTGCGGCGCTAAAATCCGCAACGTTAACCGGCGCATCAGTAATTTTATAGGGCTTGCCCTGAAGGGCGTCCAACTGTCGGATGGCGGCGGGAATTAAATCCTCCGGGGTTGTCACCAGCTCGGCAATCATGCCCAGATCACGGGCTTTTTCAGCGGTTAATTTCTCGGCGCGGGTCAGCATGTCGTTGAATATTTCAGCACCTTCTGGCCAGCGGCGATAGGGAATAACCATGGCCCCGATGCCCGGCACGATACCAAGGGTGACCTCCGGTAATTGCATCCAGGCCGTATCCCGGGCCACAAGGGCATGACAGCGGGTGGCCAGTTCCAGGCCACCGCCCAGCGCCAATCCATTGAGGGCCGCTACCACCGGTTTTGGATAACGGTCAAGATGAACCAGCAACCGCGAACAGCTTTTGGCATAATTAACGCTTTGGTTTTTGTCGCCGAGCATAGCGGGGAATTTGCCAATATCCGCCCCGGCGCAAAAGGCCTGTATGCCGTAACCGGTAATGACAAAGCCCTTGACCTGTGGGTCATTCTCATAGGCAGTAATTACCGACAGGATTTCATCGGTCATCTGATCATGGAGCGCGTTCATGGCCTCTGGCCGGCGCAGGGTGATGACCTTGGCCCCCGCCACATCATCCACCAGAATATAACGGTGAAAATCCAGATAATCGGCGATTGCTTTTTTCGGCTGGGGCATGCCCGGTTTATAGGCGGCAAATTCATTGAGGATACGCATGACCTCGGCCTCGCCGTAATCCCGCATCAGCTCTAACGGACCTTTTTTAAAGGCAAAGGCAAGGCAGCAACCCAGATCAAGATCCGCCGCCGACCCGATTTTACGGTCCAGAATGTCCACCGTTTGGGAAAAGAGAATGCCCAGCAGGCGATCCCGGATGGTGGCCGCCACATCCGGCGTTACATCCACCGGTGAGCCGGGCGGGTTGGTCTCCCATTTATCCACCTCGTTAAAAATGGTGGCGGGAGCGTAATGATCGCCTTCATCAGCAGCCTGCACCGTGTTGGTTTCCACTATGATCGGATTGCCATTGGCCAAATTAAGGACAAAGAACGGGCCCGCATGGACCAGTTCCATGGCCACGCTGTCAATCTCCGCCGGGCTGGCAATATCCAGCAACAGGGCCGCCTCATTACACCAGTTATCAAATATCCGGTCCAGCATGAAACAGACCGCATCGGTGGTGATCATGGGCACCTTGCCGGTCATGGCAAAGAACCAGCGCAAATAGCTGCCCAAGGCCGGATTGGCTCCCGACCAGTCAATGACCTCAACCACCGGATTCTGAAAAGCCGGGGCAAAGAAATGGGTGACCGTGGCCCGTTCCGGATGGGCAAGATGGGAAAACAGCCTTTCCGCCGGCAGGGAACTGGTGTTGGATGTAATCAGGGCGTCGGGGCGGATATGGGCTTCGATCTCGGTAAAGATTTTTCTTTTTAAGGCCAAGTCTTCTGTGGCGGCCTCCAACACCCAATCACAGTCTTTCAGAGCGCTATAGTCGGTTGAGGTCACCAGATTCTTCCGGACGGCGGCGGCCTGCTGTTCGGTCAGCTTGCCCCGCTTTAATCCCTTTTCCACATAGGCATGGATACGGTCCACCGCCCGCGTCAGGGCCTCCGGGTTAATATCAATCAAGACCAATGTCAGATCCGACAACGCGCTTTTCAGGTAATAGCCAATGTCCGGGCCGATGGTGCCAGCCCCAATAATGGCAATGGATTTTGGCATCTTGCGGTCCGTATCCAGCAGAACCGGATTGTGAATCATTTGAGCGCTCATGATCTTTTCCTCAATTGTAATATTTCTGATAATAGATTAATTCTACACTAACGTAGAATTTTATCAATAGCTGTTGTGAATAGACCTTGAAAAGCCCCGGAAAAGCCCTATCCTTCAATAAGCATGAAAAAAAAGCAGGCATCATTTATCGAACAGATGTATCAGGATAACCATGAGGGGTTCCTGAGGTTCCTGTTGCACAAAACCCGCAACCGGGAAGATGCCCTTGATATTTTGCAGGAAGCTTTTCAGAAACTGATGAATCGGGACGGCCTCTGCGATATGGAAAACCCCCGGGCCTATCTCTATCGTACGGCGACCAATATCATCATTGATCGCCAGCGCAAGGGCCAGCATCATATCAAATATATCCGTGAAGTGACCGGCGATGCCATGACCTTTCCCGCCAGTGACGTGATCCCGCCGGACCGGCATGTGGCCGCCCGTCAGGAGCTGGACGCGGTATACAGGGCGTTGGATTTTCTGCCTGAAAAATGCCGGCGGGCGTTTCTGATGCACCGGGAACAGCATATGACTTACGGCATCATTGCCGAAAATCTGCAAGTTTCTGTTAGCATGGTGGAAAAATATATTATACAAACGCTGAAACATTTAAGGCGTAAATTAAAATAATAAAATTGAGGGTTTGGCCCAGCGGTTCGTTAAGTTTTAAGTACGGGGTAAAGAAGACAGAAATATGAGTGAACAGATTATAGACGACAAGCTGCTGGACGAAGCCACCGAATGGTTTGTGCTGATGCGGGCTGATGATATTTTAAAGGCGCGCGCGGACGCCTTTGTTGAATGGATCAGCCAAAGCACCAGCCATCAGGCGGCCTATGCGGAAATAGGCGGTTTCTGGGATGGTCTGCCGGTGCCCACCGCCGCGTCTGTGACCTCTCTGTCTGATCATAAAGCCAAACAAACGCTTGCCCCCAATAAACGCAAATGGTCCCCGCGCCTGATCGCAGCTTCTGTCGCCTTTCTGGTCATCAGTTTTGCCGCCGTTCAATATGGCGCGGTCTTTATGATGGACAGCCGGACCACGAAGGTGGGGGAACTGGCTGATATTATTCTGGACGATGGTTCCCATCTGGCCATGAATACCAACAGCAAAATCCGCATTGACCTGCAAAAAGACAAACGGATTGTCTATCTGGACCGGGGGGAGGTTTTCTTTGAGGTAGCCCGCGATGAAACGCGGCCTTTCTTTGTGGAAACATCCGGTGGGCTGGTTCGGGTTCTGGGGACAAAATTCAATATCCGCAGCAAGGGCAACAGCAGCGATGTGACCGTTTTGGAAGGTTCTGTCGGCGTCATGGATTATGGCCATATAAAGGGCGATGAAGCGACCATGACAATGGACGCCACCCTGTCCCCCAATCAGAAATTTATCCTTGGCAATGATGCGGTGGCGAATGTGGCAATCCCGGTAAGTGCTGCCGCCGTTCTTGCCTGGCGTGATCGGAAACTGGTCTATGACGGGGAAAGCTTTGCTACTTTGGTGGCAGACATTAACCGTTATTATGACGGCGAAATCCGCATCGGTGATCCTGCCCTCAATGACATAAAAGTTGTCGCGATCTTGAAAATAGAGGATCGGGCCGCTACTCTGAAGGCACTGGAAACCACATTCAATGTGACTGCCCGACCCGTGTCAAAGAAACTCATCATGCTCTATCCCAATAATAAATAATATTGTATAGTAAATAACTATAAAAAATATTATGGGAGGACGTTCAGGGAATGCGACAAATATTTGTCGGATTATTTCCTATCTTTGCGGTTATTTTGAACAGCCTTGCCCTGACATTCGGGGTGAGTGAGCTGTCTTATGGTCAGGTAGAACGGCACGTCGCTAAAAAAACTTTCTCAATCATGGCCCAGCCCCTGTCCTCTGCTTTGCTGGATTTTGGCGCACAGGCCAACCTGTCATTGCTGGTCCGTAAAACAGACACCGAAGCCATAACCGTAAAGAAACTGACCGGTAGTTTCTATCCTAGGGACGCCTTGAATATTCTGCTTGCGGGTACAAAACTTGGATTTGGCTATATTGATGCGGATACAATTTCCATTTCACCGGACCTATTCCGGCCTGCGCCCCCGGAACCCATCCGGCAAACAACGGATCAAAATATAACACCTGATGAAACCCTTAATGAAGACCATATGGCCACCCTTGACGAGGTTATTGTCACATCCCTGCGGCGGCGGAGCAATATGCAAAGGGTCCCCGTGGCCGTGTCCGTCATCAAGCCGCCCCTGATCCGGGAAGCGCGTATTCACGACATAGAAGATGTAGGCACCCGCATCCCCGGCCTGACTGTGTCCAGTTTCAGCATCGGTCAACCAACTATTCATATGCGTGGCGTGGGGTCCAACGATGACGGGGCGGCGCTGGATAATTCCATTGTTATGTTTATTGATGATGTCTATGTGGGGCGCATAACCTCCATCAATATGAGTTTTTTCGACCTTGAGCAGATTGAAATCATACGCGGGCCGCAAGGCACCCTTTACGGCAAGAATGCCATTGGCGGGGCCATCAATGTGACCAGCAATAACCCCACGGACCATCTGACCGGTGAGGTGGAAGCCACCCTTGGCAATTACAACCGGTTTGACCTGCGGGCCAACATCAGCGGCCCCCTGATTGAAGACAAGCTTCTTGGCAGGCTGGCTTTTCATTCCAGAAAACGGGATGGTTGGCAGAAAAGCCTTTTTCTGCCGGGCATTAAACAGAATGATGAAAACACATGGGCGGCGCGGGGCAAGCTGTTGCTTGCCGTTAATGACACGACGCAGATTGATCTGAACGGGGATTACAGCCGCGATGACCTGGAAAGCACGGGCCGCATTCCGGTGGTGGGCCGGGTGCCGGTTCGCCTGCTGGGCCCGGACGGCAGACCCACAGGGCAGCGCGCCTTGCCCACGGATATTTTCAGTGCGCTCGGCGGTAATGTCCGCACGGCCATCAACAGTGACCGGGGGTTCACCGACCGGACGATCTGGGGCCTGAGCAGCCGGATCAGCCGCGAAGGTGATTTCGGGCGGCTTCTGTCAATCACCGCCTTGCGTCAGACTGATTTTTCCTGGCTGGAGGATTCGACAGGTTTGCCGTCTTCCGTCACCGATCAAAAGGTCAATTCAAATGTCAATGAAAAACACAGCCAGTTCTCTCAGGAATTACGCTGGATTTCTCCCGATGACAGGCGATTGAAGCATGTTCTTGGCTTTTATTACCTCTATGAGCATACGCACCGGATTGAGAATTTTATTTTCCCCCAGCGAAAATCTACGACCGATCAAGATAATGAGACCAACAGCTTTGCTATTTTTGGCGAGGCCACATACGCCATAACCAAAAAAGTGAGTTTTACGGCTGGTGCGCGCATGACCTATGAAACCAAGAATATGGTTCAGCAAAATACCACCCATGGTGACCGGACAATCCTGTTGGAGGATTTTATCCTGAATAACAAGGGCAACTGGACGGATTTCTCACCAAATTTTGTCCTCTCATGGCAACAGAGTGACGATATTATGTGGTACGGCAGTATTTCACGCGGCTATAAAAGCGGCGGATTTCAGGGCGCGCCGGCCACCCGTGAGCTGGCCCGTCGGACAATCAACCCGGAATCGGTATGGAATTATGAAGTCGGCTATAAATCACAATGGCTGGACGATCGCTTTCGCCTGAATCTGGTGGGTTTTTATTCTGACTATCGGGATTTACAGGTGGTCCAGTTCAAGACAGAGGGTAATTTCGGCGTTTTCCAAACCAGCAATGCGGCCTCAGCCAGCCTGAAAGGCGTGGAGCTGGAATTCACCTTGAAACCAGTTAGCGGGTTAGAGTTTTTTGGCTCTTATGCTTTTCTGGACGCCACCTATGATAAATTCAATGACCTGTCAGGGCGGGATTTCACCGGTAATATTCTGCGACAGGCCCCGCGCCATTCCCTCTATCTGGCCGCCTATTATGAACGGGATTTTTACAAAGGCCGCTTGAGGTTCCGGGCTGATTACCGTTATCAGGGCAAAAGCTTTCGCGAACCGGACAACAGCGTCACTATTCAGCCGGGCTTTGATCTGGTGGATGCGTCCATGGCCTATGAATCCGCTGATGACAGTTGGGAAGCAACCCTGTGGGCCAAGAATCTGCTGAATGAAGAATATATCTCCCACCTTTATGTCCTTGGCGGAAATGACTATGCCCTCTTTGGCACGCCGCGCACTTACGGTCTGACAATCACCCGTAATTTTTAAAAAATTAACAAAATGTTAAAAAAAACTGAGGGCTTTTTCATGCCCGCCGTTGAATAGAGTATTGCAGCCCGTGACATAGGGTGTGGCTGCGCATTATTACAATAACATTTTGATCAAAATATAGAACGGGAGTAAATCCATGAAAACCAGTATCAGACATAATATGCTGTCCGGCGTTGCCCTATTGGCCATCGCCGTGCCTTTTTCCGCCCAAGCCGCCGAAAAAGCTGATGACAGCATGAGGATTGATGAGATCATTGTCACCTCCACCCTGCGGGCAAAAAATGTACAGGACATTCCAATTACCGTGGCCGTCCTTAGCATGAGCCAGATTAGCAAAGCCGACATCCATGATGCGGACGGGATCGCCAATTACGTGCCGGGTATGCAATATTCTGAATTTTCTCCGGGACAGGCTCTCTTTTCCATGCGCGGCGTTGGCTCCTTTGATGACGGGGCTGGCCTTGACAATTCTGTGGCTCTGTTCCTTGACGGCGTTTATGTTGGCCGGGGAGCCGGGGTTAACTTCGACATGTTCGATCTGGAACGAATTGAGGTTCTCAAAGGTCCGCAGGGCGCGCTGTTTGGCCGGAACACCATTGGCGGCGCAATTTCCGTGGTTACCCAGAAACCATCCGATGAATTTGCCGCCAAGCTTTCTATGACCGGTGGTAATGAAGGCATTGTACGCATTCAGGGACTTGTGACCGGACCGATTTCAGAAAATCTCTCTGCCAAAATTGTGGGTAACTACCGCCGCCATGACGGTTTTGTACGCAACACATTGCTCAAGAAAGATCTTAACAACGAAGATCAGGGCTCCGTGCGCGGTCAGTTAAAACTGGATTTGGATGATAGTGAATGGATATTGTCTGCGGATTATATGAAAGATGACCGCGAAAGTGCCGGACGTTTCCCGGTGGTGAGCGGCAACTTTGATTATGTGGGTGTTGCAGAATCTCTTGGCGCCAACAAGCCTCAGACATCCGCTTCCCCAATCAACGGTTTTTCAAAACGTGAGGTGGCCGGTACCAACCTGACGGGCAATGTTAATTTTGACAAGGGTACCTTTACCTCTATTACAGCTTACCGCACGGTTGACACCGCTTGGGCAATGCCTTCTGTGGGCGCCCCTCTGGGCGGCGGGTTTGATCTGGCCAACGGCGTTTATGGTCTTGATGTAAACGATGTAATTGATGAATCCGTTGATACCTTTTCACAGGAATTACGCTGGACGTCGGAACTGGGCGGTAATTTTGGTTTTGTCGCCGGGGCTTTTTTCTTCTCGGAAAAAACCGACCGGGTGGAGCAATTCAAGATTGACCGCAATACGGAAGCAACCGGTCAGGTAACCGTAGGTAACGAATATACCCGTACCCAGAATAAATCCACATCCTATGCCTTCTATGGTCAGGCCCAGTGGGATTTTGCTGAACAATGGACGTTGCTGGTCGGGGGCCGTTTCTCCCACGATAAGAAAGACTATGTGGCGACAGCGGTAAACTGCGGAAATTCCGAAGCGGTGCGCGCGGCGGCGGGTTTTGCCAACTTCCCGGCTTGCGATGGTGTCGGTGGTTCATTGCGCATCATTGCGGAAACTTTCCGGGTACCTACCCAGAAAAGCTGGAATGACTTCTCCCCCATGGCCTCACTGCAATATCGCCCTAATGAAAATGTCATGGTGTTTGGTACCATATCCACAGGCTATAAAAGCGGCGGCTTTGCCGGGTCGCAAGGGGTGGCCTCCGCCGCCTCCAAGCCGGTGAATCCGGAAAGTGTGATCAATTATGAAATTGGTTTCAAAAGCGACCTTGCCGATGGTACGGTACGCTTCAATGCCACCGCCTTCTATATGGATTACACGGACTTGCAAGTGGTTCGCTTTGGCCCGGTTGCCGGATCTGCTTTTGGATCATTCCAGACCACAAATATCGGGTCTGCTGATATTAAGGGTTTTGAAACGGAATTGACCTGGGCGGTGTCGGAAAACTTCACATTGAGTGCCAGTTACGCCTTCCTGGATACGGTAGCTAAAAACCTGATTCTGGAGTTAAGAAGTGGCCCGGCTGATTTTTCCGGCCTGCCCCTCCGTCAGGCTCCGAAAAACTCGTATAATATCGTTGCTGATTATGATGCGGAGCTGGATAATGACAGGGGATCATTGAATTTCAATGCCAACCTGTCACATACCGACGAATCCCATAATGACTTTGCAACTGCTTCACAAACCTTAAACCAGGCAAAAACGCTGGTGGATGGGGGGATTACCTGGACGGCGTCTGATGAGAAATACAAGGTTTCTCTCTGGGCCAAGAACCTGTTTAACAAAAGTTATGTGGCTCATTCCTATTTCATCGGCCCCGGTACAATCGGGGTATGGGGCGCGCCAAGAACGTTTGGTGTAACCGCAACAGCCAACTTTTAAGTAATCCGGCGATACAGATGATTTTAAGGGGCCAGTTTCTGGCCCCTTAATTTTTTTGGATAAATGCCGCCGCTTAATATAAACTCTGTAAAAATCAAAATACCGGGAGTTACCATGTCATCGTCTGAAACTGAAAAATGTCTCAATAATCCCAAATTTAAACAGCTCACCCGCGCCCGGGCCAATGGTAATATACTATTCAGCCTGATTATCCTTGTGGGTTACGGTATCTATGTTCTGGGTATTTCCTTTGCCCCAAAACTCATGTCCAGCCCCGTGACAAGTGGCAGCAGCCTGACGTATGGCATCTTAATAGCCCTGTTGGTTATCGTCAACGGCATGGTCTGCTCCGGCTTTTATGTCTGGTGGGCAAATCGAAAATTCGATGTCCTGAAACGGGATTTACTGAAAGATTTGGGCCATGAGTAAAATGTTGCATGTATTGCTAGTGTTTTTGACAGTATTTTCTTTTTCCGGTCCGGTCCTGGCCGCCGGGGGGGTAGCCTTGGGCGAGGTTAAAAAACAGCCGTTGAATATCACCGCTATATTTATGTTTTTTATCTTTGTTATGGCCACCCTTGGCATCACCTGGTGGGCGGCGCGGCACACCAAGACCAAGGATGATTTCTATGCGGCGGGCGGCGGCATCAAACCGTGGCAGAACGGGACCGCCATTGCTGGTGATTTCATGTCAGCGGCGACTTTTCTGGGTATTACCGGGGCCATTTATGGCTTTGGCTTTGATGCGCTGGTGCTGGCGGTCGGGGTTATGGCGGCCTGGCCGATCATTCTGTTTTTGATCGCAGAACGATTACGCAACCTGGGCAGCTATACCTTTATCGATGTGGTGTCTTACCGGCTGGACAAAAAGCCGATCCGGATTATTTCCGCCATTGGTTCCCTGTCAGTGATAATCTTTTACCTGATTGCCCAGATGGTCGGGGCGGGCAAACTTATTCAGCTCCTGTTTGGGGTGGATTATGTTTATGCGGTGGTATTGGTCAGCTTTCTGATGATTTGCTACGTGAGCTTTGGCGGCATGTTGGCCACCACATGGGTTCAGTTGATAAAGGCGATCCTGCTGCTCATCGGCGGCACATTCATCGCCTTCACGGTGATGCAGAGCTTTGATTTCAGCTATGAGGCCTTGCTGTCCAGTGCCGCAGAAAGCCACCCCAAGGGCACAGCCGTCCTTGGCCCGGGCCTGTGGATGCAGGATCCCATTGCCATCATTTCCATCGCCCTGACTATGATGTTCGGCATTATGGGATTGCCCCATGTGTTGATGCGCTTTTTCACGGTCAAGGATGCCAAAGACGCCCGCAAATCGGTTTTTGTCGCCACCACCCTGATGGGGTATTTTTATATCCTGATTATCATCATCGGTTACGGCGCGATGACCTTTGTAATGGACAACCCGGATTATCATGACGCGGCGGGTAAAATTCTGGGCGGCGGCAATATGGTGGCGCTCCATCTCACCCAATATATGGGCGGCAACCTGATGCTGGGCTTTATGTCAGCGGTGGCCTTTGCCACCATTCTGGCTGTGGTCGCCGGGCTGACCCTGGCCGGGGCCGCAACCATCGCCCATGACCTCTATGCCAAGACGTTCAAGAAAGGCCCGGTCAGTAATGCAGAGGAAATCAGAGTTTCCCGCATGGCAACCTTTGCCCTTGGCGCCATTGCCGTGGTGCTGGGCATTGCCTTTGAGAAACAGAATGTAGCCTTTGTCGCCTCACTGGCGCTGGCTATTGCCGCCAGCGTCAATTTCCCGATCCTGATCACCTCCATGTATTGGCGGGGCATGACCACCAGAGGTGCTTTGGCGGGGGGCACTGTCGGCCTCATCCTGTCCATTGGCCTGATCATTCTGGGGCCGGGAGTCTGGACAGCGGTTTTGGGTAATGCGGAGCCAATCTTCCCCCAGATTTATCCTACTTTCTATTCCATGCCGTTAGCTTTTTTCGCGATCTGGCTGTTTTCCGTGACGGATAAAAGCGGGCAGGCGGAAAAGGAAAAAGCCCTTTTCGATGAACAATATGTCCGTTCTGAAACCGGAATAGGCCAGAGCAAGGCCAGCGATCATTAGAGCAATATCAGACCTGCCCTTAACCCAAAGTGCGCCCGGGACCCCTGTCGTTCCACTTTTTCAATGCAGATTGATAAGCCACCTGTGCCATGATACCAAAGAAGCCAATTTGGAACGTGCAAGTCTGCACCCGAATAGTGCATTTCCGGGCTAACAGAACGTCATTTTGAAATGATAAAAAAATAAAACAATGTCGTAGTAAAAATTTAAATCAGCTTTAAGTTGTTTCATTTTAAAGGGTATATTTCACTAGTATCTACACTCTATATGCCCATATAATATTTCTTGATGAATTCGAAACACTTCATACCTATATATCCTTATGATATATAGGTATGATTTATATTTTTTTGCAAACCATATTTACATCCACCTTGACTTCAATGTTTATAATAAATTTTTATTTTAAAAAAAACTTTCTTTTTAATAATACTCTGTTATTGTAATAATTACACGCATAAGTATATATATGGGGTAGTAGAATGAAGAAAAATAATAGTCTCACATCAGACGAATATGATAAGGCTATGCAATATGAATATGCAGGTCTGATCAATGCGCTGGGTTATCTCTGTCAGGAAGCAACACAGGCCAAACTGGAATTTGTCTGCCTGCATCTGAATATTGCCATTGATGAATTGAAAGAATATCACCGGCCTAACACCAAAACTGGTTAAACTCACCGCCGCCCGAATAATTTTTCAACGTCGGACAGTTTCAATTCCACATAGGTGGGGCGTCCATGGTTACATTGGCCGGAATGGGGGGTTTGTTCCATCTCCCGAAGCAGAGCATTCATTTCTGTCACGGTCAGCCGCCGCCCGGCGCGCACACTGCCATGACAGGCCATGGTACCGCAAATATCCTCCAGACGCTCTTTCAGGGACAGGGCCTGATCCAGTTCCATAAGGTCATCGGCCAAATCCTGAATCAAGCCTTTAATGTCTGTATCACCAAGCAGGGCCGGGACCTCCCGCACCACAACGGCCCCCGCGCCAAAGCCCTCAAGACAAAGCCCCAAATCCCGTAACTCACCGGCACGGGGCAACAGGCGGTCAATGGCATCCTGCTCCAGCTCCACCACCTCCGGGATCAGCAACAGCTGACGCGGCACCTCGTTATCCAACAGGTATTTTTTCATCCGTTCATAGACAAGCCGCTCATGGGCCGCATGCTGATCTACAATGATGATGCCATCTTTGGTCTGCGAAATGATATAGGTTTCATGAAGCTGCCCCCGGGCGGCACCCAGCGGGTGTTGTGCCACATCCTCAGCTATATCAACCGCATCAACCCGGCCCTGAGGCGGCATGACATCGCCCCCCAGCGGTCTTTGGAAATCAAGACTCCGGTCCCCTAGGCCCGTGTTATAGGCCGTGGGCGGGGTGGGAAATGACGTCTGATGCCCTCTGCTCTGGCCGGAATATTGCGGCATATGCCCCGCGCCCGGCTGAAACGACTCCAGTGCCGAATTGGCCGCCGTGGTGGACGCCCGATGTCCGGCCCCGGTCAAGGCCCGTTTCAGGGAACCGACGATCAGGCCCCGCACATGACCACTATCCTGAAAACGCACCTCCGCCTTGGCCGGATGCACATTGACATCCACCATATGGGTGGGCACCGTGAGGAACAGCGCTAGTACCGGATGGCGGTTGCGGGCCAGAAAATCCATATAGGCCCCGCGCACAGCTCCGGTGAGCAGCTTGTCCTTCACCGGGCGGCCATTAACAAACAAAAACTGATGCTGGGCATTGCCCCGACTGTAAGTGGGCAGACCTGCATAACCGCTGAGCTGAATCGCCTCCCGCGCCTCGTCAATGAGTAGTGCATTTTCGCCAAAGTCACTGCCCAATATGGCCGTCAAACGCCGGAGCCTTGCGTCCAGCAATTCGCCCTGCGCCGCCGTCACCTGAAACGCCCGCCGATCGCCGTCCATGAGAGAGAAGGATATATCCGGATGGGCCATGGCCAGCCGCTTTATCACATCAAGGGCGGCATTAAATTCGGTCCGTTCGGCCTTCAGAAATTTCAGCCGCGCCGGGGTGGCATAGAATAAATCCCTGATGTCTACCTTGGTGCCTTCATTCATGGCCGCCGGTTGCAGAGGCATCTTGCGCCCCCCGTTCACCTCAACCTTCCAGACCTCATCGCTACCCTGCGCGCGGCTGGTCAGGGACAGGCGGCTGACAGAGGCAATTGACGGCAGAGCCTCACCGCGAAAGCCCATGGTAGTTATATCCGTCAGGTCTTCTTCCTTAAGCTTGGATGTGGCATGGCGTTCCACGCACAGGGCTAATTCTTCCGCCGTCATGCCCCGGCCATCATCCGTGACCGAGATCAAGGCCCGCCCGCCGTCTGTCATCACCACCTGAATGTTATGGGCCCCCGCATCAATGGCGTTTTCCACCAGTTCCTTCACCGCGCTGGCCGGGCGTTCAATGACCTCGCCGGCGGCAATCTGATTGATGGTATTTTCTGATAAGATACGTATTTTCAAGGCCGGTCCCTATGCTGACACATTAATGCCACGAGAATACCTTATTTCTTTCACGCTGTGAACATATTCCCCCTCTAATAATTCATGTGAAATAAAGGAGAGAGGGACATATCATGAAATTATTTAAAGGCGTGACTTTTGGTGCAGGCATGGGATTGATCACCGCCGGCGCAAGCGGCATTGCAAATGGGTACAGCATAAGCCTTATAACCATCGGTGTTATATTGGTTTTGGCTGAGGCAGGCCGCGCGGCCTATAAACGGAAAATGCTTTAGAGCAATATCAGACCTATTTGACTCAATTTGATGTCTCTGCATAGCTTTACGGGCAGAGTCAATGCCAAGTTGTTTAACAATGGTACGTTGGATCTCTGCAATCGTTACCTTCAACATCACCTGATCT
>NVVY01000031.1:27882-34977 GCA_002749135.1 Alphaproteobacteria bacterium | reverse complement strand
GAAAATTACTAAACACAATCTTTTATACGCTCAAAAAGAAATGGGTCTTCGAGGATTTTACCAATTTTAAACTTAAAACTTGAAAGTAATCATAGGAGACATAAAATGACCAATCTCTATATATCTTATCTTCGTGTTTCAACTGTCCGGCAAGGACAAAGCGGCCTCGGGCTGGAGGCCCAGAGGGATGTGGTAAGACCATTTTTGCAAGATTGTGGCGGTGTTCTTCATAATGAATATATAGAGGTCGAGTCAGGGAAGAAAACAAATAGGCCCAAACTGGATGAAGCTCTCAGAGAATGCCGGGTACATAACGCCATATTAATAGTTGCCAAAGTTGATCGTTTGACAAGGTCTGTTAGTTTTTTACATAGGTTGTTGGATTCTGGCGTGGAAGTATCCTTTTGTGATTTACCCCAAATCAGCGGCCCCACAGGAAAATTCATGCTGAATCAAATGGCCGCTGTAGCAGAATTGGAAGCCGGATTAATATCACAAAGAACAAAAGCTGCCCTTGCTTCAGCCAAAAAGCGTGGCGTTAAATTGGGGGGCAATAGAGGTAATATCCAAAAGCATAGCAGGGAAGGTGCTCTCAGAAGCTCTCAGGTGCGCTCTGAACAATCAAAGAAGAGAGCATATGATTTATTACCGACCATACAGAATATGAACTGTACAAGTGCTTCTGCAATAGCAAGAGAACTCAATAGGTTGAAAATTTTTACCCCTCGCGGTGGCAATTGGCAAGCAACTCAGGTACAACGCTTGCTGAGTAGGATTAACGATAGTAATGAAGGGTTTTCTATATTGTGAGTAATTTTTTAAATGACAATATAAGTTCTTCCAGAAGATACAGCAGACAAGTGCTAATTGACTGGATTAATGAGAGTGAGTGTACACATGCTGTCACACTGGTTTTCAATCAACAAATTAGCTTGAAAAAGGCTGTCAAGGACCTTGGGGGCTTATTTTTTAGATTTGATAAAGAAATTCTTGGGAAAAAAGCTTATAAGCAAGCCTCAAGGAAAAGATCGCTATTTTTTGCGTTTCCGGAGCACATTGAAAGCAATCTCCATTTTCATCTTGCTTTACGTTTGCCTGGGATTGCGGACCTGCCAAAGGTTTGGATGAAGTGGGACGGTATTAGTAAATTAGAAAAACATTGGAAAAATATAACTAAGTCTCGGGGGAATCTGGTTTCTCAAGAAATTTCATCAAATGATTGGGCGCATTATTTGACAAAAGAAATTAAACTAAATGCAAACTTATTTCATGACATTGATTTTTTCCTGTCGACAGATTTTCACAATAATGATACAATACGGCTTCCCGAATGAGGGAAGTAGCAAAAACATTTCCATCGCCGAAGCGTAATAAGCAACAGAATAAGACTAAGGCACCGGACCCATTCAGCACTAGGTAGCTTCGCTATCGCTGTCTTAATTTTTTATTTTAGACCGTATTAGGTTGCTCCCATTTCAGGGTGTGACAGTTTATTGCTATTGTCTACTGGAAGTTAATAATACCGGTAGACAATAGCTAGAGAAGTCCTAGAAAAACTCTCCATTAGTTGATCCGGGTCCCTACTTCAAGGGAAGTGACTTTTAGTCCTTACACCCTATAACGAAAATCCAAAATTTTGCTCCTATTTATTGATGACTTTATTGTTGGTTATTATAAATCATTCAAGTACAGAGTCTTGATTTAAGCCGCTAGCTATGTATAGTCAACCATCAAAAATAGGGAAATATATATGAGATTACTTATACTTATAGGCGTTTTTATGATAACCGGATGTGCTTCTATAGACCGCCCAAACATGAGCGACTTTAATATTCCAGAGGATAACCAGTTCACCTATAAAGTGCGAGATTCCCTTGAATATGATGAAGAGAACCGGTTGGCATGGCTAGGCATGTTCCTGGAAGAAAACAACATGTGTTCTAATGGCTATGTTGTGGATAACCGAAGAGAAATTAAAAACGGCTCTTCGTGGATCTCAAAGAAAGTTTATATTGTTTATAAAGGACATTGCAAGGAAGTCGAAAAAAACTAACCTTATTTAATGAAAGTAACCGGAGTAGAAAATACAGTTTTTTACATTTATTACCAGTGGTCAGGCTAAAGCCTGTTATAAGTCTAGATCTTATAAGGGTTTCTCCGAATTACTATAACGTCTCCTTAAAATCCCAATACCCAATGCCACTCGTGCTAATTCTACTGGCCTCCTTCGCGGTTTTAAAGGGTGTAAGGTGTTTGCAATGGGAATGGGCTTTAGCCGTGCATTTTTTCTTTGGCTGGAATATTTCCTTACATCCATAAAGCCCTTACTTTCTCTCATTTATGTAATTCTTGGGTGGATATAAGGTGTATGGAAACAGCAATTTTTATCCACCCTCTTTTTATGACAATCACGGTGTAAAAAATGTCTTTTACAGTTTTGAAAATGTCGTTGACGGATTAGACGCATGTATAAGACGCTGGCATAATTATTGGAACGCAAATACAGATACAATGAATATGTTTATTGTGCTTACCTTCCCCACCTTCGCATGGTTTTGGACATTACCAAAATACTGGAACGGACAGCAAAAATATAAAATATGAATAAGTAACGGTTTCCGACCTAAGTGTACTTTTTAAAAGAAGTTTGGTCCTTTCACCGCATAAGATTACGAGGATTCTCACTGGCTGGCGGTTAAGTCTTTTACGCAACCAAACACCAAAAAACCATTATCGAAGCCTGCCTGCATCCTCGTCGGTTTAAAATACGTAAGGACTATGGGGCATCATACGAAGTATGTTATACATCTTCACTAAAGGTCGGAAGCGGCTAAACAAATGGGGATGATCTGTGTCAGCTAAAGTAAAAATTATATCATCAGCAGAACTTAAAGACATGCACACTGGAACACTGATGAACCGGCGGGCGGCTTTACTTAAATGCGAAGAAACTTGGTCGCACTCCGACAGGGTTGGATATGACGCAAAACCCAATCCGACAAAAACGGGTTTCATCCAATTTAAAGATACGGCTGAATGGCAACAAGCTTACTCAGAATTAAAGGCGGTTCTGGATACTAGAGAGAATATCCCCAACAAAAAAGAACGTAAGGCGATGCGACAGACAAAAGCCAAGGCGTCCAGATAAATATATTCTGACCGCGGAGTGAAAGGATAATAAACCCCGGTTATGGGGCTGTATTTTTTCCACCAGAAAACGCACCCCTACCCTAAATCCCGTGTTTCTACGGTTGTATCTAAATCAAATGGCATCTCTTTTATCTACGAGGTAAGGGCTTGAATTAGCGAAATAATTGAATTAATCTCATTTATTCAATCAAGGGTAATGTTTCTTGATCGGTCTTGTATAAACAATTTACTCTGACCCCATCGATCGTGACAACCTCCTTGGTATGCACGCAATAGTACCTATATAAGGCATTATGATGAAAAGACATGAATATTGGCGAATGCAATATCGGATGGATCGCTATTTGGAAACGGCATCTATCAAAGAGATTGAAAAGCGATCAAAAGAAATTAATTTCAACCTGCTAACAATTAGTGACAATGGGAAGCTCTCAATGCTAACTGACAGTGGAGGTGTGGAGTGGATGAAATTAGCAACACATATTCTTGAGGAAGCAGTTCTACGAGGGTTGGATTATGGCGCACTGGAGCTTATGGACAATCTACCAAAGATTAGTCATCCGGAGCCGCCCCGAGGTCTGAGTATATTGAAGGGTCAGTCATTGCCAGTTCAGCCATATCTTGTCCGTATAGGTCAACGGCAACATATAATTAACGCCTATAGCCAAGGACTGATCCGCATTGCACCTGCTGCATCTTATTCGGACCCTAGTCTAAACGTAGCCATAAATGACGATGAACTTAAGGTTCAAACAATTCGAAGCCGCAAGGGTGTCGTTATGCAAAGGGTTGATGAGCGTACTGGGGCAAAAATTGGACCAACTTTCCAACCATTAAACGATTTGACTTATACAAGGTCTCTTGATGATAATTTCTTTGTGCTTTGTCTAACTCAAAAATACCAACCACGTCTATTAGATGATTTTGCTGGTGACGGGCTGTTGATCATCACAAACCCACTACGTTTTCAAAAGCGTCTGGAGCGGGCGGTAAAGACCGTTCGACCAGATATAAAAATGACAGCTTCTGCTATTGTGTATTTTGATCCATACAAACCAGACCCCACCGATATTCCATGTCATTTAGCCAAAGACTTCAGTTATTGGTATCAACAGGAATTCCGTATGGTTTGGACCAAACCTGGACTTAGTCTAGACGAAAAACCTTTTTTCGTTGAACTCGGCACTCTTGAGGGCATCGCGTCCATGTACGTTTTTCCCAAATAAGCAAGATTTATACATTTATTAAAGAAAAATTGGTAGCGGGAGAGGGACTTGAACCCCCGACACGCGGCTTTCTCATAGATAAAGGCGGCACTCAATCAAGAGAACCGCCTATAAATAACTTTCAGAAGTTTGGTTTATCCGCGACGTTTACGCATAAGACCAAGACCCATCAAACCAAGACCTAACAAGGCAAGCGGTGCGGGCTCTGGAACTGCTGAATATTCAATAGAACCATTCCATGTACGAGGAGAAAAACTAACACCGGAAAAAGCAACTTCATTAGTACCTATTCCCAGGTCTAATTGAACCGTCCCATCATTATAGGAGTTGGCGCCATTTGTATAAAGGATTGAAGCACGTACGCTGGATAGGAAATAAAGACCAATCACATCGCCAGACCCCACATTCAGAGAATTTCCAAGATCAAAACCTGTCGCCACATTACTACCAAGAGACGTATATAAGGACGACCCTAGCAAAGTCCACCCTACTGCGCTACCAGTATTTCCTACATACGTTCCCGTACGGTACCAAACATCAATAGAGCCTGAAGTACCTCCCCTAAAGTTTCCTTCAAACACACCAGTTAATTCAATGGCAGAACCAGAAATGTTTGTAAGATCAAACATGTTCCCTGTATGGTTATTATTAGAAGTAAACTGTGTTGTAATAACCGTCGCAGAAGCCTGAGTACATAACATAATCAGCATTATTGTGGCTGCATAAAAAAACTTCATAAGCTTATTCCTTAAAAATACTTAATTGTAATAACTTGAATAAATGCAAGTACCGTGCCAATTATAAATATGGCAGAAATGAAGCATTCTTAGATCTACCAAATGTGCAATGTGTAAAATAATCCTACAAATTGATACGAAAGAGTCAGGATTCTTTACACTTTTGGAACTCAAAACGATCTACGGCTTCGGATATTTTGAATATTTAAGAATGTTTGGTAGCGGGAGAGGGACTTGAACCCCCGACACGCGGATTATGATTCCAGCAGGTGATGGCAAAATTTAGACAAGAAGGGCTTGATACGAATAAGGGGGAGAAGAGCATATCCGGCATCTTTTCAACGGAGAGGTTCCCTTCACAGATGTGTCGCGGGCGATATGTAAGTGAAATGCAAAATCCTCGAATGTAAGAAAAATACAAAGTGCGCTGGATAAGATCATGCGGTTTGTTGAAGTGTTTGTGATTGATGCACTGGAGCAGATGAAGACATAACCGTCAATCGTACGAGGATGCTCAGACCCTTGGGGAATGGGGGTTTTGTATCCACAACTACAGTATCTCTAAAGGTGTCTGTGGCGGCCACTTGAAGCAGAAATAGGTTCGTTGTGGAAAGTAATGTAACAAAACCCTAAAAATGAGTAACAAAATCGCATAAAATTGAGTAACTTATTGGGGCTAATTTTTTATAACCCACTGTTTTTTATTGTATAAAAAAATAATGGTGCCGCTGAGGTGACTCGAACACCCGACCTACGCATTACGAATGCGTTGCTCTACCAACTGAGCTACAGCGGCCTTTTTACTGAATACTATAAATAAGCGGTTATTCTATTTCCGACAAGTAAAATATGGCTTATGGCGGCTGTCTGGCTTATTATCCTGATTTGTTAACATGCGGGGTATGATGATGAAAAAGCCGAATATGACAGCACCAACATTCAAGGCAATCTTCGGTGCGGACTGGGACAACCTGCCGGAGGTTATGAAACAGCATTATGCTGCCCGGCCCGACAGCGATGATCTGATCATTGCCGAGGGGCTTATGACCGTTGAAAGCTCCCCCGTGATTCGGGCTTTAAAGCCGCTCTTTCATTTTATGGGCACGTTGGTGCCCTATGAGGGGAAGGATATTCCGGTTACGGTGCATTACCGATCCCGGCCGGGCAGCGATGCTTTTGAGCTGGACCGGATATTTCATTTTCCGGGACGTGCGCCTTATCGCTACCGCTCAACCATGTATCCCGTGGAAGGTCGGCAAGTGGCGGAGGTCATGAAGTTTGGCCTATGCTGGCGCACGCTCTTTAGCTGGCGGGACGGCAAGGTCCGGATGGCGCATAGGGGTTATGGCTTTCGAATTTTTGGCCGGATTATCCCCTTCCCCATCGATTTCTTGTTTGGCTGGGTCTATGCCGARGAAACGCCCATCAACGATCATGAATTTTCAATGATGATGGAAATTATCCACCCCTGGACCGGAAAACAATATGGCTATAGCGGGCGGTTCAAAATCATCCAGAGGCGGGAAAGCTGAAAATGAATTCTTGAATTAGAACATAYAAATTCGTAATAAAAGCATGTCGGTATCAGGAGAGAAAAACCCATGAGTATGGAACAGGAATTACGGGCGCGGGCTGAGGATAAATGTGAATTATGCGGCGCGCTGGAAAATTTGAACATATATGAAGTGCCGCCCGCATCTGATGGCAGTCTGGATCAGGTGGTTCTGRCTTGYGGTACTTGCCGGGATCAGATTGAYRATCCRRATAAAACAGAGGCCAACCATTGGCGGTGCCTGAACGACAGCATGTGGAYACCGGTTCCGGCGGTTCAGGTGGTGGCYTGGCRGATGCTGGACCGGTTGCGCGGCGAAGGCTGGCCWCAGGATTTGCTGGATATGCTCTATCTGGAAGATGAGGTTCGGMTTTGGGCKGAAAGCGGYGYSKYSGRTGMSGYRGRKGMGSCRSAKSYRSMKMRTMNNNAT
>NVVY01000031.1:0-27876 GCA_002749135.1 Alphaproteobacteria bacterium | reverse complement strand
GGGGCGACGTTACAGGCCGGGGATACGGTGACGCTGATCAAGGAYYTGAATGTRAAGGGGGCGAATTTTACCGCCAAACGGGGCACCGCWGTGCGYAATATTTTACTGGTCCATGACAACCCGGAACAGATTGAAGGCCGGGTCAGCGGTCAGCAGATCGTTATCCTGACGAAATTTGTTAAAAAATCCGGTTAGGCTATTATTTCAAGGCGGCTTTCAGCCTGTCCATGGCCATATGTAACTGGTTCGGGGCGCGGCAGAAGCATAGCCGCAGGAACTTTTCGGACCCCTTGCCAAAGAAATGACCCGGCGCAAGCCCAACGTTTGAGCTGGCCAAAATATCAAGGCAGGCCTGTTTGGAATCGGTCATGCCGTCAATTTCAAAAAAGGCATACATCCCGGCCACGGGGCGGCGGYGCAGGATAACGCGGGGAATTTCATCCAGCGCWTCACAGACGATCTCCATACCGGTGCGGCAATAGTCTTTCATGAATTTGACAAATTCCTCGCCGTCGCGCAGGGCGGCGATGCCGCCATATTGCAGATAGGTGGTGGTGCCGCTGGACGTATATTGCACCATCATGGCCATGGTTGCGGCCAGCGACGGCGGATGTACCATCCAGCCAAGGCGCGAGCCGGTCATGCTCCATGATTTGGAAAAGCTGTTGACGATCAATACCCGATCTTCGGGCTCCGAAATATCAAGGAAGGAGGGAACYACATTCTGATCATAGGCCATGCGGCAATAGACCTCATCAGAAATGATCCAGATCCCGGTTTTACGGCCAAGCGCCAAAAGCTGTTTCTGTACCACTACGGGCAAAATGGCTCCGGTGGGATTGCCGGGGGAGGCAAAGAAGATGGCCTTTGTGCGGTTGTCACAGGCGGCGGCGACTTTTTCCACGTCCAGAACCCAGCCGTCATCGGTGAGGTCCATGGCCACGGACCGGGTTTCGGCTCCGACGATCTGGACTATGCCGGTGATATTGGGCCAGACCGGATCAATGATGATCACATTGTCGCCCTCACCGGTGGTGAGYTGWATGGCCAGCATGATCGCGGGCATSCCGCCGGAGGTCACGGTAATRCGCTCCGGCCCCACGGGTTTTTCATTCAGGCCGGTCAGGTAATCTGCCATGGCCCCRCGAAATTCMGGGATGCCGTTTTGATGGCTGTAAAAAACCTTGCCGTCCTGAATGGCCTGATAGATGGCGTCACCAATAAAGGGGGGTGTTTTAACGTCTCCCTCGCCAAACCAGAGCGGGATAATTTCATCATTGTCAAAGGCCCCTTTGGCCAGCGCGGCAATATTATCCAGTGAAATATTGCGTATCTGCTGGCGGGCACCCTCAAGGGCCAAATGGTGTTTTTGATCAGACATTATATACTCCTGCGGTGATTTTAATCCGCTGTAAATTCACGTGATTTTTCCTGATACAAATTTCGGTTGGCGGTAATATCATCGCTGATCACMACCAGAAGAAATCCCTGTTCCYGCCGCCTTTTGGCTTGCGCCACATYGGGGGTAAAAATACCRCAGGGGACGTTTGTCGCATCRCAGACGCTTTTRATTTTTTCAATGGCCTGTTCCAGYGCSGGATCATCCATTGCCAGCYCTAAAGACAGRSAYAGRTCRCCRGTRCCGATGAAAATCATATCCARGCCCGGCGTTTTTATGATCTYGYCGATATTCTCAAAACCTTTGCGGGTTTCAATCATCAGSGCRRYKRCGGTGGTTTTGCGGGCYATYTCCACATAGGCGGCAAAGTTCCTGATGGGCCGGACACCGCCCGCTGACCGCGTGCCGTTGGGGGGGTAATTGGCATATTGTACCGCATCTTGTGCCTGTTCCGCCGTTTCAATCAGGGGRACAATCACGCCTTCGGCCCCCGCATCCAATGCGCCGCTGATATGAAACCGGTCACAGTCTGCGACCCGAACCAGCGGGATAAGGTCCGCCCTGATCAGGCCGATCGCATTCTCAAGGGCCATCCGGTCCCACAGGCCATGCTGCATATCAAAGACAACCGCAAGSGRGTCWGGKGATGTYTCGCTGGTTTCMGCAATAAATTCYGCCAAYGGAAYGGMRCCCAGGGACAGCCARAAACAGCCAACAGGTTGCTTTTTGTCCAGCGCTTCTTTAAAGTACATTTTATTACTTCCTAATATATTTACATCTTCCTATCACATGCAATATCATATGTAAAAACATATATACCTTTTTGAGGGATATTAATATGTTTATTTTCAGGAAGTCTCATTGACGCAACCCGGCCTYTGTCAGAAGCGGCAGAACATGATCGCAAAAATAGGGTAATTCATATTTCGGATTGACAAAAGACAGGGCCAGACCGCCAAAGCCCAATTGGTTCAGCCGGATCATTTCATCGGCGATCTGCCCGGGCGTGCCGATTAACGGATAACTGCCCGCCCCCCCGGCAAAGCGTTTACGRTACAGGTCGTARGCYGCYGGATCATGGGAGCCRGACATCTTCTTTTTCATGGCCATATGYTGATCCACGGCGGCATTATCGGTTTGGGTTACGGCATAGCTTTCRTAATAMTCTTCGGCCTCTGTGGTTGTSGGGCGGCAAACCACATGGACCGGGGCAAACAGCCCGGCATTKCTRYYYGCCTTTTCGACCCGGGYGCGAAAATCGGCAATRGTRACGGCGGCGTCTTCATGGGTGTTGAAGGTGGTGAAKATACAGTCRCARGMGGCRGCGGCAAAATCCCGGCCCGGCGGYGAAAAGGCYGCHGATAATGTGAYSGGATGGGGYTTYTGCAYACTTCCCGGCGCRCCGCAGACGCCTTTTARRTCAAAGAAATCNCCCTTGAANGTCAAAGGSGGCTTCGCCGGACAGGGTACGTCTCAATATTTCAAACCATTCCTTGCCCTGATCATAGACCTGATCCGGTTTGGTCAGGCCGAACATATCAAATTCCGGTTGATTCCAGCCGCAAACCATATTCAGACCCGCCCGCCCGTGGCTGGCATGGTCCAGCGTGGCAAGCGCTTTTGCTGCATAAACCGGCGGCACGATCAGGGTATGAACGGTGGCAAACAGCGCAATCTGTTGGGTTAGCCCGGACARRGCGGCRGCAAAGGTGAAGGTTTCATAGGAAATATGCCGGGCATTKGTYTCSCCGCCAAASCCTTTCCAGCGGGCCARCGGCAGGAAAAAATCCAGCCCGGCCCGGTCCGATATTTGAGCCGCCGCGACCACATCGTCCCATTCGGCCATCCAGCGGTCCGGATGCTTTGTAATGGACAGGCAACCATCCGCGTTGGCCCCGAACACACCCAGTTTAAATTTATTTCCGCCGCGCATGGGGTTGTTTTTGATAAGAGACATTTATTAGCCTTTTGATATGATATTAAATATATAAATAATTATATTAAATATCATATAGAGTCAATCGGGCTTTTGGCTATATATGACCTCTGCGGCGCGSCKKGCGGTTAGRATGCAGCCRGMRAGGAAAGTGCCCTCCAGCGACTTTTTRCCCGATGCGCCGCCGCCGCCAAAGCCCGCRGCCTCGCCAATGGCATARAGYCCGGGCAGGGGCTGTCCRTCTGTTCTCAGCACCGCACAATCAAGRTTGGTCTGAATCCCGCCCAATGTCTTGCGGCTGATCAGATGGGTSCGKATGGCRAGCARYGGCCCGGCTTTRGGGTCCAGTATTTTCTGRTATTTACAGGTTCGTATGCGATCRCCYGTCCATTGGCGAAGCTGGGYKATGCGYCKGAYYTGATCATCATTATGAAATTTAGGSCCGCGCGCGATCTGGGCATCATAATGCCCGATTTCCTGCCGCAGGATATCGGCGGAGATATATTCCTTGTCCGTCAAGCCATTCATTTTAGCCGTTAATTCTTCCAAAGTATCGGCGGTGATAAAGTCTTTGCTCTCGGCCACCATACGGCGCACCAGCCCGTCATCGGCCAGCAATAATTTCAGGATCATGGGCAAAAGTCGTCTTTTGCGTAAATCCGGATTATGATCAGCGCCGGAAATGGCCAGTTCCCGGCGGGCAATCTTCCAGTTCATCACATGCCATGTCCAGGGTTTTTCCTGCTTGGCCACCTGCTCACACAGGAAATTGGTATCAAATCCGGTGATCAGTGGCTGTGGCCCGATGCGCCGTCCCTTATGGTTCAGCCACAGGGACGACCGGGTTGGCACAAGGCTTAGCCCGTGATTGTCAAAGGCCGGTTYTGGATGATCTACACCAGCGGCATAATTCCACATTTTATCCAGATGSGTGACCTGTCCGCYATGATCCCGTACCTGATCATGCATATGGCCGTCTGCRGTCGGATGACAGCCGTTAAGAATTTTTGTGGGCGGCGTTCCCATRTGACGGGGCCAATGCTGGCGAACTTTATCCAGATTACCGCCTATGCCGCCAGTAGCAAYAATAGTAGTCTCAGACAACAAATTGAAAGGCTGATCCGAGRACAGGTCAAGGCCCTCAACCCCGGTAATGTGGTCCCCGCCCATAATAAAATTCTGAACGCTATGACGGAACAGCAGGGTGAGATGACCCTTTTCAGCGGCCCTGTGCAGACGGGTGATCAGGGTCTCCATAAGATATTGGGCGGTGCCGAACAGAATATGATAGCGGGGCAGGCTGTTACCGGGCCGATACAGGCCGCGCTCAACCCATTGGACGGCGGGCAGGAATTTCAGGCCCAGAGATATAATCCAGTCGTGAACCTGCGCGGTGACCTGCTCCACATAATATTTTGCCCATGCCCTTGGCCAATGATCACTTTCGCCAAAATCGGCAAAATTATGCCAGTCGCGCAGGGCAATTTCAGCGCTGTCCTGAATACCGCTTTTGCGTTGCAGGGGGGTATCGACCAGCATCATGCCGCCAAAGGCCCCCTTGGCAAGGCCGCCAAAAGCCTCTTTCCCCTGCGCGTCTATGAGGGTGATATGGCGGCTTTCGCCCCGTTCCAACAAATCAAGCGCCATGGTTATCCCRGCGATACCGCCGCCGATAATGGTAATGTCGCTGGTATATTTTTTTGGACTTGCCATATTCAATGTGACCTCTTTGGTGTATTCTCGGCCCCAAGATACGTCATATGACGGCAAAGTGAAAATAATAAAGGACAGATCATGGCAATARGTGAAACGCTCGCCCGTCAAAAGGCCGCTTTTATGGCGGAGCTTCCGGTTGAAAGAGATGTGAGGATTGACAGGCTTAACCGGGCTATTTCTCTGTTGCTGGATCAYARGCAGRAYTTYATCACTGCTCTGGGGCATGATTACGGCCAGCGCACAGAAGAAATTACCCTGTTCGCGGATATTGTACCGTCTCTGCAAGCTTTGAAACATGCGCGCAATAATCTGGCCAAATGGATGAAGAAGGACCGGCGCAGCCCGACCTTTCCGCTGGGGCTTCTGGGTAGCCGGGCGTGGGTGGACTATCGGCCCAAGGGGGTTGTGGGCATCATCAGCCCGTGGAATTTCCCGCTGGGCATGATTTTCTCRCCCTTGTCCGGGGCACTGGCAGCAGGCAACCGGGTGATGATAAAACCATCGGAGCATGTGCCAGCAACGTCCGAATTAACACGGAAACTGATTGCGGAATATTTTGATTCGGACGAGGTTGCCGTTTTTACCGGCGGTATTGAGGTTGCCGARGAATTTATTCGCCAGCCCTTTGACCATCTGTTCTATACCGGGTCGGGCACCGTCGGGCGGATTATCATGCGGGCGGCGGCGGAAAATYTGGTTCCGGTAACGCTGGAACTGGGCGGGAAATCACCAACGGTTATTTTGCCGGAYTGTGATATTGACAGYGCCGCCAAGCGTATTGTCGCGGCGAAGATGGCCAATGCGGGYCAGATTTGTGTGGCCCCGGATTATGTTTTTGTCCCCAGAGACAAACTGCCTTCTCTGCGCACAGCCCTGCTGAAAAAGGCCGAAGAATTCTATCCGGAACAAGAGGGTGCCGCTGCCTATACGGCTGTTATAAATGCCCGGCAAAGGGACAGGTTAAAGGGATATGTGGATGATGCCAAGACCAAGGGGGCCTTGGTTGAAACGCCAGATGCCTATAGCAGGGACCGTAATGACAAYATCCTGCCCTTTCATGTGATCAGCAAGGTGAGCGATGATATGACCCTGATGCAGGATGAGATTTTCGGCCCCCTGTTGCCGCTTATGCCCTATGACAGCATAGACGAAATCATCGAATATATTAACGTTCGGCCCCGGCCTTTGGCGCTCTACCTATTGGGCAAAGACCCGGCAGGCGACCAAATCCGGCAGAAAACCATTGCCGGCGGTGTGGCTTACGACGAATTCCTGCTTCATGTGGGYCAGGAARACCTGCCCTTTGGCGGCACCGGSGCATCGGGTATGGGGCATTATCACGGGCATGACGGTTTCAAGACCTTTTCCCATAGCATGAGCGTTTTTAAAAGAGGGCCCATCGAYATTTTGGGCCTGTTACAGGCCCGCCCGCCTTTCGGCCCAAGATTTCGGGCCTATATCAAGCAGGAGCTAAAGAAATAGAATATTAAGGTCAATTATGATACAATGAAGGTCAGGATGTGGGAGGTATATAGATAATCACGTAAAATGATTTGGTGGAATATATATGCRCACTATCCATAAAATCTTTTTTTYATTGATAAGTCTGCTGTTTCTTGGCGGATGTAGTATCCTTAAAACACAGGAYCCGGTCTATTCTGCCACGGCCATYACCCGTGCAGATTTGCTGTCCGGTGAGGCTCTGTTGGGGCCAAAAGCAAAAGAYATGATTCTRCCCGAAGAYCATGTCATGCAGRTAAATGACACYATGCGAMAATATCTGAACAGATATGTCCCGCGCAAWTACGGTGAAACAAMGCGGGTCAAGGTTCTGGCCAAAATGATTTTTGGWCAGGGCGCGCTGGGCATGACATAYGATGCGTCGCAAACCCATACTGCCCGKGAWGCCTTTTTGAAAACYGAAGGCAATTGTCTGGCCTTTAGCTATCTGTTTGCCGCCCTTGCCCGGGAACAAGGGCTGAAGGTCAGCTTTCAGGAGGTGGAAATYCCCCCGCAATGGAGCAGTGTCAGCGATGAGCTTTATTATTTAAGCCGYCATGTSAATATCCGTATCCATATGAGGAAGATGCGTGATCTTGTCATTGATATTGACCGGGTAAATTACAAAAGTCATTATCGRGCCTGGAAAATTTCCGATGATAAYGCCATTGCSCTTTATTACAGCAACAAGGGYACGGATTACCTGTATGACGGTGATTATGAAAATGCGTTCCGRTATCTGGTCAAGGGATTGAAGCTGGCCCCATATGAAGCGGCCCTCTGGTCMAATYTGGGGGTTTTATACCGGATGAAAGAGATGTACGGCTATGCTGAAAAGGCTTATTTCATCGCCTTGAAATATGATACCCGTACTCAGTCGGCCCTCATCAACCTAAGCGTTTTATATGACCATATGGGCGAGGTGGAAAAATCGGAATATTATTTCCGTCTRGCCAAAGAACATCAGATGAAAAATCCYTATTACCGCTATCATCAGGCGCAAGAGGCTTTTGAGTTGGGGGATTATAATCTTGCATTATATCATTTAAAAGGCGCGCTGAAGCGGCAGAATAATGAACAGAAATTTTATAATTTAATGGCGAWAAYCTATGYTCAACTTGGGSARGGGGAAAAAGCARATCAGGCYTGGGCTAAGGCAAAGAAGCTGGTCTCTTATCCTTAGCGGACATTTCGGCTTTATAGCGAATCTGTTGTTTGATCCGGTTCCATTGCACGTTGGCTTTTTTCAGATTTTCTGGCTTATCCTGTTGCCACAGCCTGCGGGTTTGGCCGGAATAGAAAAGATACAGCTTGCCGCCCMAAATTTCCCAAAGCTCCGGGGTTGCGGGCTGTGACAGGCCGCTGGACGCCATGCCGTAAGGGTCATGTCCGCCGTAAGCCGGGGCAAATTCCTCTGGGTCCTGGGAAAAGGCCTGACGATTCTCAAGGCTTGTGAAATACCATGTGGTTCCRGCCCARGTGACCTGAAAATTCTCTTTTCCTCTTATGGGCTGCCCTRCCTTGTGATAGGCCACCGYATCAAAGCCCTCGATGGCAATGCCCYGCCTGTTGGCATAGGCCACGGCGGGRSTGTCRCTMSYCTGATARGTYAGGTAAAAGGAAAATCCGCCGCCRATGATCACCACCAGCAGGGAGAGCAGCATAATTGCTTTTGTAAAACYGRTCATGGGRCGGGTCTATCGGGTTGGAACCGGTTCATCACCCCGGTAATCGTAAAAGCCGCGCCGGACTTTTTGTCCGATCCATCCGGCTTCCACATATTTTACCAGCAGGGGACAGGGGCGRTATTTGGTATCGGCCAGCCCCTCATAAAGCACCTGCATGATCGACAGGCAGGTATCAAGTCCGATAAAATCGGCAAGTTGAAGCGGTCCCATGGGATGATTTGCGCCAAGCCGCATGGCCTTGTCAATGGCTTCGACCGAACCAACCCCTTCATACAGGGTATAGATCGCCTCATTGATCATGGGCAGGAGCAAGCGATTGACAATAAAGGCCGGGAAATCTTCGGAATTGGCGGATGTTTTGCCGAGTTTTTCAATGAAGGTTTCCGCTATGCGATAGGTTTCTTCGCTGGTGGCAATCCCTCTGATCAATTCCACAAGCTTCATCACCGGCACCGGATTCATGAAATGCAGACCGATGAATTTTTCCGGCCGGTCTGTGGTTGCCGCCAGACGGGTGATGGAGATGGAGGACGTATTGGTCGCCAGAATAGCATCCGCTTTCAATAGGGGGCAGATATCCTGAAAGATGGCAATTTTAACCTGCTCATTTTCTGTGGCGGCCTCAATAGCCAGATCAACTTCAGAAAATCCGTCAAGGGAGGTGCTTGTYGTGATGCGGTCAACGGCGGCCTTGGCCAMRTCTTCTGNCMAGAAANCCTTTRGYCACCTGACGGTGRAGGTTTTTCTCRATCTTGGCCACTGCWTTTTGCAGGGCTTCTTCGTTAATATCGCTCAGCAGGACATCATATCCCGCCACGGCAAAAACATGGGCAATSCCRTTGCCCATTTGACCTGCGCCTATTATCCCGACATGTTGTACCATTCTGGGGTCTTTCTTTACACTTTAAATAYTTATGATAACTCTTTTTCAAGCTCTGGCAAAGCCTGAAATAAATCGGCGACCAAACCATAGTCCGCCACCTGAAATATGGGGGCTTCCTCRTCYTTGTTGATGGCCACGATGACCTTGCTGTCTTTCATCCCCGCCWGATGCTGAATCGCACCGGAAATGCCGACGGCAATATAGAGGTCAGGGGCGACAATCTTGCCCGTCTGGCCCACTTGATAGTCATTGGGGACAAAGCCCGCATCAACCGCCGCGCGTGAGGCGCCAACGGCGGCGCCAAGCTTGTCMGCRACRGCTTCCACWAGGGCGAAATTCTCGCCRCTGCCCATGCCGCGCCCRCCGGAAATGATGATCTTGGCGCTGGTMAGCTCGGGCCGTTCCGATTTGGACAGTTCCGCGCTGACAAAGCTGGACAGGCCGGGGTTTTCCGCCGCGTCAATATTTTCAATGGCGGCAGAACCCCCGTCCGTGGCGGCGGCGGGAAAGGCCGTGGTCCGAACCGTGATCAGCTTTTTGGCATCGCTGGAYTGRACRGTGGCAATGGCGTTYCCGGCATAGATGGGCCGCTTGAASGTATCRGCGCTCTCRATGGAAATAATGTCTGAAATCTGSGCCATATCCARAAGAGCCGCGACCCGGGGCATGAARTTTTTRCCCGTGGTTGTGGCCGCSACCAGAATAGCGTCATAACCATCCGCCARCCTGACCACCAAYGGCGCGAGGACCTCGGCCAGAGGGTGRGCATAATCGGCRYTGTCCGCCACCAGAACCTTTGYRACTCCGGCGACTTTCGCGGCGGCTTCGGCAACGGCGGCRCAGTTTGATCCGGCCACTAGAATATCCACATCGCCCAGTTTCGCGGCGGCAGTGACCGCATTCAGGGTGCTGTCTTTCAGHACCGCATTATCATGGTCGGCTATTACAAGTGATGTCATGATTAGATTACTCCTGCTTCGTCACGYAATTTTGCGACCAGTTCGGCCACGCTTTCCACAATGATCCCGGCTTCCCGCTTTGAGGGTTCCTCAACCTTYAAKGTRATMACGCGCCGCGCTGTATCCACACCGTAATCGGCAGGCTCCTTGATATCCAGCGGCTTGCGCTTGGCCTTCATGATATTGGGCAGRGAGGCATAACGYGGTTCATTRAGGCGCAGGTCCGTGGTCACAACGGCNGGCAGGGTCAATTTGACCGTTTCCAGACCRCCGTCAATTTCGCGGGTCACATTGACCGACCCGTCACTAAGGGCAACYTCGGACGCGAAAGTGCCCTGCGGCCAACCCAGCAGGGCCGCCAGCATCTGTCCGGTCTGRTTACAATCATTGTCGATGGCYTGCTTRCCCARCATGACCAGCCCCGGATTTTCTTCTTCCGTAATGGCTTTGAGAATTTTTGCGATGGCYAGCGGTTCMACGGCCTCATCGGTTTTAACCAATATGGCCCGGTCAGCGCCCATGGCCAATGCGGTGCGCAGGGTTTCCTGTGCCTGAGCCGGACCGATGGAGACCACGACGACCTCATCTGCATTGCCCGCTTCCCTGATGCGCAGGGCTTCCTCGACGGCAATTTCATCGAAAGGGTTCATGGACATCTTGACATTGGCAAGCTCCACACCGCTGTTATCCGCCTTGACGCGGACCTTCACGTTATAATCAATTACCCGTTTAACCGGGACCAGAATCTTCATCGGGGTCATTCTCCCATTGGTTTAAGCAATGATATTTCCAGTGTTATCGAGCTGATGCTCATAACATATCACCGCTGTTTGTTGCAGCGCAATATAATTACAGTTACCTCATGCAAAGCCTACTGTCAAATATTTCAACGGCGCATGATACATCACCGGCGAAAAAAATAAACGACTGTTTGGACTTTTATTGTTTTTTCTGGCCCTGAATCCAGTCATTGACGATTTCCTCTAAAATGGCGATGGGCAGGGACCCGTTGCCAATGATTGTATCATGGAACGCTCTCAGGTCGAATTGTTCCCCGAGGGTCTTTTCAGCCTTTTTGCGTAATGCCCGGATTTTGATTTCACCGATTTTATAGGACAGGGCCTGCGCCGGCCAGGTGATATAGCGGTCAATCTCGGCGGCGACTTCATCCCGGGCAAGGGCGGTATTATCGACCATAAAGTCGATGGCCTTCCGCCGGGACCAGCCAAAGGCGTGGAGGCCCGTATCRACCACAAGCCGGCAGGCCCGCCATGTTTCATAGGTCAGACGGCCAAAATCRCTRTARGGGTCCTGATAAAAGCCCATATCCTTGCCCAGCCGTTCRCTATATAGCCCCCAKCCTTCGGTGAAGGCCGAATGAGACAGKGTTCTGCGGAAKGCGGGWATATCAAGCTCCATGGCCAGCGCCGTTTGCAAATGGTGCCCCGGCACGCCTTCATGATAGGTCAGYGCTTCCAGCGTATAGAGCGGTTGGGTATGCAGGTCWCKGGTGCCCAGAAAAAAYGTCCCGGATGTKGTGCCATCRCCYGAGGACGGCATATAGAAGGCCCCCCGGATACCCGCCTTGATGCTATAGGTATTGCGGGGTAACCGGCCAAAAAACTTTGGCAATTCGCCTTCCATGGTTTTGGCAATCAGGGCGGCGTYMGCCAGCAGYTCATGTTCGCTTTTGGCATAGAATYTTTCTTCGGACCKCAGGTAGCTCAGAAAGTCTTTGAAGYTGCCTTTGAATKYGACCTTTTTCATRATGGCGGTCATTTCCCYCCGKATACGGGCGATTTCRCKTAAGCCCAAKTSATGAATTTCCTYTGGCCCCATATCRGTGGTGGTRAAATATTCAATCTGTGATTTATAATAGGCCGCCCCGCCTTTGACRCTGCTGATGCCGGGCTGYTTGCGGCARTTKGGCTTATAGACTTTCATATAAAAATCATAGAAGGCCTSATAYTCYGGAATGAYCTTTTCGGCGATCAGYTTYAAACCCTGTTCGGTAAAGCGGGYCTGTTGGYYYGCTGGAATTTGCGGCGGRAAGYTGGTGAAGGGGGCRTARAATATGCTGGACTTTGYATYYTTGACGATATGTTGGCTGATGGTGGTTTCATAGCCTGTCATGGAAGCGCAATAATGGCCGTAACCTTTTGCAACGGCCTCTTTCAGCAAGGYTATATTTTCCCGGTTATAGCGCGGAAAATCGGCAAGGCTGATCAGGTAATTTTCATAGTCGCGGGCYTTCAGGAACGACATATTGGCCGGGGCATTGGCAAAATAGGTGTGATAGCCAAATAATTTTGTGATGGGAAATAAATGGCTGGGCTGGTGGTAGCTATCAGCCTCGGTCAGCCGTTCATAYTTGAAAATTTTATWGCTGAYCCGGTCCTTTTTAGTCAGCTTRTTTTCCGTGATATGRCTCAGGCGTTTCAGRATTTTATCGTTAAARGCGGCCCGGCGGTCCCGGGCGGTTTTGCYTAATTCCGGCAGRGTRCCATTCATGCGAAAGCCATCGGGRTCGGTGCGGAAAAAKACTTTTTCCTYTGTGGCCCGCGYCCAGTGGTCGGTCAGWATTTTMTGGAAATCATCRCTATTGTTGGCCCACGCATGGGGGCTGATCATCAGGGAGAGAAACAGGCTYAGAAATATATTTTTTATCATTTTTGGCTTTGTATCCAGTCAGTGACGATTTTTTCCARAATGGCGATGGGCAGRGCSCCATTRCCCAGCACCGTATCATGAAAGGCCCTCAGGTCAAATTTATYGCCYAAKTCCCGCTSYGCCYTWTSCCGCAGGGCCGTGATGCTCAAYTCRCCGATTTTATAGGCCAGCGCCTGYCCCGGCCAAGTGATATAACGGTCYACTTCGGTGGTGATATTATGGAYRCTSAGCGAAGTATTMTCCACCATATAATCAATRGCCCTTTGCCGGGACCAGCCTTTGGTATGCATCCCCGTATCGACCACAAGTCGGCAGGCCCGCCACATTTCATAGGTCAGGCGGCCAAAATTACTGTAAGGATCGGTGTAAAAACCGACCTCAAGCCCCAGCCGTTCACTATAAAGCGCCCAGCCCTCCACAAAGGCAGTGAATCCGGCATATTTCCGAAACATGGGCATATCCAGTTCTTTCTGGATGGCGATTTGCAGGTGATGGCCCGGCACCGCCTCATGAAAGCCCAAGGCTTCCTGAGTATAGAGGGGCCGGGTTTTTAGCAGGGAGGTATTGACGAAATAATTGCCCGCCGTTTTGCCATTGCCGCCGGACGGCATGTAATAGGCGGTGGTGGTTTTTTCGGCAATATCAGCCGGAATTTCTTTTAACCCGTAAGGATTGCGGGGCAGGAAGCCAAAGAGCTTTGGCAGTTGCCCATCCATACGCTTGGCAATCAGGGCCGCTTTTTCCATCAAGTCCTGCGGATCATCTGTATAAAAACGCGGGTCGGTGCGCAGGAAGGTRACRAACTCTTTGAAGCTGCCCTTAAAACCAACCTTCTTGATAATTTTGGCCATTTCCCCGCGCAGGCGTTTGACCTCGCTCAAACCCTTTTGATGGAYTTCATCKGGCGTCATGTTGGTGGTGGTGAAATAGCGGATCAGATGGGCGTAATARTCTTTGCCGCCCTTCAGRCTGSTAATACYAACSGTYTTGCGGCAAGCGGGCGCATAGACCGCCTGATAGAAGTCATAGAATTTTTTATAGGCCGGAATGACCTTGTYWTTAATSAGKKYYRCGCCGCGYKTGRTRAKCTYTTTTTGCTTATCCGGYGATATTTTACCGGGAAACTGGCGAAAGGGGGCATAGAAAACGCTCTTGGTTACATCCGCGACAATATGGCTGGAAATGGACGTYTCATAYCCCGCCATAGAGGTGCAATATTGGGTATAGCCCTTATCCACGGCCTCTTGCAGGACGGCCATATTCTCATCGTTAAAGCGCGGGTAATCGGCCAKCTKCCCCAGATAATTCTCATAATCCGCCTGYTCCAGAAACGACATATTGCCCGGYATCTGGGCGAAGGACATATGCCAGCCYTCCCGATTGGTGAYGGCAAAGAGRTAGCCGGGAAATTGCGCGCTTTCCTGTTCCATCAGCCTTTCGCTCCGGAAAATATCATAATTAAGCCGCGCCGCTTTGGTCAGGTCATCAGGGTTGATTGCGGCCAGACGGCTCAGAATTTCCGCGTTATAGCCCCGGCGGCGTTCCCGGGCCTGCGCCGTATTCTGGCTGAGCTTTCCATCATATTCATGGTGGCCCAACCGGGCGGCAAACGCCGGATATTCACTTAAGTAAGCGGCCCAATGGTCATCCAGAATTTTCTGAAATGTTTGTGCTGTATCCACTGCCCCTGCCATTCCAGACAGAATAAGAAACAGAGTTAGGGCCAAAATTATTTTTCTCATGATATTATCCCACGACAGTCCAATTTTTTTGTCGTAGGTTACGGGGTTTCTTATGGGACAACAACAGTATAAGCTAATTTTTTAGCTGTTTTTCAAGTTTATTCCAGAAGAAAGTCTTATTGCTGCATGTGATGGGGCTCTTGCTTAAAAGAATTTTACAGTAGCTTACGCCTTTGAATGAAATTTGACTATGCTATTATGGAGAGAAAACAAATTTGATATAATAATTATGGCGTGTTACAAAATACGTAGTTAATAAACTAATGGATATAATGTGCTTGAATCGCTTACTATAACAAATTTCAAATCAATCAAAAATTTACCTTTATCTTTTGGGCAGGTAAATATTTTTATAGGTGGCAATGGCGTAGGCAAGTCAAATATTCTGGAAGCTATCGGTATTTTAAGTGCTGGTTTAAGTCGGGATATTACGCCAAACGAACTACAAAGAAAAGGTGTTCGACTATCTGTTCCAGCTTTATTTAAGGCCTCATTCAAAAACAAAAAACTTCCGAAAAATTTAGGATTGAAGGCTACTTTTTCAGGTGATGTTCACTATAATATGACTTTGACAGCCAGGGACAATGATGATGTATTAAGATTTAATTCCGAGGGAATTTTGCACAAAGACCATGAACTTATGGGACGCAGTAATCGCGGTGTAAAGATCAAGGGTCTTTTTAAGCAAACCCAAAAAGACTTGGATAAAACCAGAGGACTTTGGGATCGTTTTAGGGAAGTTACGGACTATGGAAATGTGGTTAATGACGAATTGAATGAAATGAGGAATTATGCCATTTATTCACCGCATACCGCTTTTTTAAGAGGAACAGCTATTGAGTCATCACTTGTATCCCCCCTTGGACTTCAGGGTAGTAATTTACCAAAGGCGGCATCGTCCGTCTTGCCTGTAATAAAGAGATTAAGGCGGGTGGTAATGTTAGCTGAAAAGGATGTAGATTTATCCAAAAATGAGAAAGAAAAGATAATAGAAAAAAGCGAACATTTTGATGATGTGTTGAGCCTAGTTTGGGGTCCTGGCTGGGCTGATTTTTTTCATATATCTCCTGCAACTTCCGGTAAGGTTTCAAGCATAGTAAAAACCGGTGAAGAGACACTTTTTTTCCGTGACCGGTATATGCACGGAACGCGTAAAATGTTGTCTGCATATGATAGTAGTGAGGGAACGTTATATCTCCTGTTTTTGGCTGTTTTACTGCTGCATGAAAATACACCCAATATTTTTGGAATTGACAACATAGATAATGCCCTGAATCCACGCATGACTCGGGAGGCGTTGGAAAAGATTATTAATTTTGTCAGCTGGTGTAATCAAAATGGTGATAATAAACAAGTTTTTCTAACCAGCCATAATCCAACTGCTCTTGATGCTTTTGACATTTTTAATGATGATCAGCGAATATTTATAGTTTCAAGACATCAAGATACTGGTGAAACCGTTGTAACCCGTCTTGAACCGCCGGAAGGGATGACGAAGGATAAATGGATTAATTATTCTGATGGGAAAAATTTATCTGAATTATGGATTGAAGGGCGTTTGCCGGGGGATGCAATTTAAATGGCGATAAAAATTGGCGTTATTGCTGAAGGCATAACGGACCAAGTTGTTTATGATAAATTTATAAGTGAACATTTTAAAGATGAAGACTTTGACCTTCATTTTATTAAAGAACAACCCGGAGACGCAACTTCCGCATCACCTGAAGGTGGTTGGACACAGGTTCAAAATTGGTGCCGTAATAATAAATCAGTATTTCGGAATGCTGTTTTAACTCAGGGTTTATTTAAAGACCCGTCCAATGAATCCAAACGGGATATATTTTTATTTCATCTGGACTCCGATGCCGCTGAAGTAATAATGCTCGCCGCCAATGAAAATGGATATGATTTAACAACACCACTGAAAAGAGGTGCTTATGTCAGGCAAAAACTAACGGAATGGCTTTGGCCCGGGGAAAGTAACCCAAATGTATCAGCGCATGTGGTCTCAATAGCAGTAGATGCAGTTGAGGCTTGGATGATTTGTGCGATAAACAATGATCCTGATATTGAGACAAAAGATAATCTTGAAAAACTACTCGTAGCTGAAATTTACGAAAAAGTGGTATATAAAATTGACCCACGGGCGAATTCTCCCAAAAAAGATAAAAAAACATATGAAGAAATCTGCCAACGCACATTATCTGGTGTGTCAAATATTTATGCCAATTGTTCATATTTTAAACAAACCTGCGATGATATTGAGTACCAAATCACACGTATAAATACTTAGCGATAGCCTCTACTGTTTCAAACTTTTGGGCACCTCGATTGCTTTAAGCAGAAAGTCAGATTAGGGCTGTGTGTCGGCCTATGGGGTCAAACTTAAAACTTTACTCATGGGTAACATTTGTGCATACTGCGCCGCACAAGATTTTTGAAGTATATGGCTAAGACGGGTAATTTTAATGACCAAAAACACACGGAAAAGCATCACCGATTGGCAGTCACTTGTGGGCAAGGAATTGCGCGGCAGGTCGCTAAAGGATCTGGACTGGAACACGCCGGAGGGTATTACGGTCAAGCCGCTTTATACCGCTGAAGATACGGCGAACATTCCCCATATGGATAATCTGCCGGGCTTTTTCCCCTTCACACGCGGCGTGCGCGGCAGCATGTATGCGGGTCGGCCCTGGACCATTCGTCAATATGCCGGTTTTTCCACCGCCGAAGAAAGCAATGCCTTTTACCGCCGCAATCTTGCCGCCGGGCAAAAGGGTCTGAGCGTGGCCTTTGATCTGGCCACACACCGGGGCTATGACAGCGACCATCCGCGCGTGCAGGGCGACGTGGGCAAGGCGGGCGTGGCCATCGACAGTGTGGAGGATATGAAAATCCTCTTTGACCAGATCCCGCTGGACCAGATGTCGGTCAGCATGACCATGAACGGCGCGGTTCTGCCGTGTCTGGCCTTTTATATCGTTGCTGCCGAGGAACAGGGGGTCAGCCGGGATGCGCTTGGCGGCACCATTCAGAATGATATTCTGAAGGAATTTATGGTCCGCAATACCTATATCTATCCGCCGGAGCCGAGCATGCGGATTATCGGCGACATCATCGAATATACGACGAAAGAAATGCCTAAATTCAACAGCATTTCCATCTCCGGCTATCATATGCAGGAAGCGGGCGCGACCCAGTTACAGGAATTGGCCTTCACCTTGGCAGACGGCATGGAATATGTCCGGGCGGCCTTGAAAAAAGGCCTTGATATTGATGTTTTTGCCCCGCGCCTGAGCTTTTTCTTTGCTACGGGCATGAATTTCTTTATGGAGGTGGCAAAATTGCGCGCCGCCCGCACCATATGGGCCCAGATCATGGAGAATTTCGGCGCCAAAAACCCGAAAAGCATGATGCTGCGCACCCATTGTCAGACGTCCGGCGTGTCGCTGACCGAAAAAGACCCTTACAATAACGTGATCCGCACCACTGTTGAAGCCATGGCGTCAATGCTGGGCGGGACACAATCGCTCCATACCAATGCGCTGGACGAAGCCATCGCCCTGCCCACTGACTTTTCCGCCCGTATTGCTCGCAATACCCAGATTGTCTTGCAGGAGGAAACCGGCATGTGCCATGTGGTTGACCCCCTCGGCGGCTCATACTATGTGGAGCATCTGACCAACGAATTGGTGCAGAAGGCCTGGAAACTGATCACCGAGGTCGAGGATATGGGCGGCATGACAAAGGCCGTTGAAACCGGCATGCCCAAGATGAAAATCGAGGAAGCCGCCGCCCTGAAACAGGCTGGCATAGACCGGGGCGAAGAGGTGGTGGTCGGGGTTAATAAATACCGTCTGGACAAAGAGGATGATATTGATATTCTGAATGTGGATAATGATGCGGTGCGCGAGGCCCAGATTGCCCGGCTTACAAATGTGAAAGCCACGCGGGATGCGGATAAATGTCAGGCGGCACTTGATGCCTTGACAAAGGCTGCGGCAGGGGATGAAAATCTGCTGGACAAGGCGGTGGATGCAGCGCGGGCGCGGGCGACACTCGGAGAAATTTCAGACGCTATGGAAAAGATATTCAACCGTCACCGGGCTGAGGTGAAATCAATTTCCGGCGTTTATGGTTCGGCCTATAAAGGCGATAAGGGGTTTGAGAAGATTCAAAAAGACATAGAAAAATTTGCCGAAAGTCATGGCCGCCGCCCGCGTATGCTTGTGGTTAAAATGGGACAGGATGGTCACGACCGGGGGGCAAAAGTCATCGCCACCGCCTTTGCCGATATTGGCTTTGACGTGGATGTGGGGCCTTTGTTCCAGACCCCGGCAGAGGCCGCGCGTGAAGCCATAGAAAATGACGTTCATATCATCGGAGTCTCATCCCTTGCCGCCGGTCATAAAACTCTGATTCCTCAATTGATCGCGGCGCTTGAAAAAGAGGGCGCCGCAGAAATCATGGTGGTCTGCGGSGGSGTWATCCCRGCRCAGGAYTATGATTTCCTCTATGATGCGGGCGTCGCCGCCATCTTCGGCCCCGGCACCAACATCCCGCAAGCCGCCGCAAGGGTGCTTGCGGTGTTGGGCAAGCGGGGGTAGGGGAACATTTCAACAAGGGGGCAAAGATGGGAGCAGAATTAATGATTCTGGAAGTGGCCATTCTTGATGTGAAGGCTGGGCAGGAAAAGAAATTTGAGAGCACCTTTGAGGAAGCACAGGCTATCATATCTAATATGCCGGGCTATATTTCCCATTCTTTAAAGCGGTGCATTGAAAAAGATAACCGTTATATTTTGTTAGTGAATTGGCAACAACTGGAAGATCATACAGTTGGTTTCAGGGAATCTCCTGAGTATCAGAAATGGCGGCAATTGCTGCATCATTTTTACGATCCATTCCCGGCAGTAGAACATTATCGGGCGGTTTTTTAGGGGAATTCTTTACCCATAAAAACGCACTAAATTTATCGCAAGGACAAGCGGGGACTTGATTAATTCCTTGCCTTTGGTTGGTAAAATATGGTCCTATATAAACATAGGGTGATATTATTTAATAATCTGGATTCCTGCCTCCGCAGGAATGACGGAGGGGGTTGATACGGCTTAAATGTAGTAGCAACTCAAGATTGTGTCTCATTGAACTGAATCCCATTTTGAGATATGGTTATGGCGGTTGAAACAGAGCTGTTCTGATTTCGCGTAAATATCTCGGTTAGAACATTATTCTTTTCGCAAGAATATAGGAGAAAACAATCGAAGAAAATGAATTGAGTTGTGATTGCGCAATATGTAAGCATCATCATGATTTTGCTATCGCAAAAGGGCTGCTTGATGACTTTATGTTAGGTAACGTGGTTATTTTTGCCGGTTCAGGTATAAGTACAGAGAATCCATCAGTACTTCCAAATAGTTTTTATCAGGATATATGCGCCAAAATAGGAGAAGAAAATTCTGGATTGCCTTTCCCGCAAGTTATGGAAAAATTTGCAAACCAACACAACGGTCGTTTAAATCTATTGACCGCTATAAAAGAACGCTTCCAGGTCATTGATTCATTTCCAGAGTTGAGAAACAACGCGACACGGTTTCATAGGGAGTTGGCGACATTTTACCCTGTGGATACAATTGTAACAACCAACTGGGATCGGTATTTTGAAGAAGAATGCGGAGCATCGGCATTTATTAGCCCTGAAGATTTGGCTTTTTGGGATGCGCCAGGAAGAAAGGTGCTTAAAATACACGGGTCAATCGATAATTATGGATCTATTGTTGCTACTCAGAAAGATTATGACACATGTGAAAAAGATTTAAGAGAAGGAGTGATAGGTAGCATCCTAAAAGTGTTGTTAGCTACTAAGACAATTGTGTATATCGGTTATTCACTAAATGACGATGATTTTCGTACTATTAATTCTTTCGTACGAGATGAAATGAAAGGTCTGCATCGGCAGGCATATATAGTTACTCCATTTAAGAATGATGAACACTATGAAAACCATGGAGTTATACCTATATACACGGATGGAACATATTTTATCAGACGAGTTAAGGAGCATGCTAAAACTGAATTAGAGGGGCATTTCTTATCTGATACTATTTATGATGCCGCAGCATACATGTTAAGAAAAGTGTATAGAGCGCACGATGAGCTTCATAAAACATATAACGGCCAAGATAATCCAGAAGTTATCATTTGCGCTTTTTATCAAGACGGATTATGCCATGGGTTAGAACGTGTGCTGGCAATGAAAAAGACTGGACACTATTCCCATTCATGTGCTGTAGGGCAGAAGATTGCGATTTACGAAAACTACAGACAGAAATACCTTAAGCATAAAATATATGAACATGTGGCGTATATAGATGGATATATAAATGCTTTAAAGTTTGTAGCATCTAATGCCAATGTTAATTTGGTTGATTGTTTTCCTTTGTTTTATGCTTTCGGGGCTAAATATGATCTTGTTACATTCGATGACTATGCCGCGATAGATGGTAACATACCCTCTATGCACAAAGCAGCATACAAAAGAGCAAAGCAAATAGCTTCGAAAGATGACAATGATATGGTTATGCATCATCCTCCATGGCTTTAAAGCGCTGTCAATTTAACAACCTATCCTCCCACAAATAATCTTGCATAAAATCCCACCATGCTTTATCAGCGGGGGCTGACTTAAAGACCCCTATTCCATGTAAGGACACGGGGCTTTTTTATACAGGACAACTCCCGGTAATATCTTTCGGGGAAGACGTAAGTAATCAGGGAAAATAAAATGAATGAACAGGTGGACCCTGTAGCGCAAAAAAAGGGTCACAGATGGCTGGAAGAATTCGGCCTAACGTCTTTTGGGCGCATTAAAACCGAGAGCTTTTCCGGTCTGACCGTGGCRCTGGCCTTGGTGCCGGAGGCGGTGGCCTTTGCCTTTGTCGCCCATGTCAATCCGCTGGTCGGGCTTTATGCCGCCTTTATTGTCGGGTTGATTACCGCCTTTTTTGGCGGGCGGCCCGGCATGATTTCCGGCGCCACCGGCGCGCTGGCCGTGGTGATGGTCAGCCTTGTGGTTAATCACGGGGTCGAATATCTGTTCGCGACCGTGGTGCTGATGGGAATTATTCAGGTCATCGCCGGGGTTACTCATCTGGGAAAATTCATCCGCATGGTGCCTCATCCGGTGATGCTGGGCTTTGTCAATGGTCTGGCCATCGTGATTTTTCTGGCTCAATTGGGACAATTCAAGGATAATACGGGCGCATGGCTCACCGGGATGCCGCTTTATTTGATGTTGGGACTGGTGGTGCTGACCATGTTGATCATTCATTTTATGCCCAGAGTTACCAAGGCCGTACCGGGGCCGCTGATGGCTATCGTTGTGGTGACATTCCTCGTGATTGGCCTTGGTCTGGACAGCCCACGGGTCGGGGACCTCGCCTCGATCGCGGGCGGTCTGCCGGAATTTCATGTGCCGGAAATCCCCCTCACATGGGACAGCTTTATGATCATCCTGCCCTATGCCTTCATTTTGGCGGCGGTGGGGTTGATTGAATCTTTGCTGACGCTTAATCTGGTCAGTGACATGACCGACACCCACGGCGGGGCCAGCAAGGAATGTGCGGCGCAAGGGGCGGCCAATCTGGTGACCGGATTTTTTGGCGGCATGGGCGGCTGCGCCATGATCGGCCAGAGCATGATCAATGTGAAATCGGGCGGGCGGGCCCGGCTCAGCGGCATTGTTGCGGCGCTCAGCCTGCTGAGCTTTATCCTGTTTGCTTCGGGCCTGATTGAGCAGATACCGCTGGCGGCCCTGATCGGGGTGATGTTCATGGTGGTGATCGGTACCTTTGCCTGGAACAGCCTGAAACTGATAGGGACCATTCCGCGCCATGATATTTTTGTGATTATTTTTGTCACCGCCATTACGGTGGCGTATGATTTGGCCACGGCGGTGGTGGCCGGGGTGATTATCTCGGCGCTGGTTTTTGCCTGGGAAACGGCCAAACATACCCATTCAAGTCAGGAAATTGACGAAAACGGCTCAAAGGTTTACCGCATATTCGGGCCGTTGTTCTTTGGCTCCGTGGCCAGCTTTTCCGAACTTTTTGATCCCAAGGGTGACCCGGATGATGTGATCGTGGATTTTCTGGACTCCCGGGTTCTGGATCATTCAGGGCTTGAGGCCATTGATGCGCTGGCGGTGAAATATGGGGCAGAGGGCAAGCGGCTCCACCTGCGTCACTTAAGCGCTGATTGCCGGCGGCTGCTGGACAAGGCCCGCAAAACGGTCGAGGTTTCGGTGATTGAGGATCCGGAATATGGTGTGGCTGTGGATTATGAGGGTAATTATAAAATAATTGGCAGCGGCCAAAAAAATTCACAGGAGAAAAATTCTTAGGAGATGCAGGTGTCAGCCCGCATCTCCCGATTAGATTATTTTAGAAGTTTCTACGTAGCTGAACACCATACTGGCGCGGCTCGCCAAAGACGGTTACAGGCACGTTAATGTCTGCCGCTCCGGCCGCATTTCTGCCCACTGTTTTATAGGTGGCATAGCGGGTAACCCTGATGCCAATCATAAGAGAGAAGGTTTAACCAGACAGCATTCTCCCCTATTCTTGAAAGAGTGTGAGTGGCGATTTAATAACCCTGACCTCAAAGCACAACTAATACAGTTAAAACAATTGGTTAAACTATATATGGGCTAACTATCCAGGACAGCCCCAAAATTATTTGTCCACATGGATTGTAAGCTTTGTCAACAGGCAATCAAGCTGATTCTGTTCTTCCTGACTTAATATGTCCTGTAAAGAATTTTCATATTCAATCATTTGTGGTTCTATCTGGTGATATATTTCCTGGCCCTTTTTGGTCAGATTCAATACCGAACGGCGGCGGTCTTCGCTTGAAAATATTTTATGGACCAGCCCCTTGTCACACAGGCCCCTTATGGCGCGGCTGACGGCTACCTTGTCCATGGCGGTTTTCACCCCGGTCTCTGCCGCTGAAATATTGGGATGGCGGGACAGATTGGCCAGCACCTTCCACTCGTGAGGCGTGATGTCAAACTGTTCTGAATAAAGCCGGGCCAATTTGCGGCTGATGATATTGGTCAGATAAGACAGCCGGTAGGGTAAAAAACGCTCCAGTACCAGTTTATCATTTTTATCCTCTGCCATATGTCACTTTCCTTAATAACTTTAATTTCTTGAAATAAGTTTCATATGTAACTATAATAATGTCATTACAAATTGAAAAAAATAAAAAAACCTTCACAATGATATTTGAAACAGATGGAATTTACCAATGAAATTAGCATCCCTGAAACATGCCCGTGACGGAAAACTTGTTGTCGTATCCAAAGACCTGGGTACATATGTCTCTGCCGAGGCCATTGCCCCCACCATGCAGGCCGCCTTGGATGACTGGGCAACTAACGAAAGTAAATTGCGCGCCCTCTCTGATGATCTGAACGCGGGAAAGCTTGATGCCACGCCTTTTAACCCGGCGGACTGTGCGGCGCCGCTGCCCCGGTCCTATCACTGGGTGGATGGCAGTGCTTACGTAACCCATGTGGAACTGGTGCGTAAAGCACGCGGCGCTGACTTGCCGGAAAGCTTCTGGTCTGATCCGCTGGTTTATATGGGCGCGTCCGATGCCTTCATCGGGCCGTGCGATGATATAGAGGTGGAATCAGAAGACTGGGGTATTGATTTTGAGGCCGAGGTGGCCGTGATCACCGATGATGTGCCCGCCGGGGTCAGCGTGGAAGACGCCAAAGGTCATATCAAGCTGCTGGCCATCCTCAATGATGTTTCCCTGCGCAACCTCATTCCCGGCGAGTTGGCGAAGCAATTCGGTTTTTACCAGTCCAAGCCCTGGACCTCCTTTTCGCCGGTCTTTGTCACGCCCGATGAATTAGGCGATGCCTGGGACGGCACCAAGGTCAGCCTGCCCCTTCATGCCATTCTGAATGGCCGGACCGTGGGTAGCCCCAATGCGGGCGTAGACATGACCTTTGACTTTACCCGGCTGATCAATCATGTGGCCAAGTCACGGTCCTTAATGGCGGGCACCGTCATTGGCTCCGGCACCGTATCCAACAAAGGCTCCAAGGACGGCTCCTGCTGTCTGGCCGAAGTCCGCTGCCTTGAAACCATTGCTGACGGCAAGCCCTCCACCCCCTTTATGAGCTTTGGCGACCGGGTTGAAATTGATATGCTGGACAGTGACGGCAAGACAATCTTTGGCCGCATTGATCAAAAAGTAAAACAATATACGCCTTAGGGCCTGAGGCCAAAGGACAGAGGACAGGACACTATGGAACTATACGGATATTTCAGATCCTCCACCGCCTACCGTGTGCGAATCGCCATCAACCTTAAAAAGCTGGAGTGCACCCATATTCCCCTGTCCATTCTGGGCGGGGAGCATAAGAGCGCGGCCTATCTAAAGAAAAACCCGCAGGGTTTTGTCCCCTATATGACGGACGGTGATGTGGCCATGGGTCAATCCATGGCCATGCTGGAATATCTGGAAGAGACCTATCCAGATCCAGCCCTGTTGCCCAAGGATGCCCAAAGCCGCGCGCGGGTGCGCCAATTGTCCGGTATCATCGCCTGTGACATTCATCCGGTGGATAATCTGCGGGTACTGAAATATATCGTGGGCGAGCTTGGCGCCAGTGAGGCGCAGAAAACCGCCTGGTATCTTCATTGGATTCTGGAAGGTTTCAAGGCCTTTGAAATCCTGCTGGAAAGAGGGCCATCCGGAGATTTCTGTCACGGGGATCAGGTCACATTCGCCGATATTTGTCTGGTGCCGCAAGTCTATAATGCAAAGCGGTTTAACTGCCCGCTAAACGATTTCCCTAATATCCTGCGCATCACCGATAATTGCAACCGATTGGCAGCCTTCAGTGATGCCCTGCCGGAAAATCAGGAGGACGCCCTGTGAAAAACCTGTTTGACATCGCCGGAAAAATTGCCGTGGTCACCGGCGGCTCGCGCGGTATCGGGGCCATGATTGCCCGGGGGTTYGTGGAAAACGGGGCCAAGACCTATATCTGYTCCCGYACCATAGARCAGGCCACAGAAACCGCAGAGGCCCTGTCYGAATATGGCGACTGCAKTGCTTTTCAGGCSGATTTATCCAGCCTTGCMGGTATTGAARAATTTGTCRGCGAGATTTCCGCGCGGGAAGAAARGATTGATATTCTGGTCAATAATGCCGGGGCGGTCTGGGCCGCRCCYATTGAYGATTTCCCGGAAAGCGGYTGGGACAAGGTGATGGACATCAATGTRAAAAGYGTMTTTTTCCTGACCCAGAAATTCCTGCCCCTGCTGAGRSAATCYTCTATGGGKCGGGTCATAAATATCGCCTCGGTCGATGGCCTGTCSGTGCCGCAATTTGARACCTACAGCTATTCYGCCAGCAAGGCCGCCGTCATTCATATGACCCATGTTCTGGCCAARCGKCTGGCCAGGGAYAATATCACGGTCAACGCCATTGCCCCCGGCGCYTTTCCCAGTGAGATGACCAAGGTTGTTCTGGCYCGTCATAAACAGATGATGCTGGATCAGGTGCCRCTGGGYCGGATTGGTGAGCCGGAGGATATGGCCGCAGCCGCCATTTATCTGTCGAGCCGGGCCAGTTCATATGTAACCGGCATTACCCTGACCGTTGACGGGGGCTGGACCGGCACCCTGTAAGGAAAGAAAGCTCCGCCCCATGGCCAAATTCATCATGTTTCAGGGCACCGGGTCCGGTGTGGGGAATTCACTGATTGCACCCGGCCCCTGCTTAATTTACCCCAAAGCCCAGACGGGGCCATGTCACCGGACGGGCGGGTGATGGGTTGCTACCTGCATGGTCTGTTCTATGTTTAAAAAAGGTTTCCATCTTCATATCTAAATAGCATTTTCTTGATAACGTGTCTTAGAATTGACTTAAACCATTGATTGTGTTAGCGTTCGCCCACACCACATGTCTGTGGTCTAATTTCTTATACAAGGAGAAGATCTATGAGGAACAGGATTTTAAGTATAGTAATTAGTATGACGGTCGCGTTATTCACTCTTACCATTTCATCACTCAGCGCACAGGCGGGAGCCCGTGATTTTTTCAAATGCAAACTGACTGAGGGCGTGAAAAAAGCGGATATGGAAAAACTGGTTTCTGACTTTATGGCGGTTGTCCGTAAAGAAGGAATGAAGGGTTATAAAACAGAATTGTTATGGCCACTCTATTCACAAGATATTTCACGGGGAAGTTTTTACTGGTCCACCTCTGCGCCTAGTGCAGCAAAGTCAGCGGGGCTGGAAGAATTCTGGGGCGATAGTGCGGCCAACAAGGACGTCCGGGAGAGATTTGGCAAGATGGCCCAATGCGAATCCGGCAGCGTCTATACGGTGAGCGAAATAAAATAAATTTCGCCTTCGACTAAGTTTGATCTGCCTGGGATACCCTGTCTGAAACCGGGGTATCCTTTTTTGTGGCCTCTAGGCCTTCTTGCCCCGCCGCCCTGTTCTGCCCGCTGCCAGTAGGATACCCTATGATGATTGCATTCGAACTCAACCTTATAATGATACTGTCTATTTGCCATCAATTCGGCGAATGACAAGATAGAGCCTAAAATGGCTGATGTTGGATATCGTTTGAACGTCCGCTGTACGTCAAGCCAGCTAAGCAAGCCCCCCCCTGCATGGTTTGTGGCTCATTATGGCCTTGAATAAAGCGAGTTTAATGTTGAAGATTTCTGAAATTAAATAGTATAATTGTTAGGCCTACAGTATAGGACAAAAGAAGCACCCCGCAAAACACGGGATGCTTCCTGATTATTATAACCAATACTTAGGTTAAATGGTATTATTGCTTCCTGAACCGCCGGGAAAGTCCAAGACCGATAAGTCCAAAACCCAACAAGGCAAGCGGTGCGGGTTCGGGGACGCTTTGGGCACTGCCCTGTGTTGTCTGGGCGGCACCGTTAAAGGTGAAGGTCTCCCCCGCGGATACATTAAAAGCATAATAAGGGGTGCCACTATCTCCGCTATATAATCCACTATCTCCCGCGATACTGATCTGTCCCTGACTGCGGTCGTAGCCATAGCTGTACGTATAACTTTATTCAATTAACTGGTACAGCCCCATAATTAGTCTCCCCTAAAAAACTATTGAAAGTCTTATGGAATAAGGATTCCCATGGCTTTTGGTATGTTGTAAACTGCAACAAATATAATATTCCCCTTCAAAAGGTTGCAATTTATGCTTAAGAAGAACCCGAAGAAAGACCGTCAGGACGACCTGTTTCGTCCCCGTTTAGAGAATATCATTGATTGTCGTCACGAGCTGGTAAAGCTTGCGGCCTTGATTGACTGGGATG
>NVVY01000002.1 GCA_002749135.1 Alphaproteobacteria bacterium | reverse complement strand
GGAAAAACACCGGAGAAAAAGAAAATTCAATTAGACAACAGTATACTGTTATTTATTTAGGGGTCTCAGACATCTATTCCTAAAATAGTATACTGTCCCTATTTTCCCCCATTTTCCTGTCAACAAAAGAAATATTGCACATCCTGAAAGGTCAACTACGCGGATTGCTGATCCGTAATACCAAGCCGCACCAATGAACACCCACAGGTTGGACAAATATTAGTTCGCATCGTATCACCCCGCACAACAGGACAGTTTGGTTACATCTTTGCCAAAACTTTGTGCGGCCAGCTTCAAGCCCTCAACCGTTGTCAGATAGGGGAATATGGTTTCGCCCAATGCCTTGGTCGTCATGCCGTGTTTGATGGCCAGAACCGCCGTTTGAATACTGTCCGAACCTTCCGGAGCCATGATTTGCGCCCCCAGAAGCCGGTCTGTTTTCACGTCCGCCACCAGCTTGATCAGGCCGCGCGTATCCCGCGCCGCCAGCGCGCGGGGCAATTGATCCAGAGGCAATATGGAAATCTTCGTGTCAAAACCCGCAGCTTTGGCCTTTTCTTCACTAAGGCCAACGCCGGCTATTTGCGGGTCCGTAAAAACAACCCAGGGCATCGCCGTATTGTCATACGTCAGGTTATCCCCATTCATGGCATTAAGGGCCGCCAGCTTGGCCCCATACGCCGCCATATAGACAAATTGATCCCGGCCCGTAACGTCGCCTGCGGCATAAACACCGCCTTTTGTGGTGCGTAAATGATCGTCAACAAGGATGCCGCCATTTGGCAATAGCTCAATCCCGGCTTCTTGCAAGCCAAGGCCGTTTATATTAGGGGTTCGTCCCGTCGTGAGAATTACCCGATCGGCAGTGATCACCTCGCGATGACCATCATGCTCTATATGTAAAACGATGCCGTCACCGGACTTTTTGATTTCGTGATAAGCAAGGTTCGTGCGGACAGTGATGTCCTCCTCTTCAAAAAATCCGGTTAGTGCATCCGCGATTTCCGGCTCTGCCTCGGATAAAAGCCGGCTTCGGGTGATCAGCGTCACCTTGGACCCGGCGCGGGCAAACATCTGTGCCAACTCGCAGCCAATATAACCGCCGCCAAGAATCATAATGGACCGGGGGAGTTCCTTTAATTCAAGGGCGGTCGTGCTGGTAAGGTAAGACACAGTCGCCAGTCCCGGAATATCCGGCAGGGCCGGTGACGAGCCTGTCGCCACAATGATCTTGCCTGCTGAAATTTCTGTGCCGTTTAATTCCACGCCTGTGTTCGTAATGCGCGCCGCCCCTTCAAAATAGGAGATGCCTTCATATTCCGGGAGCAAATCAATATATTTTTTTTGACGTAATGTCTCAACCAACTCATCTTTTGCCGCAATGACCTGAGACCAATCATTGATGCTTGCCTCACCCGAGATTCCGGCAAAACGGTCTGCCGCGCGCACGCCGTAAAGTGCCTCTGCCATCCGGATCATGGTTTTGGACGGCACGCAACCCACATTGACACAGGTGCCGCCGATCATACCGTAACCGATCAGGGCAACACGCGCGCCCGCGCCAGCTGCGGTGATCGCCGCCGAAAAACCGGCTGAGCCTGCGCCAATAACGGCTACGTCAAAGTTTCCATTTTTGTCTTTTGATACATAGCTACCTGACACTATGAACTCCTTTTGCTATGTCGCCATGAAGCATAAATGGTTAAACCAATGAAAAAAATGAGCGCAGGCAGTAAAACATAATCCAGATATCCTGTCAGCGCAGACAAGCCGACAATACCAAACAGCACAACAAGCAATGGCGTAAAACAGCATAACGCAAAAAACGCTGTCCCAGAGATACCTACGATAATCAATTTATTATTATTCATTAGTTTTTTCCGATAACCTGCGCAGGATACCCGGCATTGGTTGAGGCAGCGGCAATCGCCTCTGGTGTAGCGCGTTTCGGATCAAAAATGACTGTTGCTGTCTTTGCCTCAAAATCAACCTTGACCTCCTCAACACCTGATACCTGCTCCATAGCTTTGCGCACGGTAATGGGACATAAGGCACAAGTCATATTTTCAATGGCAAAGCTAAGCGTTTTATTCTCTTGTGTGGCAGCGGTGACCAGGGTTTTATCCAGCGCAGAGGCCGCCGTCCCGACGCTCATGACGGCCAGACCTAACGCAAAAGCCGCTGCCGTAATTTTAAGTGTATATTTCATATTTATTCTCCTATGATTACTTTCAAGTTTTAAGTTTAAAATTGGTAAAATCCTCGAAGACCCATTTCTTTTTGAGCGTATAAAAGATTGTGTTTAGTAATTTTCGTGCGGTTGCGATGATCGCCTTGCCAGATCCGCGTGTTTTTTTGATATGTTCATAGAAGTCCCGCAGGTATGGGCTGTAACGCTTGGCAATCAATGTGCATTGCACCAGCGTGGTCCGGGCGATCTTGTTTCCCCGTTTGGTAATCCTGCCTACACGCTGGCTGTCATTAGACTGGCTTACCCGCGGCACAATGCCTAAATAAGCCGCCAGGTTTCCCGTTTTGGCAAAGTCTTCAATATCGCCGATGGTGCAAAGAAAGACCGCCGCTGACAGTGGCCCAATGCCCTTGATGCTGATCAGGTTCTCATAACCGGGCAGGGCTTTGGCAAAAGAGGTGATTTCCGTCTTAAGACGCGCACAGCTTTGATGAATACTCTCAAGTTGATCCGCAATCACCTCTATCTCAACCTGCTCCAGCACATCCCATGCATGAGAAGATACCGCCCGCTTAAAGCCCACCTTGCTGGTAAGCACTTCTTTCTTTATCTTGAGCCCATGGCGAACAAACAGGCCATGCATCTTGTTCAACAGAGACACGCGCAGTTTCACCAACTGATCACGGGTGGCAATGAGGGACGAAAGCTGCGTATGTTCCGCGCTTTTCAGACGGGCCTCCGGGATCATATCCTTGCTGAGAAAAAAAGCGATGGCACGCGCATCATGCTTATCCGTCTTCTTCACCGAACGGCGAATAACCTCAAACTGCCACGGGGCGATGACCAGAACGCGCGCAACATGGGGCAGAAGTTGCTCCCGAAACCAGGTGCTGTTACCCGTGGCCTCTATCGCCACTTCATCATCAGGTTGCAGGTCTTTGATAAGAATCTCCAGACCACCCTTTTGCACAGGCAAGGTCTGAATACGCTCCGCACAACCGGCCTCCAGAATGCAGAGCGTGAAGCTGTTGGTATGTAAATCTATGCCGATATAACGCATTTTGTTACCTCTCAAGATTGAATCAAATAAAAATTCGGAGTAGAATTCCTTCGGGTCGCCACTCTCCTATACGAGATCATCACGTACTAGCGGCAAGGCCAGCTTGTGAGCCTCAGGGCGGTGGTTCGGTGACAGGGACGGGACAGTCTCCTAAACGAGGTCATCCCACATCCCTGTCATACCCGACAGGTCAGAAGGGCCTCAAAAACAATTCGTCCTGACACCTATCTACCCCAAAGTACATTCTCTCCCATCCAGCAATAGCTGGCAATCAATTCATACCGTCTCCTAATAAAAAAATGGGGCCCAAAAATTGATCGTGGCGGCCAATATAATAAGGCCTGTTGCACCCCACAAAGCGGCCTTGGTAATCCGGCTTGAATTCGGACGGGCGCAATAAGAACCTTCCGAACAGTCTTTCTTTGGTTTAAAATAGACCTGCCAAAAACCGAGCCCCAGAAAAACAAGGGTCACGGCTATAAAGTAAGGTTTGTAAGGCTCCAGGGCCGTCAAATTACTAATCCAGGCACCGCTCACCCCGAGGGTCAGCAAAACCAGAGGTGCGATACAACAGGAAGAAGCCAGAATAGCGCCAAAAACACTGCCTGCGGCAACAAAATTCTTCCGGCTTTCGGAGGTCCTCTCTATATCTTCAATAGCCAACGATACGATCTCCTGATTTATTATCTTCATTTATCAAAGGTCAAAATAGTTGCGCTTGACTTTTAGGGGATAAAGATAAACCCTGTAGGAACTACAGACTCAAGAGGTTTTTTTATGCGCTCACAAAAACGTGACTTTACGATCGGTGCCCTGTCAAAATATTCCGGCGTGAATATTGAAACAATCCGCTATTATGAAAAGATAGAAATCATGCCATCACCGCCCCGCAGTCAAGGGGGATACCGCTTGTATAGTGAAAGCCACAGACGCCGTCTGTCCTTCATCCGCCGGAGCCGGGAGCTTGGATTTTCTCTGGAAGAAATACGTGGCCTGCTGACGCTTGTTGATGATAAATCCTATACCTGCGCGCAGGTGGAAAATATTACCGTCAACCATCTGAACACTACACGCCGTAAAATCGCAGACCTGCAAAAGCTTGAGGCCGTTCTTGACGGAATGGTGTCAAAATGCCACGGCGGGCATGTCCCGGATTGTCCGGTAATTGATGCCTTATCCCTTTAACGGGGCCGCCTTTCGACCTTTGAGATATACCAAAAGAGCAATAATCAAGACCGCCGCCTGCAAGACAAGACCTTCCCTGCTGGGAAATATTCCGAGCCACTCTATGGTGGGGAACAACGTCAGGGTTTGCGCTATCTTACCGGCCTCTTGCAGGGCCGCAATGCCTTTTCCGGCAAAAATAAAGGCCAAAATCAACAGAAGGGCGCCGGTTGCGGCGAAAAACTGCCGCAAGGGCAAACGGACGCTGTATTTTATCGCACCCCAGGCAATGACCATCAATATTAATGTCGCCGTAAGGAAACCCTCAATCACCGCATCCGCACTATTGCCTTCCGTCTGCACCCACAGGGCCTGATAAAACAAAATAGTCTCAAAAACCTCGCGGTACACCGTAATGAAAGACAATCCGGCCAAACCCCATAATTTGCTTCCTTTAAGGGCCGATTCCACACTGCCCTGAATGAATTTCTGCCATCCCTCGGCACTTGTTTTGTTATGAAGCCAATAGCTGACGAAAAGCAGAACGGCGGAGGCCGTCAAGGCGGCAACGCCCTCGGTAACCTCACGGGTGGCGCCGCTGATTTGTAAAAGACGCTCTGAAACCAGCCATGTTGCGCCGCCCAGTACCAAAGCGGAAATCCAGCCAAAATGCAAATAGGGCATGGCATCCCGGCGATCCGTTTTCATCAGGAAAGCGGACAGGGCAATGATGACAAGCAACGCCTCCAGACCTTCGCGCAACAATATGACCAGACTTGCGACAAAGGCCGCCGTAGGTGTCAGGCTGTTCTTTTCCGACAGCCGTTGCTGTGCCTGATCAAGCAAGGGCAATAATTTTTGATATTGAGCGGTAATAACCGGCAGATCTGCCTTCTTCTGCATAAAGTTACGATATTGGGCCATCGCCCGTTCGGTCTCTTTCAACAGGGGGGTATCAATCGCCGCCAGACTGGCTTCGGAAAGTTCAAAACCGTCAAGGTAAGCACTCAGGGCCTTTTCATATGCCAGCCCTTTTTTTCCGTTCTGATACGCCTGATAACTCTCTCTAATTTTACTTTGCGCAAAGGCTATTGGCGAGGTGTCGCGGGCAAATAATACCTCCGGGGATTGCCTCAAATAGGCCATCAGGTCGGTGCCTTTTTCCCATTTTTGGGCGGCTTCCTTCGGTGACAGGGTTGTAAAGAGGTCCGTGCTGACGGCCTTCTGTCCGCCCTTAAACTGTTGCCAGACCTTCTCCCCCCGCCGGGCGGCATCGTCCCGCGCGCCAAGTTGCCCCACATAGGCTGCCAGGTCCCAACGCGCGGTATTTGTCAGGCTTGAGAAGTCTGTCATGGCCGTWCCCTCAACGCCGTATGTTATGGTACTGAACAGGCCATACAGGGATCTTTTTTCGTAACGACCTGTATCAAGGAAATTTGTCGGCTTTGGCGCCTGGGTCCCGGATACAGGCCCCTTGCCATCCCCGTTCAGACCATGACAGGTCGCGCAGTTCGTCGCATATAAAGCTTTTCCCCGCGCCAGATCTGGTATCTTGTCCGGCGTTACTGTCAGGTCATGGGACTTGATCAAGACCGTCCGCATTATGCTTGCCAAGGCCGCGATCTGGTCGGCAGGTGCCTTCTCCGCAATCAGGTTTTTGAGCTGATTTACCTGACCCTGCAATGAAGCCATTGAAGACGATTGGGGCAATTGTTCGGTTAACAGCTCAATAGTTGTCGCAAATTCAACCATTTCAACATATTCTGTGGGACTGGCGATCCTGCCATCAACAACCGCCTTATGATAATCAACCCCCACATAATCAATTAGCTGGATCAAACGATCAACAGGCTCAGCCTGGCTGATAGCCGTCGTTATCAATATGGATGCGACTGTCAGATAAAATAGAATAAACCGTTTCATTAAATAAATACTCTTATAACTCATATAATGATAATCATTATCATATAATAGAGCTTTGGTCTATAGCTAATATCAGAAGATTACAACCTATCCCTATTCACAATATCAGACATCCGCAGACCGGTTTAGATCACCCTGTGCTTAAATAGAGCATCCATCATGTTCAGGTATCCAGGAAACTTCTGAGYTGGCGTGAGCGGCTGGGGTGCTTCAATTTGCGCAGGGCCTTGGCCTCAATCTGGCGGATACGTTCCCGGGTCACGGAAAACTGCTGGCCCACTTCTTCCAGCGTATGGTCGGTATTCATGCCAATGCCAAACCGCATACGCAGCACCCGTTCCTCGCGCGGGGTCAGGGACGCCAGAACCCGGGTCGTGGTGTCCCGCAGGTTGGCCTGAATGGCACTATCCACAGGCAGAATAGCACTTTTATCCTCGATGAAATCCCCCAGATGGGAATCTTCCTCATCGCCAATGGGCGTTTCAAGGGAGATCGGCTCCTTGGCAATTTTCATCACCTTGCGGACTTTTTCCAACGGCATACTCAGCCGCTTGGCCAGTTCCTCCGGCGTCGCTTCCCGGCCAATTTCATGCATCATCTGGCGGCCCGTACGGACCAGCTTGTTGATGGTTTCAATCATATGAACCGGTATACGGATGGTCCGTGCCTGATCGGCAATGGACCGCGTAATGGCCTGCCGGATCCACCATGTGGCATAGGTGGAGAATTTATAACCCCGGCGATATTCAAATTTATCCACCGCCTTCATCAGGCCAATATTACCTTCCTGAATAAGGTCAAGGAACTGCAAGCCCCGGTTGGTATATTTCTTGGCAATGGAGATCACCAGCCGCAGGTTGGCCTCCACCATTTCCTTCTTGGCGATACGGGCTTCTTTTTCACCCTTTTGCACCATGGTGACAATTACCCGGAATTCGCCCACGGGCAAGCCAACTTCCTGCGCGATATCAACCACCTGGGAACGCATATTGCTGATAACCTCAYGTTCCCGTTCGGCAAAATCGGCCCAGCCCTTGCCCGTATTGCCGGCAACCGCATCAATCCAGCCCGGCTCCAGCTCCCGACCCTGATAATGTTTCAGATAAATATCGCGCTTGATCTTATAACGCTCCGCCAGACGGAACATCTTGCCTTCCAGCGCCATCATCCGTTTATTAAGGGCATAGAGATGCTCCAGCAGGGCATCAATCCGGTTATTATTCAGGCGCAGGCTTTTCRTCAGCACAATCAGCTCATCACTGAGCTTGCGATAGCGTTTCTCCTGCGATGTGCCGAGTGTTTCACTTTTCAGGCTGGCCTCATGGCGGCTATCCTGCAATTTGGCGAATTTCTTGTAGACTTTACGAATATTGCCGAAAATTTCCAGAACATGCGGCGTCAGGGATTCTTCCATAACCGCCAAAGACACCGTACTATCGGCGTCATCATCATCATCCTCGTCATCATCGTCATCAGAAGAGGCTTGTTCGCCACCTTCGRCATCCCCTGCGGGTTTTTCTTCATCTGATTTTTCTTCAGCAGGTTTTTCTTCGGCGGTTTCTTCTTTAACGGGCTCTTCTTTGGCGGGATCTTCTTTGGCCGGCAATGTTGTTCCCTCGGACGGGTCAATGCCATACATGGCGTCAAGGTCGATCACATCGCGCAGGAGAATTTCTTCTTCTTCCAGCATTTCGGCCCATTGAACCAGGGCCCGGAAGGTGAGCGGGCTTTCGCACAGCCCGGCGATCATGGTTTCACGGCCCGCCTCAATACGCTTGGCAATGGCAATTTCGCCCTCACGGGATAAAAGCTCCACACTGCCCATTTCCCTRAGGTACATACGGACCGGGTCATCGGTACGGTCGGCGGCGACCTTGGCGGGCGGTTTGACGGTTTTGCCTTCTTTTTCGGCTTTGACGGGTSTTTCTTTTTCCGGGGTTTCCTCGGCGTCTTCACTGTCGGCCTCATCAACCACATTAACGCCCATTTCGGACAGCATGGTCATAATGTCTTCGATTTTTTCCGATGACATTTCGCCCTGCGGSAGGGCCGCATTCAAGGCGTCATAGGTGATATATCCCCGCGCCTTGGCGTCGGCGAGCATTTTCTTCACACTTGCCTGAGAGGAATCAATCAGCGGGCTGTCCACTGTTTCTTCCTGTGTCTCCGGTGCCTTGCCTTCTGCTTTTCCTGCCTGGGCCGCTTTTTCCGCCATGTATAAACCCTCAAAATCCCGTTAACTTCAGGTTCCAGCCCTCAGAGAAGTTTCTCTCTCCCCGAGGCCGTTCCATATCCATCAATATTGGCTTCATTACCTTTGGCATTTTCAAGCTCGCTTTTCAGTGCCAGAAAGCGGGCATATACCTCATCAGTCATATTCTCAGCCAGTTCCATTTCCGCCGCTTTCAAATCTTTTTCAAGGTCCRAAACACGACGATACCGATTGACCACATGAAACCAKCCCTGCTCCACATCATGAGGAGCAGCTTTGGGCCATGCGAACCATTCGGCTTTCAATTCACCTTGTTTAAATATGACTTCCAGTGCCTTGCCATAGCCTGCTTTTAGCAGATGGTCATAGAGGCTCTTGTGTTCAAGGTCCGATTCGCGAAGTGATACATCTATTATCTCACACCGCAACTTGTCAAGCTCCACTGATTCKAAAWTWGTGGTSGCRAAMKCYTCATGRTGTTTWTTCAACARCCACGGATGGTTCAAAACCGTTAGAATCARTAGCCTWTCGMGYTTKATYSCRSCSRMMSTYTKSCCYTTGAAAATAYCTGWATYTTKYRGMTYTTTMACMYCWRWKRRRSKKWCATYWSWCCYTGMYYKRYTKYTTTTATCAAAGGCTTTTGGCGAATAAGTAACCTGATTCTTTTTTTGCGGCCTCATTTCMAGMGAATGATCCGGGACAAAAGCCCCACCAAGAAGCTTGGTAAGCCGTTCCTGAAAAGCCTTGTCATAATAGCCCCGAATGGTCCGATCCCGGATTTCAGACAGGGTCTCTGACAATGATTTTTCCAGYCCGGCGCGCTGTTCCGGGGTATCGGCCTGAACYCCGCCCGTCTTCATATGCCACAGGATGTCCACCAACGGCTGWCCCTGATCCAGAAGGCCCCGAAAAGCCTCTGCCCCCTGCCCGCTGATATAGCTGTCCGGGTCTTCGCCGGTGGGCAAATGAACAAAGCGCAGGGAGTGACCCGCTTTAAGCAACGGCAAAGCCTTTTCCGCCACCCGGTAAGCCGCCCGCACGCCCGCCTTATCGCCGTCAAAACACATGAGCGGTTCCGGGGCCAGCCGCCAAAGCTCCATGATCTGTTCCTCGGTCACGGCGGTGCCMAGCGGCGCSACCGCRTTGGTAAARCCGGCCTGWGCCATGATGATCACATCCATATAGCCTTCCGCCACCAGAACCCGGCCCTTGTCATAGGCGGACTTTCTGGCCCCGGCCAGATTATACAGCAGCCGTCCCTTATGAAACAACGGCGTTTCCGGTGAGTTCAGATATTTGGCCTTGGCATCGGACCTGAGCGCCCGCCCGCCAAAGGCCACCACCCGGTCCTGCCGATCGGTAATCGGGAACATGACCCGATGGCGAAAACGGTCATAGCTGGGCTTGGCCCCACCGCCGTCATCCTCGGGCTTGATCAGCARCCCGGCCTCTATCATCATCTCYTCGGTGATRCCGYCCCGGCTCAGCAGAGCTTCTTTCAGCACGGTGCGGCCCTCGGGCGCAAAYCCCAGATGAAATTTCTTGAGGGTCGTTCGGCTCAGYCCCCGGCGGGYCAGATAATCCAGCCCCTCGGCCCCGGYCTGGGCCATCAGRCATGTCTCATAATAGCTGGCCGCCGCCGCCATCACATCATAGAGCGATTTGCGCTGTTGGGTGCGTTGCTTGTCCTSCGGCGAATATTCCGGCATCTCMAGCCCCGCCTGCCCCGCCARCCGCTCSACSGTTTCCGGAAAGCTCAGSCCCTCTGTCTCGGTGATGAATTTAATCACATCGCCRTGGGCACCGCAGCCGAAACAATGATAGAAAGCCTTGTCATCATTGACRGTGAAAGAGGGGGTTTTTTCGCTATGAAACGGRCATAGGCCAGTATGCTCCCGGCCCTTGCGCACCAGCTTGACCCGGCGGCCAACCACATCGCTGACCGGAATCCGGTTTCGTATCTCATCCAGAAAATCTGGCGTGAAGCCCATCTGTYCTCACCATGTCACATGTGATGTCAGGATAATTCGGACCGGGCCAGAGCGCTGGCTCTGGAGAAATCCATYTGTCCTGCATATTTACCTTTAAGAAGCCCCATGATCTTGCCAATATCTTTCAGCCCCGACGCCCCGGTTTCRGCAATGGCGTCCTTGACAACGACCTCTATTTCATCATCAGGCATCTGGCGCGGCTGGAATTCGGCAATGATTTCCATTTCTTCCTGTTCCTGCTGGGCAAGTTCAAGACGGCCTGCTTCCTCATAAACGACGAAGCTTTCCTTGCGTTGCTTGATCATCTTGGCCAGAATTTCCAGAACAACCACATCTTCGTCCTGASAGGCRTTTTTATCGGTGCGGGCGGCAATATCCCGGTCCTTGATCGCSGCAAGGATGAGTCGGATTGTCGTCAGACGCCGTTTGTTCTTATCCTTCATCGCCTGCTTCATGGCGGCGGTAAGCTGATCTCTCAACATATTGTTTTTTAATCCTTATTTCTAAAAATGCCGGCAGGTAATCTGAACTAGMMCATGCCCCGTACTTTTAGGAAGCAGAGACTCTACCGCAAAAGCCACAGGATTGCAACCGCTAATTATTAGGTAACTCATTGATATTAAACGGTTTTTTTTCTTAAAGATTCGCTTGACCTCTCATCATACTTCACTTATGTTCCGCTCAATTTACCTCATGCGCAAGGACTGCTATAGTCTGTTTTCAGATGTCAGCAGGTGAAAAAATAAAATGACCAAAAAGCCCACAAACCACACCCCGCCCCATAAGGACATAACCGCTGTTTTAGTCCTTGGTGACGGCAGTATTTTCTGGGGTTATGGCATCGGTGCCGCYCAGGACATCGTGGGCGAGGTTTGCTTTAATACCTCCATCACCGGCTATCAGGAAATATTGACCGATCCSTCCTATGCCGGACAGATTATCACCTTTACCTTCCCCCATATCGGCAATGTGGGCACCAATGAAGATGATATGGAAAGCATCGGCACGGCGGCGCGGGGGCTGGTGGTTCGGGAAGACATCACGAACCCATCCAATTTCCGCAATCGCCTGCATTTCAATGACTGGTGCTGCAAAAGGGGCCTTGTGGGCATCAGCGGCGTTGATACCCGGCGGCTGACCCGYCATATCCGCCTGAACGGCGCCCCCAGCGGCGTSATCAGCCATCGMCCGGACGGCAAATTTGACATCCCGGCCCTGATCGCACAGGCCGCCGGCTGGCCCGGACTGGAAAATATGGATCTGGCCGGGGACGTCTCCTGCACGGAGAACTATACATGGGATGAGGTTCGCTGGAGCTTGGATGATGGCTATCAAAAAATTGAGGCCCCAAAAGTTCATATTGTAGCGGTGGATTATGGCATCAAGCGCAACATCCTGCGRTGCCTCGCCGCAACGGGGGCMARGATCACCGTWGTTCCGGCAACCACCAGCGCGCATGATATTCTGGCCCTGAAACCGGACGGCATATTTCTGTCCAACGGACCGGGCGATCCGGCGGCGACGGGCAAATATGCCATTGCAATTATTCAGGAACTGCTGGACAGCAATATTCCCCTGTTCGGCATATGYCTTGGCTATCAGATATTGGCGCTGGCCATCGGGGCCAAGACCAAAAAAATGCATCAGGGGCATCGGGGSGCCAACCATCCGGTGATGGATTAYAAYACCGACAAGGTGGAGATCACCTCCATGAACCACGGCTTTATGGTGGACAAGGATASMTTGCCSRAMRCSGCGAAAATCAGCCATATCTCMCTSTTTGACCAGACSTTGTGCGGGTTCGAACTTRTSGGCAAGCCGGTTTTCGCCGTCCAGCATCACCCCGAGGCCAGCCCCGGACCACAAGACAGCCATTATCTCTTTGACCGCTTTATGGAAATGATCGAGAAACATGCCAAAACGTAGTGACATAAATTCCATTCTCATCATTGGGGCCGGACCRATCATCATCGGTCAGGCCTGTGAGTTTGACTATTCCGGAACGCAGGCCTGCAAGGCRCTGAAGGAAGAAGGCTACCGGGTTATTCTGGTCAACAGCAACCCGGCGACCATCATGACMGATCCYGATCTGGCCGATGCCACCTATGTGGAGCCGATCACGGCGGAAATGGTGGAAAAGATCATTGCCAARGAACGCCCGGACGCGCTGCTGCCGACCATGGGCGGGCAGACCGGGCTGAATACGGCGCTGGARCTGTCAAAGCTTGGTGTCCTCGAAAAATATAATGTGGAACTGATCGGGGCCGAYGAAGAGGCCATCAACAAGGCCGAGGACAGGTTGCTGTTCCGGGATGCCATGGACAGGCTTGGCCTTGGCACGCCGCGCAGCCGGGTGGTCAAAAACATGGCCGAAGCCCTGGACGCGCTGGACTATGTTCAATTGCCCAGCATCATCCGGCCCAGCTTTACCATGGGCGGCACCGGCGGCGGCATTGCCTATAACATGGAAGAATTTGAACAGATCATCCACAGCGGCATTGATGCCTCCCCCGTGGGTGAGGTGCTGGTGGAACAGTCCGTATTGGGCTGGAAAGAATATGAAATGGAAGTGGTGCGCGACACGGCGGACAATTGCATCRTCATCTGTTCCATCGAGAATATAGACCCCATGGGCATCCATACCGGCGACAGCATCACCGTGGCCCCGGCYCTGACYCTGACCGATAAAGAATATCAGATCATGCGTAACGCCTCCATCGCGGTCCTGCGGGAAATCGGCGTTGAAACCGGCGGCTCCAACGTGCAATTTGCCGTCAATCCCGAGGACGGCGAGCTGATTGTCATTGAAATGAACCCAAGGGTCAGCCGTTCCTCTGCCCTCGCCTCCAAAGCTACGGGCTTTCCCATTGCCAAGGTGGCGGCCAAGCTGGCGGTAGGCTATACGCTGGATGAGTTGCAGAATGATATTACCGGCGCGACCCCGGTATCTTTTGAGCCAACCATCGATTATGTGGTTACAAAAATCCCGCGCTTTACCTTTGAGAAATTCCCCGGCACAAAGCCGACCCTCACCACCGCCATGAAATCGGTGGGCGAGGCCATGTCCATTGGCCGCTGTTTTGCCGAATCCCTGCAAAAGGCCCTGCGCTCTATGGAGACCGGACTGACGGGGCTTAATGAGATTGATATTCCGGGCTATGATCCTGAACAKGGCGATGTGAACGCCATCCGSGCSGCACTGGCCAACCCCACCGATGACCGGCTRTTGATTATGGCACAGGCCCTGCGCTTTGGCAYTACGGARCAGGAAATTCATGATATTGCCAAATATGACCCGTGGTTTATCAGCCAGATCAAAGGCATCATAGATGCCGAGGCCGRRGTMCNNGMACNANTGGYCTGCCGSARARCCGYATRGAACTCAGCCGTCTGAAGGCCATGGGCTTTTCCGATGCYMGGCTCGGYGAATTGATCGGCAAGGCGGAATCCCATGTGACSGCYYTGCGGGAAAARCTGGACTTGCATCCGGTCTTCAAGCGGGTGGAYACCTGCGCCGCYGARTTTGAAGCCAAAACCCCCTATATGTATTCCACTTACGAACGGGATGCGGGCGGCGAAGCCGAATGCGAATCAAACCCCACAGACAGTAAAAAAATTATCATTCTGGGCGGTGGTCCCAACCGAATCGGRCAGGGAATCGAATTTGACTATTGCTGTTGCCACGCGGCTTTTGCCCTCAGCGAKCAGGGYTATGARACCATCATGGTCAATTGCAACCCGGAAACGGTCTCCACCGATTATGACACCTCGGACCGGCTTTATTTTGAGCCGCTRACCGCAGAGGACACCATTGAGCTGATCCGGCGCGAGCAACAGAATGGCACGGTCGTCGGGGTGATCGTTCAGTTCGGCGGYCAGACYCCGCTGAAATTATCCCACGCGCTTCAGGATGCCAATATWCCCATATTGGGCACCTCGCCCGATGCCATTGACCTGGCCGAAGACCGGAAAAGATTCCAGCAGCTGGTCCATGATCTGAACCTCCTGCAACCGGACAATGGTCTGGCCACCAATACGCAAGAAGCGGTCAAGGTTGCCGAGAAAATTGGCTATCCGATCCTGATCMGGCCCAGCTATGTTCTGGGYGGGCGGGCCATGGAAATTGTCTATGATACCACCTCGCTGGAACGCTATATGACCGCGGCTGTATCGGTATCATGGGACAGTCCGGTGCTGATCGACCGTTATCTGGGCGGGGCGACCGAGGTGGATGTGGATGCGCTCTGTGACGGCGAAACCGTTCATGTGGCGGCCATCATGCAGCATATCGAAGAAGCCGGGATTCATTCCGGTGACAGCGCCTGCTCCCTGCCGCCTTTTTCCCTGAAAGAGAGCGTCATGRCCGATATTCGCCAGCAGACGAARAARCTGGCYCTGGCCTTGAATATCAAGGGRTTAATGAAWGTGCAATATGCGGTCAAGGATGATCTGGTCTATCTGATTGAGGTTAATCCGCGCGCCAGCCGAACGGTGCCKTTTGTCGCCAAGGCCATTGGCGTGCCGATTGCAAAATACGCCGCCCGCCTGATGGCCGGTGAAAAAATGTCTGCCTTCACATTCCCGTCCGGGCGGCCCAAGCATGTGGCGGTAAAAGAAGCGGTAATGCCGTTCAACCGTTTCCCCGGCGTGGATGTTCTGCTGGGCCCTGAAATGCGCTCTACGGGCGAGGTGATCGGCCTTGATGATACCTTTGCCAAGGCGTTTCTGAAATCCCAGATTGCCGCTGGCACCCATCTGCCGCTCACCGGAACCGTCTTTATTTCCGTCAAGAATGACGACAAGACCAAAATGATTGAGCCGGCCCGCAGCCTTCTGGAAATGGGYTACCTCGTTCTCTCAACCCGGGGRACGGCAAAATATTTGCAGGACGCCGGGCTGGACGTGAAAGCCATCAACAAGGTGCTGGAAGGCCGGCCCCATATTGTGGACGCGATCAAGAATGATGAGATCCAGTTGATCTTCAACACCACCGAGGGCGCCCAGTCCATCACCGACAGTTATGCGCTCCGGCGGACSGCCCTGACCCATAATATCCCCTATTACACCACCACGCGCGGGGCAATTTCGGCCATGGAAGCAATAAAAGTCTTGAAATCCAGCKCACTTGAAGTTAAACCCCTTCAATCTTATGTRTTCGAGTGARATGTTTTATTGTTAAAAATAGAAAATATTAGATAATGGTTGAAAAAGTACCCATGACAGCGGMAGGCCATGAGCGGCTGGAAGCAGACTTAAAAAGCTTAAAGCATGACCAACGCCCGGCGGTGATCAAGGCGATYGAAGAAGCRCGYGCCCATGGCGATTTGTCGGAAAATGCCGAATATCATGCCGCCAARGARCAGCAGGGCTTTATCGAATCCCGCATCAACGACATCGAAGGCAAAGTYAGCCGCGCCGAAGTGTTCGATCCCAAAGAGCTTTCCGGCGATAAAGTACTTTTTGCCGCAACGGTCAGCATGGTTGATGAGGATGATAAAATCGTCAAATATCAGATCGTCGGCGTGGATGAGGTTGATGTCACTGCCGGGAAAATATCCTATATTTCCCCCATTGGCCGGGCCTTRATCGGTCGCAAGGTAGGCGATGAAATAGAGGTAAAAACCCCCAAAGGCGAAACCTATTATGAAATCACCAATGTGGAATTTATTTAACCCCCTGCAAACCATTGACCGTGCGACGCACAGTCGCCGGGCGCATCGGTGATGGCGTCTGCTATCAAAACAACTGCCCTGACCACCTTCGCCCTTTTGGCCTTTGCGGGCAATTCTATTTTATGTCGGTTGGCTTTAGGGGAGAATTCCATTGATGCCGCCAGCTTCTCCAGCATCCGGCTGCTTTCGGGTATCCTTATGCTGGTCATAATTCTGGCCCTGTCCCGCCCCGCCGGCAAAAAACAATCAACGGGGAGCTGGTCCGCATCTTTCATGTTGTTCATCTATGCCACTGCATTTTCATATGCCTATGTTTCACTTGATACCGGGATTGGAGCCGTCATTCTGTTCGGGGCGGTACAAATAACCATGATAATGATCAGCCTTACCAGAGGAGCCCGCCTTCATATCAGTGAATGGGCCGGGATTATCATTTCCTTTTCAGGGTTCATTTATCTTGTATTGCCCGGATTAACCACACCCTCCCTGACAGGTTTCCTGTTAATGGCCGTGGCCGGGATTGCCTGGGGTTTTTATACCGTAAAAGGACAGACGTCCCAAAATCCGATCAGTGATACAACCTATAATTTCCTGCGCACATTACCGCTGGTCATCATTCTGGTCATAGTCACATTTCCCCATGCCCGCCTGTCGAACGAGGGTATTCTGCTGGCTGTCCTGTCCGGTGCCGTCACATCCGGCATCGGCTATGCCGTCTGGTATATGGCGCTGAAAGACCTTACCATTTCAAAAGCCGTAGTGGTGCAAATGCTTGTCCCCGTTATTGCCGCCGCCGGCGGCATCCTGTTCGCCCATGAAACWATCCCYCAGCGCATGYTGCTTGCGTCTRTKATGATTYTGGGCGGGATTCTRATGGTKATCATGMGAAAACATTTCACACGCTAACCWATGTCGTCAATCGCCCTTACCGGGACGCCATGCAGTTTTTTGGCGCAGCGGATGCTGAGGGAGGTTTTTACGCTGTCCACATTGGGGGCCGGGGTCAGRTGGGTGGTTAAAAAGCTCTGAAACTGGGCCAGRTCACGGGCRACAATTTTCAGGATAAAATCAATCTCGCCGTTCAGCATATATGTTTCCCGCRCCARCGGCCAGCTGGCCACCAGCTCCTCAAAGGCCTTTAAATCRCTTTCCGCCTGACTGTGAAGGCCAACCATGGCAAATACGGTCAGGCCAAAGCCCATGGCATCCGCGTTAAGGTCCGCATGATAGCCCCGGATGAAGCCCGCCTCCTCCAACGCCCGRACCCGGCGCAGACAGGGCGGGGCCGTAATCCCCACTTTTTCAGCCAGATCCACATTGGTTATCCGGCCATCTTCCTGAAGAGTTTCCAGAATCCGCAGATCAATATCATCCAGTTTAACGCGATGCATACTCTATATTCCTTGATACTTGTTTTTCCAAAAGCCGCCCTGCCCCCAATTTCACCAGCGCCTARCATTTCGAAATAAAATTTCTTTATCGTGATATATTATATTATTTATCAACTGACTTACACAACAAAATTCACTTTTACATTTTTAATAATCTAATTTAATRAGGTTTTTCAGCAAAAAATACCATCTTTTAACTGGCGCCCGGAAGAAAAAAAAGCTACCATTRCCGCCGGAGATTATATGCCCTGCCCGCAGGACATAAGTTATAAAGTAAAAGCCGCTATTGGGAGCTGCTTTAGGGAGTTGGGGAAAGGTACNAGAGTGCAGAAYAGAGCTCAGTTCGACGATAGAATTCGCAATCTGATTGCCCTTGCGCAGGATGGTTCCGAGCATAGCAGGACGTTGTTATTTTCACATATCTGTGATCTTTTCCTGCAAAAAAGACCTATGGAATCGGACACTCAGGTCCGGATGCTAACCGAAATAATCAAGGAACTGCTTGATCAGGTCGCCCTGACCACCCGTCAGGAAATTGCCACCGCCCTTAGTGCCTTAAGTGAACCGCCAGAGCCCCTGATCAATATCATGTGTGAGGATGTGGTCGAGGTGTCCGGCCCCCTRCTTGAAAAGGCGATCCTGCCTGACGAGAAATTGATTCATATCATCCGCTATGGCACAGAAGCCCACAGAATTCATATTTCCCGCCGTTTCGGTCTTTCGCCTCTGGTACGCCATGAGCTGGAAAMYGCCTATCGGGACTCGGAAAGTTCCAGACTGAAATACAGCCTGAATGAACTGGACAAGCTGGCCGAAGAAGAAACACCGGTTCTGGGTGAGGAAACCACCGCAAATATTCTTGAGGTCTTGCGGGCACAGAAAATCCATGRCAGCKACCCCATGCCGCCTGAGACACAGGATATACAGGAAAATACCGCTACGGATGAAACAACGGCGGACTCTTCTGACAATAATCACATGCATGTGCCGGATGTTTCGTTTAAARACCCCGGCTTCCCCCYGGAAAARGCCGCCAATGATGCCATARTCCCCMGCAGCAATATCCAGATGGGGGATGCGTCACTGGACATGGACGAGGATRTCTGGCAACAGGTCAGTGAGGCCAGGGAAGAAACCAACAGACAGCGGGAATTTGCCAGAACCATCGCCGACTGGTTCTGGGAAGTGGACCGAACCGGGCATGTCACCTTTATTTCAGAAGATGCCCTTCATATATTTGGCCGCACAGCCCCAAGCCTTATTGGCGAGGATTTTATTGCCCTGTGCRKGRCYSTCCCCGTGGAAGAGGGTGACCAGAAAAGTCCCCAAACGCTCGACTCCCTGTTTGAACATCGCGCCTCTTTTCGTAATATAGCTTTTTACATTGCCGGCCCGAATGATGAAAAAAAACGCTGGTATCTTAGCGCGATCGCTATATTCGACATTCATTCAGGACGTTTTACCGGATTTCGCGGCAGCGCCCGGTCAGAAATGATTGAACCCCATACCGCCCCGGTAAAAGACATGCCCCGGGAAGAMGCGYTGGAAGAATATACCACSACGCAGGCYTTGAAAGCYGTCAGCCAGAATMTKCCCCGGCAGGAACCAATGGCCRTACCCCGGCATGCTGTTGCAACGGAGTCTGTTGCRCAAAAAGCCTATAACGAAGAAGTGGCCGCCGAATTACTGCAAAATATATCTCATGAGTTCAGGACCCCCCTGAATGCGATCATCGGATTTTCAGAAATGATTGATATGGAGGCATGGGGGCCAGTGAACAAACAATATCATGACAATATCAAAAATATTCTGACCGCTGCCRTTCACCTGAAGGAAGCCGTCAATGATGTTCTCGATTCGGCAAAGCTGGACGCCGGATTGATGCCGATTTCTCCGGAATCATTTTCCCTGAAAGCTATCCTGAGAAATTGCCTGACCAATGTTGACGTCATGGCAAAGGAAAAACATGTAGAGCTTTTGGATAATGACAATAACATTGATGTTATCCTGTATAATGACAAACAAAGTGTTGARCTWTGCCTGACCAAAATGCTGACCAGCAYTATCCGGCGGGCAAATGGCCATGAAACAATCGGCCCCTCGGTTCTGATCAACAGYAATGCCCAGGTTCGAATCGAATTGCCGGTCCTTGGCCCCAGAATCATGGAAGAAAATGCCRCGGAAATCTTCCAGAAACTGGAAATGAACCCGGATCACGAAAAAGAATATCTGGAAAGTGGCATAAAAACAGAGCCACAAATAGCYGCTGGTTTCGGGTTATCCATYGCNCMAGAMNCTRGCYCASCTGATCGGCGGCGACATCTCTGTCCATTGCACACGCGGCTATGTCAGCCATCTGGTGTTAACCCTCAGCAACTACGATCCAGCCGCATAACCCCCAGAATTTATTGGMTTTTCCCCTATTGTCCGAGCCCATCTCCCCTCTATAGGCAAGACTGTATACATACAATCATTGTATAGATAAAATTTTAAGCAATTTTGATTCAAAAAAAGCAAAAAATATAATTAAAATAATCTTAACTTATATCTGGTAACTATTTGTTATTAAAACATAATTCCTATTATTCGTTAACCTTTTATTCATAACTATCGTGCATATTAGCCTCACGAACTTGGCATTGAACGTAATTTTACTTGAGTAACCACAGGAGATTTAGATATGAGAAAATTTTTTAAAATACTACGCAAATCAGAAAAAGGCGCAACGGCTATTGAATATGGTCTGATCGCGGCTTTGATCGCCGTCGCAGTGATTGGCGCAATGACCACAGTTGGTACAAATCTGAAGTCGACTTTCGATACAATTGGTACCCAACTTAATACCACTGCTACCCCACCTGCAGCGTAAATTACGCCATCAGGCATAACAATATTTTGAATAGAGCCTTTGGAACCAGTCTTCCAAAGGCTCTGTTTTTTTACGGGAGCTATTGCAATGAACAAGATATTTTTCAAAAACATCCTGTCTTCGGAAACCGGCGCGACKGCTATTGAATATGGTCTGATTACGGCTCTGGTCGTTATTGTAATCATCGGCGCCCTGACCAGTATGAGCAATATTTTTGTCACCAATCTGAATGCTAACTCCACCATCCTGAGCAGCGCCATGAATAACTAGAGCAATATCAGGCCCATTTGACTCAATTTGATGTCTCTGTATAGCTTTACGGGCAGGCGCGTTATGCGTGCGATGCACCGAAGGCCGGGTTCTTTTGATTTATTGGCTACGCTCTGGCACACGATCACACCGTCTTTTTTCTAAAGCATTTAACATGATTAACGAAAAAATTATATTTTCCCTTTATCTTTTAGGGAGATAGATACTCACCGCAGACGGAAGCAACAGTTGTGTTAACCATTATAATACTAGTTTTATTCGCGGGCCTTATGTTTTGGGCCGCCTATACTGACCTGACACGCCTCACCCTGTCAAACCGCCTTTGCCTGATTACGGCCCTGCTCTATCCGGTATATCTTCTGGCACGATACCTGGATGGTAACGGTCTACTCATAGAAAATATACTGCTGTCTCTGGCCATCGCAGTTGTTCTTTTTATTGTCTGTGCCGGGTTTTTTGCCCTCAATGTTATGGGCGGCGGGGATGTGAAATTTATCCCGGCGGTCGCTTTATGGGCTGGAACGGCTCATATATTGAATTTTTTGCTCATTACGGCTGTTATCGGGGGRTTATTTGCGGCCAAGATAATCATCCAAAATCGCATAAAAGCATCAAAATATTCGAAATCTTCAGAAAATATAAACCTCTCCGTGGCAGAAAAGAAGGAGAGTGCGGTTCCTTATGGTGTCGGCATCGCCATTAGCGGACTTTATGTGGCCTATCAAATATTTAACGAAATCAGCCACGKMAGTGCATGAGAACCGCAAAACAAGGATTATGTAAATGAATATAAACATGAAAAGCGTCGTATTGATCGGGATTGCACTGGTCGTGGCCGGGATAACCGCCATGCTGGCCAGAAGCCTTGTCAGCGCGCCTGCCCCGCAGCTGGCCAGTGATCAGCCGGTGGTGGTACAGGTCGTCGATTCAAAAATGAAAGTCCTTATCGCCGCCGGTAATATGCCGGTTGGCCATTTCATCAAAGCCGAAGACCTGGCATGGCAATCATGGCCGGATGAAACGGTACATGACAGTTATATTCAACAGGGAGCCGGAACCAAAATAGAAAATTTTAYYGGCGCTGTCGCCACGACAAGYATGGCKTCMGGCGAACCTATTTTAAATAACCGTCTTATCAAGCCCGGAAACAGAGGGTTTATGGCGGCGGTACTACCCCCCGGCATGCGGGCTATCTCTGTGCGGATAACCGCCACCAGCGGCAATGCCGGATTCGTCTTTCCGGGTGATAAAGTAGACATTCTGCTCACCCATGAGATTGCTATAAACAGTGCCAACAGGGACACGGCCCGCGTGAGTGAAACTGTCCTGAAAAATRTMCGCGTACTGGCCATCAATCAACGTACCGACAATCCAACCCATACCCCYTCTATCGGCAAGACAGCCACATTGGAAGTGAGCGCGAAAGATGCCGAGAAAATCTCTCTTATCAAAAGCATGGGGGAACTGACATTGGTCTTAAGAAGTATCAGCAACGGGTCGTCCCTGATTGCAGAAAATTCAACCATAACCTGGGACAGCGAGATCAGCAACCAGCTGTCCGGCTCCACCAACAACGCAAAGCTTTCCGTAGATGTCTTTCGCGGTGGCCTTAAAGATGGTAGCACCACCACCGACTTTAACAAGCCCATGAATCAGGCCATGACCCTGGGACCACGTAATGGCAGCGCCCAGGAATAAGAGGATACATCCAATGGTAAAAATTTCACGGAGAACGGCATCCCGTCCCATTATAAAGTGGTTAAAATGCCTTGTTATTGCGGCGTTATCGCTGCCCGTCCTGTCAATATCCGGAAATCTTGATCTGGCGGCAAAAGCCACCGATCATCAGGAAATTGAGGTGGGCAAAGGAACCCTGATCCGCTTTAAAAAACCTGCGAATAATGTATTYATCGCCAATGCAAAAGTAGCCGATATACAGATCAAATCCCCGACGCTGGTCTATGTCTTTGGCAAAAAACAGGGTGAGACCAATCTATATGCGGTAAATGATAATGATGAGGTTGTTTATGAAGGCACCATTTCAGTCAATCACAATCTGAGCCGTCTGGAGACCGCCCTCAAACATGTGATTCCCAATGCCAATATTAACATACAGTCCTATTCAGGYCTGCTTGTTCTGACCGGCAAAGTGGATAACGCCGAGGACGCCGAGGACGCGCGGCGTATGGCTGAGGATTTTATCGGCAAGAAAAGTACGATCATCAACAAGCTCCAGATTGCAACGCCCATGCAGGTGAACCTGCGGGTCAGAATCGCTGAAATTGGCCGTGATACCAAAAAACAACTGGGCTTTAACTGGGAAAATATTTTTGCCAACGGCAACACAGCCATCGGCTTGCTTCAGGGGGCCAACGTCTTTAATATGATCCCCGATCCCACAGGTATTACAAATAATCTGGTCAAAGAATTCGCCACTTCCACAAATAGTGTAAACAGCCTGTTTGGCGGCTTCAGGGCCGGCAATTTTGATATTAATTTTATCATTGATGCGCTGGAAACAGAGGGCGTCCTTTCTATCCTTGCCGAACCTAACCTGACAACACTATCCGGTGAAACGGCCAACTTCCTTGCAGGCGGCGAATATCCTGTCCCGACCCTGGATCGTAATGGCCGGGTACTTATCGAATTCAAGGAGTTCGGTATTTCGCTGGAATTCACCCCTACCGTGCTGGATAACGGACGGATTAACATGCATATCAAACCGGAAGTCAGCCAATTAAGCTCAAACGGTGCGGTGACCATTCAGGGATTTAACATCCCTGCATTAAGCACCCGGCGGGTTGATACGACAATTGAACTGGGCAGTGGTCAAAGCTTTGCAATCGCCGGGCTTCTGCAAAACAGCGTTTCCCATGACCTGACCAAATTTCCATGGCTCGGCGATATWCCAGTTCTGGGTACACTGTTCAGATCCAGCAAGTTTCGCCGTCAGGAAACAGAACTGATCGTCATCGTAACCCCYTATATCGTACAGCCCCACAAAGGCGGCACCATGCCCCTGCCCACGGATGGCTTTAAAATACCCAGCGATTATAACCGCTATGTGAAGGGTCAATCATACGCCACTCAGAAACCACCCATGCCCGAGCCCGTACAGGGTAAAAACGGTCACAAGCTGAAAAGCGCCGTTGGTTTCATTCTGGATTAGGGAATAAAAAATGCAAAAAACAGTGATACAGAAAAACACCGGAAACTTTTCAAGACTGGTTTCCACGACAAGCCTTATTCTGGCCAGCCTGATCTTGGCCAGCTGTAGCGGCGCGGCAAATTTTTCCAATGGCGACAGCCAGAAACGCAATGAAGTCACGATGATCAAGATACCCTTCATGGTGGCTTTTGAGGCTGGAAACATCAGCCTGACTGATGACGCTATTCGGCAACTGGATATGTTCATAATGAGAAATAATGTGTCATATGGTGACGAATTGAGCATGGATTTCCCCTTGAACCGCGACGGCGGTCTGTCTGATGAAAATCAGAAAAGACTGACCTTCCTGACCGGATTATTGAAAACCCGGGGCTTGCATCTGGCTGCAGACGTCACCCCTTACGGCATGAGCCCGGCCCCCGACAAAGCCCGGCTGTTAATATCGCGCTATCTGCTAACACCGCCCAGATGCGGTGACTGGTCACAGCCTTCTATCGGCAACTATGGCAATATGAACCTGCCGGATTTTGGCTGTTCCACACAGGCGGCTCTGGGGCTTATGGTAGCCAACCCGCGTGATTTGATTACCGGGACAACCGGCGGGGCACCTGATGCAGAAAAGGCGGCGAAATCCGTTTATACCTATCGAACGAAAAAACCTGCGAAATCATCATCAGGTACAAGTTCATCCAAAGTAAAGAAGAAATAACAGGAATTAATCATGAGCATAGCTTCACTGCTGAAAAAGAATGAAACTGTCGAAGATGAATTCGAGGCCTACGTCTGTGATGATGAAATAACACAGGCATTGGTCCCCGTGCTAAATGAACGGGAATGGAATACATCGCAGATTAAAAAAGGCGGTATCGAGAATGCAATCCGGACGCTGGCCACAGCCACGCCGCCCAAGTTCCTGCTCGTCGATCTGACAAAATCAGAAAACCCCATGGAGGATATGAATGCCCTTGCCGAAGTATGCGAACCGGGCACCATGGTCATTGCTGTCGGTAAGGAAAACGATATTTCCCTCTATCGAAATTTGATCAATTCCGGCGTCCATGAATATATGGTCAAGCCCGTAACCACCGAGCAGATCAGAGAATGCATTCTGGCCGCAGAAAATACCCTTCGTCTGGCCAATGAAACAGAAATACATATGGTCGAAGACGCCACAGACAAGCTTATAGCCGTCATCGGTATGCGGGGTGGTGTCGGGGCCAGCACAATCGTCAGCAGTTGCGCCTGGATCATTGCCAATGATATGAAACGCAACACAGCCATCCTTGATATGGATATTTATTTTGGCACCGATGCCCTGACCTTTGACCTGGAACCGGGACGGGGGCTTTGTGATGCGTTGGAAAATCCCAGCCGTATTGACGGGCTGTTCATTGAACGGGCCATGATCAGGCAGGGTGATAATCTGTCTATTCTGGGATCAGAAGCCTCTTTGAAYGAYCCRACCTATACCGACCCTTCTGCCATGAGCCACCTGTTGTCAGAGCTGAAACATAATTTCAACTATGTAATCATGGATCTGCCCCGYAATATGGCCGCTGAATATCCCYTGATGYTGTCAGARGCCGATGAAATTATTCTGGTCTCTGATCTCTCTTTGGCGGCRGCCCGTGACATMATCCGTTTTCTGGCCCTCTGCAAAACCGTGGCCCCGGATAAAAAAGTAAAAGTCATCCTGAATAAAGTCGCMGGAGCTGGTCTGGTCGAAGTTGACAAAAAGGACTTCGAGGCGTCCATAGAACGGTCTGTAGACTGGGAAATTCCCTTTGATGCCAAACTTATGGTTCAGGTTTCGCGCGCAGGTAAACCCCTGCCTCAGGCCGCCTCAATGAGCAAAATAGTCAAGGTGCTGAAATCCGTAAGTGCAGATATCACCGGGGACAAGACAGAAAGTTCAAAAGGTTCSTTCTGGAACAAGCTAACCACCAAGTCCAGGAAATAGGCAATATGACAATACAGAAACGTAAACCAGTAAATTAAAACAGTGAAATCGTGAGAAAACATGAAACCGGCGTTCGGAAGAAAAACAGGCTCAGATAGCAGCCCGACCCTGATGACTAAGAAACCAGGCCCCCAAGGTGGCTTTGGCAAAGGTCAACTGACGTCTGCCCATGGCGCGGTCCCGGCAAATACCCTTCCCAAAGAAAACAATGTGCCCTCAGACGCAAATATGGTTGATAGGGCCTMTGAMCTTATAGAATCCGTAATGCTGGAGAAAATGGATCCCAAACTGGCCCGTGAGATGGAACGCAATGAAGTTACAAACTTTATTGAAGACCTCATAACCGAGGAAACACGCCGCCATCATATGGATTTAAATGAGCTGGAACGGCGCGATTTGATAACCGTACTGCTAAATGACCTTCTCACCGCTGAAAGYAGAAAAACTGAAAAGGTTGYGGAAGAAGAAGTCAACGTTGTCCGCAAGCGCAAGGAAGTCCAGAAGCAAACCAATGAACAGAAACATCAGGTCAGCCAGGACAGCATCATGGATGCCAAAGACCGCCTGCAACCCCTGCTTCTGGAATATATTGATGCCTCCGCCGCCAATGAAATGGACCGCTCAGAGCTTGCCGAACAGGTCAGTGAGGCGGTCAATGAGCTTATGGCTCAGGAAAAGATTAACCTGAACCTGCGGGAACAACGTGATCTGGTTAATATGCTGCTCCATGATATGCTGGGCCTTGGYCCGCTGGAGCCGCTACTGGATAACGAAGAAATTACCGAAATCATGGTCAATGGGCCGAAACAGGTCTATATCGAAAAAGSCGGCAAACTTATCCTGTCTGATGTCACCTTCCGGGATAACCAGCATCTGATGAATATCTGCACCCGGATTGTGACSGCTGTGGGCCGCCGGGTGGATGAATCCACACCCTTGTGCGATGCGCGTCTGAAAGAYGGCAGCCGGGTCAATATTATCATTCCGCCGCTGGCTCTGGACGGGGCGTCCGTTTCCATTCGTAAGTTTGCCAAACAGAAAATAACCCTTGATCATATGATCGACTGGAAGAGCATGTCTCACCAAATGGGAACGGTGCTGAAAATTGCCGGGGCCTGTCGCCTGAATATTCTGATTTCCGGCGGCACCGGCTCTGGTAAAACCACAATGCTCAACGCGCTCTCGCGCATGATTGATGCAGGCGAGCGGGTGGTGACCATTGAGGATACCGCCGAGCTTCAAATGCAACAGCCCCATGTTGTCCGGCTGGAAACCCGTCCGGCCAACCTTGAGGGCAAGGGTGAGATCAGCATGCGCGACCTTGTGAAAAACGCTCTGCGGATGCGGCCTGACCGTATTATTTTGGGGGAAGTGCGTGGGGCCGAAGCCTTTGATGTGCTTCAGGCCATGAATACGGGCCATGATGGCTCCATGTGTACCCTTCACGCCAATAACCCGCGCGAAGCCCTTACCCGTATGGAGAATATGATCGGCATGGCCGACCTGAAACTACCCCAGAAAGCCGTGCGGGAACAGATCGCCGGGGCCGTGGACCTTGTGGTTCAGGTTTCGCGTATGCGGGACGGTGGGCGGCGCTGTGCGGCCATAACAGAAATTGTCGGGATGGAGGGTGACATCATCACCACCCAGGACCTGTTCATATATGAATTTACCGGAGAGGATGCGGACGGAARCCTGGAAGGACGGTTCAAGTCCACAGGTGTCCGTCCGTATTTTATAGAAAARGCCGCCTATTTCGGTTTGGACAAAGCACTGATGGAGGCCATATAGGAACAGCTATGAATGTAACAGACCCCACCATCTTAATCATTGGTATTTTTGCCAGTGTCTTTATCGTTCTGGCCACCCTCGCCGCCGCATCGGGCATGTTGAGTAATGGCAATAAAGTTATCGGGAAAAAACTGGATAAAATCATCGCACGTCACGGTAACAGCAAAGGTCGGGCACAGGAACAGGCCAAAAAAGCTCTTTTTGTGAAAAAGGAAACTTCTCTGTTTGACCGCTTCATCCCCAAACCCGATGAATTGAGAGCAAGGCTGAATAAAACCGGCAAAAACATCACATTTAAAAAATATGTCCTCACCTCTTTTGTCTTGATCGTCGTATTTGCTTTTTACATGAATATTTTTGGCGGCCTGTCTTTAGTACCGGCCCTGATGGTGGGCATATTTGCCGGGCTGTTCATCCCCCATACCTATGTGAATAAAACCATCAACAAACGACTGAAAAACTTTACCAAACAATTCCCCGAGGCCATTGATCTGATCGTCCGTGGCCTGCGCGCCGGGTTACCTGTCACAGAATCAATCCATGCGGTTGCCCGCGAAATGCCGGATCCGATCTCTACTGAATTTGGCATAATCACCGATGAAATCAGGCTGGGCAAAACAATGGACGAGGCCCTTTGGGCTACAGCCAAACGGCTGGACACGCCTGATTTCAAATTTTTTGTCATCAGCCTGTCCGTACAACAGGAAACCGGGGGCAATTTAACCGAAACCCTGACCAATCTGACAGAAATACTCAGAGGTCGGACCAGATTAAAGCTCAAAATAAAAGCCATGATTTCAGAAGGCAAGGCCAGTGCTTATATCATCGGCTCCCTGCCCTTTCTCATGGTTGGTCTGTTATCTGCCATGAACTATGAATATATGTCCGTTATGTTTACCGACCCCAAAGGTCAGATCGCCCTGATCGGCGCGGCAATCTGGATGGGAATTGGTGTTTTTATCCTGTCACAAATGATAAATTTCGAGATTTGAACGATGGAAGCTTACCTGCCTGAAGGCATACACATAGAAGACATCATAGCTGTTCTGGCCGCTATGTCAGCTTTTCTGGTTGTTCTGGCGATCTGGAGCAGCGGGATCATCAAAGATCCCATGCATGGCCGCATTAAACATTTGCAGGGCCGCAGACAAGATCTGAAACGGGGCTATACCGCCCCCACCAAACGCAAACCCACCATTGGCAAGGCATCGTACCTTGGTACCATACAAAATATTGTTAATGTATTCAGTTTGCTCAAAAACGAGCAGGCCGAAAAATTTCGCATGAAATTACTTCAGGGCGGTTATCGGTCAAAGGATGCGCTGGTCTATTTCATGTTCTTTAAGCTGGTGTTGCCCATTCTAATTGGCATTGTTGCCGTAACGCTGATCTATGGTATGGGACTGTTTGACCTGAAGCCGATGATGAAAACGCTGGTTAGTGGCGGCGCGGTTCTGATCGCCGCTTTCCTGCCTGAAACAATTCTGAAAAATATCACCGTCAAACGTAACTTGCTCATGCAACGCGCCTTGCCGGATATGCTCGATCTTCTGGTAATCTGCGCAGAGGCCGGACTAACACTGGATTCCGCTCTGCTCCGGGTGGTCAAGGAAATGGCCCAAACCGGCCCGGATCTGGCTGATGAATTGAGCTATACCGCTATTGAACTGGGCTTTCTGCCTGAACGCAGACAGGCGCTTGTCAACCTGGCGGCGCGAGTGACCCTGCCTTCTATACAATCGGTAACAGCTACCCTTATCCAATCGGAGAAATACGGGACGCCGCTGGCGCAGTCGCTCAGAGTATTATCTGCTGAATTTAGAAATGACCGTATGATGAAAGCGGAAGAAAAGGCCGCCAAACTACCTGCAACCATGACCATTCCACTTATTCTGTTTATTTTGCCCACTTTATTCGTCGTTCTGATGGGACCCGCAGCCTGTCAAATTTCTGCGAATATGTCTTGACCCATGACACAGAATAACGAAATCGCACCCAAAGAATACTGCAAGGAGAGCCACTTAAAAAACAATTTAATTGTTCAGGAGCTCTAACATGAAAAACGATAATAGAAATCACCGCATCAGAAACTTTCTGAAACGGTTACGTAATAACACCGCAGGCGCCGCCTTTGTCGAATTTGCCCTTGTGTTCCCTATCATTACCCTCGCAACGGTTGGCACACTGGAAGTCGGCATGACCATGGTCAGCACCATCCTGCTGGAGGGGGCCATTTCCGAAGCCTCACGCTCCGGCATGACCGGCTATGTGGCCGCTGGAAGCACGCGTGCGCAATATATCAATAATCTTTTGCAGGAAAGAACTTTTGGTATTATTAACCTGAGCAACCTTGTAATTACCCAAAAAGTTTACGAAACTTTTGGCGAGGTCARCCTGCCGGAACCCTATACAGATACCGATGGTGACGGAAGTTATACATCTGGCGTAGACAGCTATACTGACTTGAATTGTAACAATATTTGGGATGCTGATGTGGGGGCCGACGGCCTTGGTGGTCCCGGGCAAATTGTGCTGTATCAAGCGGTTTATGATGCGAATTTTATGACGGGTTTTTTCTCGAAAGCAATCGGCAACGCCGATGGTAAGATCAAACTGACGGCCAGCACTGTTATTCAGAATGAACCTTACGGCACCCCGCCGCCCGGATGCGTTATTCAGGTAAAGATATAGGGGGAATATCATGCTTATTCAATTAAGAAGATTGATCATCCCGCGCTTTATTCAGACATTAAAAAAATCTGAAAAAGGGACGATCATGATCGAATTCGCCCTGACCTTTCCGGTTGTTCTGCTTTTACTGCTAGGCGGCTTTGAGACTTTCCGTCTGCTTATGGCCCATAGAAAAACAAATATGACCGTGACCTCGGTAAGCAATCTGGTTTCCCAGAACAAGAAACTGAGTAGCGGCKCTATTCAGAATATTTTTGATGCCGTTGAAAATATTATGAAACCGCTGAAGCTGGATCAAAATGGCCAGATATTCATATCCTATATCACTGGCACAGCGGGCGGGAATATCATCAACCTGCAATGTACCGGAACGGCCAACACCTCTTTARCCAGCAGACTTGGCGCACAAGGCGCACAAGCAGACCTTGGTACTCTGCCGGGAAATTTCTCTATAGCGGAATTTGAAACCGTGGTCRTTTCAGAGGTTATCTATCGATATGAGCCRATTTTCGTGCAAATAGGYAGTTGGCAACAAAATAATATGTTTGCACCCCAGGATATCTATCAGGCCGCGGTACAGAAACCCCGCTACGGCTCAATTACTTTTGACAGTGGCTGCCCGTAACATATTGTAATTAATCTGGTTATCCGGAATATTAAGTTCGGATAACCAGACCAAATATCACGTAATTTCTCTCAAATATCCGGCCATAAAAATACTTAAAACATGCCCCTCGATTCAGAATAGTTAACAAAAGGTTAATTTTTTAGTTGATTCGGCGAATCATTTAGAGGATGATTCGGTCTAGTGATTTGAATCTGTGGAAGGAATCGCACTGATTAGCCACAGAACAGTAAAGAATTTGGATTGATATTCAGACTATGAATGCTTCTTTGTTCAATAAACARACAACTCCATCCCGGAAAATATCCGACCCGGGCATCCTGCCGACAGCAATCCRGGAAAAAGAATTCGGTCTRTTYGATTCAGTATTTCATGAAGTCAGTAATGCCATAGCCATTATTTCCCGCGAACCGGGAAGCCATTCTCCGGTAATTAGAGACGTCAACCATCATTTCGAGCTGGTTACTGAATATCATCTGGATGAGATAATTGGCCAGAGCTTATATGATTTCATTCCSTCAATCCGGTCCGGGTCAAATTTTCCCGTCATTGAAGAAGCTCTTGAAAGYAGACAGGCCGCTGTTCTTTTTTGTTCCTGGGTTCATAAAAACGGCAAAATTCTCGATATGGATATGACAATCCGCCCTTTYAGCAGTGAAGGCGGTGATTCCAGATTTATTTGCATACTCCGGGAAAATAAYGGYGMSAATAAYATCCGGGACAAGGCCGCGCGGGAAATCAAACAGAATCTGCTGGCGGCCATGCATCATAACTTTAAAACACCGCTCAATGGAATTTTAGGCTATTCCGAAGTCATCATGTCAGAAATGCTGGGGCCTATCGGGCAAGAATCCTATAAGGATTGCGCACAGGATATTCATGGGGCGGGCCGCGACCTGCTCCATCTGATTGATAATCTGCTTGATTTAAAAGAGTTGGAAACGGCTGAATTTACTTTACAGGAGGAAAAATTCCCGCTCACCGAGATGGTAGCCGAATGTATCGGAAAATTATCTTTGGACGCGGAAAAGGCCTCAATTGATCTTTTTTGCAAAGTTGACCCTAACTGTAAAAATATTTTTGGCGATAAATCGCGCCTGCAACAGACCATTCACAGCCTGCTCACCAATGCGTTAAAATTCACGCCCCACGGCGGTGAAATTATCATTTCCGCACGGCGGGACAACGACGGTGGCTGTCTGATCAGCTGCATAGACAACGGGGCCGGTATGGGATCACAGCAACTGGCAAAAATCTTCTGCCATGACACCCATCTGTCCAATATCTATTCCACCCCCACCGTGGGGATCGGMTTTGGCCTTATCTATGTCAAGCAACTCATTGAACGCCACGACGGCAGTGTGTCCATCATCAGCGCCAAGGGCAAGGGGACAACAGTAACCYTATACCTGCCCCCGAACAGRCTGTGTTAGGACAATAATATCCGCCCCGGACTTGCTTTATAACAAGTCCCCCCTATATATTTGCCATAACGCTATTCATCAGGATAAAAACGGGTATGTCTTTAAATATTATTTCCGCCAACCATCTGCGCACTGGCCTGAATGTTTATTTCATTCAGGACGAGGCGGGTAACCGCTGGGATACGGATTTCACCAAAGCCTCCATATATGATCCGGAAGAAATATCTGAGGCCTTCGRTCAGGCACAACAGGATATGGACAATAATATTGTCGTGGATTGCGTCATTGTTCCCGTTGATAAAAATCATGTCCCCCTGACCACCCGGGAAAGAATCCGCAGTAGCGGACCCTCAAGCAAATATGGCCATGCGGTCAGTCAATAGGGCTTCGTCAATGATTGTACATCAGATATATGCCGATAATCCATTACGCAATTTTCACTATCTGATTGTCTGCCCGGAAAGCCGTGACGCATTGGTCATTGATCCTCTTGATGTGGGCAGATGCCTTGACGTTGCGGCAAAGCATAACCTGAAAATCACCAAAATTCTCAACACTCATGAGCATTGGGACCATGTGGATGGCAATGCGGAAATGAAACAGGCAACCGGGGCAACCATCTATGCCCATCATGGGGCCATGGATACAATCGGCAATGTGGATATAGGGCTGAAAGCCGGTGATAAAATCTCGATCGGCACCAGTGTCAGCCTGACCGCATTGGACACCCCCGGCCATACCATGAGCCATCTTTGCCTGTTATCAAATGGAAAAGACCCAGCCCTGTTCTGCGGGGATACCCTGTTTAATGCCGGGGCCGGCAATTGCCATAATGGCGGCGACCCGGATATTATGTATRATACTTTCTCACAGCAATTGGACAAGCTGCCCGATGACACGCGCATCTATCCGGGCCATGATTATATTGTCAATAATCTGGAATTCACCCTTGATCGCGAGCCGGATAATGGACAGGCACAGGCCATGCTGGAAAAACTAAAGGGGCAGGACCCCCATGATGCCTATATCACCACTATGGCCGATGAACGGCGCATCAACAGCTTTTTCCGGCTGGAAAATCCGGCCATCATAAAAAAGCTGAAAAGTGAGAACACAGAAATATCTGATGCCCCGAMACCCCGCGAGATTTTCAAAGCACTTCGGGAACTCAGGAACCACTGGTAATAACACAAGGAATATACAATGAGCCTCGACARCATAACCGCCGAAATCCGCGACAAAGCCCAATCCATGGATGCCAATGGCAAGACGATCAAAATCGACTTTCAGGGTGACGGCACCATCTTCATTGACGGTGCCACCACGCCGCCAACCGTCAGCAATGACGAYARCGATGCCGATGTGACCCTGGTTATCAGTGAAGAAAATTTTGAAGGGCTGATGGATGGTTCCCTCAAYCCGCAAATGGCCTTTATGATGGGCAAGCTGAAAATTGACGGCGATATGGGGCTGGCSCTGAAACTGGGCGATCTGTTCAGTTAAGGCGCAATCAACCCGTGGGTTCGGCAGGCGGCAAGTAAGCTGTTCAAGGCTGTTCTGGCTTCTGCATCGATGGTGACGCCGCCGGAAGAATCTACGATAGCCGCCTGTTGCGCCCCGATGACCTGAATGCCGGATATGTCAATCCCACTGGCTGTAACACGGCCCTTTTGCCATTGGCCGGAGAAATAACGGGTCACAAGATTTTCATCTTTAAGCCAGATCACCATCCCCTCAAAGGGCAGATAAAACTGCCATGCCCCGCCTATAAACTGGGCCAGTTCATTATCATGGCCGGCCCAGCTTCCGGCCCCGCCGCCGCCCACCAGCCACAAGCCGCCCTCTATGGGTGATGCGGGCGGGATGGCCAAGGTCGATGTTTCTGCCGCCGTCTGAGTATAGGCATCCAGTATATTCAGCGCCATGTTATGGGTGACTTCCTTCTGGGACTGGCTGGTGATGATATAGGGGGCGCCAAGGCGCGGTGTTTGTGTCGTCATGATAAGTTACCTCTTGTCTGAATTATAGTTAAAGCGTGACATCAAGTGGCCATCCCCGGCCCACGGTGTCACTGATTTGACTGATACGAACGGCAAGACTTGTCTGAAGCCCACCAAAATCCGTATTTTGAAGATTGGCAGAATAGACAACCTGCGGCCCATTGGAAGTCAGGGTCCGCACCACAGTCATCCCGGACAGAATTTCAATATCATATCTCTCATACAACTCCCCCAAGGGCACATCTGCATTATCCTGCCAGTCCCCGCCCACCCGGCTGCGCCTGATCCAGTCTATGGTCAGATTACCGGACCCGTCCCGCCCCCCCGAGGCATGAACAGGCGCGAAAGGCTTTAACACCTTCGCGCCGTAAGTATGGTTTATCGGCAGGGTATCGGCCACAAGTGCGCCCGATGTGACGACTTTAAATTGGTACGTCCGGCCAATATCAGAAAAACGCAGGACGGCAGGGCGGATTGTGCTTTCGGTCAACAGCACAAAAATTTCTGCCGCGCCGTGACTGGCAATTTTTCTTTCCGTGCCCCGCCTGCCCCTGAGCAACCCGCTCAGGCGGTATCGGCCATCCGGCTCCAGAGCCGCGTCCCGGAATTGAATGATCTCGCCGCCAACCCAGGCCACATTGGCACCGCCCAACACCCCGTTCGCCGTCTCTCCGGACAGAACATGGCTGCTGTTATCCAACCTCACAAGAAGGTCATTGCCCTCATCCCAATAGGCCATAGGACCAGCAGCAAGGGTGTTTTCCACACTACCGCTCACCACATCCGTTGCCGAAAAGTCAATCTGGCTATAGCTCTGATCATTATCCCGCGAGATAAACAGGCCCGCCCCGTTCCATTTTCCACTACCAGCCCCCGCCGCCCAGAACAAAATCGGTGACGAGACATTCTCGCCGGTGATTGTTGGCATATCGAGCGGCAGAAACTGACTGGTTGCCAGAGGGATCACCTGTTGCACCGGCGCGGTCCCGCTATCGGCAAGGCTATTGCGGTTCAGCAGGGACCTGGAAAATTTCACCGCCCGGCAATCCATGCCCTGAAGGCCGATTTCGGTCTCCTGAAGCATAAAATCCTCTTGTTCAAGGCCGAGGGTCAGGGTTACTATATCTCCCGCTGTCAGGTCATCATATTTATGGGGCAGGGAAAACTGCGCGGTCTCTCGCCCGCCCCAGGCCAGATCAAGCTGAATTTCAGATGCCGTTTTCGCCGCATCCGCCGTAATCACCAGAGGATGAGCGCTTTGCCGCACAATATCGCTGGTTGTATTCAACCGCCTWGCCCGCTGAAAYCCGGTCTGATAATCCCGCGCCGGATCAATGAARGACAGGCCRATTTCYCTGGGMAGGTCAAGATCCTGCTGACGGGTCAGAATGATTTTTCCGGAACGGTCTGATTTTTGGGCAGCCTGCAAAATATCRTCAGAAGGTATGACCACRTCTGCCCCCCTGTCCARACGGCGAAAAAGCAGGCTGCCYTCCTGCTCTACCACATCAAAGTTATAAATTTGCGCCAGTTCTTCTATGGCYGCRCGGGACTTCATMGGGCCGGGAAGCATATARCCCTCTACCATCTGTAYCAGGTCGCTGACATCAAAGGATGATACGCCGGAAAGCYGGCAAATATCCGCGACAACGGAAGACAGCAGTATGGACCCGCCACTATCGGCGATGACTTCAAAGGTCAGGTTAGGTATCCGGTTAGCATATTCACCGAGGGCCAGATCCTCAAATACCACATAGGCCAGACCGCGAAAAGCATTCACATTGGCCATACCCTCAACGGCCTCTATCATAGGGTCTGGTTTCTGAAACGCCGTCCCGTTGTAAAGGCGCATACTGCCGCCCACAGCCAGTTTCCCGGCCCCGTCACGGAGCAACTTGCCGTCAGCCCAAATGCGCCCCACATCGGCAATCTGACGGGCGGAAAGGGCCACGGCAAATGAGGCGGCGTAACTATAGGTAACGGTGGTAACTTTTTGCCCGCCGCCTTTACCGCCGCCGCCTTCGGTTTTTTCAGACCTGCTTTCTGTCAAACCGGATGACCAGATCACATTACCGGGTAGGCGCATGGTGCCATAAACCCGCGAAACCGGCTCGCCGTAAGCTGAAGTTTGCACAGTAAGGTCTTTCAGCCGCCCGCCTTCAATCGTCCGGGATGATGTGCCGCCAAAAATTGCCCGGTCTACACTGCGCCCGACCAGACCACCGACAAGGCCGCCGATGGGACCGCCGATGGCGGTGCCCACCACGGTAAGGACTATACTTGCCATAATTCTATCCTCTTAAATTTCCGGAAATGAATGAACTGATATAATTCTGGACCGCCATTCCGGGTCCAGGCCATGCTCCACAACCCGGCCATATTTTTCACAGGCATGGATAATCCCCCTGTCAGACAGAATAGCGGCATGTTCCAGATACCGTCCAAAACGCAGGATAACCACATCTCCAGCCATCATCTGCGCTATCGATTTTGCCGCAAACCCGGCCATCCCGGCATAGCGGGAAATGGCTTCTCTGCCCGGTATTTTCTTATATCTCTTAAAATCAAAAGCCCCCGGATTCAGGGTCTTTGCCACATAGACAATCAGGCCGACACAATCCAGCCCCGATGCCGGGTCACGGCCCTGATGGCGAAAGGGGCTGCCTACACAGGCTCGCGCTGCCAAAAAGATTTTTTGTCGATACAGATCAGATATGGTCATTTGAAAAAAACTTTGCTATCACTAGGGTCTGTGGACAATTACGATCAGGGTGTTGGTTTGACCATAATGGCCCATTTTTAAGCAGGAGGACGCCGGACATACCAGTATATTCAAGGACGACTGCTGTAAAAATGGACCATTATGGCCAAATCCTGCGGACGATCCACATTTTATCACTGGACAGCGTTACAAAATGCTTGAAGTGAATGGCACTACGGCGCATTCTGTGCCTCGCCAGTGATAAAATGTGGACCGCCAACACCCTGATCGTAATTGTCCACAGACCCTATGCAACAGAAAAATAAAATAAAGGATTTGTCTGTCATGGACATGAATGTTATCGGATTACATATCCACGAACTGCGCAACCAGAGCCGCTTTATTGAGGCCAGTGTGGATATTCTCAATCAATCAATGGAGAAACAGGCTCCTGTTGGTATTTTCTTTGCCCTGCAAAACATCATGCTCGGCACCAACCAGATTGCCCGCATCCTGTGGACACCCCGGAAAAAGGGTAAAGAACGGGCGGCTTCTTTGCGTCAGGCCCTTGAGCTACCAGAAAAATATCCCTTGAATAATGACGGCATCCTGTCCCTTGTGGATCATGCGGACGAGGCCAGTGATCAATGGCTCGCTCAATCCAAGGATCAATATATCCTGTATGATTTCATTGGCGACATCGCCAATAGTCAGCATAAGGACGTTGAAACCAAAAATATCTACCGTGCCTTTGACGTGAACACCAGGATCTTTACCTTCCGCGGGATCAGCTATAATCTGGAAGCCCTGCTCAAGGCCGTCGCCGATGTGAGCAACCGGGTCAATCAGATTCATGTCCGCCTGTTCCCTGACCAATGGAAAGACGTGACGGACGAAGAACCCGCCCCGGAGCCGGAAAAGAAAGCGGCACCGAAAAAAGTGGCCCCTAAGAAAACAGCGGCCAAGAAAAAAGCCCCCGCCAAAAAGGCCGCTGCTAAAAAATAACCGCCTATTTCAGGCCGGGATAGTCGTATAGGGAATCCGTTCCCGGTATGGCTGTCTCGCCCCTGAAATTCTCAAAATTCTGAAATTTATTCTTACAGGTCGCCGCCCGCTTGTCACAACCCGCAACCGCCTGATAGATGTCACCAATCATCATTGGCTCTGGTRCCCTGTCRAACAAGRCAAACTGCCCGGCRGWAWAKAYTTTTACCTCTGACATRCGGCCTGCGTTTRCCCCGCTKARCCAGCGCACCACGCCGTARTCATACCARCCATCGGCCTCAATCCGGCTGGAATCCGTAAARCTGTMTGGTCCTAAGGCATTAGTCACGCTGCCCAATATCGAAAATTGAGCYAGATTCACATGGCAGTTTTTTGCCCCCAGATCCGCCCGGCACTCCGGTGAAAAAACATCCCCGATTGTCTGTTGTAACTTCTGGGTCAATCCTCTGATCTCAACGGTAAAACTTTGATCTTTCAGGGTAAATTCACCGAGCCACCCGCTTCGGATATAGAGCTTACCCTGACTTAAATCCTGCCAGTTCACCTGAAARATGGATATACGYCCATGATCAAACAGGCCMGCCCGAATATCTYYTTCCGTCAARCCATCCGATGAYAATATGGCRCTYACMTCCAGATTATCCACATTYARRCTGTTGGTGCTRCTRACRGAGGAYGGCAGAAAACTGTTTACRGGCCGAAAGGTCAGGTTRTCTATTTCAAGYWYTTTATCATGGGTGGTAAAACCCATGCGKACCCCGTCCCGCCGGGTTATRAYCCAGCAGGTAACCATRGTGGTCACCTCACCRGMYAWRTGMGTTTTAAGYGCTRCGGAAATGACTTTCATCTATAGTCTCACCTCTATRAGTGATATGGACGGGATTTGCCCGGCCCGGTAGCTTTCCAGTGTGATGCTCAGAAAATCCTCGGCAAASCGTACCGGCACGTCAAATTCAAATCCCGCTGTGATGACAACCCCRGYCARRGGMGCCACAYCRAAGGTRAYAATYCCGCTYGTGCTRTCAAYYTGCCARCCRRTATTTTGTGCCACCCCGTCCAGCGCKATAACCACCGTTCCSSCAACCGKYTTTACAATATCCCGCAYATGTTGCGTGCCGCCGCTGTCRTAGTTTTTGACCAATTGAAWGGMTACYTTGACCCCRTCRCCAATGGCAATCTGCTGGTCAGTGGCCACAGCCGCCTGACCGGGGGATGTGCTGTTGTAATCCAGCCAGTCTTTATAGCGAAAGCCGTTAGCCCGCCCGGCCCGCGCCCGGAAAAAACTCAACAGACCAGCCAAATCACTCTCGGACCGCAGGCCCATTCCGATGTCATAGACATTCCGGGCCTCTGCCCATTCCCGGTTGCGCTGCTCATAGCCCGATGCCATTTCAACAATATTGGTTAAATATTGCGGCCCGCCGCTGGCCCCGAAACTRATGTCTTCCGGCAGACGTATTTCATGAAATCCTGTCATAATATTTTCCTGATCTTTGGTATATATCACCCCGTCCCGCACCARCTGCGGATAGGCCCAGACAAATATCTGGTTAAATCCCGCCTTGAACCCAAGCCCCGCCGCCGTGATARTATTTTTCCAGTTGCCTGTGGTCGAYGCCAACAGATTAAAYCCGGCGAAATAATGCGTTTTGGTSAGAGGATAAGACAAATCCAGACTGATCTTGTCATGRGCCGCTGTCCTTTTCCCCCAGTCCCCATTCARGACAAAGTCGTAATCCTCTATCTGAAAGAAATCAAAAGCCGGATTCTGCCAGCGGGCGATGGGGAAATTYGCRCTCACCGCCATAGGGGCATTATCCAGCAGAACCTGCGGGCTGAAAAAYAACATCCCCACCTGTGCGGCGGGATATTGCAGTTTGATCTGATCCCGMAGCCACAGGGTAGACAGACCGAGTTTATCGCCGAGCCAGTTCARATAATCCTGCTGGGCAGTGGTTGGCACCTCTGTGGCGATCACATGTTWGGYTGGCACGGCCTTGGTGGTTTCCGTGGTGTATAATGCCGTCGTGACGTCATCATAAAAATGCGGAACGCCGGTGCCGCCCTGATCAATCCACCACCATGGCTCGCCRATYTGATAAWGGTGATYGGCCCCCGCTTGTGCCGCAATCTGACCAAAGGCCAGAAACACATCGCGCAGATAATCAAGGGCCGCCTGATTGGTTGGTGCAATCAGGCTGGACGGTGGCAGCCATCCGGTCAGAGCCGGGGTGCCGTCATGAGCCTTCTGCTGCCAGCTTGCGGGGRTATTCTGGGCCAGAATTTCATAGGACAGCGAGAGGATGACTTTAAAGCCAAAAAATGTCGCCCGGGTCAGAAAATCCTGATGCCAGCTTATGGYCGCCTTGTTCAGTTTCGCCTTGGCCGGGTCAATGATATAGCGCCCCTCCGCCCCGTCCCAGCTCAGGTTATAATAATGGCTCATACCTACATAATGAGTGATCCATTGGCAGTACCCCAGCCGCATCATGTTCCAGATRACCCGCTCMGGGGCAAGGCTCGTCACATCGTCATAACCGTTGGCTATGCGCAGGTTATGGCTTTGCACAAAGGCATCRCCCACTTTCAGGGTTGATGTAGGCCCCATGACCTTTATCTGTGAGACGGTCACCTGAGCCTCGACAACGGCGGGCAGCGGGCCGGTGGTGACGCCGTCAAAGGCCTGCGGNACCATGCTGATAAACATGCGRTCAATATCGCCGGGGTAAACCGGRTCTGCCTCTGCGGGGAGCAGAAAGCCCCCGTCCAGCGCATCAAAATCAAGGGTGATCACCGCATCCTGCGTTGTCCCCACCGCGTAATTCCACAGCCGTACATACCATGTGCGCGCCGCGCCATTCTGATCCCGGCCCTCTATAGTCAGGGTCGGACTGTTCAGCACTTCGAGCGTCCTGATATTACTGCTCTGCCAGCGAAAGCTCAAAACCGTATGGGCATAATCTTTRGCACTTTCATAGCGATGAAAGGGATGRTCCARMACATCCACACTATCCCAGATCAGGCCGCATAAATCCTCATAACGGTAAAAAACCAGATCAACCGTCAGGCTGTCAAATCCCGTTGTCACCGTAGAGGCCATCATGGGCCGGGGGAAATTTATCGTCCAATAGGGCGGRGAGAAMCGGCGGATGAATGTGYCCGCCGTCTGATCCTCTTGCTTGGCCAGCCAGTACATTACAGATCCCTCTCGGCCCGGTCCATGGCCCGCCGCACCGCCACGGCAACCTGCCCCGCGCTGCGCTGTGTCATGTCGTTACCGCCGCCCTGATTGGTAATATTAATGGTGATATTGTTTGATTTAGAGGACGGGGCAGTGGTACCCCCGCCGCCGGGGATAATCCGGCCCGGGCTTTCCGGCACAAACAGCTCCGGCCCCCGTTCCCCCACCAGATAGGGCTGGCGCGCGCCAACGGTGCCGCCGCCGGCCCGGCCAAACAGGACACTGCCCGCCAAATCGCCCAGAAAACCGCCAATGCCGCCGCCTTGCCCGAAAATACTGTTCAGGCCCGACTGTATGGCGCTGTTGGCGATGTCATTCAAGACGGACAGGGCGGTTCGYTTCAGGCTGGAAAAGCTGAGYTCGCCGGACCGGGCAAAAYTCTGAAAAGCCYGTGACATGCTGTCACCCACATTGYYCGCCAGACTGTCCAGACCGTTAAAGTYCTTTTCGATATCCGCAAGCTRCCCGCGCAAATCCGCGCTRTCCCCCCTGATCTTYACGACCARGCTGTCAAGTGTTGTCTCTGTCATATTTTTTCCAATAAAAAACCCGCCGGATGGCGGGTCAGTTCAATGTTATCTGGTAAGGYCSTATTCTGACCTACCTATTCTTCCAGACCTTCGTCAGGCGCCCATACCAATTGACACACTTTGCGATATTTATTGCTGCTGGCGTGAGGAAGGCCAAAAATAAAGCTGAAAARAATATAAAAAATCCCCGTATCTGTGCCCAATCATATTCATCAAACTGCCCCCATGGACCCGACGCATGCATTGAGGATAGCATAAAATTACGCCAGACAAGTTCAATACTGCCTACAAATACAAACAGGTTCACTGCAATGACGGGCCAGATGAACAAGCGTGGCCATCTCAATGGACCGATTACCGTAATGAGAAAAAWAWNACCCATTAACCCAAAAAAANTACTRTCAGAAATAAAAACACCCTCTGAAGGATTAAAATATTCAAGAAAGCGGCTTAAATAACGCATAGGCATRATTTGATAGTTCAGGAATCCCGCTTCTCGAAAAAAAAGGTTGATAACCATTGATATAAATAAGTGACCCCATATAAAAACCGATRCCAAGGTCAAAAGCCCTCGCATATACCATTTGTGAATATCAGACACTATCGAAACCTTCCGGACTAATCAAAAAATTCGGATTAACGCGCCACCATTTTAAAAACTTTTCTCCTCGGCTATTCCTGATACCTTGGGACTGCACCTTCAGGATCCATTGAATCCCTAAACCAATCCTTAATTTCAAATGTCATAACGCTTTGCAGTATAATTGATATTGTGACAATTKAAAGGTCACTGAATATGCTATCTGTCATAATTCTTTCCAATAGAAAACCCCCTCATTTGGCGGGTCGGTTTTAAATTATATTAGATAAAAATGAATCATTAATTGTAACCCCTGCCACTGCCCTGAAAGATTTCCTTCATGGCCATCCGCCCATAAAATAATGCCGGACGTAAGAGTATGATCAGGAAAATCAGAGTAATGGCAATAATAAATATATCAAACCAATTAACATAAAAATCCCATTGGCTATCCGGTGCATAGTAAATGCTGTTAATGTCGGAGCGCGCAGAAATAAAATTAATTTCAGATGTAACCTGAAAATAAAATACGATTAAACTCGCGCCCCAACCAGGCAATATAAATAATCCCGGATAATAATAGGGCACAACGAGAAAAAACAAGGTAATAGTACCAAAAATCAAACGAGGGAAAAAAGGATCAATTTTCTGTTCAGGATAGGAAAAGCCATTCCAGGCCAGAATCATCACGACCCAAATTACCAAGCTCCAGCAAATACCCGAGGCGAGACATAAAAGAAGTTTTTCATATATTCGCCATGCGTAGGATTTATGTTTCTTATTCACCCTGGTATTTTCCTTACTCTTAATTCCTAACCCAGCGACCTGTACCAAGTCGATCAAATATAAAACGCATTRGCTCAGACCATTTCGCTGTAATTCTATATGTTTTTGCCTTTGGAAGCTCAATGCCAATATCAAGTGGGTTCTGAAACCAATCCTTTATTTCAAATGTCATTGTCCCTTGCAGACGTATTATTCTTCTGGAACAATTCACTTCAATCGAACAGCGAGAAGATCGAAAAAAGCTTGAATTGCCAACGGAAAAAARCGGGGCATCCCGTGTTACATCTGTTACGGTTCTATCACCATCTGAAAATGTGGTGGTTTCAGTCTTGGAATTTTGACTTCGTCCACAAATATTATTTGCTTGCCGTTCAGCAATTCTCATTTGTCTCATTTCAAATTCTTTAATAGTATTTCTGACAGAACGGGTATTGCGAAATCTATCCAGCAATCCAACTTGTGCCAAGTCAACAGTGCGACCAGAACCACTTGCATAATGCTCAACAAAATCCCGTGTTGTCCAGCTTTTATAAGACAGCGAATTATCTTCCCCATAAGCTGACTGACATGATTTATGGTCTACAAAATATTCTGCGGGCAATATCCGGCCCGTGCGCAGGTAATGGCTAAACTGGGTTCGGGCAGGCCTATTGCTCTGATTATACATTAAATATTCTCCGACAAGAATTATAAAGAATTTCGGGGCATTTTAAAGGCAGGTTATGATATTACCGCCTTGAACAGACATCTATCGCAATATATTGCTTAAGTTCAGGAAAGAGGTCACGGCACGGCCCAAAAGGAACATGCCGGAATAGATCATCACATTGATCCAGTTCATATGGTCATAGCCATTGCTGATATATTGGGCCAGCAACACCAGAAGCATCACAAGACCGATGCCCTGAAACAGATTGGCGAATAGTTTGATCCGCCGGAGGATTTTCACCCGCCTCGGGTCCACATCTTCCTTAATACCGGCCTTACGCTCCGCCACCCGCTCACGCAGGGATTTTCTTGGGAGATTCTGTTTTCTTCTCATGACCACAGTTTACTTGGCAATATGCCGGGTGACAAGCTCATTTAATTCAGTGCGGCTTAACGGATTATCCGCCGCCCCGCCCCGCAGTTTTTGCCATCCCCGGTACGCACACCAGAAATCAACCGGCGTCGCCCGCCAGAACTGGTCCGGGGACCAACCAAAATTAACGTAAGCTATTTCCGCATAACGGGACCAGTCAATCTGTGTCATCATCCGCAGGCTTCAGCCCCACAAGGCACAGGGTCAGCAAATCCCGAACCACCGGGCTGACCCGGGCAATGCCCGCTTGCAGGATAAGCTGGCCCAGCTGTTCAAAATTCTGGCGCTCCTCCATGGTCGCCCAGATGATCACCGTCATTTCCTTCAGGCCAAAATCCCCGTCCGCCGCCTTGACCGCCAGGCCGAAAATGCCGCCGAGCCGTTCCTCAATATCCATAATCGCCTGAAAGGTTGGCCGCAGGCGATAATCGGTGCCTTCGAGGGTAAGGATCACGCTATTCCTAAACACTGGCAAAGCTCACAACGCCGGAACTTTCCAGCGCAATGCTATAAGTCCGTTCGCCATTATAATCCCCTGCATATTCCAGCGACGTGACCTGAAAAGCGCCGGAGAAATTAGCCCCGCTCTCAAAGACAACCTGATAGTTATCCACACTGCTGGCCAGTGCCTTGGCCTGTAACAGGCCTTCGCTGATGCTGTCGGTGAAAATTCCGCTGCCGCTTAGGGATATTTTACGCACCCCCGCGCCAGATAATATCTCGCGCCAGCCACCGGATGTCTTGTTGGTCACATCCACCGTTTCGTTATTAATCCGTAATGACGTGGAGCGCATACCGCCCACCACACCAAATATTTCCGGATTGCCCCCGTCGCCGATTTTCAACAAAAAGGCCCGTCCTTTTTCTGCTGCCATATGCTAATTCTCCTTTATCTATATTGTCTGGATGGTTCGGGCGCGAAACCGCAAAATTCCATGCCGCACCTCACCGTCACCATCAAAAAAATTCTCGAAAAAAATAAATTCCAATCCCACCATCTGATGCCCGGCAAGGATTAAATTCTGCCCCATAAGCAGGCCGGATACCTGATCCGCCAGCGTGCGCACTTCGCCGCCGCCCCGTTTGCCGGACCAGATATGAATATCCAGAAGATGTTCCTGCCCGGTAAAATTTTTCGCCGACCAGTCTCTGGCACTCCCCTCGCCAATGGTGAGATAGGGCAGGCTCGCGCCCTCCGGCGCCGGATCAAAAATACCGGAAATCTGGGCCATCAGGCCGCTGTCCGTGCCAAGCCTGTCATAGATCGCCTGCCACAGGCTTTCTGTGCTGAATATTGTCATGCTGTTTCCCTTTATATAAGGCCGCGAAAGGTCACTTTGACCTCTTCTGTCGCCGGGGTCAGGAAGGGACGCGGGGGCTGCCTGAGCGTGCCGAACTCCACATAGCGGGCATAGGGCTTGTCCGTGAATACCCGCATTGTACCATCCGGGTCTTTTGTCGCGCGAATGGATTGCGCCAGAGGGCTATTGGCGTTGGGGCTTTTCAGGTTCCGTACCACCCGAGTCTGCGCACCAGACACGATCTGTGCCGCCATATCCTCAATCATCTTCTGGAGCCTTGATTCATAGTCTGTTATCGCCTGCGCTATAGTCATCAGGGCCGGTCCTCTACCATTTCAATTTCCAGAATGCGTTTGCGGTTATCGGGATTACGCAGGCTGGTGACCCGATAGGCCTGCCCCTGCCACAGGATTTTCCGGGTCGCGCGAAGCATGTCCTGATACCGCATGCGCAGCCTGTATCCGGGGCTGATATATTTTTGCCGTGCCGAAAGGGCCATATCGCCGGATTTGGCCATGACCTCGGCCCATATGGTTGCGATGTCTGAAAAGCTTTCCTGCTGTTCCCCGGCGGTGGTTTGAGTTAAAACCTGCGCCTGACAGGTGATTCTCTGATGCATATTCCGGGTCATCACAGGGCCACCCGCCGATAGGGTTGCCACAGCTTTTCAGCCATGATAACCGCCTGATTATCTGCGATCTCCCCCGCATCATAGGCCCCGGCCACCCAATGAAGCAAACCAAGGCGAATATCATGGGGAACATCATTATGTCCGGTCCCGAAACCCGCACTGACGGTGATCTTGATGCCTTCGACCTCTCGCTCTGGACCCGGCCAGTTATAGGTCGGTGCGGGCAATATCCTTGCCTGATAAGACGTGCGATCCAGCAGATAATTAACAGCGGTGATTTCCAGAAAGGCTCCCGCTGTCCAATATTCTATTTTATCAACCGACAGGATCGGTGACAGCGGCAGCTCTACCACATCTGCGCCCCAATCATTGAGGGTCAGTTGCCATTGCTGGGAAATCAGTTTCCGCCCGGTAAACCGCTCGCAGGCCTCTGCCGCGGCCCGAACATGGGCGGCAATCATGGCATCCTCGTCCCGGTGGGAAATTTTCAGGAAACCCCGGACCTCAGACAATAATACCGGCAGCTCTGCCGCCATTGAGATACGTTCTATTCTCATTTTTCTTCCACCCTGATGGTTATGGACCGTTCATCTGTACGGCCCTGATCCGTGGTAATGCGGTTGGTCAGTTGATAGGATTTTCCGGCGATGCCGTCGCTAACAAAAACGGTCGCAACACCGGAAACAACTGGCGGCATAGTATCAATCGCCAAATCATTCACCGCCCCCTGAGGCAGAATAAACCAGCTGCTCGCCGTGATCTGTTCCGCACTCAAAAGATAGCTCACCGACCAGTCAATGGCATAATCAAGGACCGCATCCGGGTCTTTCAAAAATTGCGCGCTCATGGGGCCGGATCCGCAATTTCAATATCCCAGGTGCCCAGCGTAAGCGCACTGCCCGATGTGAGGCCCAAGGCCGTTGCCGTGGTCACATAAAGCAGGACACTGCCCACCGTATCCAGCAARGCCACATGATCGGCACTGCCCGTATTTGCGACGGCAATGCCTGACTTTCCCGCCACGGCGACCTTGCGGCCACTGACAACGCCATTGGCAATGGTRAARTCCRCGCCYGYCATGGCAACACCRGCAAGGTAATTCGCCCCGCCCGCGTTCGCCGCCGCGAATGTCAACGGCTCCCCTGTGCACGCCGTCATTAAATTACATTTGTTCCTGATTTCACTCAGGACAGCGTCCAGAACGCTGTCATCTACCTTTTTCGCCATATTAAATCCTTAATGTTCGATTGTCGGTTGGTTGTGCGCTCCTGCCCTCGGAACCTGAAGATAATGTGCGGCCCGATGCCACTGCATCATTGGTTCGACGCGGATTTGACGTAAAAGATGTGGGGATAAACAGCCCGACCTCTTTACCGCTCAAGCCATGGGTTGCATTCTGAATGGCCAGTATCTGAAGTTGAGATATGGTAACATCGTCACTTGTCACCCCCTGCCCGACATCCAGTATGACCATACTGGACCCTTGAGATAATATGGGCCCAATACTGCCAATATTGTGGGAACTATTTGCCGTGTTAAGGGTCTGACTTTGCGACAGTATAATATTGTCCGCCGTCTGACTGTGTCCTGCGCCAGTCACGGTCATCACTTGCGCCTGAGTGAAGGTTACGCTGTTTGATGAATGGCTATTTGCGCTACTGTTAATCGTCAGGGTTGCCGCCGCTCCACCCACACTTTCCGGGGTGCCGGAACTGGCAAAAGCTACTGAATTCGATTGGTTGTTATAGGTCGTTATATTATAGGTATCAGAGAAAACAACTGATGAGAGCCGCGCTTCTTTAAGAGGGGCCTGATGTGTTGGGGCACTGCTATTTGTTCGGCCTATGATGATACCGAACTCGGTATTCGACCATAAAGCTCCCGTATTAGGGTAGGGTGATACGGTAGAATTTAAAATTATTTTTTCATTTATACCATCGTAACTATACCCGCAAAAAAGAATATCCCCTTGCGCAAAACCTGCGCCCGCACCATTGCCAGTCCTTGAAGTTGCGGTAGCCCCTACACGAATTTTACTCCTAAAAACAGGGGAATTGTTATTCCACTCTGTTCCATTTACATCAAGATGTAAATAATTATACCCCGACCCGTTTTCTCCATTCACGGCCCCAAAAAGACCGCCTGTGGTATTATTCGGTTTTATCCATGTCGATAATTGGAGAGTTGATAATCCCGTCAGGCCTGCCGCATTTGATGTGCGAAGATCAGAAGAAGCCCCGAGCAAAACGCCATCCGCCGTAATACTGCCTGTCCCGGTTAATGTTAAATCATTACCGTTGCCTGAGCTATCGGTCCAATTCGTGTCATTTAAATGCCAAACTCCTTTATAGTCAAACCATACCGCATTACGGCCCATCGGGTCAGTAACAAAAGGCTGGGTTTCCCCTGACTTCTTGTACCAGACATACAGCGTTTTCGCGGTGCCAGTATTTATGGTTGGTAACTTGACCCAAACCTCTGCCGAAGGCACAGCTCCGGTGACCAGAGACACAACTTCACAGGCTAACTGGGTTACGCCCGCACTATCTTCAGAGAAGCGAACATCTCCGCCGCCATTCAGGGCCGAATTCACCCCGCCATCCAGCATCTCTGCGGGGAAATTTACTTCGGTCAGCAGGACTGGAAGATTATTGATACTGCCTGAAATTTGCGCAGCGGGGATGGTGATTATACATTTTCTCTGCCATCCGGTTGGAAATGCCATATCTTATCCATTCCTAAAAAAAAAGGGCGGCAAAAAAAAGCCGCCCTTAAAGTTTGCAGGAGGAAATCTGTCCTAAACGGCGAATTGCAGGAGCTTGATTGCCTGATCATTGGTCACCGCCCCGCCAACGCGCTTGGTGGTATAGAAATGCACGTAAGGCTTATTGGAATAGGGATCGCGCAGAATTTTGGTGCCCATGCGGTCGGTGACCGTATAGGCCCGTTTCATATTGGCAAAACCAAGCGACAGGGAAGAGGCGCCCTTGACCGGCATGTCCGCCACCTCAACCACCGGATAGCCCAGCAAAGTCGCTGGCGCGCCGCCTTCGAGGCCCGGACGCCAGAGGTAATCGCCGCTGCTATCCTTGAATTTGCGGATTTCAGACAACAGGCTGGTATTCATGTAAAATTTAGCCTCGCCCCGATAACCCGACTTCATAGCATGGATCATATCCACCAGAATATCAGACGGGTCCGTGGCCGCCCAGCCCCCGGCAACACCGGTTTTCAGAGCCTGAATCTCGCCAAATGTCCGGCTGTTATCGCTCAGCGTACTGACCACATATTGCAAAAAGCCTTTGGGCCGATTAACCCCGCTGCCATTGACAAACGCGCCGTTTTCCTGATAGGAGAATTCCTCGGCCAGTTCCTCGGACAGCCATTTGTCCACCGTGAAGCTTGCATCATCCAGCATGGTCTGGGTCGCCGCCGGATTGGCATAAATCTCGCCCAGTGGCGGGGTGATTTCCTGCAGGGTTGGTGTGCTGGTTTCCACCCGCGCGCCGGTCTCGGAAATCCAGCCGGAGGTAATGCCGCCCACATTGACCAGCTTCTTGTATTTTGCCGTACCGATAGCCACCACATTGGCCTCTGCCCGAATGGGCGACAGGTCGCGCAGGCGTTTCTCGATCATCTGATCCAGTTCCACAGGCACCGCAAAGCCGCCGTCCGTATTCACATCGGTACTAAGCGCCTTCTGATCCAGCTTCACGTCATGGCCCTTGCGGATAAAGCCGTCAAAAAATTGGCGTTTGCGTTCCAGAGCCGCCGCATCCTGCCCCTCTTTGGTGGCGAGGCCAGGGCGGTTTGCCGCCGCCTGCATACTGTTGGCTTTTGCCTGTAACTTGTCCAGTTCCTTATTCATCCGGGTCAGCTTTTCTTCCGTCAGAATATCGGCCTGTCCCTTAGCCTCAATCTCGGCCAATCTTTCATCATTGGCGCATTTGAACGTTTCAAAAGACCGGGTGAGATTTTCCAGTGCTTCCTTGGTTTCCAATGTCATCTATAGTTCTTCCTTTTATCAAAATGCCCCGGCGCACCATTGCGCATGGACGGCGCCATAAGCGCGGTTAAATGCCGAAGACCGGCAACGAATGCGGTCTCATCCACCGCAAAATTAGAATCTGGGATAAAATCTGTCTTGAAACCTGAAATACGGGCCTGTTCATTCATGGGGAAAGTCACCAGTGATATTTCCCACAGGTCAACCCGGGTCAGAATCCGCACCCCATCCGTCCGCAGGCGCGATTTCAGGGTGTGAAAACCGATGGACAGCCCGTCCAATGCCCCCACATCCAACAGGCGGCAAGCCTCCCGCGCCCGATCCACCTCCAGTATCAGCCGCCCACGCACATAAAGGCCGCGCGCATCCTCATATATCTCGTCCAATATGCCCACAGGCTCCTTAGGGTCATGTTGCCACAAAAATTTGATGCCGCCCGCGCCGCGGTCCCGAATAGACTGCGCAAAGGCCCCAGGCAGAATCAGGTCATTACCCCGGTCCACTACATTAAACACGCTGGCATAGCCCGAAAAATGACCCTCATTCGGTTGACCTGCATTCATATCTGACATATATAATTCCCGAAAAACCTATTTCCATAAAAAAAGACCCTCAAATGAGAGCCTTTTTATTAATTCAAATATTGTAAATATTTAGTTTTCAATTACCTCTTTAGCATGACTATTAGTAGGTAAAAATTTAAGCATCGGCAATGGCGGAATACCTAAATATGCATCTTCAGAAATTCTGTTTATTTTCTGCCTTAAGTAAGGGTACGTGGTAGGTTTCACAACTCTATATACAAAATGTGTGGCAACATCATCATCAAAGTGCTCTGACATACTATAGGCCAACTCATAACAAACTTTTATTTTGGTCAGCACCTTATTTCCTTTTTTTAAAGTTAATACCCAACAAACATGAATAAAAATAGCTTCATCATCCGCAACTATCTGTTCTACATTATAGATCAATGACTTCTTTAACTCATTAAATTCATAATCATCAAATTCAGGCTTTTTAAGAAACTCACTCCCAGTAAGTCTCATACCTTCAAGTTCTGTTTCTTCTATAAAACAATTAAATTTTTCTTCTTGAGAATTCATAATACCTCACAGCCTTTATGCAGCAAAATTAATTTCTTTCGAAAATTCCTTGACCATTGACCCTTTGAGCCAACCATTATCATTAGCTCTATTTATATTTTTTATACTTCCTCGAACCAATTTAACTTTTTCATGTGCTTCTTCTGATACGATACCAATATTTACAAATATCTTTCTAATTTCTTTAAGGCTCTTACCTTTAGCAATGCTCTCGTTGATTTGAACAGCCTTTTGTTCAAAATCAATTGTTATCCATTCACCATGCAAAGACTCTGTGGCAAAAATAAATTTCTCCTCCATGACCGCAAGTGCTTTTGCAATTGTCTCAACCCTAGGATTGGCATCATCAGCCAACATTTGAGAAACATTAGACGCACTGCATCCCATAAGTTCAGCCAACCTTTTCTGACTTATTATGCGGTTTTTCATAGCAGCTTGAACTGAAAACTGCATATCCATCACCAAACCCATAGCAACTGCGACAATGCTTTCTTCATGGTTTTTTGGTTCAAACAATTTACTCATTTCCTACTTCCTTCTCATATGCCGCATATACTTTTGCAGCTTTCCTTAGTTTCTCTTGATTTGCTTTATTTTGTTGTTTTTTGTCACATGATCCAGCAATAAATAAATCCTCACTTGAACTCAGGCAACCATATAATCGAGCCTGTTTGAAGCTGATAGCCCATACTGAGATTACTTTACCGTCCGCTGTGCCTTTTGAATGCTTGCCTTCAAATTTAAATTGTTCGCCCGAAAAAACACCTCGTCCAAAATTAGCGAACTTCTTACATCTTTCTTTCAGACCATTTAATGTTCTGAAATCACCCGAGAAAAATTTCCCTAACTCCTTTTCAACGCTCTGAGTTATAAAAACTTTTCCGCACTTTCCTTCTGATAATAATTTCAGACCCTGCAAAAGATTTTCGCCAATAGTTAAGTTGTAACTTACTTTTAATTTCTTTATAAATAGTAAACTTCAGCTTTCTATTCAAGTTAATTCTATAAAAAATAAGCTATAACTTATTTTTAGGAAATAACGCTTACTATATTTAAACTCAAAACCAATACATTTAATTCCCAAATGTTTGTCCAAGCTGAATCAGCTTGAATTTGACCGCCAACCCCAATATCAGGGCCGACAAAAACAGGCGCATGATCCAGCGGACCACCGTTTGACGGGCGAGCTTTTTGCTGTCCCGCCAGCTATCCAGAAGGGCGCGCAATTCGGTAATATCACTGCCGGCATTTTCATCGCTCAACCCCAATTGGGCCAGAGCGCGCACCGCCCCCTCCTCCGAGGCCTGCGCGATCAGGAGATAGATATTTTCGTCTGAAACCCCCTGGGTTTTGGCCTGCCGGACCGCCTGAAACAGGCCGGAGCCTATCCTCATGGCAGAATGTCACCGCCATTAATCGCCCCAAGGCCAACCGCCGCCCGCTTTTCATTGATGGTCAGAAAATCCGCCTGTCCGATGCGCTGCCACAGGGCCTGCCGGTCACTGCCCAGCGCCGGAACCATGTCGAAATCATAGTCAAGGCGCAGGTCATCGCCAAAATGAGGGGTCAGCCAATGGTTCAGCGACGACATCATCTTGTCCATCATGGGCAATAATGTCATGCGCCATAAGGCCCGGTTGGCTTCCTTGTAATTGCTGTAGGTATTATCGCCGGGGATACTCATCATCATGGGCGGCACCCCGAAAGCCAGCGCAATTTCCCGCGCCGACACATGCTTGGCGTTGATGAAATCCATATCCGCCGGGGACAAGGCCATCTGTTGCCATTTCAGGCCGCCCTCAAGCAACAAAGGACGCCGGGCATTGCGCGTGCCCTGAAAATTTTCTTCCATTTCCTCTTTCAGACGATCAAACTGCTCGCGGCTTAAAGCCCCGTTGCCGTCCTTTGGCTCAAAGACCAGCGCCCCGGAAGGGCGGGCGGAATTATCCAGCAACGCCTTGTTCCAGCCTGACGCGCCGTTATGAATATCAATGCTGTAAGCCGCCGCCTCCAGCGGAGACATGCCATAATGATCATTGGTCGGATGAAAAGTTTTCAGATGCAGCACCGGGCTTTTGCCGGTCACCGGGTCCACAGGAAACAGATGTTCCCGCCCCGCGACACCATAAGCAAAAGCCTTGGGCCAACCGCTGGCCCCCGGAATGATCTTCATACGGTCCGGACGCAGGCTATAAAGCTCTGCGGGCAGATCATCGCCGCCCATAACCAGTTCCAGATAACTGTTGCCGGCAATATTCAGGTAAGCATAGGCGGTTTCAAAGAAAGCCGTTCGTCCCTGCACCGGATTGGGCCGGGCCAGCAAGTCCAGCAGAGGATGAGCCGTTAATTTCTGATCCCCCCGGAACAGCCGCAACGGCACCGAGGCCGCGCTTTCCGCAACAATCCGCACCGCCCGGTGGGTGATGACATTTTTCCGGTAGCCTTCATCGGCCAGACTGCCATAATCCCGCCCGGACCAGCGCGGCTCATTCAAGCCCAGCATAAGCGTCTCCGTCCCCCCAAGCAGGCGGGCCACGGCACTTTGTTTCTTGTCCAGAGGTTCTGTCTTCCGGAATAACCGGTTAAGAGGATTCATATGTTTCTCCAAATTATTAATCAAAAATTCAGTTTATTGAGAAATTGACATAAAAAAACCTCCGCAACATCATTGCGAAGGCCAACCATTTAGTCCCCTTAGTAGAGACATTCTAATTTTTTAGAAGAAATCTATTATTTATGTATGTTTTAATTTAGATGGACATATCTCATGCTTTGGATCCCACCATAATACTTGAAAATATTGTCCATCCTTCATTCCCCAAATTCGTAGTGTACCACCAATTTTAATAGAGTAGAGTTCCGACCAATCATCTTTTTCTAATTCTAACAACCGGTTTTGTGCTTCTTTAAGAAGCTTGGAGACTTCTACTGGATGATGATGTTTCTTTGTCTTAACAAAAATTTCACCCCAAGTCATACTTTCAAAATTATGAAGTTTGGTAATTACATCTCGAAATAGTTGTTCATGGGTTATTTTGTTCCAACCCCAATAACCATCTAAATCAGCCCAACCTACTCGCCACCTAAATAATTTATCGGCTAGAGAATCTGGAGATTTTAGAATTTTTGGGGATTTAACTGCCTTAGGTTCGTATTTATTAACCGGCTTTTTATTATTTCCCCGTTTTCCCATTTGATATTTTAAAGGGCTGAGTAATATTCAGCCATCGAAGCATGAGAAATTACTGCTGTACCTCTCTGCCCCTCTGCCAATCCCGCTTCTTTCCGCGCACATTTCCATGGATCTTCCATATGGGTAAGCTCACTTAACCATTGAGCGGATTTCTTGCCGTAGTGATTAACAATCATGTCGATAGTCTCAATTTGATCTTCATTCAGATTATCTGGGTTCCCATTTGGAATAGTATCAACCCTAAAGGCACCTTTATGACAATCATAGAGATCACGAACAACAGGGCCATTTGCCCAAGCCTGAATCTCTTCCTCAAATAGTGGCTGCTCGTCCCAAACCAGAGACCAAGCTTGACTATAATAAACAAGCTTCTGTAATTTCATTGCTGTTATTTCTCCGGTCTGCCGGAGTATATATTCTGCTACATCAGCTACATGTACCATTACTTCCTCCTTCTATAAAAAGATAAATTTATTCTTAGACCTTAATACCAGCGATAATACACTGCATTTAATTAACAAGGTTAGACATTCTAACGTTCTCTAACCAAACACGTGTAAATATTATGCCAATATGACATAAGTCAACACATTTTGTATTAATATAACGTTAATGGTTAAAACTAACAAGATAATTTCCCGGACGAACGGCAAAGTTAAGCCGCTTGGCACTGCACTTTGCTCAATAGCTTCTCAAAAGTTTGCAGGAACGGTACCTTGACCGCCGTCCGGCCTTCTTCCCGCTGAACCAGAGGCCCAGGGAACAAAGGGTTAAATATTTCGTATTTGCGGGCGATTTTGCGCCGTTAGTAAAAGCTCCGTCACCGCCCAGACAAGCGCATCCACCCGGTCGGGGCTTTTGCCGCCCGCAAGACCATCCCCGGTCAGGGCGCACATCTGATCTTCCAGTTCGGGCAGAAATCCCGGATGCAGAACCCGGCCCTGTTCATACAAGGCCGCCACCGGTTCCGCGCGCAGGATCTTGCCCCGGCTGGCCCGCACCGCGCGGTAACTCACATCCGGGTCAATCTGACGGAGCAGATTTTCCACCAGCTCGCCGCCGTTATTGACCTCAGCCACCAGTCGGTCGGCCTTATACTCGTGATAGACCCCGAGGGCCGCCTTGGCCCAGCCATGGGGGCTTAAACCCTGAACCGAGGCATCCTTCAGAATATAGGCCCGGCCTTTGCCGTCCCGCGCGGCCACGATAATGCCGCAGGTATCGGCCTTGGCGCCGCTGGTCACCGGCGGGTCAACGGCCACGATAATCCGTTCAAAATCCGGGATGCGGGTAATTCTGATCTGCTCCAGCTGATCGCGGGTCCATAAGGCCCCCGGCACATCGCCGAGAACCTCGCCGTATATTTCCTGCCGTCCGATACGGGTGCCTTCATATTGGCCGACCACCTGATCGAAAAAGCTTTGCGGCAGGTTTGAGGCATTGTCATAGGTGGAGCCGCGCACCAAACGTGTGGCCCCATCATCCACCAGCTTTTTCAGCAGGGGGATATTACGCGGTGTCGTGGTCGCCAGTATCTTTGGCATTTTCCCCAGCCTGAGGCCCAGCAACAGATTGGACCATGTTTCCTCCACATAACGCCATTTGGCCAGCTCGTCCGCCCAGGCCACATGATGTTGCGGCCCGCGCAACTGATCCGGCGTTTCCGCAGAATAGAGAAAGGCCTGGACGCCGTTGGGCCAGGTCAGTTTTTTATTGCTGCTGTTAAAGGTCGGCCTGAAATCCTTGGGGCTTACGGCCAAAAGACCGCTCTCGCCCTCTATCATGGTCAGCTTGCCGTCCAGCATGGTATCTGCGACCAATGCGATCCGCGCCGGGGCCCCTTTGGGGGCCATATTAGGGCTGTCACCCTCCACAAGGCCCCGGATCCATTCGACCGCCGTTCTGGTCTTGCCAAAACCGCGCCCGGCCAGAATGAGCCAGCAGAACCAGTCACCGTCTGGCGGCAGCTGATTTTTTCTGGCCCAAAAGCTCCAGTCGTAATTCAGGGCATCACATTCTTCTTCTGTGATATTCTTGAATAATGCCCGGCGCCGGACAGGATCAAGAGAAGCAATCCATTCAGCCAGCGATCTGTTGCCCCCTTCTTCATATGCCGCCAAGGGTTTTATTCGCCATTTGGCCCAGTTTTTTCATCAACCGTTTGCGCGGTGACAGTCCCCTGGCCTGACCATCCGAATGGGTGCGTTTCTTGCCATCACCAAAAATTTCCGGCCTGTGGGCCTTGAGCAGGAAAATGGCTATTTTCTCATCTATTACCGCCCCGTCCGGCCTGTCCGTCACGTCTTTACCCATTGCCTTGTCCCATAAATATGCCTCCAGATAATCCAGAGCCTGTTCCATGGCATTTTGCCATTTYTCGCGAAAATCRGGCCGCATATTGCGCCGMCGGTAAACCAGAGAACGCGCCAAACCCGCCTTGGCCGTGGCCCGGGTCACATTGCCCGTCTGCTCAAGAACCTCCAGAAAAACCGCTTCCCGCGCTGCATTCCACCGATTGCCGCTATCTGACGCCGCCATACAACCCCCTCAGACATAAAAAAACCGCCCTCACAAGAAGACGGTTTCACATTAAGGGCCTCGCCCTGTATTTCCAATGATCAACTATCCCTCTCAAGAGCCGATTTCTGACCATGTAATAAAGACTACACTAACGACCCCGCTTTGTCAAGCATTAATTCCTATTAATAGGCAATATATGTTTATATTTTTAATAAAATTCAAATAAATAAATTATATTTGCCTATTTATCACTATTGTTATATTATTCTTATGGATAAAGAATTAAGCCCTCTTTATCCATGATCTGCATATNCAGACAGGATATGCAGGGTCGTCTGTTCTTGCGATTTACGGGCGGCCTGTGATCGAAACCCTCCTTGCGACTTGGTGCTCTTCATTTATTTGGGGAGCACCATTTTTTCCTTGAAACCCCGCTTCGCACCCTATAGGGAAAGAGATGGTAACAAGAAAATGGAATCACAGATCATGGCAAGCTTTAAAGTCACCCTGAAAGCCGACCTCAAACGCGGGTCATTCTATTGGGTATCCACTGTGGAGGCCAGCGATGCGGATGAGGCTGTTATTGCCGCCGAGCATCTGTTCATGGCTGAAATGGAAAATTCCGCTGACTGGAATTTTTCCGACAGCGATATTGAAGAAGTATAGGGCTTACTTTTTATCCGGCGACCAGCCCGATGACCAGAGTTCCGCCGGAACGATCTCTGGCGGCACGCCATTGGCATGGAACCACGAATCAACCACATATTGCGCTTTATCCCCCCCTGTCTCATGAATGGTGGCGGTATTATGGGGCCAGCGACTGATATAATTGCCCCGATGCAAGGGCTTGCCCAAAGTATGGAGCCTGATCAGCCCGGCCTCGCGCAGAATGAACAGATAGGTGGTGGAATTAAAGGCCTCGTCAATACAGTCCATCTGATCGCGGGTGGAGAAATTGAAAATCTGCGCCCCCGGATCATCGGTATCCGTTCCGGTCTTCGGCCCGACAAACTGTTCAAACAGCCCGATGGCCTGCTTGATTAAGGCCCGCTCCGCCGCCGCATCCTCGGGTGCGCGAGCAAAGACATCGACGATCTGCTGCCATTCCACCTCATCAAGACCTGTTTTCAGATAATAGCGACAGCCATAGCCCTTACAGACCCCGAAATCATCCCGTTCGACCACATCATTATGATGTTCTTTCAACAGCCGCATCGCCGGACTGCCAGCGCAAGCGGACAGCATCAGGATCAGGATAAACAGCACCCTCATGCGGCAACCTCCTGCCTGACCATATGACCCATAAATTCAGCGGCAACCCGTTCATGCCACGGCACAGCATGGCCCTTGCCGTGAAAGCCCACATGGCCGCCGTCCTCGGCAATCAGAAGGCTGATCGCGCCTGCGCTATTCCATGACCGCGCCAGATAATCCTCTACTGGAATCCACGGATCATTGCGGGCATGAATGATCAGGGTCGGCACCCGGATATGGTCAATGAATTTTTGCGCTGAATTCAGCCGGTAATATTCCTCTGCCCCGCTCATGCCGTGGGCCGGAGCGGTAAATTGATCATCAAATTCATAGAGGGATTTTGCCGCCCGTGCCCGCGCAATCAGATCAGCCTCATGCTGTCCCGCCATCTGCTTTGCATAGTTACGCATGCCGAGCAGCAGGTAATTATGATACAATCGGTTCCGGCTTTCCATGAGGCGTATTTGCACTGTTTTCAAACATAGCGGCGCACTGACCGCGATGGCCGCCCGCACCGGGGCTGCCGTCCCCTGCTCGCCGAGATATTTCAGCATCATATTGCCGCCCAGGGAAATCCCGTATAGCACCACCCCGGCGCCGTAGCCCTGTGCTTGCGTCACAACCTGTGCCAGGTCCGCGCTCAACCCGCCATGATAGGGCCCAACGCTTGTTTCAGCCGAGGGTCCGGCCCCGCGCAAATTAAGGCGCAACACCGGAAAACCAAGGGATATAAAATAGGCCGCCGAGGAAATCACATTGGCTGATGTCTCATCCCCGGCCAGGCCGTGAATGATGATAATCACCGGCAGGACATCTGATTTTAAGGAAGGGTGGTAGGCCGCCTTGAGTATATGCCCCCCGTCAATAGAAAAGCTGACCCGCTCAAAATCCGGCGTCAGGGTCATGGAGGGGCCGACAATAGTATTGCGCAGGGTTTGCAGGTCCGCCCCGCGCCACTTCAGTGCTGTTTTAAATGACGGGATATTCAGGCCGGGTATGTGACGACCATAATGACGGAAGCCGCGCTTATTTTCTGTCGCAGTCATCGTCACAACCCATTTTATGATCATAGGTGATCCAGCCGGTTTTCTTGCCGAACTGATCATAGAAATTCTGAGCGCCGTGGTTATGCTCGGCGGTCATCCATCTGATCACCGTACAACCCTGGGCATCGGCAATATCCTGAAGCCGGTCAAGAAGCGCCTTGCCCACCCCCTTGCGCCGGGCAGAAGGGCAGACAAAAATATCGTCCAGAAATATCCCGACTTCCCCGGCCAGCGGGCGCAGGAAACGGCGGTAATGGATAATTCCCTCTGGTTTGCCGTCAATCAGGGCCGCAAGACCGCGCAGTTCCGTCTCATGACCATCAAGCCATGTCCAGACCGTCTGCAATTGTTCTTCCGTCAAAGACACCTTATAAAAGTCGGCATAGGCTTTGTAAAGCGTAGCCCATTGTCCGTATTCTATTTGTCTGAGTTCAACGATTTCTACCATGAATGCCCCTGTATCTTTATTGTTTTTTGTACTATATCGTAAAAAAGCCGCACCTCAAAGAATTTGAGGACGGCCTTTTAAGAAAATTAACAAAAACGTATTATTAATGACGAAAACGTATTAAATAACGCCGTCGCGTTCCATACGTTTACGATCCAGCTTGCGCGCACGTCTGACGGCTGCGGCTGATTCACGGGCTCTCTTTTCAGAAGGCTTTTCAAAGAATCGGCGCATTTTCATCTCACGATACACACCCTCACGCTGTAGTTTTTTCTTCAGCGCACGGAGAGCTTGATCTACGTTATTGTCGCGGACAGAAACCTGCATTGGTCTGTCACACTCCTTTCTAGGTTAGTTGTTAAAATAATCCTCAAGAATCCACAAAGACTCCAGAAGGCAATGACTTCTAGCAAAAGCAGACGCCCTTGGGAAGTATTTTATGGTAATATTCCTAACAAGGGGTAAAATACCCCTGTCATTAAATTAACGATGAGGCCGAAATGGACAAGCCAGATACCGATATTCCCGATAAATTGCGCGGCCCGCTATTACAAGCCGCCCTGCCCCATGTGCCCTTTGACGGCTGGACCGACAAGGCCATGGCCAGTGCAGCAGAGGATTTGGACATAGACCCCGGCCTTGCCCATCTGGCCTTTCCCGGTGGCCCCGGCGATATGATTAAGCTGCTGGCAGGGGAGCAAGATCAGAAGATGGTCGCAGCCTGTACGGAAGGCACGCTGGCGCCGTTAAAAATTCGTGAGAAAATAACCCTTCTGGTGCGCAGCCGCATCGAAGCCGAACAGGAAATTCGTGAGGCCGCGCGCCGGGCCGTGACCTTTCTCGCCCTGCCAATCCATAGCGCCCTTGGCCTTAAAATTCTCTATCATACCGTGGACTTGATGTGGAAGACCATCCATGACCCGTCCACGGATTTTAATTTCTATACCAAGCGCATGACCCTGTCGGCGGTCTATAGCGCGACTTTGCTCTATTGGCTCAATGATGAAAGCGTGGAGTATGCCGAGACATGGGCCTTCCTTGACCGGCGCATCGAAAATGTCATGCAGTTTGAGAAAGGCAAGGCGCAAATGCGAAAACTCACCGCCAAAATGCCCGACCTGTGGCGCATGGCCGGAAAGATGAAATACGGGGCGTAACGCAACCCGCCCCTAATCCACAGGGTCCAGCGGAATGGCGGCGGCTTGTTTTTTGCGCCATGCGATCAATCTCTCAGACATACCCTTGTCCGACAAAGCGATAATGGCGGCGGCAAATAATCCGGCGTTTTTGGCCCCGGCCTTGCCAATGGCCAATGTGGCGACGGGAATACCGCCGGGCATCTGAACCGTGGACAACAGGCTGTCCATCCCTTTCAGGGCCGTGCTTTCCATGGGCACCCCAAGAACCGGCAATGTGGTCAGGGCAGCGGTAACGCCAGCCAGATGGGCGGCGGCGCCAGCGCCGGCGATGATGATTTTCATGCCCTTGGCATCCACCGCATCCACATAATCATGCAGGCGTTGCGGGGTCCGGTGGGCGGAAATGATCTTTGCTTCATTGGAAATGCCAAGCTCATCCAGAATTTTCGCGGCCTCTTTCATAGTGCCCCAATCGGACTGACTGCCCATAATTATACCAACCAAAGTCTCATTTTCCGCCATCACTCAATTCCCGTTGTTATTGATATATCTTGAAATTCCATTGCGGCTCCTTTAACATAAAAACCGTAATAATCATATAGGGAAAGCGACAGAATCATCCAATTTTCGCCGGATGAAGTCTTTCCCAGTCGTATCATTTATCAGGTTATAGCCCATGAGAGTACCCACAACCGGACCAACCAGAAAATCAGCCCCATTGCGCCGGAAAACCGTTGGCAAAAGCAGCGCAAGCGCCAGCGTTTCGGCGGCGGACAGCGCGCGCAATATTCAGGATACCACCAGCATTCTGGGCATCCCGCCCGAAGAAATGACCGAGAAAGTCCGCACCGCGATTATGATGCTCATGTCCGAAGTGGACAGTATGCGTAAAGATCTGGAACTGGCCCACCGTAAAATTTCTGACCTTGCAAAACTGGCCGATCAGGACAGCCTGCTGGCGATCTCCAACCGGCGGGCTTTTGTGCGGGAAATGACCCGGATGATTTCCTATTCCCAGCGCTATGGCATCAACAGCTCTCTGGTCTATCTGGATATGAATGACCTGAAGAAAATAAATGATACCTACGGCCATAAGGCGGGGGACGCGGCCCTGTCCCATCTGGCCAGTATCATTGTGCAGAATTTACGTGATTCGGACATCATTGGCCGACTCGGCGGCGATGAGTTTGGCATCATCCTGCCCAAGGCCAGCGAGGAAGCCGCCAAGAYAAAGGCCCAGTCGCTCATTGAKACGGTGACCAAAAACCCCATGGAGTGGAAAGGCAAGAAAATCATCCTGAAAGTGGCCTACGGCGTCCATCCCCTCATGGGTCATGAAAGTGCCGATCAGGCCCTGGATCAGGCCGATCAGAATATGTATGCTCACAAAAAAGAATTGAAAAAAGAATAAATTCAGGATTTTCTAGGCGATAATGTCCGGCACCAGATCATTCTCAAGACTGGCGATTCGGTCGCGCAGGTAAAGCTTTTGTTTTTTTAAGCGCTGGATCTGTAACACGTCTGACTTTCCGCTTTCAATCAAGGCCTCAATAGCCATGTCAAGATCCCGATGCCGAATGATCAGCTGCTGAATTTTTTCAGCAATTTCATTATCTTCCATTGTCATATTATATTTTGGCCCAGGCACATGTTAGAATTGCGTCTCCAAAATATAATATAGCATATTTTGTCGCGGATGACTTTAACATTCTTCGGATTTCCACCGCTTTACCTGCGGTATATCAATATCATAGAGATCCAGCAGACGGCCCAGCGTATGGTCGATCATATCCTCTATGCTTTCGGGTTTGGCATACATGGCGGGCACCGGCGGCGCGATGATAGCACCCATTTCCGACAGGGCGGTCATAGTTCGCAGATGGCCGGTATGAAGCGGCGTTTCCCGCACCATCAGCACCAGCTTGCGCCGTTCCTTCAACACCACATCCGCCGCCCGTGTCAGCAGGCTGGAAGTCACCCCGGTGGCTATTTCCGACATAGACCGGATTGAGCAGGGTACAATCATCATGCCCAGCGTCCTGACGGATCCGCTGGCAATAGAGGCCCCGATATCATCCGCCGCATGAACATGGTCGGCCAGCCCGTGAACCTCGGCCACTTTCATATCCATTTCATAACCCAAAGTGATTTTAGCAGAGCGCGACATGATCAGATGAGTCTCAATATCCAGAGGCTTTAACAGGGACAGCAGACGCACGCCGTAACAAATGCCCGAAGCACCTGACAGACCAATAATGATTTTATTTTTAGACATACCCATACAACCTGATCCAGAAAATTCTCACCACCCCATATATTCCATCATGCCAGATTTTGGCGATAGATAACAGATTTTCGTGACAATTGGCCAATTTTATGGTCTAATATAATGGCTAATTCGTTCCAAACAGGAGAACTAAATATGCCTCTAGAAACTCATCTCGATTCACTTTCAGAAAAACATCAAAAACTCGACACCATAATCCTTAAAGAAGAACTCCGACCCTCCCCCGACAGTGTCGCCCTCCACGAGTTGAAAAAAGAAAAGCTGAAACTGAAAGACGAGATCGAGCGATATAAACGCACGGGATAGCAACAGCCACCATACTTATATATAAAAACCCMCAACAACGCCGGAATTATTCATTCACTTTCGGCGGTTGTATCGGTTTCGGTTTCGGATTCTTCAGGCTCTTCTTCAGGCACGGGAGGAGCGGATTTCTGCACCGCCGCGTCAAGCTCGCCCTGCAAACACAGGCCCAGCAAGACCGGATCAACCGGTTTGATCTCGCTCATGTTCCAGTGACTGCGCTCGCGAATGGCCAATATAGTTGGCTTGGTGGTGCCCACAAGGCGGCAAATCTGTGCAACGGTAAGTTCCGGATGATGTTTCAACAGCCACGCAATGGCGTCCGGTTTGTCCTGACGCTTCGATACGGGCGTATAACGTGCGCCGCCGGAACGGATCTTGGCCGGGATTTCATCTTTCAGCAGTTTCAGGCTGGCGGAGCTGTCCTTCTGACAACGCTCAATATCAACCCATGTCAGCTGGCCGTTAATAGTGGGATCCAATCCAACAATATTCTGCGCCACCTGCTCATCGGCTATGCCCTGCACTTCCAATTCATGCAGACTGCAAAATTCACCAATCTGCCGGAAAGACAGGCTGGTATTATCAACGAGCCACACGGCTGTTGCCATTGGCATCAAAGGCTGGGTCATTTAACCTCCTACAGGGAAGTRTCCGCTTCCCTARACTATCTGTGATTACCTGAGACGCCCCATCAAAGATCGCCCCGCTGGTATAATTTTATATGCTCAAGAGTGTCATATTTGTTTATCGGGTAAAGGGCAAGCAAAAAAGACCTTGGTCCTCTTATGGCAGCCCCGTGCTCCAATGACATTTAATTTTTGGTTTTAGGGCGTGTTATAGTATGATATATTTTACTGGATATAAAAACCCTGACATTAACCCCTGACCAGCGAGCCATCCTCATGAAAATAATCATCGCCCTGTGCTTCAGTATAGTTCTTTTCTCCAGCAGTCTTTTTGCGGCCCATGCGGCACCCACACTCAGTGGCGATGACATCCAGCATTTTATGAATGCCATGAAGCCCTTGAAAAAGCTGGGGGCAAAATATGACTTCAACGACAATGGAAATTCATCAACGGCGCAGATGGCCCAGACCGGCTTTGCCCCCATGTCCCGTTCTCTGGCCGAGGTGAAGAACCATGAGGCTTATGAGGAATTCAAAACCATCATCAACAAAGCCGGTTTTTCTTCGCCTGAGCAATGGGCCGTGGTTGGCGACCGGGTGATGAGGGCCTATATGTCTCTCAAGGCGCTTGAGGAACTAACCCCGGAAAAAATACAGGAATTGCAAGTAAGTATTGAAGCCGTTGAAAAAAACGAATATCTATCAGCGGAGACAAAAAAACAGCTCCTGGGTAGCATGAAGCAGATGATCACCTTGAAAAGTGACATGCCCGAGGAATCCAAAGCAGATCAGGATGCCTTAAAGCCCTATCTTGCCAAACTAAACAGCCTATTTGAGGAATTAAGATGAACAGAACAGAAATCATGCGCCTGCGGAAATATCTTAACGATAAATTTGAAACCGGCAAATTTGAGCTGAACCCCGGTAATCAGAAAGATGGCAGCATGGAGTTGCATTTTGGCGGCGAATTTATTGGCGTCATCTACCGGGATGAAGACGAGGGTGAAGTTTCCTATGCCCTGAATATTGCCATATTGGAAGAAGACCTGCCAACTGCGTCAGATGCCTCACTGATTTAGGGGCTGTTCCTTTAACTCTTCATTGGCCAGCTTTATAATCCGGTAACTGGCCGTGACCGCGAAACTGGCCATGATCGTGGCGACAATAAAATCCGGCCAGCCGGTATTGGTCACAAAAACGCCCGATGCGGCAATGATAATGGCCAGATTACCATACATATCGTTGCGGGAACATAGCCAGACGGACTGCATATTGCTGTCGCCGACCCGGAAATGATAAAGCAGAAAAACGCTAACCAGATTGGCCAGAAAAGCGACAACCCCCATAACACCCATTATTTCATAGGTGGGAACCTGTCCCTGCATCAGGAAATAAATCGTCTGGCCATAAATCCACAAACCGAGCAGGCCAAGGGTAAGGCCCTTGAACATGGCCGCCCGCGCCCGCACATGAATGGGGAATCCTAACACCATAAGCGTAATCGCATAGGTTATTGTATCGCCCAAAAAATCAAGCGCATCCGCTTGCAACGATACRGASCCYGCSMARAAGGCACTGCTAAATTCCRCCACAAACATGACCCCGTTGATCAATAAAACGAGCCACAGRGCYTTGCGGAATGACGCCACCTGCAACGCCTTCTGGTCAATATCATCATGATCACAACATCCGGCCATTATATTTCTTCCTTGATATGAACGGCCATATCCCGAACCATATCCCTGATATGATCATCCTTGGCACCATAAAAAATCTGTCTGCCCCGGCGGTCTGCGGCCAAAATCCGCGCCGCCTTCAACAGGCGCAGATGATGACTGACCAGAGACGCGCTCATCCCAAGCGCCCGCGCCAACACGCCCGCACTGATCGGCCCCTCAAGACAGGCAAAAACAATCCGCAACCTGCTGGCATCCCCCAACAGGTGAAATATTTCCGCCAACTGCACGGCGTCATCATCATTCAGCTTTTCCATAGCCATAATATACTAATACTTAAACAGTTGTTCAAGTATTAAATTTAAATAATTTGCCTCTCCCTGATTTTATCAGCGACTTTCACGGTGGCTTTATGTAAAATCTGATTTATGAATAAATTATATCATTATTGGTTTTCCCCCTTCTCCAGAGCTATCCGGGTATTTCTTGTGGAAAAGGATATTGAATTTGAGCTGACGCTGGAGATGCCATGGGCGCGGCGCCATGATTTCCTTGTGCTTAATCCGGCGGGGACCGTGCCTGTTATGATCGCGGGCGACGGGCCTGTCCTGACCGGCAGTTACGCCATCCGGGAATATTTGGAAGAAACCAGTCCGGATGTCCCCTTACTGGGCAAAACACCCGTTGAACGTGCCGAAATACGCCGCCTGATTGACTGGTTCGATGTGAAATTCAATGAGGAAGTCACCTCTCTGTTGATCACAGAAAAGGTCATGAAACGCTTTCTCAAACTGGGCGAGACAGAGGTCAGAAATATCCGCTGTGCATCTGCCAATATCAAACAGCATCTCAGCTATATTGAATATCTGGCCGAACGGCGCAACTGGCTGGGCGGTGATGATATTTCCTTTGCCGATATTGCGGCTGCGGCGCATTTGTCGTGCATTGATTATCTGGGCGATGTGCCGTGGACCGATTATGAGGGCGCGGCAAACTGGTATGCCCGTATCAAGTCCCGGCCTTCGTTCCGGCCCATATTACGGGACCTTATCGCCGGATTGCCCCCCGCACCCCACTATAAAAATCTTGATTTCTGACCCTCCATGCCGGACCCACAAACTCAGAAAGATCACATCATCAAGGCGGCGCAGGACGCAGGCTTTGATCTGATCCGGATGACAACCCCGGGCGGCCTGAAGTCCAATGCCGATCATTTTCTGGAGTTTATCGACCTGGACCGGCACGGGGATATGCTCTGGATGGCACAGAAAGCCGATCGGCGATCCAACCCGCGCACGCTCTGGCCGGACGTCAGGAGCATCATTCTGCTGGCCATGAATTACGGGCCGGACAATGATCCTCTTGAGACCCTTAAACTAACGAACAGGGGCAATATTTCCGTCTATGCGCGCGGCAAGGACTATCATGATGTGGTCAAGAGAAARCTGAAACAGGTGGCCCGCGATATTCACCGCACATTTGATGCAGAGGTCAAGGTTTTCGTGGATACCGCCCCGGTCATGGAAAAACCACTAGCCCAGAAATCCGGCCTTGGCTGGCAGGGCAAGCATACCAATCTGGTCAGCCGGGAATTTGGCTCGTGGCTGTTTCTGGGCAGCATTTTTACCACCCTTGACCTGCCCCCGGACCCGCCCGAGAGGGATCATTGCGGCAGCTGCCAAAAATGCCTCGACATATGCCCCACGGACGCTTTTCCGGCCCCGAACCAACTGGATGCCCGGCGCTGTATTTCTTACCTGACTATTGAATATAAGGGCCATATCGCCGAAGAATTTCGCAAACCCATGGGTAACCGTATCTATGGCTGTGATGATTGTTTGAGTGTCTGCCCGTGGAATAAATACGCCCAAAAACTGGATGAGCCAGCCTATCTACCCCGCCCGGAACTGAGCTTTCCAGAGCTTGGCGACCTGATGGAACTGGACGACAAGTCGTTCCGGCAGGTCTTTTCCGGCTCCCCCGTCAAACGTATAGGCCGGGATTATTTCATCCGAAATGTCCTGATTGCGGCGGGCAACAGCGGTGAGGTAAAGCTGATCCCCATCATCATGGGCAAGCTGAATGACCCCGCACCGGTCATACAGGCCATGGCCATATGGGCCTTGCGTCAGCTTTGTGATGAGACGGAATGGCAAGACATAAAAGACCTTTATCAGGGACAGGCAACGGACCCATCTGTAAAAAGAGAATGGCAGGCATAAAAAGGAGGCCCTGAAGCCTCCTTTTAAAACAATAACTTAAAAATCAATCGTCTGATTCATCTTCATGTTTTTCTTTTTCTTCATGCTCTTTCTTTTCAGCCTTTTCCTTGGCGTCATGAGACATTTTTTTCATGTCTTCGTCATGTTTTTTCATTTTATGTTCGGTTTTTTTGTGATCCTTGTCATCATCGGCTTGCGACAGGGCAGGCGTGATAACAAAAGACGCCGCTGCCAGAATGGCAACCATAAGTTTCGGGGATACTACATTCCTGATAAGTGTACGCATATTCTTGTCTCCTCTATAAATTAGAATGTGCCCATAGACTGAGTCTTAAATATGTCATAATTGAGACTTCAGTAATTCTATGTTGGTTATGGCCAGCTTGGCATATTCCGATTTCGGGTCACGATCTATGATTTTTTGCCAGTCCAGACGGGCCTCAAACGTCTTGCCCTGCATACGAAAAAGTATGCCGCTTTCCAGCAAAATTGCCGGATGTTCGGGGGCCAGTTTGAAGGCAATTCTTAAATCCAGCCGTGCTTTCAGGAAAGACTTTCGCTTGCGAAAAGCCTTGGCCCGTTGCAGAAACCCTTCAAACCGCCTGCTGTCCTTTTCGATGGCCAGGGTGCAATCCTCAATCGCCGCCTTATATTGCCCGCGCGCTATCTGTAACCGGCCCCGGTCCAGATACAGTTCATGGAACAAATCCCGTTCGTCCCGCAGGACACTGGGGCGGATACTGGTCAGGGCTGCGCTGTAGGCCACATAGGCCTTGTCCAGTTCCCCGGCCTGTTCCCAGGCCAGCGCCGCCTGACCATAGAGCTGTACTTTCAAATCCTCATTTCGCTGCGCCTGCGCCGGGTCACCGCCGTAAATGACCATATCCTCCACCAGCTTTTCCAACAGGGTGGCCGCATCCTTTGCCTTGCCCGCGCCCAACAATCCCAAGGCCTTGCAATGGCCCGCCGGTATCTGCGCCCCGCCGCTGAAAATCCAGTCATTGGCATAGGAAATGGCCGCCGGGGGATCACTTTGCGTCAACGCCATACATTTACGATATTTTGCCGCATCGCTCCCGCCTGCAAAAGCGACGGACGAAAGGAGCGAAATAAGAGCTGTGATATATAATAAAGATTTCATTTGCCGGAATATGACCTTAAAATCATACAAGATCAAATCATTGCGGCTAAAACAGGAAATCTGAGACAAAAATGACCCATAAACTATTCTGTTTCGGGCTGGGCTATACGGCGCAAAATCTCATCCGTCATTTAACGGCGCAAGACACGCCGTGGCAGTTTTCCGGCACCCACCGCCATATTTTTGACGGCACCGCCCCCATGCCGGACTTGGAAAAGGACCTGTCCCATGTGACCCATATGCTCATTTCCATTCCGCCGCAGGACAAGGTGGGAGACGTGGTTCTTCACCATCACAGGGAGGTAATCTCAAAGCTCAAAAAACTGAAATGGCTGGGCTATTTGTCGACCACGGGCATATACGGCGACCGCGCGGGGGCGTGGGTTGATGATGACACAACGCCTGCGCCCACTTCTGACAAGGGACACCAGAGACTTAAAGCCGAACAAGACTGGCTTGAGTTATGCCATCACAAAAATATTCCGGTGCATATCTTCCGCCTTGGCAGTCTGTATGGGCCGAACCGGGGTCATCTGGTCAATCTTCTGGCCGGGAATACACGGAAGATTGTCAAGCAAGGCCATTATTTCTCCCGCATCCATATTGAGGATGTGGCGCGGGTTCTGGCGGCGTCCATCCGGTCCCCCCATCCGGGCCGAAGTTACAATCTGGTGGATGACCGGCCCGCGCCGACGCCGGACGTACTGGACTTTATCTGCGACCTGCTAGACCGCCCACACCTGCCGCCCACCGATATCGACAAGGCCGACCTGTCGCCCATGATGCTGATATTCTATAGCGAAAACAAACGGGTTCGTAATGACCGTATCAAACAGGAACTTGATATTACGCTGAAATATCCCACTTACCGGGAAGGATTTACGGCACTGGTCAAGGCCCTCAAAGCTTAACAAGGCCAAAGGCGCGTACGGGGAAGGTGCCCATGTTTTTGACCTTGACCGGCACCGCAAAGAATTTAAACCCGCTTTCCGGCAAGTCTGCCAAACGGGTCATATGCTCAACGATAGGAATATCCGCGCCCAGCAATATGGAATGTGCCGGACGGGAATTGCCCCGTATATCATCAATATTATGGGAATCAATCCCCACAAGTACGGCCCCGCCTGCGCGCAGATATTCTGCGGCTTCTTTCGTCACAAAGGGGTGGCCCTCAAAATATTGATCTGTGCCCCAATGGTCGGACCAATCCGTACGGATCAATACCGCCCGACCCGCAATAGCAACACCCGAAAAATGCGCCGGAGTAATTTCCTGCGTATCAGGCGGAATAGGAACAACCACACCGTCCAGATTAGCCAGACAGGATAAATCCAGCTCTGACAAATCCTTGCCCGTTTCATAGCGATGGAACGGCGAATCCAGATAGGTGCCCGTATTGGCCACCATATCTATACGGCCTATATGGAATGAGGTGCCGTCTTCGTAAATCTCTTCCGAGGCCTCCCGGCTCAGAAAATCACAAATTAACGGCGCGGGCAGGCCTTTATAGGTGATCATGCCATGTTCCACCACATGGCTCACATCAATCAGTTTCGTATCTTCATCACTCATGATAATTCACCCGATATTTCCTTAACCACACGGCACAGGCGTTTCAGGTCGGCGTCCGTAGACAGGCGGTGATCGCCGTTTTTCACATAGGTGATCACCACATCCTCTGACGCCAAGGCGTCCGATATGCGCTGAGCCGTCACCGGCGGCACATCCGGGTCCCGCATTCCCTGTATCAGGCGCACCGGACAGATCAGGTCAATTCCGCCGTCCAACAGCAAATGATTATCCCCCTCCTGCAATAGATTCAGGGTCATGGGATAGGGGTCATCACCGTAATCACAGGCCTCATAATAAACCCCGTCCCGTTTCAATGTCGCCTTGACCTCATCCGAATAGCGGTTCCAGCACAGATCACGGGTGAAATCCGGTGCCGCCGCCAGCCCCACATAGCCCTGAACCCGCTCTGGCCGCGCCAGCGCACATAACAGGCCGATCCAGCCGCCCATGCTGGACCCCACCAGAACAAGCGGTCCTTCTGTAACCTGATCCATAATGGCCAAGCCGTCATCGGCCCATGCCCCGATAGTGCCGTCACTGAAGTCGCCTGATGATTTCCCGTGTCCCGAATAATCAAAGCGCACATAAGCCTGCCCGCGTTCACGGCAGAGCGCCTCTAACGCCAGCGCCTTCGCGCCTTCCATATCGGACATAAAGCCCGGAAAGAACACCACCGTTGGCCCTTTGCCATCCAATTTGCAATAGGCCAGCCGCCTGCCCCCGCAGTCCACGTAATCCATAAAAAACACCTTAACTATTATCTGTTAACTTGACAGTTTGTTATTTCCTTATAATGTCACCCGGAAACTATCATAATAGCCGATGCAAAAACAGAAAAATGAGCCGACCGATGAATAGCCAGAAAAAAATCACCCTGACCCTGCCAGATGGCAGCAGCCGCACCTTTGACAGTCCGGTAACGGGCAGCATATTGGCCGCCGATATCGGCCCGGGCCTATTCAAGGCCGCCATTGCCATCGTGGTGGACGGCGAACAATGGGACTTGAGCCGGGAAATCACAAAAGACGCGCAAGTTTCCATCATTACAAAAAGTGATGAGGCCGCCCTCGAAATATTACGCCATGACGCGGCCCATATTCTGGCCGAGGCGGTGAAGGAGCTTTACCCCGACACACAGGTCACCATCGGCCCCGCCATTGAAAACGGCTTTTACTATGACTTTGCCCGCAAGACGCCCTTTACCACCGATGACCTTGTGATCATCGAAAAACGCATGGGCGAGATCATTGACCGGGATGAGGAAATCATCCGCAGCGAGATGGACCGGGACGACGCGGTTAAATTCTTTATCGATATGGGCGAGGCTTATAAAGCAGAACTGATTGCCGCCATCCCCGAGGGGCAGGCCATCACCCTCTATAAACAAGGCGATTTCATCGACCTGTGCCGGGGGCCGCATCTGCCCAGCACCGGCAAGCTTGGCAAGGATTGTTTCAAGTTGATGAAAGTGGCCGGGGCCTATTGGCGCGGGGACAGCAATAATGAAATGCTGCAACGTATTTACGGCACCGCATGGCGCACCAAAAAAGAGCTGAAGGCCTATCTGCACCGCCTTGAGGAAGCCGAAAAGCGTGATCACCGCAAACTGGGCAAGGAAATGAAGCTGTTTCATTTTCAGGAAGAAGCCGCCGGCATGCCCTTCTGGCACCCTGCGGGCTGGACCATCTATCAGCAGGTAGAAGCCTATATTCGCCGCAAACAACAGAAATACGGCTATCAGGAGATCAAGACGCCGCAACTGGTAGACCGTTCGCTGTGGGAAAAATCCGGCCATTGGGAAAAATTCCGTGAGCATATGTACACAACAGAGGCCGACGGGCGCGCGCTGGCCTTCAAACCCATGAACTGCCCCTGTCATGTTCAGGTCTTTAATCAGGGGATCGTCAGCTATCGTGATCTGCCCCTGCGGCTGGCGGAATTTGGTTCCTGTCACCGTTATGAGCCCTCGGGCGCACTTCATGGCCTGATGCGGGTCCGTAGCTTCGTACAGGATGACGCCCATATTTTCTGCACCCGGGATCAGATCACGTCCGAGACCGAGGTCTTCTGCAAAATGCTGCTGGAAATATACAAGGATTTCGGCTTTGAAGACGTGAAGGTTAAATTCTCCGACCGGCCCGAAGTGCGCGCCGGTGACGACGCCACATGGGACACGGCGGAAAAGGCCCTGCGTGATGCCATTGACAGCACAGGACTCGATTATAGCCTGAACCCCGGCGAAGGCGCTTTTTACGGTCCGAAACTGGAATTTGTCCTGACCGATGCCATTGGCCGGGATTGGCAATGCGGCACCATGCAGGTAGATTTCGTCCTTCCTGAAAGGCTGAACGCCCAATATGTGGGGTCCGACAATGGCAAACATCGTCCGGTCATGCTTCACCGGGCTATATTAGGATCTTTTGAACGCTTCATTGGTATCCTGATAGAGGAACATGCCGGGCGTTTTCCCCTGTGGCTGGCCCCGACGCAGGTGGTGGTTACCGGTATCACCTCCGATCAGGATGACCATGTGTGCAAGGTCTATGACCAATTGATTGCCCAGGGGATTCGGGCTGAAAAGGACCTGCGCAGTGAAAAGATCAATTATAAAATCCGCGAACATTCCCATGCCAAGGTGCCGGCCATCTATGTGGTCGGCGCGCGGGAGGCCACGGAAAATACTGTAACCGTCCGCCGTTTGGGGTCAAAACAGCAGGAAACCCTTGATTTAGACGTTGCAATTAATAAACTAAAAGCGGAATCCCTTGCCCCTGATCAAAGAACAGATCAATGAGCATTGCAATTTAATTGTTTTTCAGTAATAAAGAGTGAAACTACACCATTTTTAACAGCAAAGCGGAATCAGGCCAACCATACGGCACCCGCAGGAGGAAATTAAATAGCCAGACGACCAATGCAAGGCCCGCCATCCAAAAAAGGATTACGGGTTAATGACGAAATCACCGCAGATCAAATCAGACTGATTGATGACAGTGGTGAGAATCATGGCACCGTAAATATTGACAAAGGCCTGTCCATGGCAAAAGCGGCGGGGCTTGACCTTGTGGAAATATCCCCCAATGCCGAACCGCCCGTGTGCAAAATTCTGGACTATGGCCGCTTTCGCTATGCCGCCCAGAAAAAAGCCAGCCTGGCCAAAAAGAAACAGAAAACGGTTGAGGTCAAGGAAATAAAACTGCGCCCCGGCATTGAAAAACATGACTATGATGTGAAAATGCGCGCCGTGGATAAATTTCTGAGCGGCGGGGACAAGGTCAAAGTAACCCTGCGTTTCCGAGGTCGTGAAATGGCCCATCAGGAACTTGGTATGGACCTGCTGAAAAGAGTTCAGGACGATTTCCAGGAGCTGGCCAAGATCGAACAGGCACCGAAAATGGAAGGCCGCCAGATCATTATGGTCATGTCGCCCAAGTAATCTTCCGGCATTCTTTGCGAGTCGTTTCAAGGGTTAAACTGGAACAGTTACAAACAGTGACGTAACCTGTAATCCCTGTCATCGCAGTTGATTTTTTAACGTTTGTGCGCTATAATCGCCCTATTGTGCGCCCAAAGGTTAAGCACATCTTGGTATGCTGAGGAATAGCAGCTGAATTACTCAACGTGACCAGAAAAAGAACCCGCCAGAGGATTTTCCCCGGCGGGTTTTTATTTATAAAGGCGGGTTTTTATTTGGAATCTACTGAATTTTATCCACATGATAGCCCTTGGCCTGCAACATACCCACAAGGCCGTCCTTGCCCACCAGATGGGCGGCACCAACCACAATGAAGACACGTTTGCCGCTGTTGATGTGATCCTCAATAGCAGGCACCCAGTTCTTGTTGCGGTCCACCAGCAAAGCCTGATACATTTCTGGCTGGTCGGCCATATCCTCAACCATGGTTTTGGTCATCCGGTCCGCATCGCCTGAGGCCCAGGCCTCAAGGTAACTGGTGATATAGCTCTTGAAATCATCAATTTTGTCCAGCGTATCAGACAGCATCTCTGCCTGTACCACCATGGGATGATGGATCAGGGCGTTCATGGATTCTTGCGGTGTTTCAAGGCCACTAATGGGTTTTTGCGTTTTTTTCGCCTGACCTTCCAGAAATTTATCCACTCCGGAATTGGGGTCCATGCCGCTGGTCATGGCGGACACCAGCGATATCTGGATGGCCATAAACCACGGCTTTGACTTTTTCGCCATGGCCTCATCCATGCCCATGAGCTTTTTGGCATAACCCAGCATCTTGGCATAATGGGCCTCATCCAGATGGTTTTTCAGGCTGTCATCATCCTTGAAAAAGGCGTTGTTAATCACGGTGGCCTGTATATCGGCGGTCGCTTCGGGCGTCATTTCCATTTCCATGACCAATTCATCCGAGCCTTCAAACGAACGGCTGATAATACCATCATACCACTTATAATTCTTGGGCAGAATATGAAATGAGCCAAGCAGATATACGGTGCCCCCATCTTTTTTCACCTGCCACAAGGCCGGACGGGCATTGACGACCTCCGCATCGGCCCCGCGCACCGGCGTTGTGAAAATCACAAACCCCAAAAAAAGAACGGTAACAATCTGCGTTATTCTGTTAAAAAACATATAATATCCTTTGGCTGAATTTGCTTGTTAACTCTTGTACAAACGTTAGGTTTTAAACATGTTAACAGTAAGGCAAATTTTAACAATGATTTCCGGCGAAAAACCCTCTGAATCCCCTTGCAATCCCCGGTAAAGGGCGTTATACACCTCAACTTCATTGGGTGATATGGCTGAAACTTAGGGCATGCCTCATCACCCGGAAAGCTTGGCGCACCTATTGCGCCATAATTTTTTACGAAAAGGAAAAGCTAAATGCCCAAGATGAAAACCAAAAGCAGTGCCAAAAAGCGCTTCAAAATCACGGGTACCGGAAAAGTACGCGCTACGCAGGCTGGTAAACAGCATGGTATGATCAAGCGCTCAAACAAACAACTTCGTAACCAACGCGGCACCACCATCCTGTCCGATCAGGATGCGCGGATCGTCAAAAAATTCATGCCTTACGGTTAATGCAGACGATTGATTTAGGAACAGATAAATGGCACATGTAAAAAGAGGCGTGACATCTCACGCACGTCACAAAAAAGTTTTAAAACTGGCAAAAGGCTATCGTGGCCGCCGGAAAAACACCATCAGAATCGCAATACAGGCCGTCGAAAAGGCTGGCCAATATGCGTACCGCGACCGGAAAGTCCGCAAACGGAAATTCCGCGCCCTGTGGATTCAGCGTATCAATGCCGCCGCGCGGATTCATGATATGACCTATTCACGATTTATGAACGGCCTGAAACGTGCAGGCATCGAACTTGACCGTAAAGTTCTGGCTGATCTGGCCGTTCGTGAACCAGATGCTTTTAAAGCAATCGCTGATCAGGCACAGGCCGCGTTAAACGCCTGAACCGCCGATCACTTTTCAGATTAAGACTTATCGTTCAAGGAGCCTGCTGTTACAGCAACAGGCTCCTTTTATTCATTTCAGGGTAATTTATATATATCGGGTGACCATATGGAAGACCTCCAGCGTTTAGAAACAGAAATCATTTCGGCGATTACCGCCTGTGATGATCTTGGCGGGCTAGAAGAGCTTCGCGTGGCACAAGTGGGCAAAAAAGGCCGCGTCAGCCTGTTGATGCGCGAATTGGGCAAGATGACCCCCGATGAGAAAAAAGAATTTGGTCCCAAATTGAACGGCCTGAAAAACCGCATCATCGATGGCATCACTACCCAGAAAACCAACCTTGAACAGCAGGCGTTGAACCGCCGCCTGTTATCTGAGAAGATCGACATCACCCTGCCAACCCCGCCGGAAAATTTAGGCAGCATCCATCCCATCACACAGGTTATGGATGAGGTGGCCGAAATTTTCACCGAAATAGGCTTCAGCATTGCCGAAGGGCCTGAAATAGAGGAAGATTTCTATAACTTCACCGCCCTGAATATCCCGGCGGAACATCCCGCCCGCCAAATGCACGATACCTTTTATTTTCCTGAAGATGCCGAGGGCAACCGCAAGCTCTTGCGCACCCATACATCCCCGGTTCAGATCAGAACCATGATGTCGGGGCCGCCGCCTTACCGGATCATTGCGCCGGGGCGCACCTATCGCTGTGACAGTGACGCGACCCATACCCCCATGTTCCATCAGGTTGAGGCCCTTGTCATCGACCGGGACATTCATATGGGGCATTTGAAATGGTGTATTGAGGAATTCTGCCGTAAATTCTTTGACCTCGACGATGTGAAAATCCGCTTTCGACCCAGCTATTTCCCCTTCACGGAACCGTCCGCCGAAGTGGATATCGGCTGCGCGTTTAAGGACGGGGAAATCCTGATCGGCGAAGGCGATGACTGGCTGGAGATCATGGGTTGCGGCATGGTCAACTCGCGCGTTCTGGAGAATGTGAACCTCAACCCCGATGAATATCAGGGCTTTGCCTTTGGCATGGGGCTGGACCGGATTGCCATGTTGAAATGGGGCATCCCGGACCTGCGCGATTTCTTTGCTGCCGATTTACGCTGGCTGAAACATTATGGTTTCGCCGCCCTCGATATTCCATCACTCAGCACGCAATCAAAAGCGGGGGGGAGCGAGCTGCGCGAGCGGGGGGGCTCAAGTAGCCCAAAGGGCGRTAGMCCCCCCANYRAATAAAAAAGGNGRRYAMRWAWAATGAAATTCACCTTATCATGGCTCAAAGAGCATTTGGATACAGAAGCCCCTATCAATGAAATTTCTGAAAAACTGACCGCCATCGGGCTGGAGGTTGAGGAAATTACCAATCCGGCGGATGATCTKGCCCCCTTTGTCATAGCCGAAGTGCTGGAAGCCGCGCCCCATCCCAATGCGGACAAGCTTCAAGTATTGAAAGTCAATACCGGAACGGAAGTTATTCAAGTAGTMTGCGGTGCGCATAATGCGCGGGCAGGCCTGAAGGGGGCCTTTGCACCTTCCGGGGCAACCATTCCCACCAATGGCATGAAACTGCGCCCCACCAAAATACGCGGCGTGGAMAGCAAYGGCATGATGTGTTCCGAGCGGGAGCTGGGCCTTGGTGATGACCATGACGGCATTATCGACCTGCCCGCAGATGCGCCKGTTGGGACAAAATTTKCCGATTACAAGGATGTGGATGATCCGGTGATTGAAATTGCCATCACCCCCAACCATCAGGATGCCCTTGGCATTTACGGCATTGCCCGTGATCTGGCGGCGGCGGGGCTTGGCACTCTGAAACAGCGGGATATGTCCCCGGTCAAGGGCGGATTCAAAAATCCACAAAAGGTWGTTCTGGCCAAYCCGGAAGCCTGTCCGGTATTTGCAGGRCGCACCATCCGCGGCATCAAGAACGGGCCAAGTCCCGACTGGCTGCAAAAGAAGCTGCGCGCCCTWGGCATGAAGCCCATWTCGGCRCTGGTGGATATYACCAACTATCTGACCTATGACATRGCCCGGCCCCTTCATGTGTTTGATGCGGATAAATTACAGGGCGACATAGTAGTCCGCCTGTCCAAAGCCGGGGAAARCCTGACCGCTCTTGACGATCAGGATTACAGCCTGGAGGGCGGCGTTTGTGTCATCACCGATGACAGCGGCGTCATTGGMCTTGGCGGCGTWATGGGCGGWGYCRGCACRGSCTGTCAGKCAGRTACGGTCAATGTSTTTCTGGAGGCCGCATGGTTCGACCCGRTCACCAYCGCYATGGCCGGRCGCAAGCTTGGCATTGACAGCGACGCCAGATACCGKTTTGARCGCGGYGTKGACCCGGAMACCATGRTRCCGGGYATTGAATATGCCACRMAGCTRATTCTTGACATRTGCGGCGGCGAGGCCAGCGAWGTMWSCRTCTCCGGYACGGCCCCGGTCATCTCAAAAACYGTSACCCTGCGCCCCAGCCGCGTGGGCCATCTGGGCGGTGTGGAAGTGGCCGAATCTGAAATAGTCGATATTTTATCGCACCTTGGTTTTCAGGTTGCAAAATCAGGCGATAAGCTGGACGTTGTTACCCCATCATGGCGGTGCGATATTGACGGCGAGGCGGATCTGGTRGARGAAGTCCTACGCATATATGGCTATGACCAAATCYGTTCTGAACCATTGCCCGCGTCCAGCCGACATATCAAAACCGGGCTAAATGCCATRCARMRRCGGGTMCGYACCGCCAAACGGACRGCGGCGGGSCGGGGYCTGCGTGAAGCRATYACATGGTCCTTCCTGCCCTSYGCASARGCMGCSCTGTTTGCYGACCTGAAACCTGAACTGGTRCTGAGCAATCCGATCAGTTCTGATCTGGACGCCATGCGGCCCAATCTRTTGCCCAATCTGATCACGGCAGCAGGGCGCAATATGGACCGGGGATTCCGCAATATGGCCCTGTTTGAATGCGGCAACCAGTTTGCCAGCGATGCGCCAGAGGGCCAATCCCTTGTCCTTGCGGGCATCCGGCGCGGGCAGAGCGGCGCCAAACATTGGGCCAAGGCACCGCAGGATGTGGATGCCTACACCGCCAAGGCCGATGCGGAAGCCATCCTGAGGGCCATCGGGGCCAGGATTGATAATGCTCAGGTGGTGGCCGAGGCCCCTGACTGGTATCATCCGGGACGCAGCGGTGTCATCCGCCTTGGCCCGAAAAATATTCTGGCCTGGTTCGGTGAGATTCATCCGGCAATCTGCAAAGCCCTTGACGTCAAGGGGCCTCTGGTGGGCTTTGAAATCCTGCTGGAAAATATTCCCTTTTCCAAGCCCGGCAAAGGCAACAGCCGGGGACCGCTTAGAACATCTGATTTTCAGGCGGTAGAACGGGATTTTGCCTTTGTGGTGGACCGTGACCTTGCGGCGGCGGAACTAATCAAAGCCGTGCGGACCACCGACAAGAAATTGATCAGCGAGGTCACCCTGTTTGATGTTTATGTTGGTCCCGGCATCGGSGAAAATMAAAAATCTCTGGCCCTGAATGTAAAATTACAACCGGTGGACAAGACATTAACCGAGGCGGAAATTGAGCAATTATCATCAAAGGTTATTGCCAATGTACARAAACGTTGCGGCGGGGTTCTAAGATAAATTCAACCCCTGCTTGCTCATTNTTAATGTTTTTTTAAAGCCCGGTCCKTACAATACTCTTCAAACGAGTAATGTTGAGTACAAGGAAGATGGCCAAAGAAGAAAAAGACATCAAAGTACCGTTAAAAACGAGGTTAAATGCCTGGTGGAATGGCTATGACCTTGATGACGTGAAAGAGCTCCTTTTAGCCCGTCAAAATGGCGAGCCGGTGCCTGAAAAAACACCTGCTGACAAAATAGAAATAGACACGCCGRACGTTGAAGACAGCATTTCCGCTCTGAAATGGGATGCGCTTAGAATGGAAATGAGCCAGTTAATCTGGGGCGGTGGCTATTGCGGTCCCGGCGGTAAAGAACATATTGCCAAGATGTGCAAACTCTTGGCCATGAATTCCGAAATGAGTGCCATTGTGATCGGCGCAGGTCTTGGGGGGCCGGCACGGGTTTTGGCCGAGGAATTCGGGGTCTGGATCACCGGCTATGAACTGTCGGAAACGCTGGCCGAGCGGGGCATGAAAATGTCCACGGATATGGGACTAGCCTCCAAAGCCATCATTTCCCACCTTGACCCGGAAAAAGCGGAACCCTTTGACCGGCGTTTTGACCGGGCTYTTTCCAAGGAAGCTCTGTATAATTTTCCCGACAAGCCAAAAATTCTCAAAGATACTTTTGATACCCTGAAAGAGGGAGCCCTGTTCCTGATCACGGATTACACGCTAGGAGATGTCTCGGCCATTGAAAATCCGGACGTTCAGAAATGGCTCAGTCAGGAAGCCAACCGGCCCTTTCCCGTAACCGCCGACTATATGCAGAAGGCGCTGGAAGATACCGGCTTTGTCCTCCGGGTGAATGAGGATATATCCAAGGAATATATTGACCTGATCGAAGGCAGCTGGTCAAAGGCCGCCACCGTAGCCGAACATCTGGCCGCTAAAGGGGATGAAGGGGTAAARGCCATAAAAATCCTCATGGAGGAAGCCGAACATTGGGCGCTCCGGGCCAAACTCCTCAAAGAAGGTCACATCCATGTCTGGCGGTTTCTGGCCAATAARCCGGCTGAACAAATCCGCTAAGGTCACCTCCCTCATTATCCCCTTGTATTCCCCCGTCAATGAATGATAAAAGCCCTGTCATGACAGAGCTAGATAAAATCCGAAATTTTTCCATCATTGCCCATATTGATCACGGAAAGTCCACCTTGGCTGACCGCATGATCCAGCATTGCGATGGCCTGACCGACCGCGAGATGAAGARTCAMGTGCTTGATAATATGGATATTGAGCGCGAGCGCGGGATCACCATCAAGGCCCAGACCGTGCGCCTGACCTACCGTGCCCATGACGGAGAGGACTATATCCTCAATCTGATGGATACGCCGGGCCATGTGGATTTCGCCTATGAGGTCAGCCGCTGTCTTTATGCCTGYGAAGGYTCRCTKCTGGTKGTRGATGCATCGCAAGGGGTTGAGGCCCAGACCCTGGCCAATGTTTATCAGGCCATCGACAATAACCACGAGATTGTTCCGGTTCTGAACAAGATCGACCTGCCCGCCGCCGAGCCGGAACAGGTCCGCGCCCAAATTGAGGACGTGATCGGCATTGATGCCAGCGGCGCCATCAAAGTTTCCGCCAAAACCGGCGAGGGCATTGATGAATTGCTCAACAGTCTTGTTGAAGTTCTTCCGCCGCCYRYGGGGGATGCCGCTGCGCCGCTCAAGGCCCTGCTGGTGGATAGCTGGTATGATACCTACCTTGGGGTTATGGTTTTGATCCGGATGATTGAYGGTAAAATCAAAAAAGGCATGAAGATCAAAATGATGGTTGCCGAAACGGAACATATCATTGACCGGGTTGGTGTTTTTACCCCCAAAGAAGTGCTGGTGGATGAACTGGGCCCGGGCGAAGTTGGTTTCTTCACCGCCTCCATCAARGAAGTCTCCCAGACCCATGTGGGCGATACCATCACCGAATTCAAAAAAGAAACCGCCGAGCCGCTCCCCGGTTTCAAGCCCGTGCAATCCGTGGTTTTCTGCGGKCTGTTTCCCGCCGATGCCGCCGATTTTGAAACCCTGCGYGAAAGCATGAATAARCTACGGCTYAATGAYGCCAGCTTCACCTTTGAAACCGAAACYTCGACYGCGCTKGGYTAYGGYTTTCGCTGCGGCTTTCTGGGCATGYTSCAYCTWGARATCATYCAGGAACGGCTGACCCGTGAGTTTGATCTGGATATTATCACCACCTCCCCCAGCGTGATTTACCGCCTGCATCTGATCAAGGATGTGGTGAAAGAATTGCATAACCCCGCCGATATGCCCGACCCGACCCATATCAAAAGCATTGAGGAACCGTGGATATTAGCGACCATTCTGGTGCCGGATGAGCATCTGGGGTCGGTGYTGAAACTCTGTCAGGATAAGCGRGGCGAGCAGGTGGAACTGACCTATGCCGGTACCCGCGCCATGCTCATTTATCGTCTGCCGCTCAATGAGGTGGTYTATGATTTTTATGACAAGCTGAAATCCATCTCGCGCGGTTATGCCAGCTTTAATTATCAAATGGATGGTTACCGGGAAGGCGACCTTGTGAAGCTGAGCATCATGGTCAATGCAGAGCCGGTGGATGCGCTGGGCATGATGGTTCATCGCTCTCAGGCCGACAGCCGGGGCCGCGCCCTTTGCGCGCGCCTGAAAGAYCTGATCCCGCGCCAGCTGTTTAAAATTCCCATTCAGGCGGCCATYGGCGGCAAGATCATCGCCCGCGAAACCATCAGCGCCATGCGYAARGAYGTGACCGCCAAATGCTACGGCGGCGACATCAGCCGCAAGAAAAARCTGCTSGACAAACAGAAAAAGGGCAAGAAAAAAATGCGGCTTTACGGCAATGTGGAAATCCCCCATTCCGCCTTTATTGCGGCCCTGAAAATGGGCGACGATAAATAAAYCCCCTATATGGATTCAATCRCCAGRAAAATATGGGTGATGGTTTCGCCGTCMCYGCTGAARGGAAACARRCCAACGATATATTCGTTAAACTCGCGGCCTTTAAACGGSGCYTTCATGCGGAAAAATTTCTCCTGATGTTTTTTGGCTATGTGATCATATAGGTGTAGACGGTCATCAAGGGCATCCCCGGTGAAGAAATCTTCACGATAAGACCCCGACCCCTTAACTTTCAAAATATCCTTGATCCGTTCCCCGGCMAGGGTCAGGATTATATCAAAYKCCGRMCCGGAATAATCCAGCYTCGTTATGGCTATATTTGGTAACAATTCAACCACATCTGCCGGATTAAAGTCTGACTTCCGGGCAAAATCGCTGTCTCCGCAGAGCTTCTTCCAATAAGTATAAAAAAGGCGCGCCGGATGCTTTTCCGGTATGCTGTCAACAGATAACGGATTATCGAATGAATTTGACTTTGGGTGCCACATATTTAACCACTAACTTACGCTTAAATTGACTTGATACCACTATCATACTCTCTTGAAAAGATTAAAATTCTGATATTATACTCTATATGGTAAGTGCGAAACCCACCCCTATGCCTAATGTTATGAAAGATAGAACAACCATAAACACCACCATTCCTGTGGAAACTTCCGTCTTGGGATCACTTCCGCCGTGGCCTTCCGCGGGCGCTGTGTTGTGACCAGCCTTATCCATAGAGTCTTCATTCTCATTCATTTCCATGCCACCCTCCATAGCCGGTCTCACGGTCATCATACCATGCTTCAAGTGGCTGGMAACAAGCCACCAGTTTATAGGGTAGGCTGCAATAAATCCGATTACCAACGCCATCGACATGATAAACCAGAATTCCGCCGACATTGGATCACGTCCCTCGGGCACCATAGCCATACCAAGGGTCGTGACAACAAGCATTGCAGCCATGAGGTAATTCATCGATACCAATTCAGGTATGAACGTRTTTTTCAACGCCTTATACAATGATCCCCCGGATTCGGCTTTCATGAACAAAGCTTGAAAAATCGTCCAGCCAAAACCAAAGCCGAGCAGATATTCAAGCCCGATCTCGCCCGGCTTTGACAAATGAACCGCGCCACCAATAACCGCGCCAACCAATATTCCCAAGCCATCACCAGCAACGCAATGCATGGTAGACCCCAACACCTGCCGCCAGCGCGTGGCCGAATATTGCTCATGCAGGCCCGGCAGAGGTTCCCGGCAGCCAAGTACATAGAGGAAGGCCCCCAGAGGCCCCGTATAGACCGTAAGCAGGACAAAACCCCATTTAAGCACGGGTGATTCAGGGGTTTTAAGGCTGTCGACTGCCACAAACAGCACCGAAAATGCTGTGAGAATAAACCATAGTAACATTACGCCTGATAACATCTCTTCACCCTGTCGCTCATTAATATATAAACTATGAATAACATAAAGCGTCAAGAAACGTAATCACATTGTCTCGCCAAATAATTCACGGCCAATGAGCATACGGCGGATTTCGCTGGTGCCGGCACCGATTTCATAGAGCTTGGCATCGCGCAGCAATCGCCCGGTGGGAAATTCATTGATATAGCCATTGCCGCCCAGAGCCTGAATAGCCTGCAACGCCATCTGGGTCGCCTTTTCTGCGGAATAGAGAATACAGCCCGCCGCATCCTTACGGGTTGTCTCGCCCCGGTCGCAGGCGGCGGCCACCGCATAGACATAGGACCGGCAAGCGGCAAGTTCCGTATACATATCGGCAATCTTGCCCTGCATCAGTTGAAACTCACCAATGCTTTGGCCAAATTGCTTGCGGTCATGAATATAGGGCAGCACCACATCAAGGCAGGCCTGCATGATGCCCACCGGACCGCCAGACAGGACGACCCTCTCATAATCAAGGCCGCTCATCARCACCCGCACGCCGCCGTCAAGCTTGCCCAGCACATTCTCTTCCGGCACCTCGCAATCCTCAAACACCAGCTCACAGGTRTTGGAGCCGCGCATRCCCAGCTTGTCCAGCTTCTGCGCSGTGGARAAGCCCTTGAAKGTYTTTTCAATCAGAAAGGCCGTAATACCGCGCGGCCCCGCCGCCATATCGGTCTTGGCATAAACCACCAGAACATCCGCGTCAGGGCCATTGGTGATCCACATTTTTGTGCCGTTCAGGATATATTTATCGCCSYGCTTTTCRGCGCGTAATTTCATGCTGACCACATCGGACCCGGCCCCCGACTCACTCATRGCYAGYGCCCCCACATGCTCCCCTGTAATCAGYTTGRGCAGATATTTCTGYTTYTGCTCTGCATTGCCRTTGCGRCTGATCTGATTGATGCACAGATTGGAATGGGCGCCGTAGCTGAGGCCCACACTGGCRGACGCCCGCGAGATTTCCTCCATRCAGATGGTATGGGCCAGATAGCCCATTCCCACGCCGCCRTAYKCCTCATCCACGGTCACGCCCAAAATGCCAMGRTCMCCCATCTTGCGCCAGAAWCCYTCTGGAAATGTGTTGGTCGCGTCTATTTCCCCGGCCARKGGSGCCAGTTCTTTGGCCGCAAAAGACGCCACCGTATCGCGYAGCATATCAATGTCTTCGCCCAGATTAAAATTTAATGTTGGATAGGAAACCATCTCTAAAAATCCTTTTATTTATTTTGGCGCGCAATGGCCACTTTTGATGCAGGCGSRCGGCCCAGAAARTCTGAWATATACCAGGCRGCYTCGACAATCTTATCCAGATCAACGCCGGTATTCAGCCCCATCCCGTTCAGCATATACARSACATCCTCGGTCGCCACATTACCCGATGCGCCTTTTGCATAAGGACARCCCCCAAGGCCCGCGACGGAACTGTCRATCACGCTGATGCCCMTCTCCAGCCCCGCCAGAATATTGGCCAAAGCCTGACCATAGGTGTCATGGCAATGAAGGGCCAGACTACTCACCGGCACTTGGTCCATAACCACTGTCAGCATATCCCGAATATCTTTCGGCGTCCCCACCCCGATGGTATCGCCAAGGGATACCTCATAGCAGCCCATCTGGATCATTTCATGGGCCACATCYGCCACTATATTGGGGTCAATGRCCCCTTCATAGGGACAGCCCACCACGCAGGAGACATAGCCRCGCACGGCGATATTATTCTCTGCCGCCCGATCCATAACAGGCCGGAAACGGTCMAGRCTTTCCGCGATGGAACAATTTATATTTTTCTGACTGAAACTTTCGGATGCGGCGCCGAATATGGCGACCTCGCCCGCGCCCGCCGCCAATGCCGCCTCAAAGCCCTTGATATTAGGGGTCAGAACCGGATAGCCCACGCCGGAAGCCCGTTTCAGAGCGGTCATGACCTCCGCACTATCCGCCATTTGCGGCACCCATTTKGGGGAGACAAAACTGGCRGCCTCTATCTTKGTCAGGCCCGCCGCCGCCAGACGTTCAATGAGCGCGACCTTGATCGCAGTCGGCACGATCTTTGCCTCATTCTGCAAGCCATCACGGGGACCAACCTCATAGAGGCGAATGTCACAATCCGCTGTCATTCGGTGTCTTCCCCGACGATCCTGATCAGGACTTCGCCATCGGCAACCTGATCTCCGGCGGCAAGGCTCAAGCCCTCTATCCGGCCCGCAATCTGGGCCTTGATGGTATGTTCCATCTTCATGGCTTCCAATATCATAAGGGGCTGTCCCTGCGCCACCATGTCACCGTTTGCCCCCATGACCTGTGTCACCTTGCCGGGCATGGGGGTGATGATCACGCCGTTGCCGCCGTCCTCATCCTCGCCCTCCGCACCGGGCAGATAATGGTGCAGATAGCTGACCGTGGCCTCATGGAAAATCGTAAAATCCTGGCCGTCCTGTATGATAGTGGCGGAAATTTTATGACCATTCACCGCAATATCAAGCGCGCGCCCCGCCCGGCGTAATATCTGCACCTCCAGCTGTGCACCCTCAATGGTCAGCTGGAAATCCTGTTCCCGGTAAGTAACCTTAACCTCACGCGGCTCCCCATGATCCATAAAGGTTAGCGAAGTTTTCAGGTTCAGATTCATCCGCCAGCCATCGCAACGGTCCCACGGGTCACGGCCCGTCCTATAGGGGGCTAGCTCCGCCATAGTGACCAGTGCCAGAATGACATGGTCCGCCCGATTATCCTCAGGCRTGAGGTCATCTTTGAAATTCTCAATAAAGCCCGTATCCAGATCAGCCGCCTTAAAAGACGGGTGTCGGATAATACGGCCCAGAAATTCCAGATTACACGTCAGCCCCGCCACCGCCGTCTGGCTGAGGGCCTTGTSCATCTGGCGCAAGGCTCCTGCCCGGTCCCGGTCCCATACGATCAGCTTGGCAATCATGGGATCATAATAGATGCTCACCTCATCACCCTGCTCCACCCCGGTATCAAGGCGGAAATGGCTATTTTCCACCGGGCTGGAAAAATGCGTGATCTTTCCCGTCTGGGGCATAAAGTTATTTTCCGGGTCCTCTGCGTAGAGCCGCACCTCAAGGGCATGGCCGATCAGGGGGATTTCATCTTGCGTCAGGGGCAATGGCTCCCCCGCTGCAATGCGCAGCTGCCAATCGACCATATCCTGCCCGGTGATCAGTTCCGTCACCGGATGCTCCACCTGAAGCCTGGTATTCATCTCCATGAAATAAAAGGGCGCGTTGTCCAGTCCTTGCGTCACATCGACAATAAATTCAATGGTCCCGGCCCCGCTATAGCCAATAGCCTTGGCCGCCGTAACCGCCGCATCACCCATGGCTTTGCGCATTTCGTCCGACAGGCCGGGCGCGGGGGCTTCCTCAACCACTTTTTGGTGACGGCGTTGCAGAGAGCAATCCCGCTCATAAAGATAAACCGCATCGCCGTGATTATCGCCGAAAACCTGAACCTCTATATGACGGGGCTTGGTCAGATATTTTTCAAGCAACACATGGGCATTGCCAAATGACGCCTTGGCTTCCCGCTGACAGCTTTCCAGAGAGGCAGTAAAATCATCCGCCTGTTCCACAAGGCGCATGCCCTTGCCGCCGCCGCCCGCGACCGCCTTGATCAATATGGGATAGCCGATTTTAGCGGCCTCGGCCTGTAAAATATCTATGTTCTGATCAGCCCCCTGATAGCCCGGCACCACCGGCACCCCGGCATGGGCCATAATGTCCTTGGCCTTATCCTTCAGCCCCATAGACCGGATGCTGTCCGCGCTTGGCCCAATAAAAACAATGCCCGCCTTCTGACAGGCCTCGGAGAATTCGGCATTTTCCGACAGGAAGCCATAGCCCGGATGGATGGCCTCTGCCCCCGACYTCAGGGCCACATCAAGGATCACATCGGCGCGCAGATAGCTATCCTGCGCCGCCGGACCGCCAATATGATGGGCCTCATMAGCAAGGCGCACATGGCGGGCCGTCCGGTCCGCATCGGAATAGACCGCCACAGTGCGGATACCATTTTCCTGCGCGGTTTTAATGACCCGGCAGGCGATCTCGCCCCGGTTTGCAATCAGTATCTTTGTAAACATCATCCCTTGCCCACCCAATCGGGTTTTCGTTTTTCCAGAAAGGCCGCAAGCCCTTCTTTGGCCTCGGCGCGGGCGCGGATGGCGGCAATCCGTTCTGCGGAATCCTCCATCATATCCGGCGTTATCGCCCGCCCGCCGTAATCCAGTATCAGCCGTTTGGACTCCCGCATGGCAAGGGGGCCATTGGCCCGCACGTGGTCCAGCATATTTTGCAATTGTGCGTCCATTTCCTCTTCGGTGGTGGTCAGCTCATGAACCAGCCCCATATCATGGGCCTGCTGACCTTTGAACCGCTCACCGGTTTGAAAATACCGCCGGGCATGTCGCGCGCCGATGGCACTCAGGACGTAGGGCGATATGGTGGCCGGGATCAAGCCAATTTTAACCTCAGACAGGGCAAAAGTGGTATTGATATCCGCAATCACCAGATCACAGCAGGACACAAGGCCAAGGCCGCCGCCCATGGCCGCCCCCTGTACGCAGGCAATGGTCAGCTTGTTCATACTATAGAGGTCGTTCAGCATAATCGCCAGACGTTCAGCATCGGCCAGATTCTCATTATGAGAAAAATCCGCCGCCCGCGCCATCCAGTTCAGGTCCGCCCCCGCCGAAAAGCTCTTGCCCGCCCCGCGCAAAACCACCGTTCGGCAATGRTTRTCGGCGTCCAATGTTTGAAAGACCGTACTTAACCGGYTGATCATATGCTCGTCAAAGGCRTTATGAACYTCCGGCCTGTTCAGSGTSACAAAGGCGATGCCGTCCCCGCCCTGTTCCACTATAACTGTATCATTGGTCATCTACTTTCCTTTACATCCTGAAAACGCCGTAAGTGGTCGGGCCGAAGGGGGCATTAAGGCTGGCMGACAGACCAAGACCCAGAACCCGGCGGGTATCTTTTGGGTCAATCACCCCGTCATCCCACAGCCGGGCCGAGGCATAATAGGGATGCCCCTGATGYTCATATTGGTCCTCAATGGGYTTTTTAAAGGCGGCTTCATCTTCGGYGCTCCATGTTTCACCGGATCTTTCGATGCCATCCCGCTTGACCGTGGCCAGAACATTGGCCGCCTGTTCGCCGCCCATAACCGACACCCGCGCATTGGGCCACATCCACAGGAARCGCGGGTTGTARGCCCGYCCGCACATGCCRTARTTTCCCGCCCCGAAAGAGCCGCCAATGATCACCGTGAATTTCGGCACCTGCGCGCAGGAAACGGCAGTCACCAGTTTGGCCCCGTTCCGGGCAATSCCCCCGGCCTCATACTTCTGACCGACCATAAAACCCGTGACATTYTGCAGGAAGAYCAGCGGGATACCCCGGTGATTGCACAGCTCAACAAAATGCGCCCCTTTAAGGGCTGATTCAGAAAAGATCACGCCGTTATTGGCCACTATCCCCACCGGCATACCGTAAATATGAGCAAAACCGCAAATCAGCGTGGTGCCGTAGCGTTTCTTGAATTCRTSMAWATCACTGCCATCCACAATGCGGGCAATRACCTCCCGCACGTCATARGGGGTTTTCAGGTCCGGCGGCACAATGCCGTGAAGCTCCGCCGGGTCATATAATGGCTCCCGGCTGTCYCGCAGGTCCARCTGAATGTCTTTTTTACGGTTGAGATTRCCSACAATGGTCCGSGCAATTTCCAGTCCGTGATTATCATCCTGCGCCAGATGATCRGCCACRCCGGAAATGCGGGTATGCACATCRCCGCCGCCCAAATCCTCGGCRCTGACCACCTCRCCCGTSGCCGCCTTGACCAARGGGGGRCCSGCCAGAAAGATCGTSCCCTGTTCCTTGACAATGACATTTTCATCRCTCATGGCYGGMACGTAAGCCCCGCCCGCCGTGCARGACCCCATRACMACSGCRATYTGMGGGATRCCYYTRGCCGACATATTGGCCTGATTATAGAATATACGCCCGAAATGATTTTTGTCGGGAAATACCTCATCCTGTTGCGGCAGGTTCGCGCCGCCACTGTCGACCAGGTAAATGCAGGGCAGGTTATTCTGTTCGGCGATTTCCTGTGCGCGCAGATGTTTTTTCACGGTCATGGGGAAATAGCTGCCGCCCTTCACCGTGGCATCATTACAGACGATGACACATTCCTGTCCCGCCACCCGGCCAATGCCGGTGATCACCCCGGCGGCGGCCACATCCTTGCTATACATGTCATATGCGGCGAGTTGGGAAAATTCCAGAAAGGCCGATCCCTTGTCCAGCAACCGGTTAACCCGCTCGCGGGGCAAAAGCTTGCCGCGGTCCAGATGACGCTGGCAATATTTCTCACCGCCGCCGCCTTCTATGAGGGCCAGCTTGTCCCTGAGGTCTGCCACAATATGGGCCATAGCCTGTTGATTAGCCAGATATTCCGGGCTGTTACGGTCTATATCAGATTGAATGATCGTCATGAACTATATCACATCCTAATGTTATATGTCCCAGACACTAGCCTAATTTATACCATAGATAAAATCACTAATATTTATTGTTTCCATAGACRATTTCTATGGATTAAACAATTGATCGATCCTCCAGCCATTTCTTTCTGGCTTCAAAAGTAGCAGAGACAGATTTTTGCTCATCTTCTGTCAGGCTTGGATGCCATACCTCAAAGATCAAAACAATGCGAATGTCCGGGCTTGGGTTCCAGGCCTCATGATCATAGCTGTCATCAAAGGCAATAATTTCGCCTTCTCTTTGAAGAAATTTATCCTGTCCCACACGCAGGCCACATCCCTCTGGCACCAAAAGGGGGAAATGCACGGTTAACACATTATTGGCAACCCCGAAATGAGGCGGAATTATTGTTTCAGGTTTTAATACGGATATAAAAACCTCCGAAGGATTGCCGTCTATCAACGCCAAAGGCACATTTTTCAATGCCTTCATGACCTCCGAAAATTTAGCTATCACCTCGTCATTGGCTACCCCCTGTTTATAGAGGTGCACCGAGGCCCAGTTCATTTTACCGACAATTTTATCCCAATGCTCCCCGGACATGGGCATGTCAGGCGGAAGATAGGGTTTTCCGTCACCCTCAAGGTCCATATTATTCAAAACTTCCTGCTTGACCTTGTCAAAGACAGCTTCAATATCAGCCACCCAATTCATATTTTCACGTTTAAAATAAGGAACGGCAGGCAGGTCCGGGATGTAGAATAAATGTGGCTTCTGGTTTTCATCTTTATAAGAAAAATCGCGCACATCAACCTGCGGCCAAACGGCATCATATATCCTTGTCAGGTTATCCTCGCCCGCCATATCCCTGATGGTTGCCAAATGCAGTTCGGTAAGCACCTTATGAATAGTTTGCCCGGCTATTTTTGACCGCTTGCGCAGAATTTCACCAAGCTGTGGATTTAAATGTGCTTTCAGCATATTTTCATCTACATCCTCACCCAATGAGAATATCTCTGCCGCTTTTTCCTCATCCCCCATAAGAATATGCACATAACCAAGATAAAGAAATATTACCGGATTTTCTGGATAACGCTCATAACAGCTAAGATAAGTTGCCAAAGCTGCCGCCAGCTTGCCCTGCTTTTCCTGTGCATAGCCCAGCTTGATTTCTACGACCGCATCTTCCGGGTATGTTTTTACCAAAACCGCCAAATATTGCTCTGCTTCCACAAAATCCTCCCTTTCGATCGCCGCCGTGGACAGTAAGTCCAGCGCCTTGGGATGGTCCGGTTGCTCAAGTAGAATTTTCTGGCAAACCTYAATGGCTTTTGCCATATCATCCTGACTGTAATAATTTTGCGCTTGCTGTTCAAGGTCTGCCAAAAGGGCCATTATTGCCTCCTAAATTGTTGTTTAAAAATCAATCCTGAGGTTAAATGCCAGATTAACCCTCTGTTTTTCAATGGGATTCGCCAGAACCTCATGAAGCAGATAACTGGGAAATATCAACAGCAACCCGTCCACGGGATCCACCGTATAAGACTGACCAAAAGGCAGGCCTTTTACGATTTGCTGATTAAGATATGGCGTACTGTAAAAAGCTATTTTACCCGTATCCCTTCCCTGAACATAATAGACTCCGGACCAATGCCATTTGGAATGGGAATGGATAATATTGCTGCTACCCTGCTCATTCACGTTTGTCCATAGCTCAAATTCAACCCGCCCGTCGGGCATATCGTCAAGCGGCATACAGGATGCACCGATACCGATATAATGCTTATGGATTAGTTTGAGCTTATAAAGAACAAAATCACGAATATAGGGCCAGCTTTCATAATCCCGGTAACCCCGCCAACAGCCCGGATTTGAATATTTATCCGTTTCTGGTTCCTCAGCCTTATGGGCCAGTATTTCCGGGAGAAGCCGCGCATTAATCTGCTCAAAATCTGGCAACATGCTCCACCAGAAATCCGTATGCAGAATACCGCCCCGCCCCATATTCGGCACCGAATTAAAGTTAAATTTTTGAGGGTTCTTGCCATTTGTCATGGTAATGATTCTGCCTAATTCTTTCGTCACAACAGGAACTACACTGACACAAGAAACAACACAGGTCGACCCGTTTTTTACAAAAGGCCGACCTGTGCTTGAAAATGTATGTCATGTGACGATTACAATCACATGACAGAAATTATCAGTCCTTATCGCAAGGATTATGTTTCTTGGCGCAAGGGTTCATATGTTCCATCTTCTCTTTTGAACAAGGATTCATATGCTCCATCTTTTTCTTCATATCTTTCTTAGCGCAAGGGTTCATATGTTCCATCTTCTCTTTTGAACAAGGATTCATATGCTCCATCTTTTTCTTGGCACAAGGGTTCATTTCACCTTTTTCATGTGCATAACTGGCTGTTGCGAACAACGCAACGGACACAGAAAACATCATGGCGACAATAATTTTACTAATATTTTTCATTTCAGGCCTTCCTAATGGTTTTTTCACTGGTGTTTCAGTCAGATTTTTTACTGCTGGTTTTATCGTTAATTCACTAAATACTTATGTAATAACGCACAGGCATGTTACCTGAATTGAATTGACAAAGCAAATTTCAATACCTTTAATAACGAAATGTTGATCACGCCATCACTCTGTGTGAAGAAAGAAAAAGTTGTAAAATTATGTCCCGAAAATTTATCATTCTTATTGGCATCATTGGACTTATTCTCGCCCTTGTTGCTTTGACCATAAATGAGCCATCATCGGAAGCACAAACCACCAACCGCCTGCCCGCAACCCATTGGCAACAGCCTTTAAAGCCCCAAGGGCCGCCGCCGGAAGAATGGAGCGAACTGGAGCAATCCCTGCAACCTGAATCCTGCGCTGAATGTCACGCCGATAAATATGACGAATGGAAAACCAGCCTTCATGCCCATGCCATGTCGCCGGGTTTTGTCGGCCAAATTATTACCTATGATACCGAGAGCGCCAATGACTGTTTGGAATGCCACGCCCCGCTGGCAGAACAGAAACAGGCCTTTGCCGATGCCCAGGCGCAAGGTAAGGGCCACCTGCCCGCCGCGCAGGGAATAGCCGCCGCTGGGAACAGCTGTGCCGGTTGTCACATTCGGGAGAACAAACGTTTTGGCCCGCCCCAAAGGGATACAGGCCTGACCGGCCAAAGCGATACGGACAATCCCCACGGCGGCGTATTCCGGACCGCTGATTTTGAAAAATCTGACTTTTGCGCCAGCTGTCATCAATTCCCGCAGGATTATGCCATCAACGGCAAACCTCTGGAAAATACGGTTGTGGAATGGCAGGCCAGCCCCCAGGCCGCCGAGGGCATCAGCTGTCAGATGTGCCATATGCCGGACCGCAAGCATCTCTGGCGCGGTATTCATGACCCGGATATGGTCCGGGGAGGGCTTGAGGCAACCCATGACGTGACCGGAGAAATGGCCCGCTTCACCCTGAAAAGCACCGGGGTCGGCCACGCCTTTCCCACCTATATCACGCCCAAAGTCGTTATGCAGGCCGTGCGCCTTGACGTGCGGGGTAATCCGGTCCCGGATACGGCGGTATCTTATGTGATCAAACGGGAGGTTGGCTATGCGAGCGGGCGGTGGCTGGAATATTCAGACACCCGGATTCTGCCCGGCGAGACAGCCAGCCTTGATCTGAACTGGGGCGACAGCACGCGCATCAAAATGTGGCTGGAAATATACCCTGATGATTATTACGAGCATGAGGTTTATGCCAGTCTGGTTGAGAGTTTTGAAGACGGTAGCCCTGAAAAAGCCTTGATCGAGCAGGCGATCCTCAAGGCACAGGCCAGCGACTTCATCCTGTTCGAGACAATTTTAAAAAGGCCGGAATGACAGTCCTACCCTAACGCTCTAAAAGGCATTCAAACCCGTCTGCAAACGGCCCAATATCAACGCATGAACATCATGGGTGCCTTCATAGGTATTGACGGCYTCCARRTTCATRGCATGACGKATAACATGAAAYTCRTCACTAATACCATTRCCGCCGTGCATATCCCGGGCCTGACGGGCAATATCCAGCGCCTTGCCGCAACTGTTGCGTTTCAAAAGYGATATRCCATCGGGCGACAGCTTGCCCTTTTCCCKYARCCGGGTCGCATTAAGGCAGGTATGAAGGCCRAGRGTGATTTCCGTCTGCATATCGGCCAGYTTCTTYTGAATCAACTGGGTYGCCGCCAGAGGRCGSCCRAATTGCTTGCGGTCAAGGGTATATTGCCGCGCCGCRTGCCARCAGAATTCCGCYGCSCCCAAKGCGCCCCAGGCAATACCAAGGCGGGCATTGCTCAAACATCCCAGCGGGCCTTTCATGCCCTCYACATTGGGMAGKARATTTTCCTGSGGCACAAAAACCTCATCCATGACAATCTCGCCGGTRATSGACGCCCGGAGCGAGAATTTACCCTCRATCTTNNGGGCGCNNTCAGGCCRGTCATACCYTTYTCCAGAAGGAAGCCGCGCACCACRCCGTCATCACATTTGGCCCAGACCACCATCACATCGGCGATGGGRCTGTTGGTGATCCACATTTTTGMGCCGGATAATTTATARCCGCCGTCCACRGTSCGCGCCCGGGTCTGCATRCCGCTGGGGTCAGAGCCCGCATTAGGTTCGGTCAGGCCGAAACAGCCCACATATTCGCCGGTGGCSAGYTTMGGCAGRAATTTCTGYCGCTGGTCCTCRGASCCATARGCATGRATCGGGAACATCACCAAAGAGCTTTGCACGGACATGGCACTGCGATAGCCGCTGTCCACCCGCTCTATCTCCCGCGAGATYAGGCCGTAAGAYACATARCCRACCCCGGCACAGCCATAGCCCTCWATGGTYGGRCCCAGCAGACCAAGCTCGCCCATYTTGAGCATGATATTRCGGTCAAATTTTTCATGGCGRTTGGCCTCGATGATGCCGGGCATCAATTCTTTCTGACAGAAATCATAGGCRCCGTCCCTGATCATGCGYTCTTCTTCGGTCAGGAATTCTTCCAGCAGTAATATATCTTCCCAGGGGGAGGATGGCCATTTTGGACTCGCCATAGTCTTGGTCTCCTTAAAACTTGTAYAGGTTACGGGATCATCGCCGTAACTTCAATTTCAATCTTTGCCCGCCGTTCCACCAGCGCCGAGACACCTATGCAGGCCATAACCGGAAAGTTTTTGCCGATGATGTCCTTATATATTGCCCCGAATTCCACCAGCTGATCGCGGTAGCCATCCATATCGGTCACATACCATGTCATGCGCGTGATATGCTCGGGGCCACTACCGCCGCTGGCCAATATGGCCCGGATATTCAAGAGCGCCTGACGAAATTGATCCGAAAGCACATCGGACTCAAATTCTTCCTCGGCATTCCATCCGACAACTCCGGCCAGAAAAAACATTTTTCCTTCGGCAATAATGCCATTTGAATAGCCTTTCGGCCTCGGCCAGCCCGGAGGCAATATATGCTGCACGTCTGTCTCCTGTCCCTATCAACCACGGTTAAATAGGTATTTCAATACCAAAATACATTTTTATTAAATAATCACTTGCTAAAAATTATTTTATATCTAAAATAAATATCAAGCAAGCTTTAAATACTACGTTGTTTATGATATATTATATTAGTTAAATAGTAAAATAATATAAATAGATGCCCATTTCCAGTATATATTTTGTTTCACAAAAAAAATTATTCTGGTTGGTGCAGGACATGAATTTCAAGTATAAAATAAAGTGACCGCAAGCGATTCGTGACAAGCTTATATAGATAAAAAGTGGCCGATATAGATAAAGGATGAAAAAATGAAGATTGTAGTTTTGGGCGGTGGCCCTTCCGGCGTATATCTCGCGATTTCCATGAAATTGAAAAACCCGGACCATGACATTACGGTTTATGAGCGCAACCGGGATGACGATACCTTTGGCTGGGGYGTGGTTTTTTCGGACCAGACCATGGAAAATCTGCGGGCCAATGACCCGGTCAGTGCCGAGGTGATGATTGGCGAACTTATCCGTTGGGATGATGTGGCTGTTCATCACAAAGGCGAGGTCATTCGCTCCGGCGGTCACGGCTTTATCGGCATTGGCCGCTTGCGCCTATTGCAAATCCTGTTTGAACGGGCGCGGGAGCTTGGGGTCAAATTTCAGTTTGAGACCGAGTTTGAGGTGGCCGATATAACCACAAGATTCAGCGATGCGGACCTGATCGTTGCCGCCGATGGCCTGAACAGCAAAATCCGTAATCATGACTTAAAGGCCTTTGACTGTGATATTGACATGCGGCCCAATAAATTTGTCTGGCTTGGCACCCATCAGCAGTTTGATGATGCCTTTACCTTCATCTTTGAAAAAACCGAACATGGCTGGATCTGGGTTCACGCCTATCAGTTCGACAAAGATACCTCCACCTTCATCGTGGAATGCAGTACGGAAACCTATAATTCATTTGGCTTTGACCATATGGATCATAAGGAGAGCGCAGAAACCTGCCGCAAAATTTTCGAGAAATATCTGGGTGGTCATGACCTGATGACCAAATCGGCCCATATCCGGGGATCCGCGTGGATCAACTTCCCGCGCGTCTTGTGTCATACATGGGTCAARGAYAATGTGGTTCTGATCGGCGATGCGGCCCATACRGCCCATTTCTCCATCGGSTCCGGCACCAAGCTSGGYTTTGAGGATGCCATCAGYCTRGCYGATCACCTCAACAGCGGYGAGGGCGTTGAYGAGGCCCTGAAAGCCTATCAGGATGAACGGGAACTGGAAGCRTTGAAATTGCAAAGTGCCGCCCGYAATTCCATGGGCTGGTTYGAGGAAATCGAACGCTATCTGGATTATGATCCCCAGCATTTTGCCTATGCCCTGCTCACCCGATCACAGCGCGTCAGCCATGAAAACCTGCGCCTGCGCGACAAGGCGTGGCTGGAAGGGGTGGAGAAAGATTTTGCCGCCAAAGCTTTAGGCCATCCGGTGGACAAGCCGGTGCCGCCCATGTTCACCCCCTATAAATTGCGGGATATGGAATTACAGAACCGGGTGGTGATCTCGCCCATGTCCATGTATTCAGCCAAAGACGGGCTGATTAATGATTTTCATTTCGTCCATTACGGGGCCCGGGCCATGGGCGGGGCGGCCTTGATGTATACGGAAATGACCGACATCTCCGCCGATGGCCGTATCACGCCGGGCTGTGCGGGTATCTATACTGACGCGCAAGAAGCCGCCTGGCGGCGGGTGGTGGACTATACCCACCAGTTCAGCCCCTGCAAAATTGCCATTCAACTGGGCCATGCGGGACGCAAAGGCTCCACCAAGGTGGGCTGGGAAGGCTATGACATGCCACTGGACGAGGGCAATTGGGAGCTGATTGCCCCGTCTCCGATCAAATGGGACAAGGTAAATCAGACCCCGCGCGCCATGGAATCCGCCGACTTTGAGCGGGTGCTTAATGATTTTGTGGCCGCCACCAAAAGATCCGAGGCCGCCGGTTTTGATATGGTGGAGCTTCATGCCGGGCATGGTTATCTGCTGTCCTCTTTCATCACCCCGGTCAGCAACCAGCGTACCGATGAATATGGCGGGTCGCTGGAAAACCGCCTGCGCTTTCCGCTCGCGGTCTTCCGGGCCATGCGCGATGTCTGGCCCGAWGYCAAGCCCATGTCTGTRCGCATATCCTCCACCGATTGGRTCGGGGATAARGGYGTWACGCCGGAAGARGCRGTGCTGATTGCCAAGGCCTTTGCCGATGCGGGGGCCGACATCATTGATGTATCCACCGGACAGACKTTGCCCGTTGATCAGGTCAACCCGGTCTTTGGCCGCATGTTCCAGACCCCCATGTCGGAYCGTATCCGCAACGARGCCAARGTAGCCACCATGGCCGTGGGGAACATCTATGARACCGATCATGTGAACAGCATCCTTGCCGCTGGCCGCGCCGACCTTGTATTGCTGGCCCGGCCCCATCTGATGGAYMCCAAYTGGACCATTCGCAGTGCKGCGGAACTGGAATATCACGGCGATGCGGTGACGGTGCCCAAGCAATATTATACGGCCTATACCCAGCTTGAAACCAATCTGAAACGGGCGGCGGAAATGGCCCTKAAYGCGTAAATGGCCCTGAATRTAAAGGAATATCCATGACAAGAAAACATGCGGTGGTCACCGGCGGCGGACGCGGAATTGGYGCCGCTATTGCAGGTAGTCTGGCCGATGCCGGGGCCAATGTGACCATCATGGGCCGCAATGAGCAGATTCTGCTGGATAAGGCAAAAACCCTGTCCAGCGGTTTTGCCGTCGCCTGTGACATTACGGACGGGGACTCTGTGRCCACTGCCTTTGCCGCCGCCACGGCYAAATTCGGCCCGGTGGATATTCTGRTCAATAACGCAGGCGCRGCGCGKTCCCTGCCCTTTCTRAAGGGTGACCGCGCCCATCTGCAAGCCATGCTGGATGTGAATTTGATCGGGCCWTATCTTTGTATTCATGCCGTTTTGCAAGAAATGATAGACAAAGGGCAGGGGAGGATTATAAATATTGCCAGTACTGCCGCTTTAAARGGCTATCGTTATGTCACGGCTTACGGTGCCGCCAAACATGCTATAYTGGGYCTGACCCGGTCACTGGCCYTGGAAATGGCRACMAAGGGSGTGACGGTRAATGCGGTTTGCCCCGGATTTACCAACACGGACATCGCCCGTGATGCCATACAGAATATTATGGCCAAGACCGGCAGRACAMARGAWCAGGCRATCGSGGAACTGACCATTCATAACCCGCAAAAACGCCTGATAGAGCCAGAGGAAGTGGCCGCAACKGTCGCCTGGTTATGCCAGRACAGYGCCGCTTCCATAACGGGCCAAGCCATTGCCGTTGACGGTGGGGAGGTCATGTAAAGGGATAATAAAAGAATGYCWGATACTGCCGATAACCCGCCTRYYGAGGAYGAYAGYGAYACCAGAAAACTGGGCCTGTGGCTCCGCCTGATCACCAAYACCAAYATYATCGAAAAGGAAATYAGAAACCTGTTTCGATCAGAATTCAAGGTAACCCTGCCCCGATTTGACCTYATGTCGGCGCTCTACCGGGAGCCGGGCGGCCTGACCATGGGCGAATTGTCCCGGAAACTGCTGGTCTCTAACGGCAATGTCACGGGCATTGTGGAAAGAYTGCAAAAAGAGGGKCTGGTGAAACGCTGGTCCCTGCCCACGGACCGCCGCATATACAGCGTCGGCCTGACCCCCAARGGCCGCACGGAKTTCAAGGTCATGGCCGACCGGCACAAGGAATGGGTCGCCRATATTCTGAGCGACCTGAATGAGGATGACGTCCTGCCCATGATTGCCCTGCTGGATAATCTGCGGGAGGCATTGAAAAACAGGAAAGAGGATAAATAGATGAAACTGGCAGGTCTGAAACCAAAGCATTTTTTATGGCAGATGGAYGGCGAAGTCGCGATCATCAGGCTGAACCGGCCSGACCGCAAAAAYCCRCTGACTTTTGAAAGCTATGCCGAGCTGCGTGATRNCTTTNCGTGATATGGTTTATGCGGATGATGTGAAGGCCGTRGTYTTTGCCAGCAACGGCGGTAATTTCTGTTCCGGCGGYGATGTCCATGACATTATCGGCCCCCTGCTGGACAAGGATATGAAAGGCCTGCTGGATTTCACCCGCATGACCGGCGATCTGGTCAARGCCATGATCAAYTGCAAAGTGCCGATCATTGCCGCSACCGAGGGCATTTGCGTCGGCGCCGGGGCCATGRTCTCRCTRGCCTCAGATATTCGTTTCGCCKCYCCKGRYTGCAAGACCGCTTTCCTGTTTACYCGKGTAGGCCTTGCGGGCTGTGATATGGGGGCCTGCGCCATGCTGCCCCGCGCCATTGGYCAGTCCCGCGCCGCCGACCTGCTCTATACGGGCCGGGCCATGAGCGCCGAGGAAGGCGAGAGATGGGGDTATTTCAACCGTATTGTGGACGCCGATGATCTGTTTGATGAGGCCCTGAAATATGCCCGCCGYCTTGCCGACGGGCCAAATTTCGGCCATATGATGACCAAAACCATGCTGGTTCAGGAATGGAGYATGCCCCTGGACATGGCCATAGAAGCCGAGGCCCAGACACAGGCCATCTGTATGCAAACCCAGGACTTTCGCCGGGCTTACGATGCCTTTGTTGCCAAGGAAAAACCRGCCTTCAARGGGGATTGAWCATGGATAGCACCTATCTGGACTGGCCGTTCCTTRSCCCCCRTCAYAAACAGCTCGCCCTTGATCTGGCGGACTGGTGCGCGGAAAATTTRAATGACCTGTCGCACGCGCGCGCCGATGCCGATGATGTCTGCCGCACTTTGGTTAGCCGCCTTGGTCRGTCCGGATGGTTAYGCTATGCGGTGCCCAAGGCKTWCGGCGGCATTCATGACAAGCTGGATGTGCGGTCATTATGCCTGATCCGGGAAACYYTGGCCCGYCATGACGGGCTGGCGGACTTTGCCTTTGCCATGCAGGGSYTGGGCAGTGGCACCCTGTCGCTCTTTGGCTCGGAMGMKCAAAAATCARCCTAYCTYACCGCCGTSGGGCGCGGGGACAAGATCGCCGCCTTTGCCCTRTCGGARCCMAATGCCGGGTCCGATGTRGCSGCCATGAGTACCTGTTACCGGGAAGACGGTGACGACCTGATTCTCAACGGTTGCAAGACGTGGATTTCCAACGGCGGCATTGCGGATTATTACACGGTCTTTGCCCGAACAGAGGGCAGCAACGGCACCAAGGGCATCTCCGCCATCCTTGTGGACGCGGATACGCCGGGGCTTGAAATAGCCGAAAAAATTGAGGTTACCGCCCCGCATCCGCTGGCGAAACTGGTCTTTAAAGACTGCCGGGTGCCAAAATCAGCCCTGATTGGCGAGGCGGGCCGGGGCTTTAAATACGCCATGGCCACATTGGATATTTTCCGCACTACCGTCGGCGCGGCGGCCATGGGCTTTGCCAAACGGGCCATGGATGAGGCCGCGAAGCGCGCCGTCAGCCGCCAGATGTTCGGCGGCCCCATGACCAACCTTCAGATCATCCAGTCAAAGATCGGCGATATGGCGCTGAATATTGATGCCAGCGCGTTGCTGATCTATCGGGCCGCATGGGTCAAGGATTGCGTGGCGGACCGGGTCACCCGCGAGGCGGCCATGGCGAAACTTTACGCCACCGAAGCCGCCCAGAAAATCATTGATGACGCCATCCAGATTTTTGGCGGGCAGGGCGTGGTTTTCGGTGAGGTCGTGGAAAAACTCTATCGGGAGGTACGGTCTTTGCGCATTTACGAGGGCGCGTCGGAAGTTCAGAAAATTATTATCGCAGGACAGGCCTTAATCCCTTACCAGCTGGATCAATAATATGATGAGCGCCTATGAGGATAGTTTCGCGGCGGAGCAGATGCCCCGGAAAGACGCCTTGCCGGACCTCATCCATGACCTGCCCTGCCTAAACTATCCGGATCGGTTGAATGCGGCGGTAGAACTGCTGGATAAGAATATAGCCGCCGGGCGCGGGGATAAGGTCGCCATCCTGACCCCGACGGAAAGCTGGACCTACCAAGAAGTTTTTGAAAAATCAAATCAGATCGCCCATGTACTGGTTAAGGATATGGGCCTGAAAAGCGGCAACCGGGTGTTGCTGCGCGCCGCCAACAATCCCATGATGGTCGCCTGTTGGTTTGCGGTGCTAAAGGCCGGGGGCATCGCGGTCGCCACCATGCCCTTGCTCAGGGCGCGGGACCTGATCCCGGTGATTGGCAAGGCACAGGTTGCCTTTGCCCTCTGTGATGAGCGACTCGTCCAAGAATTGGAAGGCGCGCAAAAGGCGGCCCCGATTTTAAGTCATATACTCTGTTTTGATGAGCTGAAAGAGTGGATGACGAACCAGCCCAAAACCTTTACCCCGGTGGACACATGGTCAAAGGACATTGCCCTGATCGCCTTTACCAGCGGCACCACGGGCCAGCCCAAGGGGTGCCTGCATTTCCATGAAGATATCATGTCCATGTGTCATCTGGTGGGCGACCGCCTGCTGGGCATCGGGGCCGATGATATTATTATCGGCAGCCCGCCGTTGGCCTTTACCTTTGGCCTTGGCGCTTTGCTGGCCTTTCCCTTTTTTGCCGGGGCGACCACGGTGTTACTGGAAGACGGCTCGCCGGAGGTGTATCTGGCGGCCATCGCCCGCTTTCGCGCCACTTGGAGCTTTACCGCCCCCACCGCCTACCGCGCCATGCTGCCCAAGGTGTCAGACCACGACCTGTCTTGCCTCAAGGCCTGTGTCTCTGCGGGCGAGCATCTGCCCCTGCCCACCTTTCAGGCCTGGCAGGCGGCCACCGGGCTTAAACTCATCGACGGTATCGGGGCCACGGAGATGATCCATATCTTCATTTCAGCCACCGGGGATGACATCCGGCCCGGCGCAACAGGCAAAGTCATTGACGGCTATCAGGCCTGTATTCTGGACGAAAATAACAACCCTCTGGCCGACGGCGCTGTGGGGCGGCTGGCCATCAAGGGACCAACCGGGTGCAAATATCTGGGTGATGAACGACAAAGCGTCTATGTGCGGGATGGCTGGAATGTGACGGGCGATGCTTACCGCCGGGATGCGGACGGCTATTACTGGTTTCAGGCGCGCGGTGATGACATGATCGTATCGTCGGGCTATAATATCGGCGGGCCAGAGGTTGAGGAAGCCCTGCTTGACCATCCGGCGGTGGCCGAATGTGCCGTCGCGGCGTCACCGGATACGGCCCGGGGCCAGATCGTCAAAGCCTTTATCGTCCTCTCCCCGGATTATATGGCCCCGGATTATAAGGCCCATGCAGATTTAATCGTAGAGTTGCAAAAATTTGTCAAGCAAGCCATCGCCCCCTATAAATATCCCCGCGCTATCGAATTTGTGGAAAACCTGCCCAAAACCGAAACCGGAAAAATACAACGGTTTATCCTGCGTCAGAAAGAAATATCTTCGCCCTTGTCCAGCAGGTAGCGTTCCATTCTTTCCCGGATGTCATCGGGGATGCGGGCGGATTTGATTTTCTTATGTTCGACCCAAACGATGCTCTGGCGGGTGAGGAACCGCAATTCATCCTTACACGAAGTCACGATGGACAGGTCAATACGGCTGCGGCCAATCTTTGTCACCCCGATGGCAAAGGTCAACCGGTCGTTCAGATAGCTGGGGTTGCGGAAGCTGCTTTCCAGATGGGCCATGGGCACCGCCCAGCCGTCCGAAAACATCTTGGGATAGGGATATTCCAGCCCCTCCTCAAACCAGATTTCACTGGCCTGATTGATCATTTCATAATAGCGGGGGTAATAAACAATCCCGGCGGGGTCCACATGATTGAAGCGAACGACTATTTCTGTTGTGAAGCGCGGCATTATTTTGTAAATTCCCATTTGGCTATTTTATCTAAGGATCATAGAGATGAAGAATATTTTCGTACAGATTAAATGTGACCTTGGCAAGGTTTATGATGTTGCCGAGTATATTGTTGACCATTTGGAAGAAACCGAAGAGGTCTATTCCGTGTCCGGCGCCTTTGATCTGATGATGAAACTTCATCTGGAAGAGGATGAGGATATTGGCCGCTATATCAATGACCGGGTTCAGACCATCCCCGGCATCAAGGACACCTTCACCCTGATGGCCTATAAAGCCTTTATGTGAAAAAAACCTTTAAGCTCTGAAATTTCTTGATCTGGGTCAGGGTTACTGCCGCCGGATATGGCATATAAAACCCCATGACAACACAACAGAATATAACGGCAGAAGAAAAGCCGCGCCGCCTGCCCCGCTATACCAGCTATCCCACCGCGCTGGAATTCGGCACTCTTGACCCGGCCCAGTATAAAGGCTGGCTGAAAGCCCTGCCCGATGATAAGCCGGTCAGCCTGTATTTTCACATTCCCTTTTGTGAGAAATTATGCTGGTTCTGTGGTTGCTTTACCAAAATATCCAACACGATGGCACCGGTAGCCCGTTATCTTGAGATTCTAAAGACGGAGATTGACCTGATCGGGCACATCACAGGCCGCAAGAAAATCAGCCATATCCATTTTGGCGGTGGCTCGCCCACCATCATCTCCGCGCCGCAATTCAAGGAACTTATGGCCCGGGTCAAGGCCAATTTTGACCTGTTGCCAGAGGCGGAAATCGCGGTGGAAATTGACCCGCGCACCTGTTCTGAGGAAAAGGTCAARGCCTATGCCRYAAGCGGCGTTAACCGGGTGAGYCTTGGCATACAGGATTTCAATCCGGCGGTGCAGGAAGCCATCAACCGTATCCAGTCCGAAGAGCTGATCGCGGAGAATCTGCGCTGGTTTCGGGAGGCCGGGATCACCAACATTAATTTTGACCTGATTTACGGTATGCCGCGCCAGACCCTGGGCACCATCGCGGAAACTGTGGCCAGGACCGCGGCGTTCAAGCCGTCCCGCATCGCCCTGTTCGGCTATGCCCATGTGCCGTGGCTGAAAAAGCATCAGCAGATGATGGATAAACACCATCTGCCRGARCARGCCGAGCGGCAGGCCATGTTTGATCTGGCCAGCGCGCAATTGCAACAGGCGGGATATGAGGCCATTGGCCTTGACCATTTCGCCCTGCCGGGGGACAGTCTTTTAATCGCCCGTGATGAAAACCGCATGAAACGGAATTTTCAAGGCTATAGCGCCGATCCGGCCACGACCCTGATCGGCTTCGGTGCCTCTGCCATCGGGTCATTGCCCGGCGGCTATGCCCAGAACAGCCCGGACCTGAAAGCCTATGCCGAAATGGTGGGCGCGGGCCAGATTCCAGCCCGGCGTGGTTTGAGCGTAACGCCCCTTGATATTATGATCCGGGAGGTGATCTCTCACCTGATGAGCCATTTTGCCGTTAACCCCGATGCTATTGCCGCACAGCATGGCATCCGCTATGATTTCTCGCGGGAGCGGGCCGACCTTGAGAAATTAATTGCGGTGGGTTATGTAAAACGGACGGGGGAAAGCTATCAGGTCACCCGCGCCGGCCAGCCGTTCCTGCGCGCCATTGCCACCCTGTTCGACCATTATTTCCCTCAGGAAAGCTCCAACATCATCGACCGCTGCGTTCATGAGAGTGAAGGATAACCTATATAGCCCCGTGGCAATGCTTGTATTTTTTACCGGAACCGCAGGGGCATTGATCATTTCGGCCAACTTTTTGGACAACTTTTCCATGACAATGTTTATATTTATCACCTGAGCCACAGGGGCATGGGGCGTTGCGGGAAATATTGCCCCATGTTTTGGGGTCGGTGGGGTCAAGGGCCGCCGCGTCATTCTCACCGGTGGTGGGGTCAATATGGCTGATATTCAAACTGCTTAAATCCGGCTCCGGCAGGTCGGGGACCTGTTGTTCGGTCTGAATTTCAATATGAGCCAGCAACATCACCACATTATCGCGGGTTTCTTCGAGCATGCTTTCAAACATGGCAAAGGCCTCGGTCTTATATTCATTGAGCGGATCACGTTGGCCGTAAGCGCGCAGCTGAATCACCTGCCGCAGATGATCAAGCTGGGCCAGATGTTCTTTCCAGTAACGATCAATGGCCTGAAGCAACAGACTGCGTTCCACTTGCCGCATGATTTCCGGCCCAATATCGGCGGCGCGTTTGGCCATAAAACGGTCAGCTTCTTCAATCAAGCGGTCCTCGAAGGCCCCGGAATCGATACCTTCCTCGTTAATCCAGTCTCTCAGACCAAAATCCCGGCCAAAAATGCGCGTGACTTCTTCGCTGATGCCGTCCGCGTCCCAATCCTGGGGATAGGCCCGGGGCGGGATATGGGTTTCCACCAGATCCTCAATCACCTGCGCACGCATATCGTTCAGGGTTTCGGTCAGGTCATCGCTAACCATAACCTCCCGGCGCTGGTCATAGATGGCCTTGCGCTGGTCATTCATCACATTGTCAAATTTCAGCAGGTTTTTGCGGATTTCATAGTTTCTGGCTTCCACCTTTTCCTGGGATTTTTCCACGGCCCGGTTCAGCCATGGATGGATCAGGGATTCGCCTTCTTCAAAGCCGAATTTCTGCATCAGGCTGTCCATCCGCTCGCCGCCAAAGATGCGCATCAGGTCGTCTTCCATGCTCAGGAAGAATTTGGAATGGCCGGGGTCGCCCTGCCGCCCGGACCGCCCGCGAAGCTGGTTGTCTATGCGCCGGCTTTCATGGCGTTCGGTGCCCAGAACGTAAAGCCCGCCTGCGGCAATGACTTTTTCTTTTTCGGCGGCCACCTCGGCGATAATTTTGTCGGCGGTTTTCTTGCGGGCGGTTTCGTCAATATCCTCAATTTCAGCCTCCAGACGCATGTCCAGATTACCGCCAAGCTGAATATCGGTGCCGCGTCCGGCCATATTGGTGGCGATGGTCACCGCGTTGTACTGGCCCGCCTGCCCGATGATATAGGCTTCCTGCTCATGGAATTTGGCGTTCAGCACATTATGTTTGATCTTGCGTTCTTTGAGCATGTCAGACAGATATTCCGAGCGTTCAATGCTGACAGTGCCCACCAGAATGGGTTGCCCGGCCTTTTGACAAACCTCTATCTGATCCACAATGGCGTTGAACTTCTCCGTAGCCGTGCGATAGATTTCATCATCATCATCGACCCGGCCAATGGGCAGATGGGTGGGAATTTCAATAACCCCGAGGCCGTAAATTTCGCCGAATTCCGCTTCTTCGGTCAGGGCGGTTCCGGTCATGCCGGACAGGCGCGGATAGAGCCTGAAATAATTCTGAAAAGTGACCGAGGCCAATGTCTGGTTCTCGCTCTGAATTTCAGCCCCTTCCTTGGCTTCCAATGCCTGATGCAACCCATCGGAAAAACGCCGGCCCTCCATCATGCGGCCCGTGAATTCATCAATGATGATCACTTCGTTATTATTGACGATATAGTCCTTTTCCCGGGTGAATAATGTATGGGCGCGCAGGGCCTGATTCACATGGTGAACCACGGCCACATTGCCAAAATCATACATATTATCGCCCGTGATCAGGTCATGTTCGATCAGGATCTGTTCCAGATGCTCCATGCCTTCTTCGGTCAGGGAAACGGAGCGGGCCTTTTCATCGACCTCGTAATCTTCTGCCTTCAGTTCGGGGATGATCTTGTTTATAGAGACATAAAGATCTGACTTATCCTCAGTCGGGCCGGAAATCACCAGCGGAGTACGCGCCTCATCAATGAGGATACTATCCACCTCATCCACGATGGCAAAGGCCGGGGGGCGCTGTACCATGGCATCATGGTGGAATTTCATATTATCGCGCAGATAGTCAAAGCCCAGCTCATTATTGGTGGCATAGGTAATATCGGCGGCGTAGGCTTTCTTGCGGGCCTCGTCATCCATATTGGGAATGATGCATCCGGTGGTCATGCCAAGGAATTCAAACACCCGGCCCATCCATTCCGAATCACGGCTCGCCAGATAATCATTGACGGTGACAATATGAACTCCCTTGCCGGGCAGGGCGTTCAGATAACCGGCCAAAGTGGAGACAAGGGTCTTGCCCTCACCGGTTTTCATCTCGGAAATTTTACATTCATGGAGGACAATCCCGCCAATCAATTGCACATCATAATGGCGTTGGCCCAAGGTGCGCACCGCGGCCTCGCGCACGGTGGCAAAGGCCTCAGCCAGCAGGCTGTCCAAGGTTGCGCCGTCCTTCAGGCGGGCGCGGAATTCTTCGGTCCTGGCGCGAAGCTCTTCATCAGACAATTTCTGAATATCTTCTTCCAGCGCATTGATGGCGTTGACCTGTGGCTGGAGACGTTTGATATAGCGACCATTGGCGTTTCCAAAAACTTTTTTGGCGAGCTTGCCCATTCCCAACATTTTATTTTATTTCCTTAAACTACCGGGTTTGCGGGTCACATGGAATGCCAGCCCGTTTCACCAAAATTACTTAGAACAGATAAGAGCGTCCCGCCTGTCTGTCAATGACTGATCCGTCATATGGCATGATAAAAAGACAGAAATACCTTTATTTTATGTGAAAAAGCGGGAAATATTAGACAATATTTCACCGAGCAGGTTATATGCTTGATAACAAGCAAAAATTTATATCTATAAGGCAAGACAGTAAAGCATGGCGAACGTAACAAAAATATCCCCTCTGGCCCCGGAGTCGTTTCCTGATTTCCCTGATATCAAGGGGGTTGAGATGGCAACGGCGGCCACCGGCATGAAATATCGAGGCCGGGATGATCTGCTCTGCATCTCCTTTCCCCACGGCGCAACTGTGGCCGGGGTTTTTACCCGCTCACGCACCGCCGCGGCCCCGGTTGACCTGTGCCGGAAACATTTGTCTCTGGGCAAGAAGGCCCGGGCGTTGCTGGTCAATGCGGGCAACGCCAATGCCTTCACCGGCAAGGCCGGGGACCGGGCCATGGCCATGACGGTTGACAGCCTGTCGGATAAGCTCGGCTGCGCGCGAAATGAGGTTTATATATCCTCAACCGGGGTGATCGGTGAGGTTCTGAACGCGGGGAAGATCACCGCCCATATGGACGCCATTGTTGATGGCCTGTCCGGCGGCGGCTTTGCGGCGGCGGCGCAGGCTATCCTGACCACCGATACCTTTGCCAAGGGGGCCGTGCGGCGGGTGCATATTAACGGCGCAGAGGTCACAATCTGCGGCATTGCCAAAGGCTCCGGCATGATCGCCCCGGATATGGCAACCATGCTGGCCTATGTCTTTACCGATGCGGGCCTGAGCCAGCATGCCCTGCAAAGCCTGTTGAATGAGGCCGCCGAAAACAGCTTTAACGCCATCACGGTGGACAGCGATACCTCCACCTCTGATACATTATTGGCCTTTGCCACCGGACAGGCAGAAATTACCGATCTCCATGATCCCTGCCTTGCTGAATTTAGGGTGGCTTTTCAGGATATATTACTGGACCTGGCTCATCAGGTGGTGCGGGACGGCGAAGGTGCCAGCAAATTTATCACCATCACCGTCAGCGGCGCCGAAGACGACCGGGCGGCCAAAGTCATTGCCTTCAGCATTGCCAATTCACCGCTGGTCAAGACCGCCATCGCGGGCGAGGATGCCAATTGGGGCCGCATTGTCATGGCCGTGGGCAAGGCCGGGGAAGCCGCCGACCGGGACCAGCTGGAGATCACCATCGGCGGCCAGAAAGTAACCGAATTCGGCATGGCGGTTCCAGATTATGACGAGGCCGCCTGCACCGCCCACCTTAAAGGGCAGGAGATTGACATTACCGTTGATGTGGGCATCTGTGAGGGACAAGCAACCGTCTGGACCTGTGATTTGACCCATGGTTATATTGATATAAACGCGGATTACCGGAGCTGATATGTATTTTCCAGAGGAAATAGAAACAGCCCGAATGTGGCTCAAACCCTTTGGCCCGCAGGATACGGCGGCCCATGTAGAAATATTGGGCAATTGGGAGGTGACCCAATGGTTGTCCACCAATATCCCCTTCCCCTATAGCCAAGAGGACGGCGTGAAATTCATTGCTGACGCCGCGGCACAGTTTCAGGACGGCAGTTCAATCCGCTATGCCATGACGAATAAGGCCTCGGGCCGTCATATGGGCGGCATTCGTATTTTCACCGTGACAGAAGAAACAGAAGTTGGCTATTGGATGCATCCGGATTTCTGGGGCAGGGGGCTAGGCACAGAATTGTTGAATGCGGCTCTGGGCGCGGGGTTTGAGACCGGAATCATCAAAAGATATGTGGCCCAGACGGCGGTTGCTAATAAAGGCTCCCGCCGTATATTGGAAAAAGTTGGCTTTATACATGAGGGCGCGGTGCCGGAGGCCTATGACCGGGACAGCCATTGTGAGGGGTGCAGCGAATTTTACCGCCTGCGCAGTGAAGACTGGAGAAAACCATGACGGACCTCTGCCCACAGGTGCCGGATCGTCCCACGGGCCTAGTAAAGCTCATATTGGTCTCGGCGGTAATCATGATTGATATTGATGGCCGCATCTTATTGGCGCAGCGGCCAGAGGGCAAGAGCATGGCCGGGCTGTGGGAGTTCCCCGGCGGCAAGGTGGAGCCGGGCGAAACGCCGGAACGGGCTTTGATTCGGGAATTGAATGAGGAACTGAATATCGACGTGACCGAGGCCTGCCTCGCGCCGTTTGTTTTTGCTTCTCATACCTACCCGGATTTTCACCTGCTGATGCCCACATTCCTCTGCCGCCGCTGGGACGGAATCCTGATGGCGCAGGAGGGACAGAATCTCAAATGGGTAAAAATAGACAACCTGAAAAACCACCCCATGCCCCCCGCCGACGAACCCCTCATTGCCATGATCCGTGATTTTTTGTGAGCTAGGAATTAATATATTCCTCTAATGGTTCAAAAATTAATGGAAGTTTCGAAAAAATTTCTACTCTATCATTTCTCGATGGTTTATTCATATCTTCGGGTAATAGAAGCTTTAAATGGGCATGGTGGATGCCTTGGCCATTGCTTTGGTCATGTTCAACGTCAAGCTGGATATTGTTATCTGTTTTAATATTTCTAATATCATTTACAGCACCGGTAAAAGCCCCGGAGTATTCGCGATTGGGATGCTGTAACTTGTCAATTTTTACTTTTTCACAGCCAAGAGCATGAACCTCTTGAATGGATGGTATATATTTTCGCCAAACAACTGAGTCACAAAATTTATTTCTTTCTGAAAATGTAAAGATTTTGTTCCAAAGAAAATCATTGTTTTTATACATAAATGGATAATATAAATGCCGACTTATATTATCGCCTGAAGGTATGGACTCTACTATTTCCATAGCAGACATGTGAGTTAAAATATCTTTGGGGAAATTTCAGAAAAGAATTTATCCTTACTAAATCGTTCCTCATCTAATCTTTCAAGTGTAATACCTTGATTATTATGGGAATAGAAATGGAGTAAATCTTTTTCAAATGTCAGCAGACAGGTTTTATCCGTTTTTTCCCAGACAAATATAATCACACCATCCTCATCAACAGCAATTTTTGGCAAATCATAGAAATCATCAAGGTGTTCAAGGATCAATAAGGAATTCTTGACAGAGACTTCACAAGCTAAATAATCAGCATTAGGAAATATCACTTCTTTTGTAGATTGTTTTAAAAACTGTTTAATTTTTTGTTTTTTTCGATAATGTTCTAAATTGGTCGTTGTAGGTTCAATATTTTTAAGGTCCAGAGAATAATTGTTCTGTATGTTCAATTGCGGTGTAAAAAATGCCTTATATTCAAGAGGATTTTTCCGATAACTTTGAGACTGCCCACCAACAGGATCTCTCGAGGAAATTATAGTTCCACTGTCCAGTGCAGGACTAGAACCATCAGAATATAATGTTTGATTTTGGCTACTCATTCTATTCGTTCCCATTTATTTTTTTGAGCATCTTCACATGTTACATCTAAAAAGCCATTAACAACCCAGTCATGTGCTAAATTAAACCAATCATTAAGTGGATCAGCCATTTCATTATTGGGCATTCCTGTAGCCACAATATCCAATCTCAAAATAAGAGGCTCTTGTGGTTTRGGCAGAGCATTCATTGCGTTAACTGTTAAGTGACCGCAGTTATTTGGTAACAGATATGCGGTTTTCCAGTTGAAGCCATTTAATCTTGGTAAAAAACCATTTTTTTTTGATGATATAGAAGTAGAGCATAGTATGTCGGGTAAATCTGATATGTTTTTTGATGTACCACTTTCATGTATTTCATTTATATAACTAAGCTCCAGCTGTTTTATGTGCAAATCACCAAAACGGCCTTCAACAAAAGAAACAAATTCATCCCAGTGTTTTTTAAAAGCCTTAAAGACTGTTTCAAACCTAGGATATTCTCCATCATCTATATCCAACTTTCGCCAATTATACATAAAACGGTTATCTTGTAGTTGAATTAACTCATGCTCGGATTTACCAACAAACCATACTCTTGGCAATGGTGGTGACGTCCTAATTCGTAAAGTAATAGAGTCTCCCTGATTGGAGTTCATTCTTTCAACAGGGGCAACATCTTGAGTATCAGGAAAGTCATACTTAATGCGTGACCAATAATCTCCAAAATGAGCAGATTGAAATGCTTCGATAGGTTCAAATTCCACACTACATACAACCTCGATGATAGGAGGTTTTTTAAAATGAGGTTGTTCTACAGTCATTATAGCGATCTGTTAATTATTTTTAATATACCTATGGTATAGTATAGCATTTTTGATAAGAATCAAGACGATAAGACATCTAACAGATTGATTTTATTTGATGATTCAAATCAATGGCTTAACTCTCTTCCCCCAAACACTTCCGTCAAACTCACCTTGCCTTGTCCCGGTTTCAGGGGTTGTTGCTGGCTTTTGTGGGGGGACCAGCCCATGAGGTATATGATGTCGAACGTGGCCGTGATCCGGCCCCGGTCGTCGGTGAATTTTTCGCTGTAAATCCGGGCGCATTCCATCATAAGGCGCGGTCCGGTCAGGCCCCGGAACCGTTTGGTGAGGATATTACTCTCGCCCATGCCTTTTAAATCCGCCAYCAATTTGAAAGCATTTTCATAGGTTACTGTAATCCGGTCCAGCTCTGCCACGGGCAGGGCRAATCCGGCCCGYTGYAATAATGCGCCGCCGTCCTGCAAGCCCATAAAGGGGGCAATGCGCGGGCTGGCYCCGCCSCGKATATTCATTTCGGCTTCCATCAGACAATGGCGCAATTCGCTGAGAGTTTCCCCGCCAAACARGGCRCAGAGGAACAGGCCGTCSGGCTTCAGGCAGSTCATGATCTGGGCCAGACAACCGGGCAGGTCATTGACCGTATGAAGGCTGAGGTTRCTAAGGACAAGGTCCAGAGATTTCGGCTTGAAAGGCAGAAATTCTTCRTCAGCCTGAAGRYTGATACCGGARAASTTATCCGATAAATCCTGTCCGATGACCTGTTTGTCCACCAGCAATTTCCCAAGGCTCCCGTCCCGGCACCCAAGGTCCAGAATACTCTGAAAATCCCGGTTTATATCGCAATATTTATCATGGAGCCGCGCGGCCACCTCCCGGATCAGAAAATCATAGTCGGCAAAATGCGCKRCCGCCCGATCCCGGTTCCGGCGCAGGGCTTTGCGGTCAAAAATATATGATGGATTGTCAGGCTGGGTGCTTTTTGTCATACTGACTATATGACATTTTTGGCTTCAGGGATAAAGACCAAATGCGGGCAATGATCAAAAGTAATCTGAAACGACATATCCTCAAGTGGCCTGCGCGCCTACTGGATCAATTGTTGCCGCCCCGCTGCCTGTCCTGCGGCGTGGGGGCGCAGGATAATGGCCGTATCTGTTCTGATTGCTGGAAGGAATTGACATTTTTACAGGGCCCGGCCTGCGCATGTTGTGGTTATCCATTCGATTTTGATCATGGCATAGCGGGGTCATTATGTGGCCAGTGTCTGAGCCATCCCCCGGCYTWTGACCGGGCGCGGGCGGCGGTGCGYTATGATGACGGTTCCCGGCGGATGATTATTTCTTTCAAGCATGGGGACCGGACCGATTACGGCGATTTCTTCAGCCAGCTTTTGGTGCAGGCCAGCCATGGTCTGGAGGTATCGGGGGCCATCGTTGTACCGGTGCCGCTCCATAAAAAACGTCTTCAGAAACGCCGCTATAATCAGGCCGCGCTGATCGCCGGGGCCTTTGCCCGCAARAAGGCCCTTGACCATCGGCCCGACCTGCTGATTCGCAAGAAATATACCCCGCCGCAGGAGGGTAATCACAGCCACCGCCGCCGCAATGTGGCCGGAGCTTTCCGGCTAAATCCGAAATACGGCGGGGACGTGAAAGGCCGGACCATTGTCCTGATTGACGATGTTTACACCACCGGGGCCACGGTTCAGGCTTGCGCGCAGATATTACAGCGGGGCGGGGCGGCGGCGGTGCATATCCTGACCATCGCGCGGGTCTGCCAAAGATGAGCTATTGAAATAATCTRTTCTCGCCCTAATATATGGCGCAACCGTTATTAACCGAAGCGACAAATATGACAAAAATTACCATCTATACCAAACTGCTCTGYCCCTATTGTGTGGGGGCAAAGYYYCTRCTCAAGAAAAAGGGCCAGAAATATGACGAGATTGACATTGGCCGCCATCCGGACCARCGGCCCATTATGCTAGGCCGGGCCAACGGTAGCCATACGGTGCCGCAGATATTTATYGGYGAYACCCATGTGGGTGGCTGTGACGAGCTTTATGCGCTGGAGAGGGCCGGGRAACTGGATTCCCTGCTGGCCTGATGAGCGCGCCGAATAAATTCAGGGCCGGGCTGGTTCAAATGTCCTCCACCAACAACCGGGCGGAGAATATGGCCTCGGCAGAGACGTTGATCCGGGCGGCGGCGGCGCAAGGGGCACAGATCATCCTGACCCCGGAAATGACCACATTRATCGAACTGGAYCGCRCGGCCCTACTGGACAAAATATATAGTGAAGCGGAAGACCCCAGCCTGCCGGTCTTTCGGGCCTTGGCCTCGGACCTGAATATCTGGCTGGTGATCGGCTCCATGGCGGTTAAGGCCGGGGACAGGATTGCCAACCGCTGCTATGTCCTCTCCCCGGATGGCCGGATTGCGGCCMATTATRACAAGATTCATATGTTTGATGTGGATTTGCCCGGCGGCGAACAATATCGGGAATCCCGGTCCTATGCGGCAGGGGAGCGGGCCGTCTTGGCCGCRACGCCTTTTGGGAAAATAGGCCTGAGCATTTGTTATGACCTGCGCTTTCCCCATCTGTACCGGATGCTGGCACAGGGCGGGGCRAATATTTTAACGGTTCCGGCGGCCTTCACGCAGGTSACGGGYAAGGCGCACTGGCATATTYTGCTCCGKGCGCGRGCCATTGAAAACGGRGCCTTTGTCTTTGCCCCGGCCCAGACCGGAAGCCATATGAGTGCCACCGGCGCGGCAAGAGAAACCTTCGGCCATTCACTTTTTGTTGACCCGTGGGGCAATATAATAGATGATGGCGGGCAAGATGTGGGTGTTGTCGTTGCGGAAATTGATCCGGCGTTAAGTGAAAAGGCAAGATCACGAATACCGTCATTAAAACATGACCGGGTTATTTTGCCTGATAATATATAGATTTAGCTGTTACCAGTGGGATTAGAGTATGATCGTTTTTGATCTTAAATGTGAAGAAAACCATGTRTTTGAGGCGTGGTTTCGCAATAGTGACGCCTATGAGCAACAAGCATCCGATGGTCATGTGGAATGCCCCTTTTGCGGCAGTACGGATGTRGTGAAATCCCTGATGTCGCCCAATATCCCGGCCAAAGGAAATATTAAATCAGACATTGAACTGCCCTTGGCCGACTTTGCCGCCGATCATATGGTTGCCGCTAGTGCCAATGTGCCCGACAGTATGGAAGCCAGTGCCGAGGACGTGAAACGGGCGCTGGATCATATGCATGAGACCATGAAGAAATACCGCAATCATGTGAAAAAAGAATGTGAGTATGTGGGCGAGAATTTCGCCAAGGAAGCCCGTGACATTCATGATGGCCTTTCAGAAAACCGGGGCATTTACGGCGAGGCCACRTTRGARGARACCGAGGAACTTTTGACGGACGGCGTTGATATTCTGCCGGTTCCAGGCCTTGGCAAACTGGACAGTTGACCAAGACGCTGGGCGTTATCATTGCCGGGGGGCAGTCACAAAGATTCAGGGATAAGTCCGGCCCGGATGAYAAGTTCCTRRCCCCCTTTGGTTCCACAACGTTGCTGGGCCATATTATTGACCGGGCAAAAAAACAAATCCCTGATGTGATGTTGAATGTGAACGGCGATCCGAACCGGGTGAAGGCCTATGGTCTGGATATTATCCCGGACAGCCTCCCGGACKCCGGACCTCTGGGCGGCATTCTKGCCGCCATRACGTCAGCAAAAGACAGGGGCTATGAYCAWATCATTASCTTTTCCAGCGATTGCCCGTTTTTTCCTGATGATTATATAACGCGCTTAACGGAGGGTGGAGAGGGTCTGGCCATYGCCWGYTCCGCSGGGCGGCCCCATCCGGTGATGGGCTATTGGCCGGTGTCTTTGTCCGGTGACCTGCGGGCGTATCTGGATAGCGGAGAGCGGCGGGTCATGTGGTGGGTGCGGCGGCATACCCACAGAGAAGTTGTCTGGTCAGAAAARAAYCCRGACCCGTTCTTTAATATCAATRTCAGGCAGGATTTGATTGAAGCGGAAAAATTCCTGTGACGGTCAGCGCAATCTGGAGTCCGGGTCCGCATAGATATTCATCCCGTCCCGCCGGGTAAAGGCGATCAGGCTCAAGCCTGATTCTTCCGCCAGCTTCAAGGCCAGRTCCGTGGTCGCGGARACYGCMGMYARWACCGGAATACCAAAGGTCGCGCATTTATGAACCATCTCAAAACTGCATCGGCTGGTGATCAGGGCAAAGCCGTTTGCCGGATTGATCTTGTGACGCATCATATGGCCGATCAGCTTGTCCAGCGCATTATGRCGGCCAATATCTTCGCGCACGCAAAGAATTTCGCCGTCTTTCGCAACAAAGGCGGCGGCATGCAACGCCCCKGTTTTTTTATTTTGAACCTGCAATTCCGATAACCGTTGCATACTATTATAGACAACTTCCGGTTTCAGGGTTAGTTGGCTTTTTATCTTGTTCAGGGGCCGGATGGCATGGTCAAGACGATCAACACCGCACAGGCCACAGCCGGTGCGSCCGGCCAATGTRCGTTTAAACTTATCAAGGCGGCTAAAACAGTCCGGCGTTATTTCCAGCGCGCCGATATAGCCCTTGTCGGCGGGGGTAATATTTATATCCATAATGTCATCAAGCTGATCAATGATGCCCTCGGTCAGGCTGAAACCAATGGCAAAATCCTCAATATCCATGGGCGAAATCATCATAACCGCATGGCTGATGCAATTATATTCCAGCGCCAGCGGGATTTCACTGGCCACATGGCGTTGTTCGRTGATGTCGCTATCCGGTCGCCAGATACGCGGGTGGCATGTTTTTRCCGGCTTATCCATGATCTATKTGYTTTTCATTTTTTGGGCAAGGGCCAGATAATTCACTGAAAAATCCTTATCATCCAGCGACCATTCGGTGGAAAAGGGGTGATAGACCATGCCTTTCAGGTCCGTGACGTCAAAACCACTGCTCGCCAAGRCYCGCGCCAGTTCTGAGGGTTTGAGGAATTTATGCCAGTCATGGGTGCCAACGGGCAACCAGCGCATGATATATTCCGCCCCGGCGATGGCCATGGCCCATGATTTTGCCGTCCGGTTCAGGGTTGACATCACCATACAGCCCTCGTCTTTCAGCAGGCTGTGACAGGCGCCCAGAAAGGAYGGAATATCCGCCACATGYTCRATRACCTCCATATTCAGGATRGCATCGAATTTYTCMCCCGAYGCGGCCAGYTCCTCAGCCGTGATATTGCGGTAGWCAATGGTAATCCCCATGTCCGTGGCATGGGCCTGCGCGGTTTTGATATTTTTTTCCGAGGCATCGGCCCCGACCATGGTGGCCCCCAGCCGGGCCATGGGYTCKGAYAAAAGCCCGCCGCCGCAYCCAATGTCCAAAACTCTCAAGCCTTTCAGGGGCAAGGGGTCATGGGGGCTGCGGTTGAAATGTCCGCACAAGCTGTCCCGGGCATAGCCAATACGGGTGGGGTTGAGCTTATGCAGGGGCTTGAACGGCCCGTTCGGGTCCCACCAGGTTGCGGCCATGGCAGAGAAATGGGCAATTTCCGCCGGRTCAACGGAGGCTGATGTTTTTTCTGTGGTTTTCATTTTGATTCATATCATTTGTTCAGGCCCTAATTTAGTCAAACTTTCCTCATATTCCAGCAAAAAACATATTATATTGAATTGGCTACTTGCGCCGTGCCCCCTTAAACGTATATGTATAGCGCGCATTCAGTCTGTCCAGCGTAAGGCAAAAGAGCTTAGCATGTCACGAATAGTAATGAAATTTGGCGGAACTTCCGTCGCCAATCTTGAYCGRATACGGGCCGTTGCCCTGCGGGTCAAAAAAGAGACAGATGCCGGGAATCAGGTCGCAGTAGTGGTCTCAGCCATGGCGGGCACMACRGAYCARYTGGTCAATTGGACGGCGGAGGCCGCGCCCATGCATGACGCGCGGGAATATGACACGGTGGTTTCAGCGGGGGAACAGATTACGGCGGGCCTCTTGGCGCTGTGTTTGCAGAATATTGRTGTTTCCGCCCGTTCATGGCTGGGCTGGCAGGTGCCGCTGCGGACCAATAATGTCCATGGTTCTGCCCGAATCGAAGATATTGACACCCGCCGGATGATTGAACGGCTGGAGGATAATATCGTCTGTGTGATGGCGGGTTTTCAGGGTATTTCCGATGACGAGCGTATTACCACTTTGGGACGCGGCGGCTCGGATACCTCGGCGGTGGCCCTTGCGGCGGCCTTGAAGGCGGATCGGTGCGATATTTATACGGATGTGGAGGGGGTTTACACCACCGACCCCCGTATTGTGCCAAATGCGCGCAAGCTGGATAAAATTACCTATGAAGAAATGCTTGAAATGGCCTCTCTGGGGGCCAAAGTCCTGCAAACCCGGTCCGTGGCCATGGCCATGACACACAGGGTGCGGCTTCAGGTATTGTCAAGCTTTACAGATGCGCCGGGTACGCTGGTTGTTGATGAGGATGAAATTATGGAAAAACAAGTGGTTAGCGGCATAGCCTATGCCAAGAGCGAGGCCAAGATCACCTTGGTCGGCGTGGAAAATACGCCCGGTATCGCGGGGAATATTTTTGGCCCTCTTGCGGCAGGTCATGTGAATGTTGACATGATCATTCAGAATATATCCGAGGATGGCAAGCAAACCGACCTGACCTTTACCGTGCCGGAAAATGACGTGGACAAGGCGACAAATATCCTGAAAGAATCCGGCCATGTAAAATATGCCAAGCTGATGTCGGACCGGGAAGTGGTTAAAATTTCAGTTATCGGGGTTGGGATGCGCTCCCATGCCGGGGTGGCGGCGCGCATGTTTGAGACATTGGCGGCCAAGGGCATCAATATTCAGGTCATTTCCACCTCTGAAATTAAAATCAGCGTTTTAATCAGGGCGGAATATTACGAGCTGGCCGTACGGGCATTACATACGGTTTTTGGCCTTGATRCCCATCCGGAATAGGCATTTTTCATAGAGGGAGTGATAATCATGGACAAGTCAGGTCAGGAACGACTCGCGGCATTATGGCAGCGGGGCAAGGATTTTTTGGGCGTTGAATATGCCATTATGGGCGGGGCCATGAGCTGGCTGTCTGAACGCCATCTGGTCTCGGCCATATCCAATGCGGGCGGCTTTGGCGTCATTGCCTGCGGTAGTATGACGCCGGATTTGCTGGATGGTGAGATAACCGCCACCAAGGCCATGACGAATAAGCCCTTTGCGGTTAACCTGATCACCATGCATCCCATGATTAGCGACCTTATTGATGTATGTCTGAATCAAAAGGTTACCTATGTGGTACTGGCGGGCGGTATTCCGGCGGCGGCGGACATCAAACGCCTGAAAGACGGTGGGGCCAAAGTAATTTGTTTTGCGCCRGCYYTRATTYTRGCCAAAAARCTGATCCGGTCCGGGGCCGATGCCATYGTSGTYGAAGGTTCCGAGGCRGGCGGTCATATCGGGCCGGTATCCACATCGGTTCTGGCGCAGGAAATCCTGCTTCATGTCACGGACGTGCCGGTTTTTGTGGCCGGGGGAATTGGGCGTGGTGAAACGATGGCGTCCTATCTTGAAATGGGCGCGGCGGGTGTGCAGCTGGGCACACTTTTCGTCTGTGCCACAGAATCCATTGCCCATGAAAATTTCAAAAAGGCCTTCATTCGCGGTAACAGCCGGGATGCCATAACGTCGGTTCAGCTCGAYCCCCGTTTTCCGGTCATTCCAGTGCGGGCCTTGAAAAACAAGGCGTCAGAGGCTTTTCAGGAAGCTCARCGCGGCGTCATCGCCCGCTATCAGGGCGGTGAAATGGACATGAAAGAGGCCCAGCTTGCCATCGAACATTATTGGGCCGGGGCCTTGCGCAAGGCGGTGATTGACGGCGATGTGGAGGGCGGATCCCTCATGGCCGGACAGATTGTCGGCTTGGTCAAACAAGAACAATCGACGCAAGATATCATTGACGGTCTGGTGGAACAGGCGGTTGATTATTTATCTATCCCATGATGTGCTATAAGATATTCAGGTCGGGATTTTATCAAAGAGGGGATTTAAGTGACTCCGGTTAACAATGCGCCGCGTCAGCTCTTAAGACGCTTGCATAGTATTATGGCGGGGGCTGGCAGTGCCGAACACCGCCTGACCGAAGTCGTGCGCCTTGTGGCYAGCAATATGATTGCCGAGGTTTGTTCGGTATATTTTATGCGCGGCGGCGAAATTCTGGAGCTRTTTGCCACCGAAGGCCTGAAATCGGACGCGGTCCATAAAACCCGCCTAAGGGTCGGGGAAGGTCTTGTGGGGCATATTGCAGCCACTGCCCTGCCGCTAAATCTATCCAATGCCCAAAAGCATCCAAAATTTGTYTACCGGGCAGAAACCGGTGAGGAAATTTATCATTCTCTGATGGGGGTTCCGATCCTGCGGTTGGGCAAGGTTGTCGGGGTTCTGGTGATTCAAAATAAGACCCAGCGCCATTATATGCAGGAGGAAAAAGAATCTCTGCAAACCGTGGCTATGGTTCTGGCGGAGCTTGTCGCCAGCGGCGATCTGCTTGACCCTCAGGAACAACAGGAAGCGACATTGGAAAGGGCGGCGACCTCCCGTTTTGAAGGCATGGTTATAGCCGAGGGCATGGCCGAGGGCGTTGCGGTCTTCCATGAACCGAAAATAGAGGTGGTCAAACATCTGACCGATARTATTCCGCTGGAGAAATCGCGTCTTGGGGCGGCCCTCACATCCCTGCAGAATCAGATAGAAGATATGATGTCGGCGGAAGATATGCGTCATCAGGGCGAACATCGGGAAATTCTGGATGTTTACATGTTGTTTGCCAAAGATAAAGGYTGGCGATCAAAGATTGAAAACATCATTGACACCGGCCTGACCGCAGAAGCCGCCGTGGARAAGGTTCAGCTTAACAACCGCGCCCGGATGCTGCAGATGGACGACCCCTATATGCGGGAACGCCTGAGCGATCTGGATGATCTKGCCAACCGCCTGAACCGGCATCTGATGGGGCTGGTGAAAACCGCCGCTTCCGAAGACCTGCCCGATAAATTCATTCTGGTGGCCCAGAATATGGGCCCGGCGGATCTGCTGGAYTATGACCGGGAYAARYTGYGTGGYGTKGTCTTGCAGAATGGCTCKCAGACGGCCCATGTRTCCATCGTAGCCCGGGCGCTGGGYATTCCCATGGTCGGTCAGATGGGGGAYATGATTCTGACGGTRGCRGACGGCGARCGGGTGATCATCAACGGCGTAGACGGTGTTGTCTATTTYTCCCCRCCGCMGGAAATATTGCAGAGCTACCGGGAGAATATTAAATCCCGTAATGTTCTAATGGCGGAATATGAGGCSCTTCGSGATAAACCGGCGATCACATTGGACGGWRYYGAGGTGGAATTGCTGGTCAATGCGGGATTGAGCATTGATATGGACGGCCTGAAGCGGTCCGGGGCCAGCGGCGTTGGCCTGTTCCGCACGGAATTTCAGTTYATGGTCAGCGAATCCCTGCCCCGRGTGGGCCCRCARGCCGAATTTTACCGGGATATGCTGGATGCCGCCGAGGGCAAGCCTTTGGTGTTTCGGACCCTGGATATTGGCGGGGACAAGCCGGTATCTTTCCTGAAACGCGATGATGAGGCCAATCCTGCGCTGGGCTGGCGCGCCATACGGATCGCCTTTGACCGCCCGGCYTTGCTGCGCTATCAGGTGCGTGCCCTGCTCAAAGCAGCAGAGAACAGGGAATTGAATATCATGTTCCCCATGATCTCCGATGTGTCTGAATTTAAAATGGCCCGGGAGATTCTGRATAARGAAATYGCSCGSCAGAAAAAACGCAATAGCCCCCTGCCGAAAAAAATCCGGGTCGGCAGTATGCTGGAGGTTCCGGCCCTGATCTGGCAGTTGGATAATCTATTACCGCTGCTTGATTTCATCTCTGTCGGCAGTAATGACCTGATGCAGTTTTTCTTTGCTTGTGACCGGGAAAACCCGAAACTGGCGGGACGTTATGACCCTGTGTCCCCGCCCGCATTATCCATGTTAAAATCAATTGTTGATAAATGTAATGAGTATGATGTTCCCATCACCCTGTGCGGGGAAATGGGGGGCAAACCGATTACGGCATTGGCGTTGCTGGCCATTGGTTTTCGGCGTCTGTCCATTGCCCCGGCCTCTGTGGGACCGGTAAAAATGATGATTCGCAGTTTAAATCTTGCGGAGATAGAGGCTTATGTGRCCGGGTTGCTGAGTCGTTCTGATCACAGCCTGCGGGAATTACTAACCGCATTTGCYCGTGATCACGGCATAAAAATCTAGTTCAGGGGCTATTTTCCCTTAAATCACGTATATTTGCAGTTTTTTGTTGACTCTTTAAATGAGTCCACGCTTCACTGTTGGCATAAAAATRAATAAAGGGTTAATTTTGTRTCTTTTWGAGGAAAAATTTAATTATTTTRWCTCTTAAGCTTAACAAAATAGAAAACAATTCAGGGTAGAATTACACTTTTGAGCATATGGTGACGGGGGCCATAATATTGAGYAAGTTTTGATTCAAAGTTAGAACAAGATGGTTGATGTGGAATTAAGGGGTTTTGGAGAAGTTGCGGGTGATGTGCGGGCAATTGATGTTGTTGCGGCGGTAGTCACTGTTGGGCAAAAGCTTTCTCAGGCACGGAAAAAAAGTCAGGTAACAGATCTGGAACAGATTTCTGAGGAACTTTGTATCCGGCCTCATTTATTGAGGGCGCTGGAGCGGGATGATTTTAACAAATTTCCRTCGGCCTGTTATGCGGCAGGTTTTCTGAAAAATTATGCGGCCTATCTCGGGCTGAATGTTGCTCAGGTCATTGCGCAATATAAAAATGAATTTCAAGGCAGTAATAAGAAAGTTGATCTGGTTTTTCTGAAGGTTGATGAACATAATAATTCAACTCAGAAGAAAGTCGTTTCGCTGATAATTTTAAGCATGATTGTCATATACGGTACATGGTATTCCCTGCGTGGGGGTGATAACATATCACTATCCGCATTGCCCGATGTGCCCGATGTGACATCCAATACTCTGGTATCAGCCATAGAGAGTGATCAAAAAGCGCCGGAAAAATCCCCTGCTCCTGTGGGCAGCCATAATCAAAAATACTCTCTGGTTCAACAAGCAAACGCTGGTTTGATATCGGCTGAGGATAAAAAACTGCCTGTTTCCGCCGAGCAGGTCCGCCTGACGGTACAGCAGGATGCCTGGGTGCGCATTGTAGGGGCAAACAAGGAAATTCTGGTGGACCGGGTTTTRCTGGCCGGGGAAGAGTTTTATATGACCGACCATAAAGATATGACCCTGATGACCAGCAACGCGGGGGCGGTGTCTGTCTATGTGGGCGGCAAGGCGGTTAAGCCGCTTGGAAAATTCGGCGAAATCCGCGTCAATATCAGCCTGAATCCACAGGATTTACCCCTRAAGATCGCCCGGCTTTCCTATTAAAATCAAAAACATGACCCTTGCCGTATGATTCCTCTTGATCTTCGGGGAAGTATTTCGCATGTTTAGGCYCGAAATTCAGTTTACCTCTTTGGATATTGACAGAATATGAGTATCAGGCCCTACCGCGATATTATGCGCCGTTCGTCACGACAGATTATGGTCGGCGATGTACCTGTGGGCGGCGATGCGCCGATCTCGGTACAAAGCATGACCAATACATTAACCACCGATGTGGCGGGCACCATTGATCAGATTAATCAGATGGCCGATGCAGGCGTTGATATTGCCCGTGTTTCCTGCCCGGATAAARAATCCACTAAGGCGCTGAAAGAGATCATAGCCGAGGTCACGGTGCCGGTTGTGGCGGACATTCACTTCCATTAYMRMCGGGCCATAGARTCCGCCGAGGCCGGGGCCGCGTGCCTGCGGATYAATCCGGGYAATATCGGTTCTGCGGACCGGGTGCGGGAGGTTGTGGCGGCGGCAAAGGATCATGGCTGTTCCATGCGTATTGGCGTTAATGCCGGATCACTGGAAAAGCACCTGTTGGAACAATTTGGCGAACCCTGCCCSGATGCCATGGTGCAAAGYGCGCTGGACCACGCCCGGATTCTGGAAGATAATGATTTTTTCGAGTTCAAGATCAGCGTTAAGGCCTCTGATGTTTTTCTGGCSGTGGCYGCCTATCAGGGATTGGCGGACGCCTGTGATTATCCGCTTCATCTGGGCATTACCGAGGCCGGAGCCTTGCGCGCCGGAACGGTAAAGTCATCCATCGGCATGGGGATGCTGCTCTGGTCCGGGATTGGTGATACGATCCGGGTGTCCCTGTCGGCGGATCCGGTGGAAGAAGTCAAGGTGGGCTTTGACCTGTTGAAAAGCCTTGACCTTCGTCATCGGGGRGTGCGCATTGTCTCCTGCCCRTCCTGCGCGCGGCAGGCCTATCCGGTGATTAGAACGGTGGAAATTCTGGAAAAGCGGCTTGAACATATTTCAACGCCCTTAAGCCTGAGCATCATTGGCTGTGTGGTCAACGGACCGGGGGAGGCCCGGGAAACCGACATCGGCCTGACCGGCGGYGGTAACGGCACCCATATGGTTTATCTGAACGGCATGTCCGATCACAAGATAGATGATGACAAGCTCGTGGATCATATTATAAGTCTTGTTGAGGAAAAAGCCGCCGCCCTTGAGGCGGAACAGAAAAAAGGTTGAGGAGCAACAAGTGRCGAAATTACAGCCTGTAAGGGGTACCCATGATATTATGGGTGACAAGGCGCGAACATTCCGGTTCATTCAGCAAAAATTTCAGGACATAGCCACCCGYTTYGGYCATCAGGAAATCAGCACGCCGATTTTTGAATTTACCGARGTCTTTAACCGCACTCTTGGCGAAACATCCGATGTGGTGTCCAAGGAAATGTACACYTTTGARGAYCGGGGCGGYGAGCTTCTGACCCTGCGCCCGGAATATACCGCYGGCATYGCCCGGGCCTTTATTTCCAATGGCCTGCAACARTCCCTGCCCTGCAARTTTTTCGGCTTTGGCCCCATGTTCCGTTACGAGCGGCCCCAGAAAGGCCGTATGCGCCAGTTTCAYCAGATGGATRTYGAAATCCTYGGYGTGCCGGAGCCCCAGGCGGATATAGAGGTCTTGGCCATTGCCGCGACCCTGCTSRSKGAATTGGGCTTGATGGATGATGTGACGCTGGAAATCAACAGTCTGGGCGATAGCGAAAGCCGCAATGCTTACCGGGATGCGTTGGTGACCTATTTTACCGCCCATAAGAACAGTCTCAGCGACGACAGTCTGGCCCGGCTGGACAAAAACCCCATGCGCATATTGGATAGTAAAGACGACGGGGATCGGGAGCTGGTGAAAGATGCGCCGCGCATTTCCGACTATTACAATGAGACAACCAAAGAATTTTTTGCGGCRGTGCTGGCCGGACTGGACGCGCTGGGCATTGACTATGTCATCAACGAACGGCTGGTACGCGGCCTWGATTATTACAGCCATACGGCCTTTGAATTTGTCACCACCAAGCTGGGCGCGCAGGGGACGGTGCTGGCRGGCGGGCGTTATGAYGGCCTGATTGAAAAGATGGGCGGCCTGSCCACRGCGGGTATCGGATGGGCTGCGGGCATGGAACGGCTGGCGGAACTTRTCGCGCCGGAACTGGTGCCGGATRYGCCCCGYCCTATCGCCATTGTTCCCGTGGGCGCGGCGTGCCAGACAGAGGCGTTGAAGCTRGCGCAGGACTTGCGGGCGGCGGGCTTTGCGGTTGATATGTCTTACCGGGGCAATATGGGCAAGCGCATGAAACGGGCCAACAAGGCCCATGCCCTTGCCGCCGTTCTGATCGGCGAAGATGAGCTGGCGCGCGGGGCGGTAACGGTCAAAATTTTTGATGATGGCAGCCAGAGCGAGGTGCCGCTGGATCAGGTCAAGGCTCATTTACAGGACATTCAGCAATGATCCCCCAGGAAAGACTGCAACAGCTTATCACCCGCCATGAGGAGCTGGAACATATGATGTCCGGCGGCAATATGTCGTCGGAAGATATTGTCACAACGTCCAAGGAATATGCCGAACTGACCCCCATTGTGAAGGCGGCAAAGGACTATATAGCCATAGTTCGGGAGATGGCCGAGCTGTCAGAAATGATCGCCGACAAGGATGGGGACGGAGAAATGCGGGAGCTGGCGGAAATGGAACTGCCGGACCTGAAAAARAGGTTRCCCGATATGGAACGGGCGGTGGAAATCATGCTGYTGCCCAAGGATGTGGATGATGAYAAGAACGCCCTGCTGGAAATYCGYGCCGGCACCGGCGGCGATGAGGCGGCGTTATTTGCCGGCAACCTGTTCCGCATGTATCAACGCTTTGCCCAATTACAAGGCTGGAAATTTGAGGTGGTCAATGCATCAAGCAGTGATGTGGGCGGCTTCAAGGAAGTGATTATCTCTGTAGCGGGCAAGGGGGTGTTTGCCATGCTGAAATATGAATCCGGTGGTCATCGGGTCCAGCGGGTGCCGGATACGGAAACCGGGGGCCGTATCCATACCTCTGCGGCGACCGTGGCGGTGATGCCAGAGGTGGAGGAAGTGGATATCAAGCTGGACGATAAAGACATCCGGATTGATATTTTCCGAGCCAGCGGTCCCGGCGGCCAGAGYGTCAATACCACKGACAGCGCCGTGCGCCTGACCCACCTGCCYACCGGAATCACCGTCCAGCAGCAGGATGAAAAATCCCAGCTTAARAACCGGCAAAAGGCCATGAAAGTCCTCATGGCACGGGTCTATGATGCGGAACGGGCCATAAGAGATGCRGARCGCGCGGCGACGCGCAAGGAACAGGTGGGYAGCGGCGACCGRTCCGGRCGTATCCGCACCTATAATTTCCCTCAGGGCCGGGTRACCGAYCACCGYATTAACCTGACCCTTTACAAGCTGGACCAGATCATGGCCGGGGACGGATTGGAAGAAGTAATCACCGCCCTGATYACCGARGATCAGGCGGCGTTACTGGCGGAAATGAACGGTTAAATTTTATTTCTTTAARGCCTGACGAACACGGACCATCAATTGATCAAAGGCCGKGGCATATTTCCGGGTCAGGAYAYYCTGCTCTGCCGTGCATTTTKCGSCRGGRTCGGCCCGACTGTCCACGGCRCCAATGCGCGGCCATTGRTCRGCRGCCAGYGCGAAATGTTTGTTGCCCAGAAGWAATTGGGGGTTCTCATAAAAATAATGGAGCATCCGGCTATAATCCGACGGRCARAATCCGGCGCGGCGAATAATCTTGTCGGTRGTTTTATCCACATCCAGCTCTTGCTCWGCYTTYACGATACCGGCTTTATTGACCGCATAATCATAATTTTTATTCTGGTAGCTGGGTCGTTTTATRTTGATGTYCTGATCCTTGGCYGTAAASGGYCCGGTGGCTTCGGGYACATAGCTTTCGTCCGGGTATTTCGGGGTTATRAAATCTTTCAGAGACTTTTTGTTGTCCATATGTATATGRTCTTCSGGCAGGGGGGGAGGTGCCAGATAATCAAGACYAATATGGGCCGTTAAATGGGCCAGCGTCATGGTGATCTGATTGACATCCTTCATCTGTTTCAGGAAACCGTATGACAGGCTKATAGTGGACGGGGTGAGGGCAACAATTCTYTTTGGCTCTTTGGTGACAATAACTTTGATCAGACGGCCTTTAACACCGCTTGCTRCCGTTAGTCGVGCCTGTATATTCTGAAGAAAAGATGCCTTTTCACTTGCGGCAAGYGCAGATGTGCTCATAARAGCKAYGRTAATCATGGYTGRAAAAGWRGTAAAAATAAATTTGTGCATTTTCAGGGGCCTTCTCATTATGCTATGAAATTATCATAGCATTCTCAAACGAAAACTGAAATGAAATAAATGTGGTTACCCTAAAGGAATTACGATCAAAGGCCATTCGACGTCTTGAAAATGCGGGATGTGACACGGCGGTTCTGGATGCGGACCTGCTAATTTCGGCGGCTTTAAGCCTTGACCGACTGGATTTTATTCTGGACCCGGGCCGAACGGTGGGCGCACAGCAGGTCARTGCCTTTGATGCCCTGATYGCCCGGCGGGCCAAGCGGGAGCCTGTTGCGCAAATTTTGGGTGAAAAAGAATTYTGGGGCCTKRATTTTAAGGTCAGCCGGGATTGCCTGACCCCGCGCCCCGATAGTGAAACCCTGATTGAGGCCGCCCTGACATCTATCACTGATAAAAATATGGCTTTAAATATTCTGGACCTTGGCACGGGCAGTGGCTGTCTTTTACTGTCCCTGATGTCTGAGTTGCCGAATAGTTCGGGAATGGGGGTTGATATTTCCAAAAAGGCTCTGAGGTTGGCCAAAAAAAATGCTGAACGTCATGGKCTGATGATGCGCTGTGATTTTATTCAGAGTGACTGGGCGGAGAMTCTGCCMCCGYCCCTGYGTTTTGACATTATTCTCTGTAACCCGCCCTATATTGCYCATRCGGAGGCCCCGTCCCTGTCSCCGGATGTGCGGGATTATGAACCCCACGGSGCKTTRTTTKCCGGGGATGACGGGYTGGCMGATTACAAAAGACTGGCAMAWATATTRCCGGGCYTTTCTCATCAGGGARCAAAGGTTTTYCTGGAAATAGGCCATACTCAGGSGRWSRCWGTGRYRGAAATTTTTGGCAAAACCSCGGCCCGAAATATCCATATTATAMMGGATTTGGCMGRRCGGGACCGYTGYGTGGCCCTGAATTATTGARAAAAMACCGGAATYTGAAAAATAATGTTGGCATTTCSRGGGGATAAGGGTAGAGTGAGCTTGCTCCTTGGGGAGCGACAGGGTCCGGGAGGATTATTGGAAATAATACCCCGGCAAATAAACCCCAGATATTTATATRTTTGAAAAAGTAACCGCTGTCATACAGGATGTTTGCCCGGATGGGCTGACGAAAAATGTATAGAACAGCCCTTATTAGCGTAGTTTTCATGAAACAAAACCAAAATCCCCGGCATAACAGGCAGGGTCGCCCTGGTCAGCATAACAAGTCTAACCAGCATAATAATCAGAAAAGAAACAATAAAGGCCGCCATAATCCGAATCGGATGCAGCAGCCCAATTCACCGACCCGWCAGATWGACAGCCGGGGCCCGGCGGGTGGCCAGCGCGGYAACGCCAAACAGCTGTATGAGAAATATAAAATGCTCGCYCAGGAAARGCGCGCCACGGACCGGCTTGAATTTGAAGCCCTCAGCCAGCATGCGGACCATTATTAYCGCATTTACGCGGAATTCGCCGAAACCGAAGCCGCCGCACAGGTAAAGCGGGAGCAGGAACGGGCCAGAAAAGCCGARATTGAGGCCGAGCAACGGGCCAATGCGGCCCCGGTAGAACAGGCCGTCCAAGAACCAGCAGAGCCAAAAGCAGAACCAAAAGCAGAACCAAAAGCAGWRSYAAMWGMRSMMCCMRMASCRGAASNCAAARRNAGAAMMRAMRGAAGAAAAACCTGAAGAACAGGCAGAGAYACCTCCCCCGCCAAAAAAACGGCGCGGGCGTCCGCCAAAGGTAAAGACCGAAGCAGAAACCTGATTATACCGAATTAAAAATAAAGGCCGGGCTATTAAGTCCGGTCTTTTTTTGTCATAATCTTTATGTCCTCTTGTGTGGTATTAATATCACACTATATATGACCTATACATCCAGTGAAGGAGAGTGGRATATGGATTTTGAAAAATATACGGATCGCACCAAGGGCTTTATTCAATCGGCTCAGGGCTATGCYATCCGGGAAGGTCACCAGCGTTTTACGCCCGAACATATTCTGAAAGTAATTTTGGAAGATRATGAGGGGCTTGCGGCCAATTTAATGACCGCCGCCGGGGCAAATGCCAAGGCGGCCATCCGGGCCGTGGAACAGGAAGTGCTCGGCTATCCAAAGATAGAAGGCAGCGGAGCGGGGCAGTTATATCTGGCCCCGGAAACCGCGCGCCTGTTTGAAAATGCCGAGGAAATTGCCAAAAAGGCCGGCGATGATTATGTGACCGTTGAGCGCATGCTATTGGCGCTGGTTCTGGCCAAGGATACCAAGTCTGCAGAAATCCTGAAATCTGCGGGGCTTACCGCGCAGAATCTTAATGCCGCCATCAATGAAATCCGCAAAGGCCGGACCGCGTCCAGTGCCTCGGCAGAGGATAATTATGATGCGCTGGGCAAATATGCGCTGGACCTGACACAGGCGGCGCAGGACGGCAAGCTCGATCCGGTCATTGGCCGGGACGAGGAAATTCGCCGCACCATACAGGTCTTATCCCGCCGCCGGAAAAACAACCCGGTGCTGATCGGGGAACCCGGCGTGGGCAAGACTGCCATCGTGGAAGGTCTGGCCCTGCGGATCATAGACGGTGATGTACCSGGYAGCCTGAGCCAGAAAAAGGTTATGGCGCTGGATATGGGCGCTCTGGTTGCGGGGGCYAAATATCGCGGTGAATTTGAAGAACGGCTCAAGGCAGTATTACAAGAAGTTTYGKCRTCKGACGGCGARATCATTCTGTTCATTGATGAAATGCATACCATCGTTGGCGCGGGSGCGTCCGAGGGGTCCATGGATGCGTCCAACCTGCTGAAACCGGCACTGGCCAGAGGTGAGCTTCATTGTATCGGGGCGACAACCCTGAATGAATATCGCAAATATGTGGAAAAGGATGCGGCACTGGAGCGGCGTTTCCAGCCGGTGATGGTGGTGGAACCCACGGTGGAAGATACCATTTCCATCCTGCGGGGATTGAAGGAAAAATACGAACTTCACCACGGGATTCGCATAACGGATAGCGCGACAGTGGCGGCGGCTGTGCTGTCTAACCGTTATATCAATGACCGCTTTTTGCCCGATAAAGCCATCGATTTGATGGATGAGGCCGCGGCCCGCATCAAGATGGAAGTGGACAGCAAACCCGTAGCATTGGATGAATTGGACCGGCGGATTATCCAGCTTAAAATCGAACGTGAGGCTTTGCTGAAAGAAAAGGACAAGGCGTCAAAAGAACGGCTGGACAAGCTGGACAAGGAACTGGTGGAGCTTGAGCAAAAATCCGCCAGCCTGACCGCCCAGTGGCAATTGGAAAAAGACCGTATCGCCGGCGATGTGAAGATCAAGGAACAGCTTGATCATGCGCGCATAGAGTTGGAACAGGCCCAGCGGGCCGGGGATCTGGCCAAGGCCGGGGAGCTGGCTTACGGCATTATTCCCAAACTGGAAGAGCAGCTTGAGGCCGCCGCGAATACGGATTCAGACGGGCCCGATAATCAGCTCCTGAAAGAAGAAGTGCGCGAGGAAGATATCGCGGCCGTGGTTAGCCGCTGGACCGGGATTCCGGTGGATAAGATGCTGGAAGGTGAGCGGGAAAAACTGGTCCATATGGAAGACCATATTGGCCGGCGGGTTATTGGGCAAAATGAGGCTGTCAAGGCCGTGTCCGCCGCCGTTCGCCGGTCCCGCGCCGGGCTTCAGGACAAAAACCGTCCCATCGGATCATTCCTGTTTCTTGGCCCCACGGGGGTTGGCAAGACCGAATTGACCAAGGCACTGGCAGAATTTCTGTTCGATGACGAACATGCCATGGTGCGCATTGATATGTCCGAATTTATGGAAAAGCATGCAGTGTCACGCCTGATCGGCGCCCCGCCCGGCTATGTRGGCTATGAAGAAGGCGGCGTTTTGACTGAGGCCGTTCGCCGCCGTCCCTATCAGATCGTCTTGTTTGACGAGGTGGAAAAGGCCCATCCCGATGTGTTCAATATCCTGTTACAGGTGTTGGACGATGGCCGCCTGACCGATGGGCAGGGCCGAACGGTGGATTTCACCAATGTGCTGATCATCCTGACCAGTAATCTGGGCAGTGAGGTGCTGGCCGGACTGGAAGACGATCAGGATGTGGAAGCCGTGCGCGGTTTGGTCATGGAACATGTACGGGCGGCTTTCCGGCCTGAATTCCTGAACCGCCTTGACGAAGTGACCCTGTTCCACCGTCTGGCACGCAGTGATATGCATGGCATTGTGGATATTCAGCTGCGCCACCTGGAAAAACTTCTGGCGGACCGGAATCTGACCATTGAACTGGACTCCAGTGCCAAGGACTGGCTGGCCCATGCGGGTTACGATCCGGTTTACGGCGCACGCCCTCTGAAACGTATTATCCAGCGCGCCTTGCAAGACAAGCTGGCCAATATGATATTGGAGGACAACATCCATGACGGCGACCGGGTAAAAGTAACCGCCGGTGCCGATGGTTTGGAAATTTTTGTTGATGGGGGATAACGACCCCGCATCTTTTTAAATTTTCAGCTATAGCAAACCAAAGTTGGGGTACCCCCTCCTATTATAGGGCTCCGAACCCGGTTAGGGTGAGGCAAGCGCAAGGTGCGCCCGAGCTAATGCGAGGAGGGGGAGCACCCACGGTGCGGGGGTCTTTCCCCATCAAAAAAAATGACCGCACGGGGCGCAAGGCTCCGGCGGTCAGTTAATTTGTCAGAACATAAGTTCTAACGGGGATAATTCTTTCATGAACAGTATATACCCTAAAAACCGGACTTTGCCAAATATTATTTTGTTTTTTTGTTACAAATTACGATAATAATCGTCTGGCAATCACATCTGCCTGAATTTCTGCGGCACCTTCGAAAATATTCAGGATTCTGGCATCACATAAAACCCGGCTGATCTGATATTCCAGCGCATAGCCATTGCCGCCATGAATCTGCAAGGCATTGTCGGCAGTGCTCCAGGCCACACGGGCACCCAGCAGCTTTGCCATGCCCGCTTCCAGATCACACCGCTTGTCCTCATCCTTTTGCCGGGCGGCGAAATAGGTCAGTTGGCGGGTCATCATAATTTCCACAGCGGCGAGGGCAATCTTGCCATGGACACGGGGAAAATCAAAGATCGGCTTGCCAAACTGAACACGCTCTGTGGCATAGCGCAGGCCAAGTTCCAGCGCACATTGGGCCACGCCCAGCGCCCGGGCCGCGGTCTGAATACGCGCGCTTTCAAAGGTGGTCATCAATTGCTTGAAACCATTTCCTTCTTCCCCGCCCAGCAGATTTTCGGCCTTGACCTCAAAACCATCAAAACCCAGCTCAAATTCCTTCATGCCCCGGTAGCCCAGAACCTCTATCTCACCGCCCGTCATGCCGTCGGTGGGGAAAGGATTATCGTCATCGCCGCGCTGTTTTTCGGCCAGAAACATGCTCAGGCCTTTATAGCCCGGCTGGTCCGGATCGGTGCGGGCCAGAAGGGTCATTATATCGGCCCGGGCCGCATGGGTGATCCATGTTTTATTGCCGGTGATCCGGTAAATATCACCGTCCTTCACCGCGCGGGTTTTCAATGAGCCCAGGTCGGAGCCCACATTGGGCTCCGTGAAAACGGCGGTGGGTAAAATCTCGCCCATGGCAATCTTGGGCAGCCATTTTTTCTTTTGGGCCTCGGTACCGCCGCCCATGATCAATTCGGCGGCGATTTCGGACCGGGTGCCSAGCGAGCCRACACCGATATAGSCCCGCGAGAGTTCTTCGGACACGATGCACATGCTGATCTTGCCCATGCCGGACCCGTCATATTCTTCCGGGATTGTCAGGCCGAACACGCCCATTTCGCTCATCTTGTCGATGATCTCCATGGGGATATAKTCATCTTTCAGGTGCCATTCGTGGGCATGGGGGATGACTTCTTCGTTGGCAAAACGGCGGAACTGGTCCCGAATCATGCTGTAGGTTTCATCAAGGCCAAGGTTGCCAAAGGCCCCGCTRYCCACGCTATGCTCTATCAGCCGTGCCAGCCGTTCCCGCTTTGCAGGCGTATTGCCCTCTGCGATCAACTCATTGATCTCTGCAATATTCAGGATTTCAAGGTCATCATCCGTGAGCCACATATCCTGCGCCCGGATGATCTCGCCCTGTGACATGGAAATACCGCCGCGCAATTGAGACAGATATTCGCCAAAGCCAATGCGGACGATCAATTCCTCCAATTCGGTAAACAACCCCTGTTCCGCTAGCGCCGTGGCCCAGTTCAGGGTCTGGCGCAGGGCCTCCACATAGGTGGAAACCCAGGAGAATCCGTGGCAGGCATATTGATTCTGCTCCATGAGCGTCCGGTCCAGCCGTCCGCCCTTAACAAGATGTTGTTTCAGGCTGTCTTTGGCTTTCTCGGCATATTTCTGTGCGGCATCCACGGCGGCGGCGCATTGGGAGAATAAACTATCACTCATCCGTTATTTCCTGCCTCAACACAATCTTCAAAGGTGCGCAGACCGGGGATCTTGGCGCTGACCAACACGGCCATATTGCCCGGTTTATGCTGGTTCTTCCACATTTTAGTATGGGAGCGCGGGATGTCTTCCCAGGCAAAAACCTCTGACATGCAGGGATCAATGCGCCGTTCAATCACCAGCTGATTGGCCTGCGAGGCCTGTTTCAGATTGGCGAAATGGCTGCCTTGGATTCGTTTCTGGCGCATCCAGACAAAACGGGCGTCAAAGGTCAGGTTATAGCCAGTAGTGCCGGCGCAGAAGACCACCATACCGCCGCGTTTGACCACAAAGCAGGAAACAGGGAAGGTGGATTCGCCGGGATGTTCAAAGACAAAATCCACGTCATTGCCCTTGCCAGTAATGTCCCAGATGGCCTTGCCGAATTTGCGGACTTTCTTGCTATAGGCCCCGTAAACTTCCGCATCGCCCACAGGCGGCAGTTGGCCCCAGCAATCGAAATCCTTGCGGTTGATGACCCCTCTGGCCCCAAGGGACATGACAAATTCCCGTTTGCTTTCATCGGAAATAACCCCGATGGCGTGGGCACCTGCCGCCGCAATCAGCTGTACCGCCATGGAGCCAAGGCCGCCGGACGCGCCCCAGACCAGAACATTATGGCCGGGCCGCAGGATATGGGGCCGATGGCCGAACAACATCCGGTAGGCGGTGGCCAATGTCAGGGTATAGCAGGCGCTTTCTTCCCACGTGAGATGCTTTGGCCTATGCATGAGCTGGCGCGCCTGAACCCTGCAAAATTGAGAAAAAGAACCGTCCGGGGTTTCATAGCCCCAGATTTTCTGGGACGGGCTGTTCATGGGATCGCCGCCRTTGCATTCYTCATCATCGCCRTCATCYTGRTTRCAATGSACRATRACYTCATCACCCACCTTGAAGCGTTTGACTCGGCGACCAATTTTATAAACAATACCGGACGCATCGGACCCGGCCACATGGTAATCAGAATCATGAACATCAAAGACGGACAGGGGAATGCCGAGACCGTCCCAGATACCATTATAGTTGACCCCGGCGGCCATGACCAGGATCAGAACCTCATCTGATTCTATCTCAGGAACATCAACAATTTCCTCAAGCATAGACTGTTCCGGCGGACCATGACGATCACGACGGATCACCCAGGCATGCATTTTGGCAGGCACATGACCAATGGGCGGAATCTCGCCAACATCATACAAGTCCTTGATCTCGAATTTGCCTTCAAGTGAATTTAATTCAGTTGGCTCATTTTCAACGGAGTCTGTCATTTTGTTCCTCTGATTCGGCTAAAACTATAAGAATAACATGGCATAGCATTAAATTTTTATGTTGCACTGCAATAATAGTTATATTATTTCTTAAAAAAGGTCTAGAGTGTAATTATATTTTATTTTTTAACTATAATTAACTGATTGCTACGGCAAGAGGGGATATTATAGGTCACCGTCATATTTCAGGGAAGTTAAAACCATGTCACAGTCAGAGAGCCGAAAAAAAGATAGACCCTGGCTTTTCCGGACCTATTCCGGGCATTCATCTGCCGCCGCATCCAATGAGCTGTATCGTACCAACCTGAAGAAGGGTCAAACTGGCCTTTCTGTGGCTTTTGATCTGCCGACCCAGACGGGGTATGACAGTGATCATGTGCTGTCCCGCGGCGAAGTGGGCAAGGTGGGTGTGCCGATCTGCCATCTGGGCGACATGCAGACCCTGTTCAAGGATATACCGCTGGAACAGATGAATACGTCCATGACCATCAATGCGCCGTCCCCGTGGTTGCTGGCGCTCTATGTGGCAGCGGCAGAGGCCCAGGGCGTTGATCGCTCTGCTCTTGCAGGCACTGTGCAGAATGACATTATCAAGGAATATCTCAGCCGGGGGACTTATATTTTTCCGCCGGAGCCGAGCATGCGTCTGATAACCGATGTGATCAGTTTTACTTATAAGGAAATTCCGCGTTGGAATCCGACCAATGTCTGTAGTTATCATTTGCAGGAAGCGGGCGCGACCCCGACCCAGGAACTGGCCTTTGCTCTGGCAACCTCCATTGCGGTTCTGGACGCCATCAAGGCCAGTGGCCAAGTGTCGGAAGAGGACTTCCCTAAAGTGGTTGGCCGGATTAGCTTTTTTGTTAATGCCGGCATGAGATTTGTCACTGAAATCGCCAAGATG